>NZ_JBJGZF010000001.1:0-658782 GCF_054050375.1 Geodermatophilus sp. SYSU D00879
ACCCCCCCCCCCCCCCCCCGCGGGCGCCCCCCCCCCCCCCCCCCCCGCGCCCCCACCCCCCCCCCCCCCCCCCCCCCCCCCCCCCCCCCCCGGGGCCCCGGCCCGGTGCCGCGTTCAGGAGCCGGGGTGGGAGGCGAGCTGCCGGAGGCGGGCGTTGTAGGCCTCGAGCTCGGCGTCGTCGGTGCGCTGGGCGACGCGGTCGATCCGGCGGCCGCGGCGCTCCTCGGAGCCCATCCAGCTGAACAGGACGACGACGAGGACGAGGACGGTGGGCAGCTCGCCGAAGGACCACGCGATGCTGCCGGCGGCGTTCTGGTCGGCGAGCGGGTCGACGCCCCAGCCGGCGGGTGGGTCGGCGAAGGTCCGCACCACCAGCGACGTCGACATCATGATCGCGACGCCGAAGAAGGCGTGCAGCGGCATGGGGATCAGCAGCTCGAGCATGCGGCCGGCGTGCCCCACCTGCCGGGGCCACGGGTCCTGGGCGAGGATCGGGCCGAAGAACAGCAGCCCGGTCACGGTGAAGTGGGCGAGCATGAACTGGTGGCCGACCGGGTCGCCCATCAGCGCGTCGAAGACGGGCGTGAAGTAGACGCCGTAGAGGCTGACCAGGAACAGCGGCAGCGTGAACAGCGGGTGCGAGAGGAAGCGCGCGACCCGGCTGTGCAGGGCGTCGAGCAGCAGCGCCCGCGGGACGCCGGCCACTCCCCTGCCCCGCGGCAGTGACCGCAGCGCCAGCGTCACCGGCCGGCCGAGCAGCAGGAGCAGCGGCGCGACCATGGACAGCACCATGTGCTGCGCCATGTGCACGCTGAACAGCACCATGCCGTAGCCGTTCAGCCAGGTCCCGGTGACGGCGAACAGCGACAGGCAGCCGGCCACCCACGACGCCGCCCGCCACCACGGCCAGGCCACGCCCGAGCGGCGCAGCCGGACCAGGCCGACCAGGTAGGCCAGCACGCCGAGCAGGGCGAGGACCGGCAGCACCGACCACGCGTCCAGGTGGGGCAGGAAGACCCGCCCCCACGTGGGTGGCTCGTCGGGCACCCACATGCCCGAGTGGTGCCCGTGCTCCACCTGCGCCTCCAGACCGTCCGACGTACTCGTCCACTGTCCCACCTGGTGACGTACCGGGCGGCCCCGTCGCAGGGGCCCGCCGCGAGCGGGGGTCGGCCTCCCTGCAGGGGCCCGCCGCGAGCCTGCGAGCGGTGGGGGGCAGGGAGGTCCTTCCAGGGGGGCGAGAGGGTCCTTCCTCAGTCGTGGACGGGGGCCTCGTGACCGGCGTGCGCCTCGGCCTCGATCTGGAAGGTGCAGTGCGGGACGTCGAAGTGGTCGCCGAGGCAGGCGCACAGCGCGTCGAGGACCCGGCCGCCGTGCCCGGCGGCCAGCGCCTCGTCGGTGACGACGACGTGCGCGGACAGCACCGGCAGGCCCGAGGTGATCGTCCAGGCGTGCAGGTCGTGGACGCCGATGACGCCGGGCACCCCGAGGACGTGCGCGCGCACCTGGTCGAGGTCGACGTCGCGGGGCGCGGCCTCCAGCAGGACGTCGAGGGACTCGCGCAGCAGCGCCCACGCCCGCGGCAGCACCAGGCAGCCGATGAGCAGCGCGGCGATCGTGTCGGCCGGCGTCCACCCGGTGAGCGCGACGACGCCCGCCGCGACGAGGACGGCCACCGAGCCCAGCGCGTCGCCGAGCACCTCCAGGTGCGCGCCGCGGACGGCGAGCGACCCCCGCCGGCCGCGGTGCAGCAGCGCCAGCCCGGCGAGGTTGGCGGCCAGGCCCCCGGCGGCGACGGCGAGGACGACGCCGGAGGTGATCTCGGGCGGGTCGCCGATCCGCCGCACCGCCTCGACGAGGACGAACACCGCGACACCGGCCAGCAGCAGCCCGTTGGCCACCGCGGCGAGGATCTCCACCCGCTGCCAGCCGAAGGTGCGCCGCCCGCGGGCGGGGCGCTGCGCCAGCGTCACCGCCCCGAGGGCGAGGCCCACGCCGAGTGCGTCGGTGGCCATGTGGCCGGCGTCGGCGAGCAGGGCCAGCGAGCCGGAGACCAGCGACCCGACGACCTCGGCGACGAGGACGGCGAGGGTGAGCCCGAGGACGACGGCCAGCCGCCCGCGCGAGGCCGCCGCGGCGGTGGCGTGCCCGTGCGCGTGTCCGTGTGCACGGCCGTGTGCGTGCCCCGCTCCCATCGGCCCACCTCCCCCTCCAGTGTCCTCCGACGGCACGCGCCCCCTGGCCGGAACTGCCGGGAGGGGGCGCGTGTCTCGTGACGTGCTGGAACGGCCACCCTCCAGGGCCCCGTGCCGGGCTTGCGAGGCACGGGGGGAAGGGTGGTCCTTCCTCAGATGGCGACGCCGCGGTCCCGCAGCCACGGGATCGGGTCGATCCGCTCGCCGTCGATGCCGCCGACGTGCACCTCGAAGTGCAGGTGCGGGCCGGTCGACTGCCCGCGGTTCCCCAGCAGCGCGATGGTGTCGCCGGCGCGGACCACCTGGCCGGGCTGCACGAGGATCTCCTCCATGTGCCCGTAGACGGTGACGTCGCCGTTCTCGTGCTGGACGTAGACCGCCAGGCCGAAGCCGCTGGCGGGGCCCGCCTCGAGCACGACGCCGTCGGCGGCCGCGTACTCCGGCGTGCCGATGGGCGCGGCGAGGTCGATGCCGGCGTGCAGCGTGCCCCAGCGCGCGCCGAAGCCGCTGGTGAGCCGCGCCCCGCTGACCGGCAGCACGGTCCTGGGCCGGGCGGCCTCGGCGGCCGCGGCCGCGGCGGCCTCCTGGGCGGCGCGGTCGGCGTCGGCCTGGACCTGCGCCGCGGCGGCCTCCTCGGCCTCGCGGGCGTTGCGGCTGGCGGTGACCGCGCCGAGCAGGGTCGCCTCCGAGCGCAGGGTCGCGACCTCGGCGGCCGCGGGGAGGTCCTGGTCGGCGATGCCGAGCTCCTCGGCCACGCTCACCGAGTGGCTGACCGCCTCCGGGCCGTCGGCCTGGGCGACGCGGTCGCCCACGGAGAAGGAGCCGATCCCGACGGCGCCGACGAGCGCGGCGGCGAGGTAGAAGGCGGGCCGGCGGCGCGGCAGCTGCCGCAGCCGGGCCAGCGCGCGGTGCCGGCCGTGGCCGGCGACGACGGTGACCGGGACCCGCTCCTCGGCGGCGTCGGTCCCCCCGGGCTCACCGGCGGCGGTGTCGTCGGCGCCCGCGGCCGCGACGGCGGCCCGCGCCTGCGCGTCGGCGGCCTCGACCAGCTCGGCGGCGTCGGCGACGGCGAGGACCTCGGCGGGCTCGGCGTCCGCGGGAGCCTCGGCGGGCCCGGTCCCGGTGACGACGGTGCGGACCTCGAGGCCGGCCACCGGGGTCGCGGGAGCGGGCGTCTCGGCGGCGGTCGCCTCGGGCGAGGTCCGCGGCGACGGCGTGGGCCGCGGCCGGGGGCTCGGACGGCGGGCGGGGCGGGACGCGGATCGGGACTCGGTGCGGTCCCCGCTCGGCGACGTCTCCCCCTGACGTCGGTACGGGGTGGGCCGCGGGGCCGTCGTCGCGGCGTCGGCGGGTCGCCGGTCGGGCGACGCTGCCGCTGCCTTCCGGAGGGGGGTGCCGGCCGCGGACTGCGCGGCCGTCCCTCCGTCGAGGAGGCGGTCCGGGTGGAGCTCGGTCATGCACCTGACTTCCGTCGGGGACAGGGACGTCGTGCTGTGCCCGGGGGAGCGGGCGGGGCCCATGTAAACACGCCGTGACCGTTACGTGATCTGCGAACCGGGGTATGGAGGGCCGGATGTGTGGCACGGGTCACTGAGCTGCACGGTTGTCATTCGACGTTGCGTCGAACCGATGTGACGGTCGGTGATCAACACGCCGGTTGAGCGTTGAACGAGGGGCGAGGAGGCCCACACCGGGCACGAGGCCCCTGGACAGCCCGATCGACGGCGGTCCCGGCCGACGACCCGAGGAGAGGATCTCGTGCGCGCAGTGACCTGGCACGGACGTGCCGACGTACAGGTGGACACCGTCCCCGACCCCACGCTGCAGGAGGACACCGACGTCGTCGTCGAGATCACCTCGAGCGGCATCTGCGGGTCGGACCTGCACCTGATCGAGGTGATGGCGCCGTTCATGAGCAAGGGCGACGTCATGGGCCACGAGCCGATGGGGATCGTCCGCGAGGTCGGCTCCGCGGTGACGGCGGTGAAGCCCGGCGACCGCGTCGTCGTCCCGTTCAACATCTCCTGCGGGACCTGCTGGATGTGCTCGCAGGGCCTGCAGTCGCAGTGCGAGACCACCCAGAACCGCGACCAGGGCTTCGGCGCCTCGCTGTTCGGCTACACCAAGCTCTACGGGCAGGTGCCCGGGGGCCAGGCCGAGTACCTGCGGGTGCCCTTCGGCAACACGCTGCCGATCAAGGTCCCGGACGGCCCGCCGGACGACCGCTTCGTCTACCTCTCCGACGTCCTGCCCACCGCCTGGCAGGCGGTGCAGTACGCCGCGACGCCGCCCGGCGGCACGCTGCTCGTGCTGGGCCTGGGGCCGATCGGAGACATGTGCACCCGGATCGCCCACCACCTCGGCATCGAGAACGTGTACGCCTCCGACGTCGTGCCGGAGCGGCTCGAGCGGGCCACCGCCCGCGGCACGCACGTCATCCGCTCCACGAAGAAGGACGACGTCGTCCGGCAGATCCAGGACGCGACCGCCGGCCGCGGCGCCGACGCGGTGATCGACGCCGTGGGCATGGAGGCGCACGGCTCGCCGCTGGCGCAGATCGCGCAGAAGGCGACCGCGGTCGTCCCGGACGCGATCATGGAGAAGGTCATGCAGGTCGCCGGCATCGACCGGCTGGCCGCGCTGAACACCGCCATCGACGCGGTCCGCCGCGGCGGCACCATCTCGCTGTCCGGCGTCTACGGCGGCGCCACCGACCCGCTGCCGCTGATGCGGATGTTCGACAAGCAGATCCAGGTGCGGATGGGCCAGGCCAACGTGTGGCGCTGGGTGCCCGACATCCTGCCGCTGCTGGTCGACGGCGACCCGCTGGGCGTCGACGACTTCGCCACCCACCGGGTGCCGCTGGAGCAGGCGCCGCAGGCCTACGCCGACTTCCGCGAGAAGAAGGACGGCGCGGTCAAGGTGCTGCTGCAGCCCTGACCCGGGTGTGAGCACACCCACCGGCCGCGCGGGGCATGTCCCGCGCGGCCGGTGCCTTGCCCATCCGTAGGAAGTCCCACCCCCGCAGGACCCAGCACGGACGACGACGTCCGCACGCTCTCCGTCCGCCGTCGTCCCTCCTGGAGTCCCCTCGTGCCCCGCGGTCTGCTCGCGCTCGCCATCGGCGCTTTCGGTATCGGCACCACCGAGTTCGTCGTCATGGGCATGCTGCCCGAGATCGCCGGCGGCCTCGGGGTCTCGGTGTCCGCCGTCGGCCTGCTCATCTCCGCCTACGCGGCCGGCGTCGTCCTCGGCGCGCCGACGCTCACCGCGCTCGGCGTGCGGTTCTCCCCGCGCCAGACGCTGGTCGCGCTGATGGTCGTGTTCGTCGTCGGCAACGCGCTGTCGGCGGTGGCGCCCACCTACGAGACCCTGGCCGCGGCGCGGGTGCTGACCGCGCTGGCGCACGGGTCGTTCTTCGGCGTGGGCGCGGTGGCCGCGCGGCGGCTGGTCCCGCCGGAGCGGGCCACCCAGGCGATCTCGCTGATGATGGTCGGGCTCACGCTGGCCAACGTGGTCGGCGTCCCGCTCGGCACGTTCGTCGCCCAGCAGCTGAGCTGGCGGCTGGTGCTCGGCGCGATCGCCGGCATCGGGCTGGTCACCATCGCCGGGCTGCTGGCCTGGCTGCCCGCCGGCACCGGGGAGCGCGGGGACCTGCGCGCCGAGCTGGCCGCCTTCCGCCGCCCCCAGGTGTGGCTGGTGCTCGGCCTGACCATGGTCGGCTTCGCCGCGCTGTTCGCCGTCTACAGCTACGTCAGCCCGATCCTCACCGACCTGGCCGGCCTGCCCGAGGGCTGGGTGACGCCGGTGCTGGCGCTGTTCGGCGTCGGGACCACCGTCGGCACGCTGGCCGGCGGCCGCCTCGGCGACCGGTTCGGCTGGACGTTCGTCGTCGTCGGGCTGCTCGCCACCGCGCTGCTGCTGGCCGCCTTCGCCTTCCTCGCCCGCACCCCCGCGGCGGCCGTCGTCCTGCTGGTGCTGTTCGGCACGGTCGCCTTCGCGATGGGCCCGGTCGTGCAGAACGGGGTGATCGTGGCCGCGCGGGTCTCCGGCGGCAGCCTGGTGTCGGCGGCCAACCAGGCCGCGTTCAACGTGGCCAACGCGGTCGGCGCCGCACTGGGCGCGCTGGTCATCTCCCTCGGCCTGGGCTACACCGCGCCGATGTGGGTGGGCGCGGGCCTCGCCCTCCTGGGCAGCGGCCTCGCACTGGTCGCCCGGCGGGCCGACCGGCGCGAGACCGCCCGGGTGACCGCCGACGTCGGCCGGTGGCACGCCGAGGTCGGCAGCCGGCTGGCCGCCTGAGGGTTCCCCCGGGCTCCCCGGGTAGGAGGCGGGCATGACGACTCCGACGGCCGAGAGGTCGGGACAGTTCGCGCTCGGGGACCGCGCGGTCAACCGCATCGGCTACGGCGCGATGCAGCTGGCCGGCCCGCACGTCATGGGCCCGCCGGCCGACCGGGAGGCCGCCGTCGCCGTGCTGCGCCGCGCGGTCGAGCTCGGCGTGGACCACCTCGACACCAGCGACTACTACGGGCCGCACGTGACCAACGAGGTCATCCGCGAGGCCCTGCACCCCTATCCCGAGCAGCTGACCGTCGTCACCAAGGTCGGCGCCCGGCGGACGCCCGACGGCGCGTGGCCCGAGGCGCTGTCCCCCGACGAGCTCGAGCAGGCCGTGCACGACAACCTCGACCACCTCGGCGTCGACGTGCTCGACGTGGTCAACCTGCGCATGCCCGGCTTCGCCGCACCGGTGGAGCGCTCGCTGGCCGAGCCGTTCGAGGCGCTGGCCGACCTGCAGCAGCAGGGGCTGATCCGGCACCTGGGCGTGTCCAACGTGACGACGCAGCAGTACGCCGAGGCGCGGTCGATCGCGCCGGTGGTGTGCGTGCAGAACCACTACAACCTCGTGCACCGCGCCGACGACCCGATGCTCGACGCGCTGGCCCGCGAGGGCGTCGCCTACGTGCCCTTCTTCCCGCTCGGCGGGTTCACCCCCCTGCAGTCCGCGGCGCTGGAGACGGTCGCGCGGCGGCTGGAGACCACGCCGATGCAGGTGGCGCTGACCTGGCTGCTGGCCCGCTCCCCCAACGTGCTGCTGATCCCGGGGACCTCGTCGGTGGCGCACCTGGAGGAGAACCTGCAGGCCGGCGCGCGGGTCCTGGGGCCGCTGGAGATGGAGGAGCTCGACCGCATCGGCGGCACCGGCGAGTCCGACGTCGACCTCTGACCCGGCCCGGGCGGCAGAGACGGCCACTCCTGCCGCCTAGGGCCCGGCGGCGGAGGTGACCAGCTGGTCGACCGCGGCGTCGAGCACCGCGCGGGTGGCGGCGGTGTCGCGGTCGACCAGCCAGGTCGTCGTCGCGCCGTCCACGACGGTGACCAGCAGCCGGGCCAGCTCCGGCACCGGCCGCCGCCAGGTGGCGCCGGTCGCGGCGGCGGCCTCCTCCAGCAGGCGGGTCGCCGCCGCGGTGTAGGCGCGGTACTGCTCGGCGGCCACCGGCCGCAGCGCCGGGTCGCGCACCGCGTGCAGCGTCAGCTCGAGCATCAGCGCCTCGGCGCCGGGCTCGCGCTCGAGGTGGTCGAGGTAGCCGGCGGCGGCCGCGCGCAGGCAGCCGGCCAGGCCCGCCGCCGGGTCCAGCCCGGCGGTGGCGGCGGCCAGCTCGCGGCCGACCACGCGGGCGACCAGCTCGCGCAACAGCTCGTCACGCGAGGCGAAGGCGTAGTGGAAGGCGGCCAGCGGCATCCCCGCCTCGGCGACGACCGCGCGGGTGGTGCCGGCGGCCAGGCCGTCCCGGGCCATCACCCGCAGCGCCGCCTCCACCAGGGCCGCCCGGCGCTGCGCGGCCGGCAGCCGCGGCACCTCAGGCCTGCCCGGCGGGCTGCCCGGCCGGGCCGAGGACCCGGGCGAGGTGGGCGTTGGTGAACACCCCGGCGGGGTCCAGCCGGTCGCGCAGCGCGGCGAACTCGCCGAACCGCGGGTACCGCTGCGCCAGCGCCGCGGCGTCGAGACCGTGCTCCTTGCCCCAGTGCGGGCGCCCGCCGGCGGCCAGGGCGATCGCCTCGAAGGCGGCGAACCACCCGCCGGAACGGTCGCGGGCGGGCACGTGGACGGCGACGTAGGCGGTGTCGCGGCCGTACGCCGTCGACAGCGGGACGTCGTCGGCGGCGGCGACGCGCACCTCGACCGGGAACGGCACCCGGTGCGGGCCGGTGTCGACCACCCGCCGCAGCTCCTCCAGCACGGCCGGGGCCGCCTCCCGCGGCACCGCGTACTCCGTCTCCCGGAACCGCACCCGCCGGCGGGACACGAACACCCGGTGCGCGACGTCGGTGTACGTGCGCCCACCCCACCCGCCGGCACAGACCCGGGCCAGCGGCGGCACCAGTGCGGGCACCCGGCGGCCGGCGGCGACGACGGCGGCGAAGCCGGCGTTGGCCAGCACCTCGTCGTCCCAGAACGCCCGGGCCCGGCCCAGCGGCGCGACCTCGGCCAGCGGCACCCGGGTGTTGCGCAGGGTCCGGCAGCGGTCGGTGTGCGGGAACCAGTAGAACTCGACGTGGTCGGTCGAGGACGTGAAGCCGGCGAAGTCGGCCAGCAGGTCCGGCAGCGCGGCGGCGCCCTCCTCGGCGCGCAGCGCGAACGCCGGCACCGTCTGCAGGGTCACGGTGCTCAGCACGCCGAGGGCGCCCAGGCCGACCCGCGCGGCGGAGAACACGTCGGGGTGCTCGTCGGACGAGCAGCGCAGGACCGACCCGTCGGCGGTGACGAGTTCGAGCCCGCGCACCTGCGTCGCCAGCCCGCCGAACCGGGCGCCGGTGCCGTGGGTGCCGGTGGAGATCGCGCCGGCGACGGTCTGCCGGTCGACGTCGCCGAGGTTGGTCAGCGCCCAGCCGCGGGCGGCCAGCTCCGCGTTCAGCCGGTGCAGCGGCATCCCGGCCTGCACGGTGACCAGCCCGGCGTCGTCGACGCCGACCAGCGAGGCGTGCCGGTCCAGCGCCAGCGCGACGTCCTCCGGGCGGCCGATGCCGGTGAACGAGTGGCCGCTGCCCAGCGCGGTGACCCGGCGGCCCGCCGCGGCGGCGTCCCGCACCGCGGCGGCGATCTCCCCGGTGCCCGCCGGGTGCACCACGGTCACGCCGTCCGCCCGCTGGTTTCCGGCCCAGTTGCGCCAGGTGCCCACGCCCGCCTCCTCCGTCGTGCGCGGCAGCGTCCCGTGCCCGCCGGACCGGGTCAAGCGACTGGGACGCTTGACCCACTCAGCGGTCCGCGAGGATGCTGCCGCGCCATGACCTCCCCGGCCGCAGCACGGGCCCGGCTGGACCGGGCGACCGCGGACCTCGACCCGCCACTGGCCGTCCTCGACCTCGACGCGCTCGACGCGAACGCCGCCGACCTGGTCCGCCGCGCCGGCGGGCGCCCGGTCCGGGTGGCGAGCAAGTCGGTGCGCAGCCGCGCGGTGCTGCGGCGGGTGCTGGCCCGGCCCGGCTTCGCCGGCGTGCTGGCCTACACGCCGGCCGAGGCGCTGTGGCTGGCCGGCGGGGACGACCCGGTGTCCGAGGACGTCGTCGTCGCCTACCCCTCGGTGGACCGCGCGGCGCTGCGCGCGCTGGTGGCCGACCCCGCGCTCGCCGCGCGGGTGACGCTGATGGCCGACGCCCCGGACCACCTCGACGCCGTCGACGCGGTGGCGCCCCCCGGCTCGCGGCCGCCGGTGCGGATCTGCCTGGACCTCGACGCGTCGCTGCGGGCCGGGCGGCTGCACGTCGGGGTGCGCCGCTCGCCGGTGCACGACCCGGCGGCCGCCGCGGCCCTGGCCCGGGCGGTGTGCGCCCGGCCCGGCTTCACGCTGGTCGGGCTCATGGCCTACGAGGCGCAGGTCGCGGGCGTGCCGGACGCGCCGCCCGGGCGCCCGCTGCGCGGCCTGGCGGTGCGCGGGGTGCAGGCGCTGTCGGTGCGGGAGCTGACCGCCCGGCGGGCCGCCGCGGTGGCCGCCGTCTCCGCCGTCGCGCCGCTGGCGTTCGTCAACGGCGGTGGCACCGGGAGCCTGGAGCGGACCGCGGCCGACCCGTCGGTCACCGAGGTCGCCGCGGGCTCGGGGCTGTACCAGCCGACGCTGTTCGACGGGTACCGCGCCTTCCGCGGCCGCCCGGCGCTGCTGTTCGCGCTGCCGGTCACCCGCCGCCCCGCCCCCGGGACGGTGACCGTCGCGGGCGGCGGGTGGATCGCCTCCGGGCCGCCCGGCGCCGACCGGCAGCCGCGCCCGGTGCACCCGGCCCGGCTGCGGCTGCTCGGCACCGAGGGCGCCGGGGAGGTGCAGACGCCGCTGCGCGGTCCGGACGCCGACGGGCTCGCGGTCGGCGACCGCGTCTGGTTCCGGCACGCCAAGGCCGGCGAGGTCTGCGAGCACGTCGACGTCCTGCACACGCTGGCCGGGGACCGGCTCACCGGCGCCGTCGCCACCTACCGCGGCGAGGGCCGCGCGTTCGGCTGAGCCTGGCGACTCACGAGGGAGTCGGAGCGGCGGCGGGAACGGCCATCACTGCCGCGTCAGTCGGCGTCGTTGGCGAGCAGGGCCCGGGCCTCGGCGGCCTCGTCCGCGGTGAGCCCGCCCGAGCCCTCCGGGTGGTCGACCTGCGCGTCGATCCAGCGCCGGTGCGCCTCCCACGCCGACTGCCGGGTGGCACCCAGCGCGCGGCCGATCTGCGCCCAGGACGCGCCGGTCGCCCGCGCCGTCCGGACGGTGAGCTGGCGCCCCTGGGCCGACCGCCGGGCGATCACCTCGCCCAGCGCCAGCAGCTCCAGCGCCTCCTCGCGGGTCAGCGGCCGCGGGCCGGCCGGGTCGTCGGGGTCGGCCAGCGAGTCCCGCGTGCGCAGCTCGTCGTAGCGGCGGACGGCGCTGGCGAGGGTGTGCTGCCGTTCGAGGTCGTCGACGTCCATGACCCATCGTCCGTCAGGACGGCCTGACGGCGCCTCACCGTGCCCGGACGACCCGCGTCTCGTCGAACACCGGCTCGGCGGACTCGTACACCCGGCCGTCGGCGCCGAAGACGAGGAACCGGTCGAAGGAGCGGGCGAACCAGCGGTCGTGGGTCACCGCGAGCACCGTGCCGTCGAACGCGGCCAGCGCCTCCTCCAGCGCCTCGGCGGACAGGACGTCGAGGTTGTCGGTGGGCTCGTCGAGGAGCAGCAGCGTGGCGCCGGACAGCTCGAGCACCAGCACCTGGAAGCGCGCCTGCTGCCCGCCGGACATGGTCCGGAACGGCTGGTCGGCGGAGTCGGTGAGCCCGTAGCGGCGCAGCACCGCCATCGCCCGCCCGCGGTCGACGCCCGGCCGCCCGGGCTCGCCGTGCCACAGCAGGTCCACCGGCGTCCGGTCCTGCCACTCCGGGTGCGCGTGGGTCTGGGCGAAGGAGCCGGGGACGACGCGCGCCCCGAGCCGCCACGACCCGGTGTGGGCGACGTCCTGGCCGGCCAGCAGCCGCAGGAAGTGGGACTTGCCCGCGCCGTTGGCCCCGAGGACGCCGACCCGGTCGCCGTACCAGACCTCCAGGTCGAACGGCTGCATGAGGCCGGTCAGCTCCAGCTGCTCGGCCGTGACCGCCCGCACGCCGGTGCGCCCGCCGCGCAGCCGCATCGTCACCTGCTGCTGCGGCGGCCGGTCCGGCGGCGGCCCGGCCGCCTCGAACTTCGCCAGCCGGGTCTGCATCGCCCGGTACCGCGAGGCCATGTCCGGGGAGTTGGCCGCCTGCTGCTGCAGCGTGCGGACCAGCTCGACGAGGCGCTCGTGCTCCTCCTCCCAGCGGCGGCGCAGCTCGGCCATCCGCTCGTGCCGCGCCTCGCGGGCCTCGGGGTAGGAGGACCACCCGCCGCCGTGCACCCACGCCGTCCCGCCCTCGACGGTGACCACCCGGTCGGCGACGGTGGCGAGCAGCTCGCGGTCGTGGCTGACGAACAGCACCGTCTTGCGGGTCTCCAGCAGCCGCTGCTCCAGCCAGCGCTTGCCGGGGACGTCGAGGTAGTTGTCCGGCTCGTCGAGCAGCAGCACCTGCTCCGGCCCGCGCAGCAGCGCCTCGAGCGCGAGCCGCTTCTGCTCGCCGCCGGACAGCGTGGACAGCTCGCGGTACTTGCACCGGTCGTACGGGACCCCGAGCGCCGCGACGGTGACCGTGTCCCAGGTGACCTCGGCGTCGTAGCCGCCGGCGTCGCCCCACTGCGCGAGCGCGTCGGCGTAGGCGAGCTGCGCGGGCTCGTCGTCGGTCTCCATGAGGGTCAGCTCGGCGGCCTCGACGGCGTCCCAGGCGGCGCGCACCGCGGGCGCGGAGAGGTCGACGAGGAAGCGCTGCACGGTGGTGTCGTCGCGCACCGAGCCGATGAACTGCCGCATGACGCCGAGCCCGCCGCTGCGCGCGACCGTGCCGGCCTCGGGCACGAGGTCACCGGCGACGATCCGCAGCAGCGTCGTCTTGCCCGCGCCGTTCTCGCCGACCAGCGCCGCGCGGGCGCCCTCGCCGATCCGGAACGAGACGTCGTCCAGCAGCACCCGGCCGCCCGGCAGCGTGTGCCGGACCCCGCTCACGTCGACGTAGCCCACCCCGACATCGTCCGGGGCCGGGCAACCGGATTCGGCGGGGCCTCCTCAGCCGACGGACTGCAGGCGGGTCCGGGCCAGCCGCTCCACCATCTCCGGCAGCGCGGTCGCCGGGACGCCGCTGAGGTCCTGCCGGCACATGCGGACGACGTTGCCGACGACCTGGGGCCGCAGCCGGGTGCCGAACTCGTCCACCAGCCGGGTGACGGCCTGCTCGACGGCGGGGTCGGCGGTCGGCTGCTCGGTCGTGATCATGGGCGCGCGGGACTCCTCGTTCGGTCCGTGCGGGGTACGGCCTCCACGGTGGCGGGTGGGGCGGGTGTTAAACAGGGACCTTCGTCCCCCGCCGAGGACCGGTCCGGCGTGTCGGTCAGGACACGAAGAACGCGTTGCCGCCCGACGACGTGACCGCGGCGGCGTCGCGCACCAGCGCGGCGAGCTCGGCCCGGTCCACCCGGTCCAGCGAGGTGAACCGGACGCAGCTCTTGCCGCAGGACACCCGCCCCAGCCGCGCGGCGCGCGCCTCGGGCAGGTACTGGCCGTCGACGACGGCGCACACGTACAGCGACAGGTGCCGCTTCTGCGCGGCGAGGGCGACCAGCGGCCAGCGGGTGGTCGCCCTGGCCGAGCGCGGCCGGTAGGGCAGCAGGCCGTAGCCGAGCATCCGCCCCGCCCCGGCCGGCACGAGCTCGCGGTCCAGCCCGGGCGCGGCCTCGCGGACCAGGGCGTCGACCCGCCGCAGCTCCGCCTCGCGCGGCCCGGCGGCGGCGAACCACTCCTCGACGGTGTCGGTCACGGACCGGACGGTAGCGCCGCCGGACGACGGTTCAGGCGGGTCGCCGTCCCCAGAGCAGGGTGTCCAGCGCGGTGCCGTCGGGCGTCTCACGGCGGACCTGCTCGAGCCGGTCGACGTCGAGCAGGCCGGCGACCGGGGCCAGCCGCCGGGTGCTGTGCAGGATCCCCGGGTCCCGCGGCCCGCCGACGCCCGCGGTCACGTTCTCGGCGTCGTGCCCCAGCAGCAGGAACCGCCCGCCGGGGCGGAGCCAGCCGACGGCCCGGCGGAGGGTGTCGGTCATCGGCGGGTCCGGCAGGTGCAGGTAGGCGACGAGCACCAGGTCCACGGAGGCGGGGGGCGCCGTCCAGGTGGTCACGTCGGCGGTCACCCAGGCGACCCGGTCGGCGTCCGGCTGCGCCTGCCCGCGGGCCAGGCCGGTGGCGGAGAAGTCGACGGCGGTCGCGCGCCAGCCCCGCCGGGCGAGCCACAGCGCGTGCCGGCCCTCCCCCGCGGCCAGGTCGACGGCGTCGCCCGGCGGCAGGTCCTCCAGGAGTGCCGCGACCAGCGGGTTGGGTCCCCCCGACCACTGCTGCCGCTCGGCGTAGCGCGCGTCCCAGTCCTCGGCCTGCACGGGCCGCAGTCTGGCAGCGACGACGTGCGCGCCGCCCGGGCCGGGGCGAGGGTGGGCGGGTGAGCACCCTCCGGCTGGTCCGCTTCGAGCCGGAGCACCTGCCAGCCGTCACGCCCTGGTTCGACGACGAGGCGACGCGGCGGCGGCTGGGCGGCCGCGAGTGGCCGGTCCGGGAGATGGCGCTGCGCAGCACGCGGTGGACCGACGAGTTCCGCGGGCGCCGGGTGCTGCGCAGCCACTCCTTCGTCGCGCTCGACGACGCGGGGCGCCCGCTCGCCCAGATCGGCGGCGACGTCTACGACCGGTGGACGACGTGGGACCCGGTGGCCGAGCGGGTCCTCGCCACCGACGGGCGCCGCACGATGGGCGTGGCCTACGTCGTCGACCCGGCGTGCCGGGGACGCGGCCACGGCAGCGCCGCGCTGCGGGCGCTGGTGGCCGCGCCCGAGACCGCCGACGTCGAGCAGTTCGTGCTGGGCATCGAGCCGGACAACACCGCGAGCCTGCGGGTCGCCGCCGCGGCCGGGTTCACGCCGCTGACCACGGAGCCCGATGCGGAGGACATGGTCTACCTGCACCGGGAGCGCTGACCGGGGCGGGTGCGGTGATCGAGGATGGCCCCGTGCCCGCACACGTCTCCGACCTCGACGACCTCGCGCTGCACGGCCCCCGGGTGCTCGGCTTCGCCTCCCCGGGACGGATCGCCGCCCGCTACGGGCTCGACCGCGACGAGGTCGAGGACCGGCTGATCGAGCACGCCACCCGGGGCTGGGTCACCCACACCCGCTTCGCCGACAGCGCCGGGTGGTCGCTGACCGAGGCCGGCCGCGCCGAGGACGAGCGGCGGATGGGCGCGGAGCTGGAGCGGACCGGCGCGCGGGACGTGGTCGCCGAGGCCCACGGCCGGTTCGTCCCGCTGAACCGCAGGTTCGGGAAGGTGTGCACCGACTGGCAGCTGCGGCCGACCCGCACCGAGCCGATGGCCGCCAACGACCACACCGACTGGAGGTGGGACGAGCGGGTGCTGCGGGCGCTGGGGACGCTCGGCCGCGACCTGGCCGCGGTGACCGACCCGCTGGCCCGCTGCCTGCAGCGCCTGGACGGCTACTCCGACCGCTACGCCGCCGCGCTCGCCCGGGTCGACCACGGCGAGCGCCGCTGGGTGGACTCCCCCGAGGTCGACTCCTGCCACACGGTGTGGATCCAGCTGCACGAGGACCTGCTCGCCACGCTGGGGATCGAGCGCGGGCAGGACGCCTGACGTCACCCCCGGCTGGCACCCTCCCGGCATGACGACGGTGACGCCCCGCGAGGTCGCGCTGCTGCGCCTGGTGGCCCAGCGGGTGGCCGGGCCGCCGTTCCCCGACGCCGCGGCGGCGGTGCGGGCGCTCGGCGCGGTGCAGGGCCAGGACCTGCCGGGCGCGCTGACGTCGGTGGCGCTGCGCACCGCCGGCCGCTCCCGCGCGGGGGTCACCGCGGCCCTCGACGCCGGTGACGTCGTCCGGTCCTGGCCGATGCGCGGGACGCTGCACCTGGTCGCCGCCGACGACCTGCCCTGGATGCTCGAGCTGCTCGGCGGGCGGGTGCTGGCCGGCGCGGCGAGGCGGCGGGCCGTCGTCGGGCTCACCGAGGACGACCTCGAGCGGTCGCGGGAGGTCGCCGTCGCCGCGCTGACCGGTGGGCGGCGGCTGGGCCGGGCCGCGCTGCTGGCCGCCCTCGCCGACGCCGGGTGCGACGTCGCGGGCCAGAAGGGCTACCACACGCTCTGGTACCTCTCCCAGACCGGGACGCTGGTCCTCGGCCCCGCCGACGACGGCGACCAGGCGTTCGTGCTGCTCGACGAGTGGGTGCCCGCGCCGCGCCGGCTGGACCGCGAGGAGGCGCTGGCCGAGCTCGCGCTGCGGTTCTTCACCGGGCACGGGCCGGCCACGGTCGCGGACCTGGTGCGCTGGGCGGGCACGACGGTCCGCGACGCCCGCGCGGGCCTGGCGCCGGTGCGGGACCGGCTGGCCGCGGTCGACGTCGGCGGCACCGAGATGTACCTCGACCCGGAGACCCCGGAGCGGCTGGCCGCCTGCCGTGCCGACGCCGAGGGGCTGCACCTGCTGCCCGGCTTCGACGAGGTCGTCCTCGGCTACGCCGACCGCACCTGCACGGTGCCCCCGGAGTTCGCCGACCGCATCGCGCCCGGCGGCAACGGGGTGTTCCGGTCCACCGTGGTCTGCGGCGGGCAGGTGGTGGGCACCTGGCGGTGGACCGGGAAGGGCGCGAGGCGGGTCGCCACCGCCGAGCCGTTCACCGCCTTCCCCGACGGCGTCGCCGAGCGCGTGCCGGAGCTCGCCGCCGCACTCCCCTGACGCCGTGCGGCCGGGACTCGACCGCAGTGCGGGCTCTCCCCGTCCGTTGCCCGCGCGGCGGCACCGGCAGAGCACGAGGAACCCCGGCAGTGCGCGGCCGGGAGGCGACGGCGGGGCCGCCGGGGAAGGCTGGGCGCATGGAGACGACGGCATGAGGTACGTGCGCCTGGGCGCCACCGGACTGGAGGTCTCGCGGATCTGCCTCGGGATGATGAGCTTCGGCGAGCCCGACCGCGGGATGACGCCGTGGAGCCTGCCCGAGGACGAGGCGATGCCGCTGATCCGGAAGGCGCTCGAGGCCGGCGTCACCTTCCTCGACACCGCCAACGTCTACTCGGCCGGCTCCAGCGAGGAGATCACCGGGAAGGCGATCCGCGAGTTCACCACCCGCGACGACGTCGTCCTGGCCACCAAGGTGCACGGCCGGATGCGCCCGGGCCCCAACGGCGGCGGGCTGTCCCGGCTCGCGATCCTGCGCGAGCTCGAGGCGAGCCTGCGCCGGCTGCAGGTGGACCACGTCGACCTGTACCAGATCCACCGCTGGGACCCGGCCACGCCGGTCGAGGAGACGCTCGAGGCGCTCGACGCGTGCGTGCGCAGCGGCAAGGTCCGCTACCTGGGCGCGAGCAGCATGTGGGCCTGGCAGTTCGGCAAGGCGCTGCACCTGGCCGGCGAGCGCGGCTGGCACCGGTTCGTGTCGATGCAGGACCACTACAACCTGCTCAACCGAGAGGAGGAGCGGGAGATGCTCCCGCTGTGCGCCGACCAGGGCATCGGCGTCATCCCGTGGAGCCCGCTGGCCCGCGGCCGGCTGACCCGCGACTGGGACGAGACGACGCACCGCTCGGAGAACGACGCGTTCGGCGGCCGCCTCTACGACGAGGCCGGCGACCGCGCGATCGTCGAGCGGGTGGCCGAGGTGGCCCGCGAGCGCGGCGTCCCGCGGGCGCAGGTAGCGCTGGCCTGGCTGCTGTCCAGACCGGTGGTCACCGCGCCGATCGTCGGCGTCACGAGGGCCGCGCACCTCGACGACGCCGTCGCCGCCGTCGACCTGCGGCTCACCGACGAGGAGGTCGCCCGCCTGGAGGAGCCGTACCGCCCGCACGCCGTCGCCGGCTTCTGACCCGCCGGTACTCGCGCGGCACGAGCGCGCGCCGTCGAGTCCCTCCACGAACAGCGCGGCGCGCAGCAGCCGGTCGGTGGTCGTGCCGGGCGTGTCCCGGCGCCGGGCGCGGCGCGTCCAGGGACCGGGATCACGCCCGGGGCACCCGGCCGGGCCCGGGGAGCGCGGCGACGATGGGAGGGTGACCGCCGTCCGCCCGCTCCTCGGCCCGCCGGTCCCCCCGCTCCGGGCGCTGTGGCGGGCCGGCGGGCGCCGCGGGGTGACCGCCGCGGCCTGCCTGGTGCTGACGCTGGCCGCCGGGGTGGCGCTGGGCCGCCCGGACCTCGGCTCGGCGGCGGGCCTGGCGTCGTTCACCGCGGTCTACGGGCACGCGCTGCCCTACCGCCGGCGCGCGGGCGTGGTCGCCGTCGTCGGGGTGGTGCTGGTGGCGAGCAGCGCCGTCGGCGCGCTGGCCGGCGGGCACCCGGTCGCCCTGGTGCTCGCCTGCGCGGGGCTGGCCGCCGCGGCCGCCGCGGCGGGCGTCGTCCGGCGGGTCGGCCCGCCCGGACCGCTGGGCGTCGTCCTGGTGGCCGGCGGCTCCAGCGCGCTCGGCACCGCGCCGGGCGGGCTCGGCGCGCACGTCCTCGCCGCCGCGGCCGGCGCGGCGCTGGCCTGGGCCGGCTGCATGCTGCCCTGGCTGTGGGACCCGGCCGGCCCCGAGCGGCGCGCGCTGGAGGCGGCCGAGGCGGCGGTGGGCGGTCCCCCGGCGGGCGCGGCCCGGGCGGTGCGGCTGGCCGACGTCGCGGTCCGCGGTGGCAGCGCCCGGGGGGAGGGCCGGCTGCGCGCCCGCCTCGACGAGGTCGAGCGGCGGTTCCTCGCCGCGCTGCCCGCCGGGCCCCCGCCGGCCGCCGCCCCGCCCCTCGGCCCGGCGCCGTCGCGGTGGTGGCACGCCCCCGCGGCGGCGACCGCGCTGCGCCTGGGCGTCGGGTCGGCCGCCGCGGGCCTGGCCGCGGTCGCGCTGGGGCTGTCCAGCCCCTACTGGGCGGTGACGACGGCGGTCGCGGTGCAGCTGGGCACCGACGCCCGCGCCACCCGCACCCGCGGGCTGCAGCGCGCGGTCGGCACCGCCCTCGGCGTGCTCGTCGCGGGGCTGCTGGTCGCGCTGGACCCGCCGGTCGGCGTCGCGATCGCGCTGGCCGGGGTGCTGCAGCTGGCCGTCGAGCTGCTGATCGCCGCGCAGTACGTGCTCGCGGTCTCCTGCATCACCCCCCTGGCGCTGCTGCTGGTGCACCTGGGCAACCCGGCGCCGTCCGCCGGGCACCTGGTCGTCGAGCGGCTGGCCGAGACCGGCGTCGGCGTCGCCCTCGCCCTGGCGGTCGGGCTGTCGCTGCTCCCCCGGGCGTCGAGCCGGCGGCTGCCCGCGGCGGTGCGGGAGGTGACCGCCGCGGCGGCCGCGGGCGACGACCGCCGGCTGCACGCCGCGCTCGATCACCTGGCCGAGGTGTCGGCCGCCGCCCGGGCCGAGCTGCTGCCCACGCCGGCGCTCACCGCCCGGGTGCACGCCGCGCGGGTCGTGGCCGACCTCGGCTGGGGCCTGCTCGGCGCCCGCGCCCGCGGCGACGACGCCGTGGCCGCCGACCTCGGCCGCCGGCTCGCCGCGTCCTAGCCCGCCAGCCGGGGCGCGAGCTCCTCGAGGTCGTCGAGCACCAGCCCGGCACCGAGCGGGCCGAGGCCGAGGAACCAGCGGTCGTCGTCCACCGCGACCGTCCGGCCCTCCGCGACCGCGGGGATCGACTGCCACAGCGGCCCGGCGGTGACCTGGCCGGCCGCCGTCGCGCCGTCGGCCCCGTACGCGCCGTAGAACAGCAGGTCGCCGTCGGCCTGGGTCACCTGCTCGGGCGAGACCTCGACGAAGGTCTCCGCCGTCCGCTGCAGCTCCGGCCGGGCGAAGCCGACGTCGGCCAGCACCGCCCCGATGAACGAGCCCTCGCCGTAGAGCCGCACCGTCGTGCCGTCGAGGAAGCGGGCGACGCTGACCTCGGTCTGCGCCGGGTCGCCGTAGAGGCCGCCGACCTCCTCGGCCCGCGCGGCGAACCCGTCGAGCAGGTCCTGCGCCTGCTCCTCGCGGCCGAGCGCCTCGCCGGCGAGCAGCAGGTTCTCCTGCCAGCTCTCCCCGATCGCCTCGGCGAACACGGTGGGGGCGATCTGCGCGAGCTGGTCGTAGACGTCGGCGTGCCGCACGGAGTTGGACAGGATCAGGTCCGGCTGCAGCGCCGCGATCGCCTCCAGGTCTGGCTCGGCGATCGTGCCGACGGCGGCGATGTCGGCGGGGTCGACGCCGGCCTCCGTCACGAACCCGGGCAGCTCGTCGCTGACGTCGGTGCGGACCGCGCCCACCGGGGTGACGCCGAGGGCGAGGGTGGCGTCGAGCTCCCCGGTGTCGAGGACGACGACCCGCTCCGGGGTGCCGGCGACCTCCGTCTCCCCCATCGCGTGCTCGACCGTGCGCGTCTCCTCCGCGGGCGCCGCCTCGGCCACGGGGTCGGTGTCCCCGCACCCGGTCAGCAGCGCCGCCGCGAGCAGCCCGCCCGCCGTCGTCCCGGCGACCCGCCGGCCCGTCCGTCCCCAGAGCACCGTCGCCCTCCTCCCGGCACCGGACCACCCGGCGCCGGAAGTCAACTTAGGACAGCCTTCCCTCAGTCGAGCGGGCGGGTCAGCCTGTCCGCTCGACCAGGAAGACGGGGATGACCCGGTCGGTCTTCTGCTGGTACTCGGCGTACGGCGGGTAGGCGGCCACCGCGCGCTCCCACCACTCGGCCCGCTCCTCGCCGGCGATCTCGCGGGCGACGCCGTCCCAGGGCTCCGGGCCGTCCTGCACGGTCACCTGGTCGGGGTGCTTGCGCAGGTTGGCCACCCACGCCGGGTCCTTCGGCGCCCCGCCCTGGGAGCCGACCATCGCGTAGACACCGTCCTTCTCGACCCGCATGAGCGGCTGCTTGCGGACCTTCCCGGTCGACGCCCCGCGGGTCGTGAAGATCGCGACGGGCAGGCCGGTGTCGAGCAGCGTGTTGGCCTCGCGCCCGCCGGTCGCCTCGTAGCGCTCCACCTGGTCGCGGACCCACTGCTGCGGACTCGGCTCGTACTCACCCTCCAGCGGCATGCCCCGACCGTAGGTCGACCCGGCGGGTCCTGCCGCTCAGCGGGCGTCGACGGTGTGCGGGACGAAGAAGCTCAGGTTGTCGGTGATCAGCCCGTCGCTCTCGCGGATGCCCAGGCCCGCGGGCTCGCCGTCGACCACCCAGGCGCCGAGGACGGGGTGGTGCGGCCCGTCGACGCCGGCGAAGTCCGGCAGCGGCGCGAACTCCTGGACGACGAACCCCTCGGTGCCGTAGCGGCCGGGCATCGCGGTGACCACCTGCCCGCCGCGGACGACCTGCACGTTGGCCCCCTCGCGGCCCCACAGCGGCTTGCGCACGTAGTCCCGCCACGACGAGGGCATCTCGTCGGCGAAGTAGGCCGGCAGCAGGTACTGCCCGAGCACCGGGTCGCTGCCGAACAGCTGCCACAGCACCGGCAGCAGCGCCTTGGTGCTCCACAGCATCTTGTAGACCGGCTCGACCCACGTGGTGCCGCCCGGGCGGGCGGCGTCGGCGAGGACGGCCGCGCCGAACTCGTCGTCGACCAGCCACTCCCAGGGGTAGAGCTTGAAGACGACGTCGAGGTGGCGGCCGGCGGGGTCGTAGAAGCGGCCGTCACCGGAGTCCAGCGCGATGTCCTCCACCAGGACCTCGACCGCCTCGTAGCCGGCCTGGACGACGGTGTCCATGAGGTAGGCGACGGTCATCCGGTCCTCGCCGGAGGTCTCCGCGCTGGTCCACGCCAGGTGCACCCGCGGCCGCACCCCGGTGCGCCGCTCCCAGCGGGTCAGGTTGCGCTGCCAGGCGGCGACCAGCCGCTCGTGCAGCGCGTTCCACTGGTCGCGGCCCTGCCCGGTGAACAGGTGCCAGTTCCACTGGGTCACCGCCGCCTCGACCAGGCCGGTGGGGGTGTCGGCGTTGAACTCCAGCAGCTTGGGCGGTCCCTCGCCGTCGTAGCGCAGGTCGAAGCGGCCGTAGACGCTGGGCGGCTCGGCCTCCCACGAGGCGCGGATGCCGGAGCGGGCGATCAGCGGGATGCCCATCCGGTCGAACAGGTCGTGCTCGATGACGTGGTCGCCGGCGGCGACGCACATCTCGAACAGCTGGGCGACGGCGCCCTCGAGCCGCTCGACCTCCGCGGCGGTGAAGTCGTAGTACGGGCCCTCCCGCCAGTAGCTGCGGACCTCGCCGCCCGGCGTCGTCGTGCGGTTGTAGACCAGCCCCTGCGCCTCGACCTCGGCCTCCCAGCCGGGCCGGACGACGCCTGCCTCGACGCGCCGCACTCAGGAGCCCGCGCCGCCGCCGACGCCCGAGCCGATGCCGCCGGTCACCCGCTGGCCGGCGGACACCTTGCCGGTGGCGGGCAGCCCGTAGCGCTGGCGGGCCGCGGTGTCGGTGGGGTTGACGCGGGTGCCGCCGGCCGGCAGCACCGTGCCGACCGGCAGGCCCGGGCGGAAGGCGCCCAGGTACAGGAAGAACAGGCCACCGCCCCCGCGGTAGTCGTCGTCGCAGTAGTCCTCGTCGACGATCTCGCCGTCCTCGTTCGTGCAGTAGGCGACCTGCTCCTGCTCGTCGTCGGACCCGCAGCCGGCGAGGAAGCCGGTGGCCGCGGTGGCCAGCACCGTGGTGGTCAGGGCGCTGCGCACCCGGTTGCCGAACGCCATGGGCTCCTCCCCGTGTGATCGTCGGCCCGACCCTAGGCCCGACCTGCGGCGTCGGCGTCCCCGGGCGGCGCGGACGGTGCTGTTCCACTAGCGTCCCGGGACGACCCGCCGTCCCGGGAGGCGCGATGACCGCGAAGGAACCCGCCGAGGTCGCGAAGGTCGCCGCCGCGACCGGCGCCAAGAAGGTGCACCGCAGCTGGGACCGGGTGCTGGTGAGCGCTTTCCTCGCCGGCGCCTACATCTCCTTCGGCGCGCTCGTGGCGATCACCGTCTCCTCGGGCCTGTCCACCGAGACGTGGGGCACGCTGCCGACGCTGTTCATGGGCGCGGCGTTCACCCTCGGCCTGGTGCTCGTGCTGATCGCGGGCTCCGACCTCGCCACCGGCAACATGATGCTGGTCCCGCTGAGCGCGATGAACGGCAAGATCACCGGCGCCGACGTCCTCCGGAACCTGACGCTGGTGCTCCTCGGCAACCTGCTGGGCGCGCTGTTCGTCGCCTACTTCCTCGCCGTCTCCACCGGGGTGATCGGCGACCCGGACAGCACCGGCAGCGCGCAGCTGACCTTCACCCGGCTCGCGGAGATCGCCGACGGCAAGACCCACCACACCGCGTGGGAGACGTTCCTGCGGGGCGTCGGGTGCAACTGGCTGGTCTGCCTGGCGGTGTGGATGTCGCTGGCGTCGTCGAGCGTCTCGGGCAAGATCCTGGCGGTCTTCTTCCCCGTCATGGCGTTCGTGGCGATGGGCTTCGACCACGTCGTCGCCAACATGTTCTTCCTGCCGGCGGCGGTGTTCGCCGGCGTCGAGGGCGCGAACTGGGGCGACACCGTGACCAACTGGCTGCTGGCCGGCGCGGGCAACCTGGTCGGCGCGGTGCTCTTCGTCGGGACGTCGTACTGGTACCTGTTCCTGCGCGAGGACCGCGACGCCGCCCCGCGCACCGGCGCGGAGCCCGCCGAGCGCGCCTAACCCCGCGCCGCCCGGCCGGGTGAGGCTCCGGTCGCGGAGTGCGGGGGCCGGTGGCACGGTCGGACGACGGCCAGCCACCGGGAGGACTGCACAGGATGAGGTACAGGGAGGGCGGCGACCTCGACACGTCGTCGATCCAGGACCGGCGCGGACGCGGCGGGGGCCTGGGCGGGGGCCGGGGGCTCGCGGTCGGCGGCGGCGGGATCGGCCTCGTCGGGCTCCTGGTGATCGTGCTGTTCCAGGTCCTCGGCGGCGGCGGCAGCGCCGGGGCCGGGCTCGGCGCGCTGTCCGGCGGCCTCGGCGCGGGCGAGACGGCCGACAACAGCGCCCTCGAGCAGTCCTGCGACGACAGCGGCGACGCCAACACCTCCGTCGAGTGCGCCGTCGTCGCCGACGTCGACTCCATCCAGGACTACTGGTCGCAGGCGCTCGGCGCGGACTACGTCCCCACCGACACGGTGTTCTTCTCCGGTCAGGTGCAGACGCAGTGCGGCGGCGCCACCAGCGGGTCGGGGCCGTTCTACTGCCCGGCCGACCAGCTCGTGTACATCGACCTGACCTTCTTCGACACCCTGCGCAGCCAGTTCGGCGCCGAGGGCGGCGCCTTCCCCAACGCCTACGTGCTCGCCCACGAGTACGGCCACCACGTGCAGAACCTGCTCGGCGCCAACCGGCAGGTGACCCCGGGCGAGACCGGCCCGGCCAGCGGCACCGTGCGGCTGGAGCTGCAGGCCGACTGCTACGCCGGCGTGTGGGCCAACCACGCCGAGACGGTGCCCGACGAGTCCGGCGCCCCGCTCATCGCCGAGATCACCCAGGACGACGTCGACCGGGCGCTGGACACCGCCGGCCGCATCGGCGACGACTTCATCCAGGAGAACCTCGGCGGGGGCACCGTGGACCAGGACACCTTCACCCACGGCTCCTCCGAGCAGCGCCGGCGCTGGTTCCTCACCGGGTACGAGACCGGCGACCCGCGGCAGTGCGACACCTTCGCGACGGACGACCTGGGCTGAGCGCGTGACCTCGAACGACCCCGCCGACCACCTGCGGGTCGGCCGCGACGGCGCCGTCGCCGTCCTGACCATCGACCGCGCGGACAAGCGCAACGCGCTCACCGCCGGCATGTGGGCCGCGCTCCCCCGCGTGCTGGCCGGGCTGGCCGAGGACCCGTCCGTGCGGGTGCTCGTGCTCACCGGCGCCGGGACGAGCTTCTGCGCCGGCGCCGACATCTCCGACCTGCTCGGCGGGCCGGACACCGACGACCCCATGGCGCACCTGCGCCGCGACAACCTCGCCGCGCAGGCGGCGCTGCGGGACTTCCCGCGGCCGACGATCGCGATGATCCGCGGCCACTGCATCGGCGGTGGCGTCGAGCTCGCCACCTGCTGCGACCTGCGGTTCACCGACCCGACCGGCGTCTTCGGGGTCACCCCGGCGAAGGTCGGGATCGTCTACACGCCGACGTCGACCCGGCAGCTGGTGGAGCTCGTGGGCCCGGCGACGACCCGCTACCTCCTGTACTCCGGGGAGCTCATCGACGCCGAGTCCGCGCTGCGCACCGGCCTGGTCGACCGGCTGCTGCCCGCCGGCGACCTGGCCGGTGAGGTGCGCCGGTTCGCCGAGGTGCTGGCGAGCCGGTCGGCGCTCACCCAGCGCGCCGCCAAGGAGGTCACCGCCGCGCTGGCCGCGGGCGGCGACGGCGAGGAGGTGGCCCGCCGCTGGTACCGGGAGACCATCGCCGCCGGCGAGCTCGCCGAGGGCGTGGCCGCCTTCACCGAGCGGCGCACCCCGCGCTTCCCCTGGACCCCCGGCTAGGCGACGCCGAGGCCCTGCTCCTCCGCCTCGACGGCGGCGTTCCACTCGCGCTTCTCGGCCTGCCAGCGGTCCTCGGTGCTGCCCGCCCGCCAGTAGCCGGACACCGACAGCCGCTCGCGCGGGGCGCCGAGTCCGGTGCGCACGAACCGGCGCAGCTCGCGGACGGCGCCGGCCTCGCCGTGCACGAACACGTGCACGTCCCCCTCGGGCAGGTCCGCCGCGACGACGGCCGCGACCAGCGCGACCCCGGGGGCCGCGCCGCGGTGCACCCAGGTCACCCGCACGCCCGGGCCGACGGCGAGGTCCTGCTCCTCCTCGGGCCCGGCCACCTCGACGAACACCTCCGCCCGCGCCCCCGCCGGCAGCGCCTCCAGCGCGGCGGCGATCGCCGGCAGCGCGGTCTCGTCGCCGGCCATGAGGTGCCAGCCGGCGTCGGCGGCCGGGCTGTAGGCGCCGCCGGGGCCGAACAGCTGCAGCGTGTCGCCGGGGCGGGCGGCCCGCGCCCAGGGGCCGGCCACGCCCTGGTCGCCGTGGACGACGAAGTCGACGGTCAGCTCGCCGGCCGCGGCGTCCCAGGAGCGGACCGTGTAGGTGCGCGTGGCGGGCCACTGCTCGCGCGGCAGGCGGGCCTGCACGTCGTCGAGGTCGAACGGGGCCGCGTAGGGCGCACCGGCCGGCGGGAAGAGCAGCTTGACGTAGGAGTCGGTGTGCTCGGGCGCGAAGCCGGCCAGCCCCTCCCCGCCGAGGACGACGCGGACGACGTGCGGCGTCACGCGGCTGGTGCGCACGACGGTGCCCGTACGGGGCGTCCGCCTGCGGCGCGGGGACTGGTCGGCCATGAGCCCTCCTCGGATCAGGGAAGGCTCACCTTACCTGCGTCCCCCGGGAGCCCCGCCGCCGTTTCGGACCCGTGCGTCCGGGTAGCCCGTGGCCTGCGGGAACGGCGACGCCGCCGGGCACGGACGTCCGGTCCGGCCGGCTCCCGACCGCGTCTTCCCCACGGTCCACCGGGCCGGCGCCACTGGTCGCCGGCCCCGCTCCACCCGCATCCGCCCCGGCGACGGCCGTCGCCGGGATGTGTGTGAGTGATCCATTTCTGGGTAGCGCCAGCCTCGACCGAGATCCACTCAGGAGGAACGATGACCCACTCCATCGACGCCCCCCTCCCGCCGCCGCCCTCCTCGGGCGCCAGCGGCTACGGGGAGACGAGTACGACCTCGACCACCACCTCGGGCTCGCCGTCGACCACCGACGTCGCGAAGGACGAGGCCCGCAACGTCGGCCAGACCGCGAAGCAGGCCGGCTCCCAGGTCGCCTCGACCGCCGCGGACGAGGCCCGCAACGTCGTCGCCGAGACCAAGCAGCAGGCGCAGAGCCTGGTCGAGCAGGGCCGCACCCAGGCCCGCCAGCAGGTCGTGTCGCAGCAGCAGAAGGCCGGCCAGAGCCTGTCGAGCCTGGCCGAGCAGCTGCGCGGCATGGTCGACGGCAACGCCCCGGCCCCCGGCCCCGCCCGCGACCTGATCCAGCAGGGCGCCGGCAAGGTCCAGGAGTTCGCGGAGATGCTGCAGAACCGCGAGCCGGCCGACCTGCTCGAGGAGGTCCGTTCCTTCGCCCGCCGTCGGCCCGGCACCTTCCTGCTCGGCGCCGCCGTCGCCGGCGTCCTCGCCGGGCGGCTGACCAGCGGCGTCAAGGCCGCGCACAGCAACGGCTCCTCGTCCGGCTCGCAGCAGTTCGCCTCGACGCCGCCGTCCTACACCGCCGGCAACTACGTCGACCCGGCCCCGACCTACTCGGGCTACGAGTCGACCACCGGCTACGGGACGACCGGCGGCTACGAGACGACGACGGGCACCTACGGCGAGCACGCCGCCACCCCCGGCACCCCGGTGCCGCCCCCGCCGTACGGCACGGTCCCGCCGGCCGGCAGCGTGGTGCCGCCGTCGGCGCCCGCCGGGTGGGACGACCCGACCCGCCGCCCGGGCCAGGGGGTCTGACCATGAGCTCCCCCTACTCCGGCGCCACGCCGGTGGGCGGCCAGCAGGGCTACCCCCCGGAGCCGCCGCAGTCGAACTACGCCGTGACCCCCGGCTACGAGCAGGGCTACACCGGCCAGCAGGGCTACGCGGGCCAGCAGGAGTACCCGACCGAGTCCTACGGGGCGCACGCCGGCGAGCGCGGCACCCCGATGACCGAGGCCGGCCGGCCCGAGGTCTCCGGCACCTCCGTCGGTGAGCTCATCAGCGAGGTCACCACGGACCTCTCGGTGCTCATGCGCCAGGAGCTCGAGCTGGCCAAGGCCGAGCTCAAGGTCGAGGCCAAGAAGGCCGGGCAGGGCGCGGGCATGTTCGGCGCCGCGGGCTTCGCCGGCTACATGACGGTGCTGTTCCTCTCCTTCGCCCTGTGGTGGGCGCTGGAGAACGTGATGGACGCCGGCCTGGCCGCACTGATCGTGGCGGTCATCTGGGGCGTCATCGGGGCCGTCGCCTACGCCATGGGACGCAAGAAGTTCCGGCAGGTGAACCCGAAGCCCGAACGGACCGTGGACACCCTCCAGCAGGTCCCCGGCGCCCTCAAGCCCCACTGACCCTCGGCCCGCGACCCGAGCGGTCAGGCCACCACACCCCCTGGAGCAGACATGACCAGCAGCAGTGACCCGGACGTCATCCGGCGGCAGATCGAGGAGACGCGTCGCGAGCTGAGCTACGACGTCGACGCCCTCAACGAGAAGGTCAACCCCGCCCGCGTCATCGACCGGCGGATGTCCTCGGCGAAGGGCCGCTTCGCCAACGTCAAGGACAAGGTCATGGGCTCGGCCCACGACACCCGGTCCTCGGCGCGCGGCACCGCGCAGGACGCCCGCGGCATGGCGCAGCACGCCGTCGGCTCGGTGCAGGGCGCGGCGTCCAACGCGGCCGGCACCGTGCAGGGCGCGGCGTCGAGCGCGGCCGGCACCGTCCAGGACGCCGCCTCCCAGGCGGCGCACGCCGTCCAGCAGGCCCCCGACGCGGTGGTCCGCCAGACGCAGGGCAACCCCCTCGCGGCCGGGCTGATCGCCTTCGGCGTCGGCTGGCTGGTGTCGAGCCTGCTGCCCGCCACCGAGAAGGAGCGGCAGCTGGCCGAGCAGGCCGAGAACGCGGTCCGCGAGCACAAGGACGAGCTGCTCGCCCCGGCCAAGCAGGCGGCGCAGGAGGTCGGCGAGCAGCTCAAGCCGGCCGCCCAGCAGGCCGTCGAGGAGGTCAAGTCGACCGCGCAGGACGCGGCGCAGAACGTCAAGCAGGAGGGCCAGTCGGCCGCGCAGGACGTGCAGGGCCAGGCCCAGCAGTCCCGCGAGTCCGTGCAGAGCCAGGCCTCGTCGAGCTGATCCTCGCAGCTCAGCAGCGCCCCGCCGGGTCCCACCCGGCGGGGCGCTGTCGCGTCTCCCCTCGGCGGGTGACCCGGGCCGGCCCCGGCTGCAGCCGCGCCCGGCGGCGGTCGACGCTGCCGGTGTGACGGACGTCGAGGTCGCGGAGCTGCGCGCGCAGGTCGCCGCGCTGCGGGCCGAGCGGGCCACGCTGACCGCGCTGGTCGACGCCCGCGGCGAGGAGCTCGCCGTCGCCGCCCGCATGCTGCGCGCCCGCGCCGCCACGATGACCAGCGTGATCGACGCGATCACCGAGCAGTCGGTCGTGGGCACCGACCGCGACGGCGTCGTCCGCGTGTGGAACCCCGGCGCCGAGCGGTTGCTCGGGCTCCCCCGCGCCGACGTCGTCCGCCGGCGCCGGATCACCGACTTCCACGACCCCGCGGAGCTGGCCGGCCGCGGCCTGGACGCGCTGGTGTCCGTCGCCGCCGCCCGCGGCAGCGACGTCCGCGACTGGACCTGCGTGGCCGCCGACGGCACCCGGCGCACCGTCTCGGTGGCCGTCACGCCACGCGCCGACGACGACGGCGGCGCCGCCGGCTGGACCTTCGTCGGCACCGACATGACCGAGGTGCGCGCGGCGGAGCGGCTCAAGGACCAGTTCGTCGCCCTGGTCAGCCACGAGCTGCGCACCCCGCTGTCGTCGGTGCTCGGCTACCTGGAGCTGGTGCTCGACGACCCGACGCTGGGCGCCGGCCCCCGCCGCCACCTGGCCACCGTGCAGCGCAACGCCTCCCGCCTCGAGCGGCTGGTCGGCGACCTGCTGTTCACCGCGCAGGTGGAGGCCGGCCGATTCGCGCTCACCCCGGGCGAGGTCGACCTGGCCGCGCTCGTGCGCGCCGCCGGCGAGTCGGCGCAGGTCACCGCGGACACCGCCGGGGTGACGCTGGCGGTGACCGCGCCCGCGGCCGGGCCGGTCGTGCCCGGCGACGCGCTGCGGCTGGGCCAGGCGGTCGACAACCTGCTGTCCAACGCCGTGAAGTTCACCCCCCGCGGCGGGCGGGTGGAGCTGGGGCTGGGCACGGCGGACGGCGAGGTGTGCATCGAGGTCCGCGACACCGGCGTCGGCATCCCCGGCGCGGAGCGGGCGGGCCTGGGCACCCGCTTCACCCGCGCCACCAGCGCCGTGCGGGCCGGTGTCCCGGGCGTGGGGCTCGGCCTGTCGATCACGCACGCCATCGCGGCGGCGCACGGCGGGCGGCTGGAGCTCGCGAGCACCGAGGGCCGCGGCACCACCGCGACGCTGGTCCTGCCGCGCTGAGCACACCGGTCCCGCGGGGATCGCTCGGGGGTCCCGCGGACCGGCCGCGGGGCCGCTGGCAGGCTCCCCGCCGTGAGCACGCAGGACGGCGACACGGAGCGGACGACCCCGGGCCGCGGCAGCGAGCTGCCGGCCCGGCTGCTGGCCTTCCTCGCCGACTCCGCCGCGGCGCCCTCCGCCCCGGAGCTCCCCGCGGCCGACCCGGTCCTGGTGCGGCGGCTGCGCGCGCGGGCCACCTGCTGCGCCGGCACCCGGGTGCAGGAGCCCCGGCGGGGTCAGGCCACCAGCCGGTAGCCCACCCCGCGGACGGTGCGGATCTGCGCCGCCCGCAGCCCGGCAGCGGTCAGCTTGCGGCGCAGGTTGGACATGTGCGCCTCCACCAGGCGCAGGCTGCCGGCCCAGTCGGTGCGCCACACCTCGCGCAGCAGCGTCTCGCGCTGGAGCACCCGGCCCGGCCGCGACGCGAGCGCGGCCAGCAGGTCGAACTCGGTGCGGGTCAGGTCGACCACGACGCCGTCGACCCGCACCTCGCGGGTGTCCTCGTCGACCTCCAGGTCGGCCAGCCGGACGACGGCGTCGTCGGGCTCCGGCACGGCGACGACGCTGCGCGGGCGGCGCAGCATCGCCTGCACCCGCGCGACCAGCTCCCGCGGGGAGAACGGCTTGGCCATGTAGCCGTCGGCACCGACGGCGAGGCCGACGAGCAGGTCGACCTCCTCGGCGCGGGCGGTGAGCATGAGGACGTAGCAGCCGCTCTCCGCGCGCAGCTGCCGGCACACCTCGGTGCCGTCGCCGTCGGGCAGCCCGAGGTCGAGGACGACGAGGTCGGGCGCCGACCGGCGCACCTCCGCCAGGCACTCCGCGCCCGAGCCGACGGCGCGGACGTCGAGCCCGGCCCGCTGCAGCACCGTGACCACCAGCTCGCGGATCTCCTCGGTGTCCTCGACGACGAGCACCGACTGCGCGCCCACCGCACCTCCCCGGCCCGCGGGCGGCGGTCCCGCCCGTCTCCTGGAGGGCATCGGCGCCCGGCGCCGCGGCGTGCAGCCGGGCGAGGGTCGGCCTCCCCCTCGCGAGGGGCCCGTCTGGGACGAAGGCGCTCGGACGAAGGCGCTCAGACGAAGGCGCTCAGCCCGGTCAGCGCCCGCCCGACGATCAGGCTGTTGATCTCCCGCGTGCCCTCGTAGGAGTAGAGGGCCTCGGCGTCGGCGAAGTACCGCACGACGTCGTTCTCCAGCAGGATCCCGTTGCCGCCGAACAGCTCGCGGGCCAGGGCCACCGTCTCGCGGGCGCGGCCGGTGACGAACGCCTTGGCCAGCGCCGCCTGCTCGTCCTTGAACACGCCCTCCTCCTGCAGCTGCGACACCCGCACCGCCATGCCCAGGCTCGCGGTCACGTTGCCGGCCATCCGGGCGAGCAGGTCCTGGATGAGCTGGAAGCCGCCGATCGGGCGGCCGAACTGCTCCCGCTCCCTGGCGTAGGCGACCGCCGCCTCGAAGGCGCCCATCTGGCAGCCGACCGCCGACCACGCGACGCCGCCGCGGGTCAGCTTGAGCACCCGGTTGACGTCCTTGAAGGAGTTGCCGTGCTCGAGCTTGTTCTCGGCGGGCACGCGGCAGCCGTCGAAGACGATGTCGGCGTTCTGCACGGTGCGCAGGGCGTACTTGCCCTCCATCTTCGTGGGCGTGAACCCGGGCGTGCCCTTCTCGACGACGAAGGTCTTCACCGCGTCGTCGGCGACGTCGCGGGCGAAGACCACGACGACGTCGGCGATGGTGCCGTTGCCGATCCACCGCTTGGCGCCGTCGATGACCCACCCGTCGCCGTCGCGGCGGGCGGTGGTCTCCAGCCCGCGAGCGACGTCGGAGCCGCCGTGCGGCTCGGTGAGCGCGAACGCGCCGATCTTCTCCAGCGCGACCATGTCCGGCACCCACCGCGCGCGCTGCTCGTCGGAGCCCAGCAGCACGATCGAGCCCATCGACAGGCCGTTGTGCACGCCGAGGAACGTGGCCATCGACGGGTCGACCCGCGCGGCCTCCAGCGCGATGAACCCGGTGAACAGCCGCGAGGCGCGCGGCCGGTGCTCCAGGTCGTAGCTGCGCCCGACCATGCCCTCCTCGGCGAACCGCGGCACCAGGTCCATCGGGAACTCCGACGCCGCCCAGGCGTCGTTGACCCGCGGCTTGACCTCCTCGGCCAGGAAGCGCCGGATGCCCGCCAGCTCCTTGCGCTCGTCGTCGTCCAGCAGCGTCTCGTAGCCGTAGAGGTCGCCGGGCAGCTCGTCGGTCATCGCAGGGTCCTCCGGTCGGTGGGTGCCCCTCCCCTACCCGGCACGGCGCAGCTCGATCACGGCCGTCGGGAACGGGACCGTGGCCGCCTCCGCCGTCGCGGTCACCGCGAGCCCGCGCTCCCCCGCCGGCCCCGCCGCGGCCGCCCGCACCCGGTCTCGGTCGTCCGGGCGCATCACCGAGAACCCGAGGACCACGTGCCCGCCCGGGTCCAGCACCCGCGCGACGACGTCCCACTCCGGCGCCGGGGCCGTCCAGAACGCCCGGACGTCGACGGCGACGACGGCGTCGAAGCGCTCGCCGGCGAGGTCGGCGTCGAGCAGCGGCGCCGCGACCACCCGCACCCGGCCGGCGTCGACCGCCGCCCGGTTGCGGCGGGCGGCCGCGGCGGCCATCCGCGCCGACCGGTCCACCGCGACCACCCGCCCGCCGCCGACCGCTGCCGCGAGCTCCGTGACCAGCACGCCTGCGCCGCAGCCGACCTCCAGCACCCGCTCCCCCGGCGCGGCCGCGACCACGCCGGCGACGAACGCCAGCCGGTCGGAGGCGGCGCGGGCGGTCACCCGTGCACCTCAGACGTGGGCCTGGCCGGTGGAGGCGCTGGTGCCGCCGTCGACGGCCAGCACCGCGCCGGTGACGTACCGCGCGCCCTCGGAGGCGAGGAACAGCACCGACGGCGCGATGTCCTCGGGCTCCCCCGGGCGGCCCAGCGCGATGCGGTTGCGGAAGGGCGCCAGCGACTCCTCGTCGCGGGGGGCGTCGGCGTTCAGCTCGGTGAACGTGAAGGCCGGTGCGACGGCGTTGAGCCGCACGCCGCGCGGGCCCCAGTCCAGCGCCAGCGACCGCACGAAGTTGGTCACCGCGGCCTTGGTGGCGTTGTAGCCGGCCTGCCCCCAGTCCCCGCGCAGCCCGGACACCGAGGAGACGGCGACCAGGTTGCCGCCCGACTCCGCCAGGCGCGGCAGCGCGGCCTTGGCGAGGTGGAAGAACGCGTCGACGTTGGTGGCGCGCATCCGCTCCCACGCGTCGTCGGCGAGGTCGGTGACCTCCCCGCTCTCGTAGCCGGCGGCGTTGCTGACCACCACGTCGAGCCGGCCGAACCGGTCGACGACGTCGGCGACCAGCCGCCGCACCTGGGCCGGGTCGGAGACGTCCGCGGGCAGCGCCGCCCCGCGCCCGGCGGGCACGCCCTCGAGGGCGGACTCCAGCCGCTCCCGCCGGCGGCCGGTGATCGCGACGGTGGCGCCGGCGTCGAGGAAGGCCCGGGTGATCGCCAGGCCGATGCCGGTCCCACCGCCGGTGACGAGGACGACGGAACCGGTGAAGTCGAAGGTCGTGGTGGCCATGCCCTGCTCCTCCCCCGCCGCGCCCGGCCGGAACCGCCGCTCAGGCCAGCGCGGCGGTGAGGGCCGCCACCAGCCGGGCGACCTCGCCCGGGTCCGGCGCGTGGTCGGGGTTGACCTCGGTGAGGCACAGGCCGGCGAAGCCGTCCTCGGCGCACAGCCGGCGCAGCACCGCGGCGACGGCGTCGAGCGGCAGCCCCCGCCCGTGGTCCGGCACGTCGGCCAGCGGCAGGTCGAGGAACTCGACGACGTCGACGTCGAGGTGCACGAGGAAGCCGTCGGGCCCGTCGACCGCCGCGGCGGCCTCCGCGGCGGCGCCGTCGGGGTCGGCCGCCACCACGCCGGCCGGGACGGCGGCGAGGCCGATCCGGCGCACCGTCGTCGCGTCCGGCTCGGCGTCCCGAACGCCCACCGCCACGACGTCGTCCACCGCGAGCAGCGGCCGGACCGGGCCGACCGCGAGCAGGTCGGGGTCGCACCCGGGCAGGGCCAGCACGTGGGCCAGCGCCATCGAGTCCGCGACGCCGGTCGGGTCGTCGGCCGGCGTGCGCAGGTCGACGCCGCCGTCGACGTACACCAGCCCCGGGGAGCGGCCGGCCGCGCGGGCGCCGGCGACCAGCCCGACCGTCGTCGTGCACTCGCCGCCGACCACGACCGGCAGCCGGCCGGCCCGCAGCGTCGCGGCCACCGCGTCCCGCACCGCGGCCAGGCCGCCGGCCACGCGGGCGGCGTCGCGCACCCGCCCCGCCGGGGCCGGGCCGGCGGCCCACCGGACCGGCGGGAACAGCTCCCGGACGGCGACCTCCCGCGCCCGCCCGAGCTCCTCCGCCAGGCCCGCCGCGGCCAGGGCCGCCCAGGCGCGCTCCTGCCCGGGCCAGTGCGCCGCGGCGCTGGACGGGGCGGCCAGCAGGTCGAGCGGGCGGCGCGGGCTCATGCCGGTGTCCTACCGCCGGGTGCCGACAGGGGCGCCGGTTTGACACCGTGACATCGATCGGTGTCACATGGGGGACGTGTCCGGCACGAGCGTCCTGGCGACCGACGGGTTGAGCCTGATCGCCACCGCCGGGTTCTTCGTGCCGGCGGCGGTCCTCGTCGCGGTCGTCGTCGCCGCCGTGGTGCGCGACCGGCGGCTGGCCGCCCGCGAGCGCGACGGGCTCGACGGTTCCCACGAGCGCATCGACGAGCCGTCGGCCGGCCGGCCCCCTCGCGGGCCGGGCGGGCCGGTGCCAGGCTGACCTCCGCACACCTCCGGCGGCGAGTGGCGGGAGTCGCCTTGTCGAGGACACGGATGCCGGCGGCGGGACTCACCGACCGGCTCGACGGGGTCGTGGACCGGGACGAGTACCTGCGCGTGGTCGCGGAGAGCCTGGCGGACCTCCTGGGCGCCGACTTCGTCGGCCGCGTCGCGCTCGACCTGGGCAGCCGGTCGGCCGAGGTGGAGCGTCACCCGCGGGGCGGGCGGCCCGCCGGCGACCTGGCGCGGCAGCTGCTGGACCTCGCCGACGGGCACCCGGTGGTGCGCAGCTACCGCGCCGACCGGTCCCGCGGCCTCCCCGCCCCGCGGCGGCTGAGCGACGTGGCGACGCGGGCGGAGCTGCTGCGGTCCCCGGCCTACGTGGAGATGCTCCGGCCGGGCGGCGCCGAGCACCAGATGACGATCGTGACCGCGCGCCGGACTGCCGGCGGCAGCCGGGTCTGGACGGTCAACCGCCGCGGGGCCGACTTCACCGACGCGGAGCTGGCGTCGGCCCGCGCCGTGCAGCCGGTCCTGGCGCTGCTGGACCGGACCGTCGGCGCGGCGACGGCGGCACCGGAGGGCGCCGCGGCGGACGGGCGGCCGGGGCTCACCGCCCGCGAGGTCGAGGTGCTGGGCCACGTCGGCGCCGGACTGACCTCCGACGCCGTCGCGCGGTTGCTGGGGATCAGCGACCGCACGGTGCGCAAGCACCTGGAGAACGCCTACCGGAAGCTGGACCGCCACGACCGCCTGCTGGCCGTCGACCGGGCGCGCGAGCTGGGCATCCTGCCGGAGCCCCGGCGCCGGGCCGGCTGACGGGCGCCCCGGCTCAGTCCTCGGCGAGCGCGCCCAGCTCGGCCTCGACCGCAGCGCCGACCGCGGCGGCCATCTCCGTGCGGAAGCTCGCCAGCAGCGCCTGCGCGGCGGCCGGCTGCAGCCGGTCGACCACGGCCCGCACCCGGTCGAGCTGGTCCGGCGGCGAGCCCTCCGCGAACAGCGCGCGCCACCCGGTCTCGACGAACATGCCGACGTAGGTGGCCGCGATCTCCCGCACCAACTCGATGACCCGGGCCTGGGCGGCGATGAGCGCCGACGGCGGCACGCCGAGCTGGACGACCTGCAGGCCCGCGGTCAGCAGCGGCGGGTCGTTGACCCGCAGCCGGCCGTCGTCGAGCCGCTCGACCAGGCCGAGCCGGACCATCTCGTCGACGGTGGCCGGGTCCACCGGCACGCCCGCCCGGGCGGCGAGCTCCTCGGCGGTGGTCTCCTCCGGCTCCGGCGGCAGCCAGGGCGCGAGCAGGGCGCGGTGCAGCGCGAGGGCGGCCGAGCCGCCGACCGCGGGGGCGGTGGCCAGCGTCCGTTCGATGACGGCGAGCGAGTAGCCCTCGGCGAGCATCTCGCGCACCAGCAGCAGCCGGGCGACGTGCTCGGGGCCGTAGTAGCCGGTGCGCCCCACCAGCCGGGGCGGGGGGAGCAATCCGCGGGCCGCGTACGCCCGCACGTTGCGCACGGTGATGCCCACCCGCGCGGCGAGCTCGTCGACCGTCAGCTCCCGCTCCCGGTCGCCCTCGGCAGCCCGTTCCTCAGCCTCCATCAGGACCCGATCGTAACGGTATGGACATGTGTCACTTTGCGATGTTACGTAGATCGGTGTTCTATGGCGGCGTGACGTCCCTGGGACCCGTGCTGCTCGCCGTGGAGGACCGTCCCGCCGGCGGTGCCGCCCTCGGCGAGATCGTGCTCGCCTCCGCCATCGGGTTCGCCCTCACCGCCGCCCTGCTCGGCCTGGTGTGGGCGCACCGCACCCGCCGGACCACGGTGCTCGCCCGCGCAGGGGACGCCCTCGGCCGGGCCACCCACGTCCCCGGCTGGGTCGCCCTCCCGACCGTGCTGACGACGGCGTCGCTGCTGGTCGCGCTGCTCGGGATGATGTGGGACATCGCGCTGCACATCGGCGTCGGCCGCGACGAGGGCCCGCTGGCCAACCCGGCGCACTACCTGATCCTGTTCGGCCTGTTCGGGGTCTTCGCCGGCGGCGTGCTGGCCTGCTCCATGCCGCTGGACGAGCGCCCCGGCCCGGCCGCCGTCCGGTTCGTCCGCGGCTGGGACGTGCCCGTCGGCGGCGTGCTGCTGACCGCGGCGGGCTTCTACGCCCTGCTCGGCTTCCCCCTCGACGACGTCTGGCACCGCCTGTTCGGCCAGGACGTCACGCTGTGGGGCCCCACCCACCTCATGCTCATCGGCGGCGCCGGCCTGTCGATCGTCGGCCTGCTGGTGCTGGAGATGGAGGGCCACGGCGGGCTGTCCACCGACGACGGCGGCCGGAGGGTGGGCAACCGCGCCCGGTTCCTGCGCCAGGCCTCGGCCATGGGCGGCCTGCTGCTGGGCCTGTCGGTGTTCCAGGGCGAGTTCGACTTCGACGTCCCCCAGTTCCGCCTGGTCCTCGAGCCGTTCATGATCGCCGGCGCCGCGGGGGCCGCGCTGGTCGCCGCCCGGCTCTGGATGGGCCGCGGCGGGGCACTGGCCGCCGCCGGGTTCTTCCTCGTCGTCCGCGGCACGATCGCCGTCGTCGTCGGGCCGGTCCTCGGCGAGATCACGCCGCAGTTCCCGCTCTACCTCGGCTCCGCGCTGCTGGTCGAGCTGCTGGCGCTGGCCTGGCCGCTGGCCCGCCGCCCGCTGGCCTTCGGCGCGGTCGCCGGCGTGCTGGTCGGCACGGTCGGCACCGCGGTCGAGGGGCTCTGGACCCGGGTCACCCAGGTGCTCGAGTGGAACGGCGACGTCCTGGTCGAGGGCACCCTCATGGCCGTCGTCGGCGGCGTCGCGGGCGGGCTGCTCGGCGCGCTGCTCGCGCTCGGCCTGCGCCGCCGGCTGCCCCGCCCCGCCGTGGCCCGCGGCGTGCTCGTCCTCAGCCTGCTGGCCCTCGCCGGCGGCGTGGCCAACGGCCTGGTCGCGACCGTGCCCGACGACCTCGAGGCCACCCTCGCGATCGAGGACGTCACCGCCGACCCGCGGACGGCGGACGTCACCGTGCGGCTGGACCCCGCCGACGCCCTCGACGACCCGGCGTGGGTGCAGATCACCGCGTGGCAGGGCCAGGGGCTGGTCGTCACCGACCTCGAGCGCACCGGGCCGGGCGAGTACCGGACCACCGAGCCGGTGCCGGTGCACGACGACTGGAAGACGATGCTGCGCATCCACGACGGCCGCGTGCTCACCGCGGTGCCGGTCTACCTGCCCGAGGACCCGGCCATCCCGGCCGAGGAGATCGCCGCCACCGACGGGGTGACCCGCGCGGCGATCCCGGAGGTCGACCTGCTGCAGCGGGAGCTCAAGGACTCCGGCGGCGGGCTGTGGACGGCGGCCAACCTCGTCGTCCTGGCCTGCACGGTCGCGATCGTCGCGGCCATCTCCTGGGGCGTGGGCCGCTACTCGCGCCGCGGCAGCGCCGGCGAGCGTTTCCCCGACCGGCCGGTGGACAGCCCGGCCCCGGCGCCGAGCGGGGCCGGCCGGTGACCCGCCGCCTGGCCCTGGCCGCTCTCGCGGTGGTGGCCCTGAGCGGGTGTGCCGGGACCGCGCCGTCCGACGCGGGCGTGCCGTCGGGGACCCCCGCCCCCTCCCCGGAGGCGTCGACGTCCGCCCCCACCACCCCGGCCGGCCGCGTGCTCGCGGTGGCGGTCGCCGGCGGGCGGGTCACCGGCGACACCGGCCGGGTCCCCGTCCCCCTCGGGGAGCGGGTGGCCCTCACCGTGACCGGCGACGTCGCCGACGAGGTGCACGTGCACGGCTACGACCGGACGGCCGAGATGGCCCCCGGCGCGCCTGCGACGGTGGAGTTCACCGCCGACGTCCCCGGCGTGTTCGAGGTGGAGCTGCACGGGACGGGCACGGTGCTGCTGTCGCTGCAGGTCGGGTGACCGTCCTCGCCCACGGCGTCGGGTCGCGCACCGACCTGCCGCTCCCCCTGGGCCTCGCGCTCTACGGCGCGGGCGCGGCGATCCTGGTCAGCTTCACCGTCCTGCTGCTGTTCTGGCGCCGGCCGAGGCTCGGCGACGCCGCCTCCGGGCACCCGCTGCCGCCCTGGGTGCAGCGCGCCGCGGACAGCGCGCCGCTGCGCCGGGGCCTGCAGGCGGTCGCCCTCGCCGTCGCCGTCCTGGTGCTGGCGGTGGCACTGGGCGGCCCGGACGACACGGCGGACAACCTCGCGCCCTGGGTCCTCTACGTGACCTTCTGGGTCGGGCTGGTGCCGGCGAGCCTGCTGCTCGGGCCGGTGTGGCGGGTGCTCAACCCGCTGCGGCTGCTCGCCCGCGGCCTGGGGACGCTCGCCGGTCCGCCGCGCGGCGCCGACCGGCTGCCGGCCCTGGGCCTGTGGCCGGCGGCCGGTTCGCTGCTGGCCTTCGTCTGGCTGGAGCTGGTGTACCCGGGCCGGTCGGCGCCGGTCACGGTCGCGGTCTTCCTCGGTGCGTACGCGGTCGTGCACCTGGCCGCGGCGGCCTGGTTCGGCGAGGGGTGGTTCGCCCGCGGCGACGGCTTCGAGGTGTACTCCACGGTCCTCGCCCGGCTGTCGGTGGTCGGCCGGCGCGACGACGGCGTGGTCGTCGTCCGCTCACCGCTGACCAATGCGATGGCCGGGCCGGACAGCCGGGGGCTGGCCGCCGTCGTGGTGGTGCTGCTCGGCTCCACCGGCTTCGACGGGCTGTCGCGCACCGCGTGGTGGCAGACCGGGCCGGGGGCGGCGGACGACACGCTGTCGGGCACCGTCGGGCTGGCCGCGTGCACCGCGCTGGTCGCGGTCCTGTACCTGCTCGGCACCCGGCTCTCGGGCCGCCTCGGCCGCCTTCCGCTGGGCCCGCAGCCCCGGCTGTACGCGGCGTCGGTGGTGCCGATCGCGGTCGGCTACACGGTGGCGCACTACTTCTCGCTGCTCGCCCTCGACGGGCAGACGACGTGGATCCTCGCCAGCGACCCGTTCGGCACCGGCGCCGACCTGTTCGGGACGGCGGCGAACGTGGTGGACCTGCGCGCGGTGAGCCCGGACCTCATCGCCTGGGTGCAGGTCGGTGCGGTCGTCCTCGGCCACGTCGTCGGCGTGCTGCTGGCCCACGAGAAGGCGCTGCGGGTGGCGCCGCGGGCCCCGGCGTCGGACCAGCTGCCGCTGGTCCTGGTGATGGTGCTGTTCACCGTCGCGGGCCTCGGCCTGCTCTTCGGCTTCTGACCCGCTCACGCTCAGCCCCGCTGGCGGCGCCGGCGGCCGGCGAAGGCCCGCTTCACGCGGCGCCAGCGGTTCGGGGTCTGCTCGGCGTCGAGCAGCTCGGTCTCGGCGAGCAGCCGCTTCACCGGGTCGAGCTCCGGCGCCTCGAAGGCCACCAGCGAGCGCCCGGTCGGGCGCATCAGCGCGTCGACGGCGCGCACCAGCGACCCGCCGTGCTCCTCCACCGCGGCCGCGACCTCCTCCGGCCCGACCCCGAGGTGCTCGCCGAGCAGGCGGTGGCGCATGCCCAGGACCGCCGCGGCCAGCTCGTCGCGGCGCGGGTCGCCGGTGCGGGCCTCGATCGACAGGTCGCACTCGGTGTCCAGGCCCATCGAGCGGTTGTTGAGGTTGGCCGAGCCGATCCGCAGCAGCCGGTCGTCGAGGCAGGTCACCTTGGCGTGCACGTAGATCGGCCGGCGCTCCTCGGTGACCGGCACGAGCAGCCGGAACCGGTCGTACCGGTCGGCCCGGGACACCACGTCGAACAGCTTGACCCGGGCGGTGTCCATGGCCTTGCTCTCCAGCCAGCCGTCGGCCGACCGCGGCAGGACGACGACGAACTCCGGCCCGTCGGGCTCCTGCAGCCGCTCGGCGATCGCCTCGGCGACCCGGCGGTTGGCGAAGTACTGCGTCTCGACGTAGACGGTGCGCCGGGCGGCCGCGACCACGGCCAGCCACAGCAGCTCGATCTCGTGCACCAGCTCGGCGCCGCCGTACTCGGGGCGGGTGCGCGAGACCGCCACGTCGACGTCGGTGAGGAAGGTCTCGACCCCCTCGGGCCAGCAGGGCTCGACGCCGGTCACCGGCTCCAGGTGCTCCCCGGTGCCGCTCTCCCAGCGCTCGCGGGCGAGGTCGCCGATCGCCCGGGCGGCCGGGCCGGACACCAGGCTGGTGACGTCGTGCCAGGGGCCGCGCAGCCGGGTCGTGTGCGGCCGGTGCCGCAGCGGGTGGCGGTCGCGGTGCTCGGAGGTGTCCCAGCGGTCGGCGGTGACGTCGATGCCGCCGGCGAAGGCCAGGCAGTCGTCGATGACCACGATCTTCTGGTGGTGCGCGCCGCCGAGCGGGTGGTGGGTGTCGACGGTGAACCGCAGCCGGTCGGGGGTGCGCCGGTCGAGCAGCACGATCGGGGCCATGCGGCGGGTCAGCGCCACCACCATGCCGAGGTCCCACTGCAGGACGCCGATCTCCAGCCGCGGGTTGGTGCGGACGGCGTGCTCGAGCACGCGGCCCAGGCGGTCGTCGCGGGCGCGGCCGGGCGTGCGCGGGTCCATCCGGATGCGCGGGTCGAAGTCCCAGCCGATGAACAGCACCCGCCGCTCGGCGCGCAGCACCGCGCGCTTGAGGGTGGCGAAGTAGTCGGCGGCGTCGACGAACACGGCGTGCCGGTCGGCGCGCTCGATTCGCCAGCAGGTCTCCCCGGGGACGAGCAGCGTGTCGTCGGACGGGGTGGGGACCGGAGCGGTCCGGGGGGCCGGGAGGGAGGGGATGCGGGCGGTCGTCCCGGCGGAGTCGGCGCTCTCGATCACCCCGGCAGTGTGCCGACCTGCGCAAGCAGCCGCGCCGCGCCGTCCCCCGTCGGGGTGGGCGGCCCGGTCCCCGCCGTCGTCCCGGGGCGCGGGGGTGCCGCGGCGCTCGCCGGTGCGTCACGCTGTCGGCCATGGCGTCCCGGGCGGACGGTGGGGCACCGCCGGCCGGCGCGGCGGACCGGACCCGGCACCTCGCCCGGCGGGCGGAGGCCGGGCGGCGCCGCGCCGCGGACCTCCTGCTCCGGCGGGAGGAGCTGGCCGACGCGCTCGCCTCGACCGCCCGCAGCATCGTCGACACCGAGACGCGGCTCGCCGACACGCTCGACCAGCTCGCCGGGACCCGCCCGGAGCACGGCGAGCGCCTCCGCCGCGAGGCCCGCGACGCCCGCGAGTTCGCGTCGCGGGAGCGCGACCGGGCCGCCGGGCGCGCGGCGGACCGGCCGTCCTGACCCCCGGCGGGGTGGGTGCCCGCGGTCAGGCGTCCGGGCGGTGGGGGGACCGTGCGGACGAGGCGCGGCCGGCGTCGGCGCCGTGCGCGCTGTCCCGGCGGCGCGGGGGACCTCCGTACCAGTCCAGGCAGACCACCGTGGCGTCGTCACGGAGGTCGCCGCCGGTCGCGCGCAGGACCGCGGCCCCCAGCTCCTGGACGACCTGCCGGGGGTGGAGGTCCGCGGTGTCGCGGAGGGCCGCCGCGACGTCGAGGACGGCGGCGTTGCGCTCCTGCATCCCGTCGGTGAGGAGGACGACCCGGTCCCCCGGGGTCAACCGGAACTCCTGGGGCCGGAACGACGCGCGGGGCACGACACCGAACGGCGGCTCGACGTCCAGGCCGATCTCCTGGACCCGGCGGTCCCGCAGCCGCAGCGGCAGCGGGTGACCGGCGTTCACGACCATGGCCGTCCCGGACGACAGGTGCACGCGCAGGAGCTGTCCGGTGACGAACTGCCCGGGCGCGGCGCCGTCGGCGAGGGCGTCGTTGGCGTAGCGGGCCTGCCCCGCGAGGTCCAGGCCCTTCCGGCGGGCGTTGCGCAGGGCCCCCACCAGCAGCGTGGCCAGCAGGGCGGCCTGCACCTCGTGACCGACGGCATCGGTGATCGACACGTGCAGCGAGTCCTGGTTGAGCGTGTAGTCGAAGGTGTCCCCGCCCACCGAGGCGGCCGGCTCGAGCCAGCCGGCGAGGGTGAACTGCCCGGCCTCGCAGGTGTAGGACGCCGGGAGCAGCCGGCGCTGGATCTCCGCGGCCAGGGAGAACGGGGTGGTGCGCTGCCCCCACTCGAACACGTCGGTGTACCGGCGGGCGGCGACGACGACGTAGGCCAGGGCGTGCGCGGCGGCGGCGACGTCGGCGACCAGCGCCGGGTCCGGGAGCGCCGGCAGGACGAGCTCCAGCAGCCCGATCGCGTCCCCCCGGTCGCTGACCGGGGCGATCACCCGGGCCCCGTCGTCGAGCGGGCGCACGTCGACCTCCTGGGTCCACAGCACCCGCTCGTACACGGTGCCCGTCAGCGGCAGCGTCTCCGCGTGCGCGCCCGCCTGCGAGCGCCCGCCCTCGGCCCGGGCGATCCCCGTGGTGAGCCGGACGACGGCGCGGCCGCTGAAGTCGGCGATCAGGAAGGTCAGGTCCCGGGCCCTGAGCATCTCCGCGAGCGCCTCCGCCGCGGCCCGCAGGGCCTCGATCGGCGCCGTCCCCTCGACCCGGTCGAGCAGGACACCGACGTCCAGGCCGGAGACCGGTGGCATCGCCATGACCCGACCCTAGGGAGGGGGCACCGGCCGCGGTGCGGCCGACGACGGCGGGACGCCGGCCCCGCACGACGAGGCCCTGACCGGTGTCACCGCGGACCCGGCCCCGGTCGAGGGGTGGAGCCGAGTGGACCCGGACCCCCGTCCCCGCCGTTCCGGACGAGGCGCACCGCCGTCCAGCCGACCGCGGTCAGCACGGAACCGGCCGCCAGGACGCCGAGGCCGACGACCACGACCCCTGCGGCGACGAGGGCGACGAACTCGGTCATCGGTCCTCCGGGCGGACGACGGCGCTGGACCGCTGCGGACGCCCACAGCATGCACCCCGCCGGGTCCTCGGTCCTCCGGTCACGGACGGGATCTCCGGCGGAGGACCACGCCGGCGGCGACGGCCACCGCCTGCACGCCGAGGCCGACCTCGACATCGACGGGCGGCTCAGCGTGACCGACGTCCACCGCCTCGCCCACGACGCCGAGCACCGGCTGGTGCACGACCTCCCCGAGCTCCGGGCCGCGGCGATCCACACCTGCCCCTCGCTCCCGGAGCACACCCCGTCCCCGACCGCCGCCTGACGGGCGAGGGACCCGTGCGGCGCCACGCCGGAGCCGGAGACGACTCAGGGCGCCCTCCCCGCGGGGGGACGCCCTGGTCGCACGGGTGGAGCTGAGGGGACTCGGACTGCAACCACGACTGCGACCACGCCGAGCACGTCCGTGCCGGGCGACGGGTCCACCTCCACGGCCACGGGAGGTGCGCCCACCGTGGCCGGCTGGTCGAGGGCGCAGCACCGTGGACACCGCGTCGGCCGTCACCCCGGCGCTATCCCTGCTGCCCCAGGTTGGTCACCAGGTTCACCGCCACGGCGATCACGACGGTGCCGAACAGGTAGGACAGCAGAGCGTGCCCGAGGGCGACCTTGCGGATCGACGTGTCCTCGACCTGGGTGTCCGGCATCGCGAAGCTCATCCCGACGGTGAACGCGACGTAGGCGAAGTCGCTGTAGGCGGGCGGCTCCCGCTGGCCGAAGTCGATGCCGCCGTCGCCACCGGCGTAGTAGTGGCGCGCGAACTTGAGGGCGAAGACCGTGTTGACCAGCGCCCACGACAGGATCACCACCAGGACGCCGAGCACCACGGTGGCGACCCCCACGGTGTCCCCCGAGCTGGACCGGACGAGGGCCTCCACGACGGCGGCGAGGCTGGCCACGGCCGCACCCAGCACGGCCGTGTCCGTGACCCGGGTCTGCCCCTCCTCCTCGGCCAGGCGTTTGGTCCCCTCCGCGTCGCGCGGCCAGCTGATCCGCCACACCCAGAACAGCAGGCCGCCGGCGGCGACGGCCCAGCCGACGAGGATCGCGAGCTCGGGGACACCGGCGACCGTGGTCAGTCCGACCGCGACGAGGCCGCCGCCGAGGCAGATCAGCAGGCGGCGCCACGACAGGATCGTCGGCCGTGGGCCTGCCTCCACCGCCGTCGTGCGGGGTGCGGCGCTCACCGGGTCGCCCCGCACCGGACCGGCGGGGGCCCGGCGCCGGCCCACCGTACGGCCCGGCGCCGGGCCGTACGGTGGGCCGCCCGGTGTCGCCTCAGCCACCCGGACGGAACACCGCACGGACGCACCCGTCCTCCTTCTCCTTGAACATCCGGTAGCCCTTCGGCCCGTCGTCGAGCGGCATCACGTGGGTGGCGAGGTGCTCGGTCCGCACCTCGTCCCGGCTCATCCGCTCGAGGATCTCCGGGACGTAGCGGTGCCCGTGCTGCTGGGCGCCGCGCAGGGTCAGCGCCTTGTTCATCACCGCGCCCATCGGGAACTTGTCCACCAGGCCGCCGAACACGCCCAGCGCGAACACCGTCCCGCCCTTGCGGCAGGCGTAGATGGCCTCCCGGAGGGCGGTCGGCCGGTCCGACTGCAGCCGCAACTGCTGCTTGACCTGGTCGTAGAGGTACTGCGGGCCCGGGCTGTGCGCCTCCATGCCCACCGCCTCGATGCAGACGTCCGGACCGCGCCCGCCGGACATCTCCCGCAGTTCCGCGGGGACGTCGACCTCCTCGTAGTCGAGGGTCTCCGCCCCGATGTGCGTGCGGACCTGGTCGAGCCGGTTGTCGTACCGGTCGATGACGACGACCCGCTCGGCGCCCATGAGCATGGCCGCGCGGGCGGCCATCTGGCCCACGCCACCGGCTCCCCACACCGCGACGACGTCGCCCGGCCGGACCTCGGCCTGGTGCGCCCCGGTCCAGCCGGTGGGTGCGGCGTCGGAGGCGAACAGCGCCCGCTCGTCGGAGACGCCGTCGGGGATGGCGAAGGCGCCCTGGTCGGCGTAGGGCACCCGGATGTAGGGGGCGTGGCTGCCCGCCCAGCCGCCCATCGCGTGCGAGTAGCCGAAGCAGCCGCCGATGGACTGGCCCCACAGCGCCTCGGTGATCCCGGGGTTGGGATTGCCGTTGTCGCACAGCGACCACAGCCCCTGCTTGCAGTACCAGCACTGCCCGCAGCCGATGAAGGAGACCACCACCACCCGGTCGCCGACCCGGTGCTTGGTCACCCCGGCCCCGACCTCGGCGACCGTGCCCATGAACTCGTGCCCGAGCACGTCACCGGCGCGCATCGCGGGGATGTACCCGCCGAGCAGGTGCAGGTCGGAGCCGCAGGTCACCGACAGGCCGACCTCGAGGATGATGTCGTGGTCGTTGAGGAGCTTCGGCTCGGGGACGTCCTCGACGCCGATCTCGTTGACCCCGCGCCAGGTCACCGCCTTCATCGCACACCTCCCCTGGGGGCCATCCGGGTCCACGCCTCCAGGAGCACGCCACCGGGGGTCGCCGTCCGCCTGCCGTGCGGCGCCGGGTCCACCGCCAGCACCTCGCCCACCTCGATGAGCTGCTTGGCCTGGCGCAGCGCGGACCGCAGGTCGGCCTGCGGGTCGCTGCCGCTCAGCCGGCCGAGGGCGGTGCCCGGCGACGGCCGGTCGCGCAACCGGGCCGCGAGCTCGGTGCCCTTGCCGCCCGCGGCCGGGCGGACGCGGACCTCGATCCGCTCCCCGAACCCCGCGAGGGGGGCGGGCAGCCGCGCGGTGTCGACGTCGGACGGCTCGCGGAACACGGTCACCACGAGCCATCCGGACGCCGGCTGGCCCGCGCCGGCCGGCCGGGCGGTGGACGGGTCGATGGCCGACCGCACCTGGCGGACGACGCTCCCGCCGGCGCGGGCGGCGAGGGACGCCACGTTCCCGATGGACGTGGTCATGCCCGACCTCCCGCGGCGGCGGTCTGCGGTGCCCGCGCGAACTCCTGCACGATGCGCTCGCAGAAGGCCGGCAGGTCGTCGGGCGACCGGCTGGTGGTGATGTTGCCGTCGGTGACCACCTGCTCGTCGACCACCTCGGCGCCGGCGTTGCGCAGGTCCGTGCGGATGCTCGGGAACGACGTCAGCCGCCGTCCTCGCGCGACGTCGGCCTCGACGAAGTTCCACGGCCCGTGGCAGATGCTGGCCACCGGCTTGCCCGACTCGACGAAGTTCCGCACGAACTCGACCGCCGCCGGCTGCATGCGCAGCTGGTCCGGGTTCACCGTGCCGCCCGGCAGCAGCAGCGCGTCGTACTCGTCCACCGACGCCGCGCCGACCAGCCGGTCGACGCCGAAGGTGCCGGCGTCCTCGAGGTCGTTGTTGCGCGCCTGGATCTCGCCGTCGTGGATCGACAGCACGTCGGTCCGCGCACCCGCGTCGTCCAGAGCCCGGCGCGGCTGCTCCAGCTCGACCCGCTCCACCCCGTCGGCCGCCAGGATCGCGACCCGCCGTCCGTTCAGCTCCCCGGCCACGTCAGCTCCCCGCCATCGCCGGGTGCAGGACGACCTTGGTCCAGCCCTCGTCCCGGGCATCGAAGTGCTCGTAGGCCTCCGGCGCCTGGTCCAGCGGCAGCTCGTGGCTCACGATGAACGACGGCTCGGCCTTGCCCGCGGCGATGAGGTCGCGCAGCTGCCGGTTGTACTTCTTGACCGGCGCCTGGCCGCTGCCGATGTGCTGGCCCTTGAACCAGAACATGCCGAAGTCGAAGGCGAGCTTGCCCTGCTTCGCCAGCTCGTCGCTGGCGCCGGGGTCCTGCGGCACGTAGACGCCGACGGTGCCGATCGTCCCGGTGAAGCGCACCGAGGCGACCAGCCGGTTCATCGTCAGGTTGGCCTGCTCCTGGCCGTCGGGCTCGTGCGCCTGGTAGCCGACGCACTCGCAGCCGTTGTCCGCGCCCAGCCCCATGGTCTGCTCGAGAACGGCCTGCACCGGATCGACCTTCGAGTCGTCGATGGCGATCGCGCCGATCGACTCGGCCAGCTTGAGCCGGTCGGGGTGCCGGTCGACGACCATCACCTTGCCGGCCCCCCGGATGGTGGCCGAGAGGGCGGCCATCAGCCCGACCGGGCCGGCGCCGTAGATGACCGTCTGGTCGCCGGGCTTCACGCCGGCCATCTCGGTGGCGTGGTAGCCGGTCGGGAAGATGTCGGCGAGCATCACGTAGTCGGTCTGGCGCTGCTCGGCGTCCTCACCCAGCCGCAGGCAGTTGAAGTCACCCCAGGGCACGCGCAGCAGCTCCGCCTGCCCACCGGCCCAGGGGCCCATGTCGGCGAAGCCGTAGGCGGCGCCGGCCATCTTCGGCTCCGGCTGCGCGGTCAGGCAGTAGTTAGTGAGCTGCCGCTCGCAGTTCTTGCAGTGCCCACAGGCGATGTTGAACGGCAGGACGACCCAGTCGCCCACCTGCACCTTGTCGACCCCGTCGCCGACCTCGACCACCTGGCCCATGTTCTCGTGCCCGAACCAGCGGCCGGTCTCGAAGTCGGTCCGGCCCTCGTACATGTGCAGGTCCGAGCCGCAGATGTTCGCCGAGGTGATCCGCACCAGGACGTCGGTCGGCCGCTCGATCCGCGCGTCCGGTACGTCCTTGACGCTGACCTGCCGCGGCCCTTCGTAGACGACTGCCTTCACGCTGCCTCCTCGTCAGGGGTGGTCCCCGCTCCCGGCTCGGGTCGGGACCTCGATTGCACCCGGCGCGGCGGGCCGCCCGGTATCGGCAGACATGCCGATCCCGGGCCGGCCGACGTCCCCCTGGGGGTCCGACCGGGTCGGGGAGTGCGCGCCCACGGCGGGTGGCCCCCGCGTCCCGGTCACGACGGGAGGCGGGGCGGGGGACCGGGCCCCGGCGTGCGCAGGAACGGGTCCGCAGGGTCAGGTGCGGGGCGCCAGCTCGTACACCGGTCCCAGATCGGTGCGGCTGGTGTCGGGGACCTCGTGCAGGATCTTCGGCTCGCTGTGCAGCAGACGGTGGACGGCGGCCCGCGCCCGCTCGAGGTCCAGACCGGCGCGACGAGCGATGTCCTGCAGGTGCGGAGCGCCGGCACCGACCTCCGCCTCGGTCACGGCCCGGTACACCGCGGCGTCGTCCCCCGACAGGTCCTCGACTCGCATGGTGGTCCTCCCCGGGACGGCAGTTCGACACCGCGGTCGGCGTCGCAGGAGGGCTACCCGGCTCCCGCACCGGCACCCGGACGGCGCGCGCACATCGGCAGGTCTGCCGATGCGTTCCCCGGCGGCATCCCCCAGGTTGGGAGCACCGGCGGGCGTCCGACGCGTCCGGTCTCCGGCGAGGAGGAGGACCAGTGCAGTACGACGACTTCGTCTCGTCCGTGCAGGCCCGCGGCACGCGCCCCCGCGACGAGACGGAGACGCTCGTCCACGCGACGTTGCGCGTGCTGGCCGAGCGGCTCACCGCCGGCGAAGCCGACGACCTGCGTGCCCAGCTGCCCGGGGCCCTGCAGGCCGACCTCATCCCGCCGGAACCGGAGGCGCAGCCCTTCGGACCCGACGAGTTCGCCCGGCGGGTCGCCCGGATGGCACGGCTGCCCGAGCAGGAAGCGCGGGAGGGGATGGTCGCCGTGCTGGCCACGACCCGCGACGCGGTCGAACCGGGCGAGTTCGACGACGTGCTGTCCCAGCTGGGCGGGGAGTTCGCCCGGCTCGTGCCCGGATCGACGTAGGCCCGACGGTGGTGTCCCCGACACGACCGGACCCGCAGCGCACGCCGGCCGGCCGGCGTCCCTCTGCCGCCTTCGGCCTCAGGCCACCGACCGACCACCCCGTCGTCGTGGCCCTCCTGTACGCCGCGGGCGGGGCGGCCCTGGCGGCCGGGACGCTGGCGCTCGACCGATGGCTCGGCCCGGACCGGACGCCGTCCTGGTTGCACGTCAGCACCTCGGTGGCGCAGGCCCTGACCACCGGCTTCGCCACGAGCCTGCTCTTCGTGATCTCGGTCGTCTTCATGGTCCGGATGTACGCCCTCGACATGAGCGCGGAACCGCTGTCCGCCCGGGTCCGGCGTCGCTTCCTCACCGATCCCGTGCAACGTCATGCGCTGGGGGCCCTCGTCGGCGCGATGACCTTCGTGATCCTCGTCGCCCGGGCGATCCCCGATCCGAACGCCGGCGGTCCGGTGCCCCAGGTGTCCGTGGCCGTCACGTGCGCCGTTCCGATCATGGCAGCGGTTCTGGTCCTCTTTGCCCTCCGCAACGCCACCCACTGGGGCGAGGTCGGCCGCGTGATCCGCTGGATGACCGACAACTGCCTCCGGCTCATCGAGCTCACCCACCCGCCGCTCGACCGCGGCCACCCGCCCGTCCCCCCGGCCGCGAGCCCCCGGGGCGCCGACGATCCGGGGCACCCGGTGCTGGCGCACGACAGCGGCTGGATCCAGCGGATCGACCTCGAGACCGTGCTCGACGCCCTGCCACCGCAGACGACCGTGGAGCTGGCGGTGCGCGCCGGGGACTTCGCGTCCGAGGGGATCCTGCTGGCGACGGTCCGGACGGGACCGACCGGTGAGCCGGACGAGCGCGTGACCGCGGCCGTCCGCTCGGCCGTCGTGATCGGCGCGGACCCGACGCTGGAGCAGGACCTCGGCTACGGGATCACCCTGCTCGTCGACGTCGCCGAGCGCGCCGGCTCGCAGAGCAGCAGCGACTCGACCACCGTCCGCGAGGTCGTCCTGCACCTCGGCCTCGTCCTGCGCGCGCTGCTGCTGCGGGACCTGCCACCGGCCTGGCGAACGGCGAGCGCCGGGCGTGCGGTCCTCCTCCCCCGCCGGCAGTCGTTCGGCGACTACGTCTCCACCGCCTTCGAGCGCGTCCGCCTCGCGGGCGCGGAGTCCCCGGCCATCGGCCGCTGTCTGCTCAGCACCATCGAGATGCTGGTGGGTCAGCTCGAGGACGCGGGGCTACCGGACCGCACCGCCCCCCTCGTCCGGGAGGCGCGCCTCGTCCTCGACACCGCGAAGGAGTCGCTGACGCTGGAAGCCGACTACGAGCGCCTCCGCGAGCAGGCCGCTCCCTGGCTGGCGTCCGCCCGGTCGTGAGACGAGCCGCCACACCGTCGACGCAGCGGCGCCAGGACCCCGCTGTACGCAGCGTCGCCCCCGCGCTCCCGGGCACCAGCGGCCCGGCCCCACGGCCGGCGACGCGCGCACGCAGTGGCCTCGCGCGGGCGCTCCTCCTCCGAGCTGGAGGAGACCGGGACCGGGGAGGCCGCCGAGCGCATCGGTCACGAGCGCATCGGTCAAGCGCATCGGTCAGGGGCCGACGACCACAGCCGTGACCGGTCCGGAGCGATCCTCCCGGAACACCGCCGGCTCCGGTTCCGAGCCGGGCGAGGGCCCCGTCCAGCCGGACGCCGACGAGGGGGTGGACCCCTCGGCCGGCATCGAGCCCACGACGACGGCTCCTCCGACCACGACGGCCCCGCAGCCGCTGGACTGCGGGGCCGTCGCCTCGCCCGGCGCAGGCCGAGCACCGGAGCGACCGCTCACGCCTGCGCCGTCGCGGCCTCCCGCGCGTCCTCCACCTCGAGGTCGAGGTCGCCGTCCCGGACCATGACGCGCACTCGCTGGCCGCTGCGCAGCCGGCCGTCGAGCATCAGCCGGGAGAGCCGGCTGTCCACCTCGCGCTGGATGGCCCGGCGCAGCGGGCGAGCGCCGAACTGCGGCTCGAACCCCCGCTCGGCGAGCCAGCTGACCGCCTCCGGGGTGAACTCGACCTCGATGCCCTGGGCCCTGAGCCGCCGGCGGGTCTCGTCGAGCAGCAGGTCGGTGATCCGCTCCAGCTGGGTGTCGTCGAGCTGCTGGAACACCACGATCTCGTCGATCCGGTTGAGGAACTCCGGCCGGAATGACTCCCGCAGCCGGCGCATGACCTGGCTGCGCAGGTCGTCCCCGGCGTTGCCGTTGCCGGTGAAGCCGAGCGGACCGCGGCCGGCGTTCACGATCGCCTCCGACCCGAGGTTGCTGGTCATGATCACCACGGTGTTCGTGAAGTCGACCGTGCGGCCCTGCGAGTCGGTGAGCCGGCCGTCGTCCAGCAGCTGCAGCAGCGTGTTGAAGACGTCGGGGTGCGCCTTCTCGATCTCGTCGAGCAGCACCACCGAGTACGGCCGGCGGCGGACCGCCTCGGTCAGCTGTCCGGCGTCCTCGTAGCCGACGTAGCCGGGCGGGGAGCCGACCAGCCGGCTGACCGTGTGCCGCTCCTGGAACTCGCTCATGTCCAGCCGGATCATCCGGTCCTCGTCGCCGAAGAGCGCCTCGGCCAGGGCGCGGGCCAGTTCCGTCTTCCCGACGCCGGTGGGCCCGAGGAAGAGGAAACTGCCGATCGGCCGGTCGGGGTCCCCCAGCCCCACCCGGCTGCGCCGGACCGCCTCGGCGACGACCTCGACCGCCTCGTCCTGCCCGACCACCCGCTCGTGCAGCCGCTGCTCCAGGCCGAGCAGCCGCGCCATCTCCTCCTCCGTGAGCTGGCTGACCGGGATGCCGGTGGCCCGGGACACCACCTCGGCGACGTCCTCGACCCCGACCTCGGGGACGCCCGGACCCTCACCGCCGCCGTCCCGGGCCCGCTCGAGCCGCTGCTGGGCCTCGGCGACCTGGTCGCGCAGGTCCGAGGCCCGCTCGTACTGCTCGCCCGCCACCGCCTGGTCCTTCTCCCGCTGCAGCCGCTCGACCTCCTGCTCCAGCCCGCGCAGGTCCGTCGGGGGCGTCTTCACCCGGCGGCGCACGCGGGCCCCCGCCTGGTCGATGAGGTCGATCGCCTTGTCGGGCAGGTGCCGGTCGGTGATGTAGCGGTCGGAGAGCTCCACGGCCGCGACGACGGCCTCGTCGGTGAAGCGCACCTGGTGGTGGGCCTCGTAGCGGTCGCGCAGGCCGCAGAGGATCTGCACGGTGTCCTCGACGCTCGGCTCGGCCACCAGGATCGGCTGGAACCGGCGCTCCAGGGCCGCGTCCTTCTCGATGTTGCGCCGGTACTCGTCCAGCGTCGTGGCGCCGATGACGTGCAGCTCCCCGCGAGCCAGGGCCGGCTTGAGCATGTTGCCGGCACCGGCGGAGCCCTCGCTCGCCCCCGCGCCCACGACGGTGTGCAGCTCGTCGATGAACGCGATGACCTCGTCGCGGTGCTCGCGGATCTCGTCGATGACCTTCTTCAGCCGCTCCTCGAAATCGCCGCGGTAGCGGGTGCCGGCCACCAGGCCGGTCAGGTCGATCTCCACCACCCGGCGGCCGCGCAGGGTCTCCGGGACGTCGCCGTCGACGATCTGGGCGGCGATCCCCTCGACGATCGCGGTCTTCCCGACGCCGGCCTCCCCGATGAGCACCGGGTTGTTCTTGCGGCGCCGGGACAGCACCTCGACGGTCTGCTCGATCTCCTGCTCCCGGCCGATCACCGGGTCGATCTCCCCGTTGCGGGCCATCGCGGTCAGGTCGCGCCCGTACTCGTCCAGCGTCGGGGTGCTCGACGGGGGCCGGCCGGCCCCGCCCTGCCCGCCGCCCGCGCCGCTGGCGGCCTGCTGCAGGGCCTCCGGCGTGACGCCCCGCTGGCGCAGGAGCCGCCCGCCCGGCGAGTCCGGGTTGACCGCCAGCGCGAACAGCAGGTGCTCGGCACCGATGTAGGTGGAGCCCAGCGCTCGGGAGACCTGGTGGGCGTCGAGGAGGGCGCGCTTGGCCGCGGGGGTCAGGGCCGGCGGCTCGGCGCGCGGCTCGCCGCGACGGGGCAGGCCGTCGAGCTCGGCGCGCAGCTGCGCCGGGTCGGCGCCCGCGCGGCCGATCAGCTGCCGCGTCGGCTCCTCCTCGGTCATCGCCCACAGCAGGTGGTCGGTGTCGAGGTCCGGGCTGCCCACCTCGGCGGCCCGGCGCGCCGCCGCGTTCACCAGCTCCCTGGCCTGCTCGCTCAGGAACTGGGTGATGTCGACGCGCTGGCGGGGCTGGCGGGCGCCGCCCGTGTACCGGGCGAAGAAGTCGTCGAAGGGGCTGCCGTACGGGCCTGGGAAGTATCCGCTGGTCATCGCTCGTCCGTCCCGGGAGTGGCGTGGTCCCCTCATGACCTACTCGCCCCGGGGCGGCATCTCCATCGGTCATCCTGCCGAAGGGCCCGTCCAGGGACGCGCACCGCCAGGCACCGGACGCTCCGGTGCTCCTGGCCCCTCCCCCGCCGCTGTCCCTCCCACGTGCCATCGGAGCCGTCGATGCCGGCCGGCGAGAGGGCGTGGTTCGTCGCCCTGCCCCGCGCCGACCGGGGCATCCCCCGGCAGGTCCGGTTGGAGGTCGACGAGTGGTTCGGCGTCCTGACCATGGTGCAGCGGGGCCTGGGCATCACCTACGGCCCGCAGGCGTGCCTCGACGAGGCCGTCTTCGGCGACGTCGCCGTCGCCACGTCGGCCGGCGCGCCCCTGTGGGGGCTCGGCATCGTCAGCCGGGACGAGGTGCTCCGCGGCGCGGCCGGCCGCGCCGTCCTCGCCGCCTACCGCTCGCAGTGCCGGGGGCCGGTCGGCGGGCACGACGGTGGACCCGTCGAGGTCCAGGTCGCTCGTGGGGCGCCGGACGTCGACGGGCCGGACCCCGTCCCGCCCACCCCGGACGCGCGGATCGGTCGCTCTGCCGATGCCGGACGCCGGAACGCGCCCGCACCCTGGCGTCCGTCGCAGGAGAGGTCCACCGCGTGCAGGCGACGACGCGCCGGCCCATCCGCACACCGGTCGCACAGCAGGAGGACCAGGAGACGATGACCGTCGACCCGTCAGGGGAGGCGCCGGCCGCGCCCGTGCACCGCCTCGCCGTCCTCGCCGAACTCGACCAGCTGCACGCGCGGGTCCGATCGGCGGAGGACAGGGCGGCCAGCCTGGAGCAGGCGCTGGCCACAAACCGGCAGATCGGCATCGCGATCGGCATCCTGATGTGCCAGCGCCAGCTCACGGCCGATCAGGCCTTCGCGATGCTCGCGACGCACAGCCAGAACAGCAACGTCAAGGTGCGAGTGCTGGCCGAGACGGTGATCTACACGGGGAGTCTGTGACACGTGCCCGTCAGGACGGCGGCCGCCGACGCTCCTGCGCTCGAGTCGCCGGAGGGCGCACGTGTGGGGCACGCCCCCGGCCGGGCCGGCGGCACCGACGCGAACCCGTGCCGCTGACCGTGCCGAACGCCTCGGGCTGTACGTCCACCCGTGAGTGAGGGAGGGTGAGCTGTGATGAGCGGGAGCGAACCGCGGCTCCAGCGTGTGTGGTCGGAGGTCGTGGGCGTCGTCGCGTCGTCCGCCACCGTGCAGGAACGGGCTGTGGAGCACCTGCAGCAGCTCGGGCGGATCCTGGCCTTCGACGCCGGCTGGCTCGCCGTACGCGACCCCGAGCGGCAGACCCACGTCCCGCTGGCGACCACCGGTCCGGCCGAGGCGCTCGTCGCCTACTTCGGCCGTCCGGAGGCCGACGAGGAGGTGGAGCGGCTCGGCCTGCACCGGCGCCGTCCGCCGATGCTGGCCAGCGACATCCCGAGTCCCCTGTCCGAGGTCCGCGCGTGGGCCGACCACCTGCTCCCGGCCGGCTTCCGCCAGGGTCTGGCGGCCGGGCTGTTCACGACGGACGGGCGGCACGTCGGCTTCCTCAGCCTGCTCTCCGCCGATCCCTCGCGACCGAGAGAGGCCGATCGCCGGGTCGTCGCGGCCGTCACCACGGTGATCGCCGACGACCTGGACCGGACCCGGGACATCGCCGAGAGCGCCCGCATCGTCGTGAACGCCGGCGCCGGCGTCGTGCTCACCCGCGGAGGCGACGTCCTGCCGCTGCCGGGTCTGCCCGACCACCGTCTGTTGACGCCGGATTCACCGATCCTCGGGGTCGCCGCTGACGAGCTGGCCGTCAGCGGCGCGTACACCTCGTTCCTCGCCCCGGCACCGGGGACCGGTGGCGAGCAGCTGATCCGGGTCACCGCGCTCGACTTCGCCCGCCCGGACCTCGACCACCTCTCCGCCGCGGTGCTCCTGGGTGCACCGGGCGACCTGCACGGCCTCACCGTCCTGGACCTCCGTGTCCTGGGCCTCGTGATCGAGGGCGTCACCGGCATCCTGGCCCTCGCGCAGTCGCTCCACGTGGCCGCGGAGGCGGTGGCGGACTCCCTGGGGCGGAGCCTGGTCGCCCTGGGGACCAGCGACCTCACGGCCGCCGCGGTGCGCGCCCTGCGCGGCGGGTTGCGCATCCCGCCCGGGGTGACGGGAGCGACCTGAGCGGGTCCGGCGCCGGCCCGGAATCGGTCGCTCTGCCGATGGTTGCCGGCCGAGCGACCGGCTGTCATCGCGGACAGTCCCGTTCCACCGGCGACGCCCCTGCGCCGCCCCGTCTCCAGGACGTCCCATGCGCATCGGCCTCATCGCCCCGCCCTGGATCCGCCACGTGGTCACCACGGCGCCGCCCACGTGCAGCTCTACGACCGGGCCGAGCAGGCCGTCCGGTCCGAGACGGACCGGCCGCACGTCCTGCGCCAGGCCATCACCTCCTGCCGCAGCGGGGGCATCGTCTCGGTCGTCGGCGTGTACGGCGGCTTCGTCGACGAGTTCCCGGCCGGCTCCTGGATGAACCGCTCCCTGACCCTGAAGACCGGTCAGTGCCACGTCCAGCGGTACGTGCGCCCGCTGCTCGAGCGCATCGAGCGCGGCGAGATCGACCCCACCCGGGTGACCACCCACCGGCTGCCGCCGGCCAGGCGCCGCACGGCTACGACGTCTCCAAGCACAAGCAGGACGGGTGCGAGGAAGGTGGTCCTCAGGCCCTGACCGTCACTGCCGCCGGCCGTCGCCGGCACGACGCGTCGCCTCGATGAGCGTCTGCGGGTCCCGGGACGACTCGACGAGGAAGTCGACGAGCCTGCGGACGGCAGGGGTGGCCGGTGCCCGCCAGACCACCTCCAGGTCCCACGTCAACGCCGGAACGAGAGGCCGCACCGTGATCCCCTCGATCCCCAGGTGATCGACGAGCCCGAGGATGCTCAGGGCGACGCCGGTGCCGGCTCCGACCGCGCGCAGCACCGCCTCCGGCGCGTTCAGCAGGTCGGGTTCGATGACGACGTGGTCGCGCGCGGCCCCGGCGGGGAACACGTGGTCCACGGACCGGTCCCACGTCCCGGCGAACGGCTCCCGAGGGAACATCACCAACACCTCGTCGGCGAGCGCGGCCACCGGCACCGTGACCGCGCCGCTCAACGCGTGCCCGAGCGGGAGCACGACGCCGAGGACGACCGAACCCAGCACCACGCCGGCGAGGTCCCGCTGCGGGTAGGACCGGCTCCAGACGATCGCCGCGTCCGCCCTGCCCTGGCGGACGGCCTCGACGGCGTCGTCCCCCCGGGCGGAGCTCACCGACACCTCGATCCCGTCGATCGCCAGCGCGGCGTGCCGCAGCGGGCCGGCGAGGACGAGGTCGGCCATGGTGGCCACCCGCAGGGTCAGTCGCTCGCGGGAGTCCGCTCCGGCGGCGCGCGCGTCAGCCAGCGCCCGGTCCACCTCCGCCAGGATGATCCGGGCCCGCTCGACCAGGACGACGCCGGCGAAGGTCAGCCGGGCCGCTTCCGGGGTCCGCTCGAACAACGGGACCCGGAGCTCCCGCTCCAGCGCGCGGATCTGCTGCGAGAGCGACGGAGCAGCCATGTGGAGCCGTTTCGCGGCCCGACTGAAGCGCCCCTCCTCAGCCACCGCCAGGAAGTAGCGCAGTTGGCGCAACTCCATGGTGGATCTTACTGCGGAAACCGTGCCGTCCACGGGCCGTGGTGGCGGTGGCGACGACTCCGACCACCGAGGTTTCCGGTCACGGGGTCACGGGTTGCTCCCCTGGTCGGGTCGGTATGTACAGCTGTAGCCCGGTCAGCCTCGTCCAGGGCCGCGGCCGTCCTCGACGGCTCCGTCCGACCGCGCAGGCCCTGGACTGGTGAAGCGACATGACCGAGGCCCCGGCTCTCCGCCTCGCGGAGATCGCCGCCACTCCGGGACTGCTCCCTGCACGCGCCCAGGCGCTGCTGCACGAACTGGGCTGCCACATCCCCTTCGACGCCTCGTGGGTGGCGCTGGCCGACCCGCTGGGCAACGGCTACTCCTCCCTGGCCAGCACCTCGCTGGACCGGAGCACCGTCCGGTACCTCAGCGGTCCGGCGACGGCGCACGACATCGAGGTGACCGGAGCCTGTCGCGCCCGCCCACCGCTGAGCCCGTCGGACTTCCCCCGTTCCGCCAAGGACCTGCCGACGTGGGCCGAGTGCCTCACCCCCGCCGGCTACCACGAGGCCCTCACCGTGGGACTGTTCGTACCGGGGCAGCGCCACGTCGGGTACCTGGCGCTGCTCTCCGCCGACACCCGGCCGCCGCCGGAGGCCGTCCGGCGCCGCCTGGCGCAGTTCGCCCCCATCCTCGCCCGCGGCATCGACCCGATGGACTCGCTGCTCACCGCCGCACGCATGGTCCAGGGTGCCGCGGCCGGCGTGGTGCTCTGCAGGGACGGTGGCACCGCCCCGTTCCCGGGTCTCGGCGACGACGCGCTGCTCGCGAGAGGCTCTCCCGCCCTGGACGCCGCCCGCGCCGCCGTCCGGAGCGGCCAGGTGTACGCGTCCTTCCTGTGGCCGCGCGGTGGCCGGCACGCCCCGGACGGCCATGTCCGCGTGACGGTCCTGACGGGCACGGACGACGTGTCCCACGTGCTGTCCGGGCTGGTGCTGCTCTCCCCGGGCGGCGACCTGCGCGGGCTCACGCCCCGGGAGCTGGAGGTCCTCGGGCTGCTGGTCGAGGGGGACTCCAACCAGGAGATCGCCCGGGCCCTCGTGGTGGCCCCGCGGACGGTCGCCGCGCACCTGGAGCACATCCTCGCCAAGCTGGGGGCTCCCTCGAGGACGCTCGCCGCCGTGCGCGCCGAGAGGGCGGGCCTCTACGTCCCGGCGGGAACGGGCGCGGGTGGCCGGCGCTGAACTCGGCCGAGGACTCACGGCCGGAGCACGGGACGGTCCCGGCCACGTGGGCGCCGGGGAGAAGGGACGACCGACGACCGGCGGGGTCCGGTCCCGGTCCGCCGGGCGACCGACGGGCATCGGCAGGTCTGCCGATCTCGGCCGGCGGCTCGGGTCCCGGCGGCGGCTCGGGGTACCCCCACGGCATGGACGGCGGAACCATCCCTCCGCAGGACGACGCACCCGCGGCTGCCGACGAGGTGGAGATCCGGCCCCCGGACGACCCGCGGGTGCCCCAGCCCGACGACGCCGATCCGACGGTGAGCAAGGAACTGGGCGGCGCCGCTCCGGCCGTCGGCCCTGGGCGCACCCGAGAGGAACCCGGGGCCCGGGGCACGGACGGCTCTCGGCCGGGTGCAGACGACTAGCGGCTGACCGGACATCCCGGTCTCCGCAACGGTCCCCGACACGGGAGACGCGGGTCGGGCGGTCACGTCCGGCGCGTCCGTCGTGAACAGCCTGCCGGCGTGCGGTCGCGGCGCGGAGCCGCCGCTGCGTGTCGCCTCCCCGCGCGGGCAGCCGTGGTGGGACCCCGGGACCGGAGGCCGGATCGGTCGATCGACCGATGTCCGCGAGTCGTGACCGGTCCTAACGTCGGAGCCGCGGTCGGACGACGGAATCCCCACGACCGGCGCCCGACGGGGCCGCCGCCGTCCTGACCACGGTGCGGGAGGCGGTCGCACCCGGAGAATTCGACGACGTCCTCTCCCGGCTGCCGCAGGAGTACCCGGGAGCTGGTCGGGCCGATGGCCTGGACCCGCCGCCCAGGCAGCGGCCGACGACCGGAGGACCAGGACGGCAGCAGGTCAGGAGTAGCCCGGTGATCCAGTACGCGACGTTGATCCAGGCCGCGGGAGCACAGGTCGGCGCAGCCGACACCGAGGAGGCCCGGCGGGCGGTGGAAGCGGTCGTCGCCGCCGTGGCCGCCTCGCTGGACGAGCCCGACCGCGACCGGCTGGCCGCGGTCCTGCCCGGCTCCCTCCGGGGTGCCGCCGAGGTCCGGGGCGCGGGTCTGCACCCCGACAGCAGCACCGCCCTGGTCTCCGCGGTGAGCGCGGGGTCCGGCTGCCCGGCCGAGCGGGCCCGCTTCTACACCCAGGCGGTCCTGTCGACGCTGGCCGCCTCCGAACCAGAGGTGGCCGGCGTCCTCGCGGAGCGGCTGCCGGACGGTGAGGAGCTGTTCGCACCGATCGACCAGGGCGTTCCGCCCCGCGGTTCCGGGGTGCCGATCGGGCTGACCCCGCGGCTGCTCGAGCAGGACGAGATCGACCGCGCGCTCACCGCCCTGGAGGGCTGGGAGGGCGACGAACACCGCCTGCGACGCACCGTCGTGCTCCCGCCCGAGCGGCAGCGACCCCTGCGCGACGCCGTCGCCCGCGCCGAGCAGGACATGACCCACCACGCGCGCGTCGAGCAACTGCAGGACACGGTCACCTTCGAGGTCTGGACGCACTCGCTCGACCGCGTGACCGACATGGACCTCGAACTCGCCCGGCGGATCGACGCGGCCATCGCCGCGGTCGGGTCCCACGGCTGAGCCGCCCTCGGGCGCCGGACACCCACGACCACCAGTCGGAAGGCAACCACCGTGACCGATCCGCTCACCCCTGAGGACGTCCTGCACTACCTGCAGGACGTCGACTACCCGGCCGGCAAGGAGGCGCTGGTCGCCGCCGCCGAGCGGGCGGGCGCACCCGAGGCGGTGGTCCGCAGCCTCCGGGCCATCCCGCCGGTCGAGTACCGCAGCCGTGCGGAGGTCGCGCGGTCGGTGCGCGTCGACCCCGGCGCCGGCCGATCGGCGAGCCGGGCGGCCGAGCAGGCCCGCACCCGTGCCCCCGCGGGGGTCGCCGAGCACATGCGCGAGCCCCGGTAGGACCGGTCGCCGGCCACGTCACCGCGCCGGCCGGCCCTCCGAACGTCACCGTCCGGCCAGCCGTCCCACGAGCCCGAGGAACTCGTGGAGCCCACTGCGTGATCACCGACGTCGAACGACCTGGATGAACGACCTGGATGGAGGAGTCGTGAGCGAATCAGAGCTGGAGGAGACCGGGACCGGAGATGCCGCCAAGCGCATCGGTCAGGCGCCGACGACCACCGACGTGACCGATCCGGAGCGGTCCTCCCGGAACACCGCCGCCGGCTCCGGTTCCGAGCCGGGTGAGGGCCCTGTCCAGCCGGACGCCGACGAGGGGGTGGACCCCTCGGCCAGCATCGAGCCCCACAACGAGGGACTCGTCTGAGCACGGCGGCCCCGCAGCAGTCACTGGCTGCGGGGCCGCCGTCCTGCCCAGCATCGACCGAGCACCGGCACACCGCCCTCCTGCAGGGGCTCGTCGACACCACGCGACGGGAAGACCTGCTCCCCACTCCTGCGTCGAGTGGGCGTGGCGCCCCCCGGACCGGCCCCGTGATCACGACGAGGAACCCGCCGGCTGCGGCTCGTGAGGCAGGCCCTCGTGATCGGCTCGTCGGCCGGTCCTACAGGACGTCGAGCGGACCTCGCCGGACGGCGGGGGGAAGAGCCGGTCGAGCCGGTCCGGCTCCGCCTGGCTGAAGCCGATCTCCAGCGCCGCGCGGTTCTCGACGACGTGCGCGCGGGTCGAGGCCTTGGCGACGGCGAACACGTCGGGCAGCCGCAGCACCCACGCGATGGCCGGCTGGGCCGGGGTGACCCCCTTCTCCGCGGCCAGGTCTCGGACGGCCCGGTGCTCGAGGAGCCTGCTGTGGTCGACGGGCGAGTACGCCATCAGGGGCATGCGCCTGCCGCGGCACCAGGGGATCGGGTCGTACTCGGGGCCGCGCCGGGCGAGGTCGTAGAGCACCTGGTCGGTCTCGACCCGGTCGTCGCCGGGAAGCCCGACCAGCTGGTCGGGGCCGGGGACGTCGACGTTGCTCACGCCCCAGGCACGGATCAGCCCGCGGGAGACCAGCGACTCGAACGCGGCGACGGTCTCCTCGACCGGGACCCGCCGCGCCAGGGCAGCAGGTACAGGTCCAGGCGGTCGGTGCCCAGTCGGCGCAGGCTCCGCTGGCAGGCGTCCACCGTGCCCTGGCGCGTGGCGTGGTGCGGCAGCACCTCGCTGACCAGGAAGACGTCGTCCCGCCGGCCCGCGATCGCCCGGCCGACGAGTTCCTCGGCGGCGCCGTCGCCGTACATCTCGGCGGTGTCGACCAGCGTCAGGCCGATGTCGATGCCCGTGCGGAGGGCGTCCAGCTCGATGTCGTTCCTGCCTGGGTCCTCACCGAGGTACCAGGTGCCCATGCCGAGGGCCGGGGCGGCGGTGCCGTCGGGCAGGGTCACGGCGCGGATCGTGGACGCGGTCATGGGGGCTCCTCCGCGGGCAGTCCTGCCGATCTCGCCCGGCAGGCGGCGACGCAGCGGCCGGCGCGGTCGCAGGCGCCGCACATCCGGCCAGCCCCCCTCCAGGTCCCGCAGGACGCTCACCGCGCCGTCCGGGGTGAGCAGGCGGAAACCGCTCCCGGCCGCACCGCCACGTCGCGCACGCCGTCGGGCGCGTCGACCCGGGCCCCACCGGACCTGCCCGGGGGTGTCCACCCGGAGCAGTTCACGGGCGCCGTCGTCCCACACCGGTCCCGCCCCGCCCCGCGTCGCGCGGGGCGGGACCGGGCGGGCGCGGCCTCGAGGACCGCGGGGTGGGCCAACGGTTCGGCACCCGTCCGACGGCGTGCCGTTCCCCGGGTCGCGCTGGTCCGTCCGTGGCCCGGGGCGAGCCGTCGCCGGCTCAGTGCACCGGCCGCTGCCCGTCGGACCCGACGCGCGCCAGCGACCTCGACACGCTCCGGGCACCGGCGTAGACCGCCCCCGCCGCGGCGATCCACGGGCCACCGACGATCACCGGGTCGAGTACCTGGTGCTTGAGGTCCGTGCGGTGCTGCCCGACGCGCGACCGCAGGCCGTGGTGGGTGAACTCGGCCTTCACCCCGGTCTCGGTGATCGGGTTGTCCGGGTGCAGCGTCAGCAGCGACTTCAGGTGGTGCTCCCACGCATCCACCCGGTCGGCGAGGATGAGCAGCAGCCAGTGCGCCGTGCGGCCCTCGCTGTAGTGGTAGGCGTAGCGACGGATGACACCCGCGACGCCCGACGGCGGCTGGGCGGTCCCGAAGACCGGGGTGAGCATCCCGTGCTCGACCGAGCGCTCGCGCGGGTACTTCTCCGGCTGCCGCTCCGGGAACTCCCAGTGCGCGCCGGTGAAGTCCTCCTGGAACTGGAGCTTCGGCACCGACGGCCGGTCCTTGGGATCGAGGTCCACGCCCCAGCCGGGGATGCGCTTCCTCAGCTCGTCGGGCGACTCGGCGATCGGGGGCTTGTGCGGTGTGTACGTCATCGGGTTCTCCTGTCGCTCACGCCGCGGTCGGGACGACGAGGGGCTTGATGATTCCGTCGAGCTTGGCCGAGAAGATGTGGTAGCCCTCGGCGATGTCCTCGAGGGGCACCCGGTGGGTGACCAGCTCGCTGGGCTTGAGGTAGCCGTTGCGCACGTGCTCGAACAGCCGCGGCCACTGCCGCTTGACCGGGGCCTGGTTGGTGTGGATCGTCAGGCCCTTGTTCATCGCGTCGCCGAACTTGACGGCGCTGAACAGTGGGCCGTAGGCGCCCATCACCGAGATCGTCGCGCCCTTGCGGACGGAGTCGATCGCCCAGTTCAGCGCCACCGGGGAGCCGCCCTGCAGCTTGAGCTTCGACGAGGTGACGTGCTGGAGGAAGTTGCCGTCCGCCTCGGCGCCCACGGCGTCGATGGCGACGTCGGCCCCGAGCCAGTCGGTGGTCTTCTTCATCTCCAGGACGATGTCGCCGTACTCGGTGAAGTTGTAGGTCTCGGCGTGGGCGAAGGTGCGGGCCTTCTCCAGCCGGTGGTCCAGGTGGTCGATGACGATGACCCGGCCGGCGCCCATCAGCCAGGCCGACTTCGCCGCCACGAGTCCGACCGGTCCGGCGCCGAACACGATGACGACGTCGCCCTCGACGATGTCGCCGAGCTGCGCCCCGAAGTAGCCGGTCGCCGTGGCGTCGGTGAGCAGGACCGCGTCCTCGTCGGCCATCCAGTCCGGGATCTTGGACGGGCCGACATCGGCGAACGGCACCCGGACGAACTCGGACTGGCCGCCGTCGTACCCGCCGGTCGTGTGGGAGTAGCCGTAGATGCCGCCGACGGCCGTGGCGTTCGGGTTGACGTTGTGGCAGTTGGAGTACAGACCTCGCGCGCAGTACCAGCAGGTGCCGCAGAAGATGTTGAACGGCACCATCACCCGGTCGCCGACGGAGAGGTTCCGCACTGACGACCCGACCTCGTCGACGACGCCGATGAACTCGTGGCCGAAGGTGTGGCCGATCCGGGTGTCCGGCATCATGCCGTGGTAGAGGTGCAGGTCGGAGCCGCAGATCGCGGCGAGCTGCACCCGGACGATCGCGTCGTTGGGATGCTCGATCTTCGGCCGGGGCTTCTCCTCCACCCTGACCTTGTAGGGACCTCGGTACACCATTGCTCGCATCCGGTCGCCTCCTGGCGCGCGGGCCCCGGGGCTCCTGAGAGCACTGCGCGGCGCCCAGTGGCCGGCTCTGCTCACCGGCCCCCTGACTCTGCGTCGGCTGTCCCACCGCGGCCACCGCACATCCGGACTCGCCGCGGGGTTCCGCCGAAAGATCGGCAGATCTACCAATGCCCGCCGTCCCCCGGTCCCGCTCCGATGGGCTCAGACGTTCGCACCGCTGAGAGCTGACCGGACCCGACCGCCTGGCCCGTGGTGCCGCGGGGCGGTCCCCGCGGTCGAGGGCCCTGCACCCCCGCACCGACACGCCCCGGGCGCCCGCGAGGTCGGTCTGCCGCTGCCGCGCCGTCCGCTGCGCCCAGCCGGTCCTCGCCGACGCCGGGCGGGTCGTGCAGATCGAGGGCGACCCCGACTCCCCGGTGCCCCGAGGGCGGCTGTGTCCCAAGGGGTCGGCCCGCCTCCAGCCGGTCACCGGACTGCGGCGCGAGCGGAAGGTCCGCCACCGGGCGCCGTACGCCACCGAGTGGACCGACCTGCCGCTGCACACCGCGATGGACACGGTGGCCGACCGCGTGCTCGACACCCGGCGCCGCGGCTGGCAGGACACCGACGACCAGGGCGACGCGCTACGCCGCACGACGGGCCCGCAACAGCGCGCACGCCGACCAGTACGTCCGGAACCGCGGGTACCGACACCGCCTTACTGGGCGGCGTCGTCAACCACGTGCTGAGCAACGAGTTGGACTTCCGGGAGTACGTCACGGCGTACACGAATGCCGCGTTCCTCGTGGACGAGGGCTCGCCGACACCGAGGACCTCGACGGCCTGTTCAGCGGCTACGCCCCCGCCACCGGCAGCTACGACACCACGACCTGGGACTACGAGGGCGCCGGCCAGCGCCAGACCGCCCCCGTGGAGACCGGCACGGGCGGGCCGCCGATCGAGGGAGCAGCGGGCGGGATCGCCCAGGACCCGAGGCTCGAGCACCCCCGCTGCGGCTTCCAGGTCCTCGAGCGGCACTTCTCCCGGTACAGCCCGGAGATGGTCGAGCGGGTGTGCGGCGTTCCCGGCCCGCACGACCCGGAGCGGGGCCGGACCTGGCCGGCCAACCGCCGGCTGCTGTACGACCGCGCCTCGGCCGAGCTCGACGGACGGCCGTGGAGCGAGCGCGAGAAGCTGGTCTGGTGGGACCCCGACCAGGGGCGGTGGACAGGCCACGACGTCCCTGACTTCGCCGTCACGACCCTGCCCGGCTACGAACCGCGGAGCCACCGGCCCGGTCGCCCCGCCGGATCACCGCACGACACCCCGCTCGAGGGGCACGCCCCGTCTTCCCCGCGGCCCCCCAGGTCGGCGCCCTGCCGGACCAGCTCCGCCTGCACGGCGGCGATCTCCACCTCCCGGGGCGCCCGGCCCGCGGCGGCCGCGAGCGCCGCGCAGACCCCGGCGGCCTGGCCGGTGGCCATGGCGGTGGGCGTGACCCGGTAGGAGGAGTGGGCCTCGTGGGTGCCGGAGATGCAGCGCCCGGCCGTCAGGAGGTCGTCGACGTCCCGTGGCAGCAGGCAGCGCAGGGGGACGTCGTACGCGTCCCCGGGAGGCACCGACCGCAGCACGGTTCCCCTGCCGTTGGGGTTGTGGATGTCGACCGGGTAGGTGCCGCGCGCGATCACGTCGTCGAACTTCCGTGCGCTCAGGATGTCCTCGCCCGTGAGCACGTAGTCGCCCAGGATCCGCCGCGTCTCCCGGACGCCGACCTGCACGCCGCTCTGGGCGACGTAGGAGCCGGCGAAGCCGGGCACGTAGTCCCGGAGGAAGGCCGCGATCTGGGACATCTGCCGGTGGCTGACCGCCTCGGCGCGGGTGAGGTCGAAGACGTCGGTGCCGAAGACCTGTGTGACCCGTGTCGAGTTGACGGCGACCTCACCCGGGTGCGCCGAGTTGAAGAAGAGGACGTCCTCGCGGGGCAGGTCCAGGTCGCCCGCTGCGGTCGCTTCCTCCACCAGGTCCCAGAGCCCGTGGACGCTGCGCCACTGGTCGGGGTGGTCGGCGACGTAGCGCTCGAAGGGTCCCGGGTCGAAGCCCACGACACGGAACATCAGCGTCATCGGCTGCACCAGTCCGTCGCTCTCACGGCCGATCTCGAACGGCGCTCCCGCAGCCGCGGCGACGTCGCCGTCCCCCGTGCAGTCGACCGTCACGCGGGCGCTCACGACGACCGGCCCGGACTTGGTCTCGAACACCACCTCGCCGGCCCGGCCCGGTGTCCGGACCCCGCTGGCGAAGGCGTGCAGCAGGTACCGGACACCCGCGCCGTCGAGCAGGTCCAGGGCCACCTGCTTGAAGACCTCGGGGTCGAAGGGGACGGTGTACCCGGTGTCCGGCGACGGCAGCACCGCGCCGTCGGCCTGCACCAGCCGGTCGATGACCTCGATGTGCTTGCCCGCGACGACGGGCTCTCCCTCGCCGTGGTCGGTGGGGAACAGGCTCACGTCGCCCAGCCGCGGCGGCTGCGGACGGCGGGTGTGGAAGGACATCCACGGCATCACGAGCGCCGCCGTCGCGTTGCCGCCGAGGAACCCGTACCGCTCGACGAGGACGACGTCGGCGCCGGCGTCGGCAGCCGCCAGCGCAGCACCGATGCCGGCCGGCCCCCCTCCGACGACGAGGACGTCGGCCTCAGCCGCCTGCAACGCTGAGCGCGGGGGCAACGTCAACCGCTCCCCTGCGACCGGCCGGGTCAACGGCGGCACGCGGGACTCCCTCCTGCTCGATGGACCGGCCCGTGATCGCGGGCGTCGACGGCCCCGCCAGGACGTCGAGGACGTGCTGCAGCGGGGCGGCCGACCGGCGCTTGAGCCTCTCGATCCGGGCCCGTACCCGTCCGGCGTCCGCCTCGCGCTCGTCCCAGAGCCGGTCGACGGCCGCCAGCAGCGGCCCCACGGCGTCCCGGTCGAGGCTGCCCGGCGTCTCGATGCCCAGTGTCCGCGCGAAGTCGGCGACCTTGCCCGCGTAGGGCAACGGCAGGAAGGGCACCCCGGAGAGAGCGGCGAAGACCAGGAAGTGCAGCCGCATGCCGACCGCGAGGTCCATGTGCTGCATCAGGCCGAGGATCTCGCGGGGCCCGTACGTGCCGTGGAGGACCCGCGCGCGGTCGGGAGCCGTCATGCGGGCCAGCACCGCATGACTCTCGCGGACGTCGCCGCGCTCCATGGGGACGAACACCACCTGGCCGCCGTAGCGGTGCACCGCGAAGTCGGCGACCGCGGCCAGGGTGGCGTGGTAGGCGTCCACGGCGAGATCCGGTGCCGCTCGCCCCGGTTCCCGGACGGACACGGCGATCAGCCGCCCGGAGGTGTCCACCCCGTCGCGGGCCAGTTGGTCGGCCGGGAAGGGAGCGGGGCTCAGCAGCAGCGCCGGGTCGGCCACCACCTCGATGGGCCGCTCGATGCCGACCTCCTCCAGGACCCGCCTGCTCTCCTCGTCGCGCACGGTCACCTGGTTCATCACCGAGACGACCTCGCGTACGGCGCCGCGGTCCTCGGCCGTCGTGAGTGGCCCGACGCCGAGGGCGTATCCGACCGTCGGCACGCCGTTCCGGTGGGCCGTCCGTACGTGCCGGAGGTACTCCGTGGCCTCGCTGTCGTACAGCAGCCCGCCGCCACCGAGGACGAGGACGTCGAGCCCGGCGATCTCCTCGTTGACGGCGTCACACCGGCCCCGGCGGGCGTCGATGACCCGATCGACCAGATGAGCGTCCCGGGTGTGCGCGGCGTCGCGGGAGAACACCACCACCTCGGCGAAGGGCACGGCCTCTCGCCAGGTGGCGAGGATCGAGGTCAGGATCGCCTCGTCGCCGATGTTGAGCCCGCCGTAGGAACCGAGCAGTCCGATGGTCGCCATCCAGGTTCTCCTGTCGATGTGTCGCCGGTGAGTCGGGGAAGGAGGAACGTCGAGCAGGAGTCGCGATGCAGGACAGGCGGCCGAGGGACGGGAGGATCGAGGGCGGGGCCTCGTGGTCCGTGGTCGTCGAGCCGGCCGGGTGCCGGCTGCCTCAGCGGAACGGTGTGGTCTCCAGAATCCCCTCGGCAGCCCCGCGCACACTCGGCAGATCGACCGATTCCGGCGGTCGGCACTCCCTGGTACCTGCGTTCCCGACCATCAGCGGTCCCTCGGTCAGGGGGAAGGGCTCAGTGCGACCAGCGCCTCCGGCAGGTCGTCCACGACCACCGCGTCGGTACCCGCGGAGACCAGCAACCGGGCCAGCGCGATCTGCGGGCACCAGACCAGCAGTTGCCGGCCGCAGCGGTGGAGCAGGGACAGCAGCCTCGTCAGGACGCCCGGGTCGACCTGTTCGGCGGCCGTCCCCTCCCCGAGCGAGCCGACGTGGAGCGCGAGCACCTCGACGTCCATGTGGACGCAGGCCGCCACGGCCATCTCCACGGGGAAGCCGTGCCAGGTCAGCAGTCCGAGGGGCACCCGCGGCGCCGTCGCACGCAGGAGCCCCAGGGCTGCCGGGTCGAACGAGGAGACCATCAGCGGCCGCCGCGTCGCCTCCGCCGCCACGACCGGCGCGAGGATGCCCGCGGTGGTGCGCCCGGGTGACCGCAGACAGTCGTCCATCGAGGACTTGAGGTCCAGGTTGAGCCCCACCTGGCGGGGGAGCTCGTCCAGCAGGGTGCTGAGACGCAGCGTGCCGCGACGGTCGGCCTCCGCCCCCGTGACGTCGTCGAGCCGGGTGCCGTCCGGGTACTCGGCGTCGTGCGCCACCACCAGGACGTCGTCGCCCAGACGCCGGACGTCGGCCTCCACCCATCTCGCCCCGCTGCGCACGGCGGCGGCGAAGGAGCCGAGGGTGTTCTGCTGATGCCCGTCGACGACGCCGCAGCCGAGCCCGCGGTGCCCGATGACGGCAGGCCCCTCCCCGAACACGTCCGGGGGCACGGGTCGTGCCCGGCCGGCCGTGGTCACGGGTCCACTGCGAGGTGGACGCAGGTGCACCGTCTCGTCCGGAGGAGTCACCGGCCGCAGCCCGCGAGGCTCCGACGGCGGGCGCGGCCGCCCCGTGACGCGAGATGGGGCACGCGGTCATCTCCCCCCGTGGCGTGGACGCGACCGCCGGCGTACCTGGCACGGCGTGCAGGCGCGGATGTGCTACGAGAACGCCCGTTCCCGTCGGGCAGCCGCTCCCCCCAGGATGGTCGGGCCGGTGCCCGGGCGCCGTCGGCACAACTGCCCATCTTCGGCCCTGGGCGGCCGACACTCCCCCGTGCCCGGAGGCAGCTGCGCAGCGCCCGCTCGTGGACACATCCGTATTCCTGCCGATCGACGCGGCGGCCCCGGCCCGGCTGTCATGGACGCCTGGGCGCGCCGGCGCTGCAGGGACGGTGCGCGGTGCGGTGGACGGGAGGGCCGGCCTCGATGACTCCCTCACGGTTCCGGCACGCGCAGTACTGCCGTGATCACGTGCCGACGCCGCGCGCTGATGTCGGCGAACAGCCGGGGTGCCTCGTCGAAGGGGACGACGTCGGTCACCAGTTCCTTCCCGATCCTCGCGCCGTGGACGTCGAGCAGCGCGAGCGTCTCCGCCGAGAGGCGCCGGCGGTCCCAGCGGTGCGCCAGCCCGCGCGGGACACGGCCGATCTGGGCGCAGCGGAGCGACAGTCCGTTGTGGTGGAACTCGTCGCCGAGTGCGACGTGCTCGGCGCCCCCGGTGTAGAAGGCCAGGTCGATCACCGTGCCCTGGGGCCGGAGACAGCGCAGCGCGGTGGCCAGCGTCGCGCTCGTACCACGGCACTGGAACGCCACGTCGGCTCCGTGGTCGGCCGGTCCGTGCCGCCACCGGACCTTGAGTTCGCGCGCCAGGTCCGGCGTGTCGTCGGCGGCGTCGAGGCCGAGCGCGCGCGCGGCCGCGCGACGCTCCGGGGTCGGATCCGCGACGACGACCTCCGCGGCCCCGTGCACCTGTGCCAGCAACCCGACCAGCAGGCCGATCGGCCCGCCGCCCGTCACCAGGACGAGCCGGCCGTCCACCCCGTCCCGGAGCTCGCTGCCACCGACGTCCGCGGCCGCGTGCAGCAGACCGTTGACGCAGATGGGCCCGAGGTGGGCCGCGTACACGCCCAGCAGCGGGTCGAGTCCCGGCGGCAGCGGCACGACGTGGTGGGTCAGCGGATCGCCGTGCACGGCCGTCGCGTGCCCGTAGGCCATGGCGACCAGGGCGCCCTCGGCCACCGCGGTGGTCCGGCTGTCGGTCACCCGGGCGACCTCCATGTAGCCCAGCCGCTGCACCGGGAAGCGCGTCGTGGGCCGGTCGCGGTCGAACACGCCCAGCTCGGCGTCCCAGCCGGCGCGGAAGTACGGGCTGGTCCCGCGGTACCAGGTGAGCTCGGTGCCGGCCGACAGGCCGGTGAACAGCGTCCGTCCCAGGAACCGGCCGTCCGGGAGCGGTGGCAGGACGGTCTCGACGATCTCCAGCTCTCCCGCCCGTGGCACCACGAGGGCGCGGACGGGGACGGGGGTCCTCACCGGTCGCCGACGCGGACGGTGCCCCCGGTGCGGGCGGCCTCGGAGACCGCCCAGGCCAGCCGGTGGGTCCGCAGCGCCTCGGCCACGTCGACGATCGCCGGTGACGCGCTCCCGCCGGAGAGCAGGTCCACGAAGGCCCGGTCCACGGCCCTCCTGGCGTCGACCTCCGGCTCGGCGCGCACCTCGGCGTCCCGGGTGCGCACGTGCAGTGCGGTCTCGGTCAGCTCCAGTGCGACGCCGTCGCCGATCACCTCCAGGCCCGCGGCCGTCAGCGCCGGCAGGACACAGGAGACGCTGACCGTCCCGACGGCGCCGGACTCCAGGCGCAGCACGGCCGCTCCGGCGTCGGGGACGTCCCGTCCACCGGCCGAGGACGGCGCGGACGCGCCGGCCACCTCGACGACCTCCCCCGCCAGCAGCCGGACGAGGTCGAGCAGGTGGGTCGCCTGCTCGACCACCTGGCCGCCGGACCGGTCCCGCCGGCTCCACCAGGCGGGCGGGGGCGTGGTGCTCCACCAGCGCGCGTCGACGAGGCGGACGGTGGTACCGGCGAGCGCCGAGCGAGCCCGCTCGACGGTGTCCAGGTGCCGCCAGTGGTATCCCGTCGCCGTCGGCAGCGCGGCGGCAGAGACCGCGGCGGCCACGTGCTCGGCCACGCGGAGGTCGGCCGCCAGGGGCTTCTCGACGAAGAGCGGCAACCCGGCGCGCACGACGGACAGTTCCAGGTCCCCGTGCGCGAACGGCGGCACGCACAACCAGACGGCGTCCAGCCCGAGGGCGAGCAGGCCGGTGAGGTCGGGGACGTGCCGGGCGTCCACCTCCTCGGCCAGCACCTCGGCGGAGGCCGCCACGGGGTCGCAGACGGCGACGAGGTCGACGTCGTCGAAACCGGCCAGTGTGCGCGCGTGCCGGGCACCGACGGCGCCCGCTCCCACGAGCCCCACCCGGACGGTCACGTCGGTGCGGTGCCGTCGTCGAGGGTCACCGCGCCGATCCTGCCCCTCGGACCGCCCCCGCGGGGGAACGCCGTCCCGCCCGGACGGTCGGGAACCGCCATGCCCCCCCCGCCGCCGAGACGCGGTGGCGTGCTGGTCGTCGCTGGACGGGAAGGACACCGCATGCGCGTGGACGTCTCCCGGTGGCTCAGCCGCCGGACCTACACCGCCACGGACTACCACGCGGCCGCGCTGACGGCCGCCAAGCGGGCCCAGGGCCGAACGGTCAGTGTCGTGCTCCCCGCGCTGAACGAGGAACGCACGGTCGGCGCGATCGTCGCCGGGATCCGCCGCGAGCTCGTGGAGCGGCACGCACTGGTGGACGAGCTGGTCGTGGCCGACAGCGGCTCGACGGACCGGACGGCGGCCACTGCGGCGAGTGCGGGCGCCCGGGTGGTGCGGGTCGACGACGTGCTGCCCGAGCGCGGCCGCGTCGCCGGCAAGGGCGAGGCGCTGTGGAAGTCGCTGCACGTCACCGACGGCGACCTGGTGGTCTTCATCGACTCGGACCTGATCTGCTTCGATCCGCAGTTCGTGGTGGGGTTGCTGGGCCCCCTCCTCACCGATCCCACCGTCGGCTACGTCAAGGGGCTCTACGACCGGCCGCTGTCCACCACCGAGGGACTGGTGCCGAGCGGCGGCGGACGGGTGACCGAGCTGACCGCCCGGCCCCTGCTGAGCGCGCTGTGGCCGCAGCTGTCCGGGTTCGTCCAGCCGCTGTCGGGTGAGTACGCGGGCCGGCGCGACCTGTTGGAGCAGGTCCCCTTCGTCTCGCACTACGGCGTGGAGTTCGGTCTGCTCATCGACCTCGCGGAGCTGGCCGGGGTGGACGCCCTCGCGCAGGTCGACCTCGGCACGCGGCGGCACTCGCACCAGCCCGACGCCGCGCTGGGACGCATGGCCGGCCAGATCGTCCAGACCGCGCTGGCCCGCTGCCCCGGCATCGCGGTGCCGAGCGACCAGCTGGTCCAGTACATCCGGACCGGTGGGGGCATCGAGGCGGTGACCTGGGACGTCGGCGTGGTCGAGCGGCCACCGATGCGGACGGTGCCGGCCTACGCCGCCCGCCGCGCAGCCGGTGTGCCGGGCCGGTCGGCGTGAAGATCCTCATGGACGCCGGCCCGTGGCTGGCGGTGCCACCCCGGGGCTACGGCGGCCTCGAGACCGTCGTCGCCACGTTGACCACGGAGCTCCGCCGTCGCGGCCACCGCGTCGTCCTGGCGACCGTGGGTGACAGCGAGCAGGACGCCGACGGCCGGGTGTGGGCCTTCCCCCGCGGGCAGTTCGCCCGTCTCGCGGCGCCGTACCCGGAGGTGGTCGGGGCCGCGCACGCGCACGCGCGGGTCGTGGTGGAGGAGATCGGCCGGCACGCCGCCGCGGGAGAGCCGTTCGACCTGGTGCACACGCACCTGGAGGTGGTCGGCCCCGCGGTGCTGGGAGCCCTCGGCGATGCGGTCCCGCCCGTGCTGCACACGCTGCACTGGGACCTGCGACGCAATGCCGACTTCTACGAGGCCTTCGACGGACGGGGGCGGGTCCTCTTCGCCGGTGTCTCGGACTCCCAGGTCGAGCGGGGCCCGGCCACGCTGCGCCGGCAGACCCTCGGCTCCGTGCCGCTCTCCGTCCCCATCCCCGACACCACGCCGGCGGCGCCGGAGGAGCGGACCGACTCGGTGCTGGTGTTGTCCCGGCTGTGCGAGGCCAAGGGCATCGACATCGCGCTGCGGGCCTGCCGGGCGGCCGGGGTGCCGCTGGTGCTGGCCGGACCGGTCGGTGGTCAGCCCGACCGGACCGCCCTGGAGACCGCGCTCGCCGACCCCACGAGCCCGGTCCGCGGCTACCCCGACGTCCGCTGGTTCCTCGACCGGATCGCGCCCCATCTCGACGGGGACCGGGTCCGCTGGATCGGCAGCGTGGCCGGGAACGAGAAGGCCGACCTGCTCAGGCGGTCCCGGGCGGTCCTCTTCCCCATCCGCTGGGAGGAGCCCGGCGGCACCGCGGTCTGCGAGGCGCTGGCCGCCGGCACACCGGTCGTGGCCATGGCCCGCGGGTGCCTCCCCTCGCTCGTCGAGCCCAAGGTCACCGGCTACCTGGCCGAGGACGAGGCGGACTTCACCGCGGCGCTGGGCCGGCTGGCCGAGCTGGACCCCGAGGCCTGCCGGGAGACCGCGCTGAGCCGCTTCAGCCCCGGGGTCATGGCCCGGGGCTATGAACGGCTCTACGCCGAACTCCTCGCCCGGACCACCCCGGCGGCGCCCTGCGGCACGACCGGATGAGCACCGGCAGCCTGCGCAGTACCCGCGGCGCAGGCCGACCCCGAGCCGGACGTCGTCCCGAACGCGCTTCCCGAGCCCGCCCCGAGGGCCGCACCGGCCGCGGCGGACCCGCCGTGAGGCCCACACGCCGTCCACCACGGTCGCCCGCGCGCTCCGGCCGGGAGGAACAGGACGACGGGCCGGTCACGCGTCGGTTCGCCCGGGAACGTGTCCGGCTGTCAGGTGCGGGTACCCGCTCACCGCCGAGCAGCCGGCCAGGTGAGGAACACCGCCGTGGCGCCCCGATCGAGCCCCCCGCCGCCAGGGGAGGTCCGTCGTCCCTGCGCCATCGGGAGACAGGGGACGACATGCCCACCAGACGCAGGCTCGAGGGCCGCACGATCGCTGCCCTGGTGGCCGACGGCTTCGAGAAGGTCGAGCTGATCGTGCCGCTGCGGGCCCTGAAGGCGGCCGGCGCCGAGGTGGACGTCGTGTCCCTGCGGCGCGGACGGATCCGCGGGGTGAACCTGCACATGCCGGCCAGCCGGGTCCGCGTGGACAAGACGATCGGCGAAGCCGATCCCGGCGGCTACGACGGCCTGCTGGTGCCGGGTGGGTTCATCAATCCCGACCTCCTCCGGCAGTCCGCCCCGGCACGGGACTTCGTCCGCGCGTTCGCCGCGAGCGACAAGCCCATCGCCACCCTCTGTCACGGACCCTGGGTGCTCGCCTCGGCGGGACTGGTGGACGGACGGACCCTCACCTCCTGGCCCGGGGTCCGCGACGACCTGGTGAACGCGGGTGCCACCTGGCTCGACCAGGAGCTCGTCCGGGACGGGAACCTCACCACCAGCAGAGGGCCCCAGGACATGGCCGCCTTCATCCCCGGGATGCTGGATGCCTTCGCGACGACGTCACCGGAGCCGACGACGACCGCACCACGTCGTGAGTCCGATCGGCAGCGCGAGGCGCCCGTCGGCTGGGCCATCGCCGCGCTGCGGTGGTCGCCGAAACCGTCGGCCGCCGCCGTGATGGGCATCGGCCTGGCCGCCGCCGCCCAGCGCGCCCTGCACGGCCCGGCCGCGCAGAGCTGGAGGGCCCGGGCGGCAGGTCGTGCCGGGTGACGTCGGCGCCTGCGCGGCGCCGCTCCACGGCCCACGCCGGCGCTCCGGGTGCACCCGCGGCGGTGGGCCCTTAGCCGGTACCTCAGACCACTGCGGCCCTTTCCTCATCCGGAACGGGACTACTCCGTCCCTGTTCGCGGTAATGGCGCGCACGGGGGTCAGGCGTCGGCAACGTTGAACAGCCAGCGTGTCTGCCGCGGCCGCGGTCCCGGGAGCATCGATGCAGGAGACCGCGAGCCTCGAACTGGCCGAGATCGCCGACTCGGCCAGTCCCTTCCGCGAACGCTCGCAGCAGATGCTGGAGCTGCTCCACCGCCTCGTGCCGTTCGACGCCGCGTGGCTGGCCACTGCCGATCCGATGAGCAGCAGCTACACGTGCGTGGCCAGTACCGGCCTCGACGAGGTCACCGTGCAGTACCTGAGCGGTCCCACCGCGGCGCACGACATCGAGGTGACCCACACCGACCCTGCGCACCTGCCGCTGAGCTCGTCCGACCTGCCCTACCCGGTCGCCGACCTGCCGACCTGGGCCGAGTGCCTCCTCCCCGCGGGCTTCCACGAGTCCCTGGGCGTCGCCCTGTTCGACGGAGACCGGCGCCACGTCGGGCACCTGGCGCTGCTCTTCCGCAGCACGCAGCCGCCGCCCCTGGCCCTGCGGCGCCGGCTGCACCAACTGACGCCCGTCCTGGCGCGCGGGTCGGACCCGTTGCGCTCGCTGGCCGCGGCAGCGCGGGTGGTGCGGGGGGCGACCGCCGGCGCGGTGCTGTGCCGCGGCAGCGCCACCCGGCCACTGCCCGGCCTCGACGGCGACGCACTGCTCGCCGAGGGATCGCCCGTGGTCAGCATCGCGCGCTCGTGCATCGACGACGGCCGGGTGCTCGCGTCCTTCCTGTGGCCCCGCGGAGGACGCCACGCCCCGGACGGGCACGTCCGCGTGACCGTCCTCTCCGCTCCCGGGGAGGCATCGGCACGCCTGCTCGGAACGGTCGTCCTCTCCCCCGTGACCGACCTGCGGGGGCTGACGCCGCGCGAGCTGGAGGTGCTCGGGTTGCTGGTCGACGGGTGTTCCAACCAGCAGATCGCCCGCGCGCTGGTCGTGGCCCCGCGCACCGTCGCTGCCCACCTGGAGCACGTCCTCGTCAAGCTCGATGCGCCCACGAGGACGCTCGCCGCGGTGCGGGCCGAGCGCGAGGGCCTCTACGTGCCCCTGATCCCGTCGCCCTGCCGTGCCTGAATCGGGCGTTCTGCCGATGGCGCTCCCCCGTCTGCCTCGGTTCCATGGGAGGACCGGGCGGTCCACGAGGTCGCCGGGTCGAGCGCGTCCGTCCACCCGGAGGGAGACCATGACCGCGTACGAGTCGTCCACCCAGGCGGCGGGCCCGCAGGCCTCCAGCGCATGAGCCGGCTGCGGCTCCAGCGCTTCGTCCGCACCAGCCTGTGGCTGCTGCCGATCGGCTGCCTGGCCGCGGGCGCCCTCCTCGTCGTCGGAACGCTCGCCGTGGACCGGGCGACGGGCTACCGGCTCGTCCCGCAGAGCCTGACCGGGACGCCGTCCGACGCCCAGACGATCCTGTCCTCCTTCGCCACCGCCATGGTGTCGCTGACCAGCCTCGTCCTGACGGTCACCCTGGTCGCGGTCCAGCTGGCGATGGGGCAGTTCTCGCCCCGCATCGTGGGGGCGCTGCTCACCGACCGGTGGAGCCAGCTGGCGATCGGGTTGTTCGGCGCGAGCTTCCTCGTCGCGGTGCTCACCCTCCGCGAGATCCGCGGCTCCGACACCGGCACCGTGCCCGGGCTGTCGATGCTGCTGTGCTACCTCCTGATGCTCGCCAGCATCGTCGTGCTCGTCCTGTTCGTGCACCACATCGGCCAGGGCCTGCGGGTCGCCGGGCTGATCGACCTCGTCGGCGACCGGAGCCGCGCGTTCATCGTCCGCGAGCACGGGGAGCGGCCCGTCGTCACCGGCGGCCCGGACGAGATGGTCGCCGCGCAGCCCGGCAACGTGATCCGCGTCGACCGCCCGGCGCTGGTCGCCGCGGCCCGGCGGGCGGACTGCGTGCTGGAGCTGGTCCCCGTCGTCGGGGACTTCGTCGTCGGCGGCGCGCCCCTGGTCCGGGTGCACCGGGGCACCCGGTCGCCGGTGAGCGCCGACGGCCCCCCGGCCGGCCGGCTCCGGGCCACCGACGTCACCCGCCACGTCCTGCTCGGCCCGGAGCGCGTGCACACGGAGGACCTCGCCTACGGCTTCCGCAAGCTCGTCGACATCGCCGTGCGCTCGATCGCACAGCCGTTCAACGACCCCACGACGACGGTCCAGGCGCTGCACCGGCTGCACGACCTGCTGCGCCAGATCGCCGCCCGCCCCCTGCCCTGCGGTGAACACCGCGACGAGGACGGCGTGGTGCGCCTGCTCGAGCGGACCGTCAGCTGGGACGGCTACGTCCGGCTGGCCTTCGACGAGATCCGCCTGGCCGGGGCGTCGGAGCCGCAGGTGACCCGGAAGATGTGCGCGGCGCTGGCCGACCTCACGAGCGTGGCACCGCCGGACCGGCGGGAGCCGCTGGACCGCCAGCTCCGGCTGCTGACCGCCGCCGTCCGGCGCGCCCACGACGACGAGGAGGACGTCCTCGCAGCGCTCACCCCGGACACCGAGGGCATCGGGTCAGGGGCCGACGTCACCGTCGCGCCACCACCTCGGTCGGCTCCCGCACCGCACTGAGCCGGCCAGGTGCCGGCCCACCCGTCGTCGGGGGGGGGGGGCAGGAGCGATGCCCGACCCGGGCGGCGGTCACGCGTCGGATGCGGCGTCAGCTCGTCGGACGGCGACGATGGCGATGTCGTCGCCGGCGCCTCCGACGTCGACCAGGTCGGCGAGCACGCCGTCGACGAGTGCGGCCAGCGGCGCGGCCCGGCGGGCGGTGGCGGCGCCGGCCAGCCGGGCCAGGCCGGCGTCGAGGTCGTCATCGTGGCGTTCGATCAGCCCGTCGGTGAAGGACAGCAGCGTGGCGCCGGCCGGCAGGACGGTGCGGGCCTCGGGGCGTGCGCTGTGGTCGGGCAGGCCGAGCGCCCGGCCGGGCGCCCCGTCGAGCCAGGTGATGCCGCCGTCGGCGTCGGTGAGCAGCGGCGGCGGGTGCCCGGCGCGGCTGTAGGACAGCTCGCCGGTGGCCGGGTGCAGCCGGAGGCAGGCGACGGTGCTGACCGCGGCGCCGGGGACGTCGTCGGCGATGCGGTCCAGCAGGGTCAGCGCCTCGGCCGGCGGATGACCGGCGACCAGCAGCGCGGCCAGCGAGCTGCGCAGCACCCCCATGACCGCCGCCGCCGCGCTGCCGTGGCCGACGGTGTCGCCGACGGCGACCGCGACCCGGCCGTCGGGCAGGTGGTGCAGGTCGTACCAGTCGCCGCCGGCGGCGGTGCCGCGCACGGCCGGTAGATAGCGGGTCACGACCTCCAGCCCGTCGACGTCGGGCACGCGGGCCGGCAACAGGCTGCGCTGCAGCACCTCGGCCATCTCGCGGCGGACGTCGGCCAGCGTGGCCCGCTCCAGGGCGACGGCGAGCTGGTCGGCGACGGTGCGCAGGAAGGTGCGCTCGCCGTCGTCGAAACGGCGGGGTGTGGTGAAGGTGACGCCGAGTGCCCCGAGCACCCGGTCGGCGGCCAGCAGCGGCAGGGCGGCGGTGGCCTGGGTGGTGGCCTGCAGGTGCGGTGCGACCCCCGGAAAGCGCCGGACGACTGCCGAGCGGTCGGCCAGCCACACCGCCCGGCCGGTGCGGGCCGCCGTCGCGAGCGGGAACGGAGCCGCCAGCCGCATCGTGGCGAACCGCGCCAGCCGCTCGGTCGGATAGCCGTGGGCCTGGAGGGTGTGCAGCAGCCCGTCCGGTGCCAGGGTGCACACCGCGACCACCGAGGCGGCCAGTGCCCGGTGCAGTCCGTCGGCCAGCGCGGCGGCGGCCTCGGCCACGGTGCCGGCCGCCGACAGCGCGGCGGTGAGCTCGTGCAGCTGCCGCTGGCGGGCGGTGACGCGTTCGGTGGCGACCATCGTCGCGATCCGCTGGCCGAGGTCCTCGGCGAGGGCCAGGTCGTCGTCGTCGAAGCGACGGGACAGGTCGGTGGTGTAGACGCTCAGCAGGCCGATCGGCTGGTCGCCGTCGAGCAGCGGCACCACCAGCTGCCGACGCGGGGTCGGATCGGCGGCGGCCAGCCGCTCGAGGGCGGGGTCACCGTGCAGCGCTTCCCGGCGCATCGGCTCGGACAACGGATCGACGGCGAACGGCCGGCCGGCGGCGATCAGCGGCCGCAGCTGCCTCGGCGCCAGTACCGGAGGCATGCCGCGAACCTGGACGGCCACCTCCGGCGGGGCGGCGGCCACCATCCGGTAGGTGTCGTCGTCGCCGGCCAGCCACACCACCGCCGTCTCGCCGAGTACTCCCAGCGCCAGCTCGGCGACGGCGCCCAGCCGTTGCTCGACCGGTCCGTCGGCGGCCAGCGCTCGCCCGGCGGCGGCCAGCAGCGCCGCCGCCTGCTCCCGCCGCCGGGCGGCGGTGACGTCGACGAGCACGACGTGCAGGCTGCGGGCCCGGCCGTCCTCGTCGCGGGCCACGTGCCCGAGGTGCTGCAGCCACAGCCAGCGCCCGCCGCGGGTCCGGGCCCGGTAGGTCAGGGCGAAGTCCGTCTCGTCGCCGGCGACCGCCTGCCGCACCCGCCGCACCACCTCGGCGCGGTCGTGAGGGTGCAGGATGCGCTCCCACAGTCCCGGATCGGCCAGCCACTGGGCGACCGGGTAGCCGAGCAGCTCCTCCACCCGGTCGTTGAGGTAGGAGAACCGCAGCGTGTGCGGATCGCGCTCCCACACCACCGCGTTCAGCCCGGCGACCAGCGCCTCCAGCCGCGCACGGCCGGTCTCGGCGGCCCGCCGCGCCGCCTGCTCGGCGACCGCCGTGGCGCGCGCTGCCTCTGTGGCCCGCCGCTCGGTGACGTCCACGATGCTGCCGCGCACCAGCCGCCGGTCGGTCGACGGCAGCCGCAGCAGGGTGATCTCGCACGGCACGCCGGTACCGTCGGCGCGCTGGTGGATCCACTCGAACCGCGGCCGACCGCCGGCCAGTGCCAGCTCGATCCAGGCATGCGCTGCCTCGGCCGAGTCGCGGCCGTCCGGCTGCCGCGGCGGGCTGACGTCGATCGGTCCGACGCGCAGCAGTCGCGCCCGGTCCATGCCGAACAGATGCTCGGCGGCGGCGTTCACCGACGTGAAGCGGCCGGCGTCGCAGTCGAGGACCACGACGGCGTCGGGTGCGTGCTCGATCAGCGCCCGGGCCTGGGCCAGCTCCTCGGCCCCCTCACCGGCTGCGGCGGTCAGGTCCGTGCTCACCTGACGCAACGAACGCCTGGGGAGGCTCACCTGCGCACCTCCGGAGGACCCACCGGAGCCCCGCGGGTTCGAGGGCGGGACCAGTATCGCGCGAAGATCGTCTCGGCGGGAGGTGCGCCGGGCGCTGCTTCGACGGCGGGCGAGCCGCGGGCACGGTCGTTCGCCTGCGGTGCCGTGTCGCTCCTGACGCCCGCGTCAACGGCGACCAGAACTGCGACCAGAGACGACTCAGGCCGTCCTCCCGGAGGAGAACGGCCTGGTCATCGGGGTGGAGCTGAGGGGACTCGAACCCCTGACCCCCACACTGCCAGTGTGGTGCGCTACCAGCTGCGCCACAGCCCCGTTCCTCGGCCCGCCCGGTCTCGCTCGGGCCACGGAGAACTATACGACCCCAGGAACCTCTCCCTGCGACGGGGGGTCGTCCCGCGCGTCGCGCGTCAGACCTCGACCCCGCGCTCGGCCAGCCACGGCACCGGGTCGATCCTGCGGCCGTTCATCCCGCCCTGGTGCACCTCGAAGTGCAGGTGCGGCCCGGTCGACTGGCCGCGGTTGCCCAGCAGCGCGATCGTCTCGCCGGCCTCCACGTACTGGCCGGGCTCGACGAGGATCTCCTCCATGTGGCCGTAGACGGTGACGTCGCCGTTCTCGTGCAGCACGTAGACGGCCAGGCCGAAGCCGCTGGCCGCACCGGCCCGGACGACGACGCCGTCCATGGCCGCGTACTCCGGCGTCCCGATGGGGGCAGCCAGGTCGATGCCGTAGTGGAAGGTGCCCCACCGCGAGCCGTAGCCGCTGGTGAAGCGCGCGCCGTCGACCGGCAGCACGGCCTTGGGCCTCGCCGCCTCCCGGGCGGCCTCCGCGGCGGCGGCCTCGGCCGCGGCCCGCTCGGCGCGGCTGGCCGCGACCTCCTGCAGGCGCGCCTGCGCCTCCGCCTCGGTGATCGAGGCCATCGGCAGGACCTCGAGGGACTCCTCGCCGGTGGCCAGCTCCATCTGCGCGCCGAGCACCGGCGTGGACCCGGCCTCCGCCCCGGACCCGCCGGGCACCCCGAGGACGCCGGCGCCGACCGCGCCGGCCACGAGCGCGGCGAGCAGCAGCTGCGGGCGGCGGTCGCGCAGGCCGCGACGGCGGGCGCGCGGCACGGCGAGCGCGGCGGTGGCGGGCTCGGCGGCCGCGGCGAGGACGGGCAGGGCGGTGGTGGCCGTCGCGGGGACGTCGTCGGCGGCCTCGGTGGTGACCTCGGCGGCGGACCGCGGGACCGGGACGACCGCGGGGCGGACCGGCGGAAAGCCGCGCAGCGGGGACGCCGGGTGGTCCGCCGCACCCCGGGGGTCGCCGGTCCGGGGACCGGGCACCGCCGCGGGAGAGCCGCTGACGGGACGGGTCAGCAGACCCGCATCACTCCGGTGACTGGCCAAGGCGCGTACCCCGCTCGCTCGTGGAAAGCGGCCCGTCCGGGCCCGATCGAGTGGTATCGATCCAAACACACCGTGACCTCACCGTGACTCGGAGTGCGGCGTGTCCGTCGGTGACACGCCGTGTGCGCTGTATCACGTGTGGCGCGTGGGTTTGGGGCGGCCCCCGCGTGGGGATGTCCGGTCTTCCGGTGTGCAGCAGCCCGCGCCGGTCCGACGGAACCGCCGGGCCGACGCCGGCCCCGACCGACGCCCGCGTGCCCACGCTTCGCGGGCGACGTCGCGACCCACCGGCGCGACCCACCGCAGCACCGCCCCGCCGACGCCCGTCCGCCCCTCGATGTGCGTCCGGGAACCCCGGCGTGGTCCCATGATCGTTCCCCGCCGTGCGCGGGCGGCCGACCGTGCGCCGGCCGAGCACGGACAGGAAGGACCGATGCCTCGATGGCACAGCCCGAGCGCTCCCCGCGGCACCTCCCGCGGGCCGGCACGGTCGCGCAGCCGACGGCACTGCCCGTCGGCCGCGTCCGGCCGCTGACCGCGGCGACGCTCGAGCAGCACGGGGCCCGGCTCACCGTCCCCACCTACGACCGGGCGTCGCTGACGCCGTCGGTCGTGCACCTGAGCGTGGGCGGGTTCTCCCGCGCCCACCAGCTCATCTACTTCGACGAGGTCGCCCAGCAGCGGATCTCCACGGAGTGGGGCGTCGTGGGCGTCGGCCTGCGCGCCCGGCGGCTGCGGGAGGCCCTCGCGCCGCAGGACAACCTCTACACCGTCGTCGAGCGCAGCCCCGACGGCGAGCGCGCCCGGGTGGTCGGCGTCCTCACCGACTACCTGTTCGCCCCCGACGCCCCGGCCGCGGTCCTCGACCGGCTCAGCGACCCGCGCACCCGCGTGGTCACGATGACCATCACCGACGCCGGCTACCTGCTCGACCCCACGACCGGCGTCTTCACCCCCGACGACGACGTCCGGCACGACCTCGCGCACCCCGGCGCCCCGCGCACCGTCTTCGGGTTCCTCGTCGAGGCGCTCGACCGCCGCCGCCGGGCCGGCGCGGCGCCGTTCACCGTCGTCTCCTGCGACAACCTGCACCGCAACGGCGACGCCACCCGGGCCGCCGTCTCCGGGTTCGCCGCGCTGCGCGACGAGGTCCTCGCCCGGTGGATCACCGACCGCGTCGCCTTCCCCAGCAGCATGGTCGACCGGATCACCCCGCAGACGACGCCCGACGAGCGCGAGGCGCTCGCCCGCCGGTACGGGGTCGACGACCGCTGGCCGGTCGTCACCGAGCCGTTCTCCCAGTGGGTGATCGAGGACTCCTTCTGCAACGGCCGCCCGCCGCTGGACGCCGTCGGGGTCCGGTTCGTCCACGACGTCACCGACCACGAGCTGATGAAGACCCGGCTGCTCAACGCCAGCCACTCCGCGCTCGGCTACCTCGGCACGCTGGCCGGGCACGAGCGGATCGACGTGCTCATGGGCGACCCGGTGTTCGCCGCCTACGCCGCCCGGCTCATGGACGACGAGGTCACCCCGCTGATCCCCGTGCCGGAGGGCATCGACCTGTTCGAGTACAAGGCCACGCTGCTGCAGCGCTTCGCCAACCCGGCGATCGCCGACCGGCTGTCCCGGCTGTGCCGCCGCGGGTCGACCAAGCTGCCGCACCACCTGCTGCCCTCGCTGCGCCAGGCCCTCGCCGAGGACCGCCCGCACGCGCTGCTCACCCTCGCCCTGGCCGGCTGGATCCGGTACCTGCAGCGGGTCGACGAGCACGGCCGCTCGCTGCCGATCGAGGACGACCGCGGGCCGCACCTGCAGGCCCTGGCCCGCGCCGGCGGCGACGACCCGCGCCTCCTGCTGGCCGACGAGCCGGTCTTCGGCGACCTCGGCTCGGTCCCCGGGTTCGCCGACGAGCTGGCCGGCGCCGTGCGCCGGCTCCGGTGCGACGGCGTCCGCGAGACCGTCGCCGCCGCCACCGCCGCGAGCGCCCGGTGAGCGCGCCCCGCACCGGCGGGGCGGCCGCGGTCCTCCCCCGCGACGTCGTCGCGGGCCTGACCGCGCTGCTGTGCGACGCCGACGGCAACCTGTTCCCCTCCGAGGAGCCGGCCTTCGTCGCCTCCGCCGAGGTCACCAACCGCTTCCTCGCCGAGCTCGGCGACGCACGCCGGTTCACCCCGGAGGAGCTGCGCCTGGCCACCACCGGGATGAACTTCCGGACGACGTCGCGCCGGCTGGCCGCCGAGGCCGGCCGCCCCGAGGTCGACGTCGAGCCGTGGGTCGCCGAGGAGAAGCGCGCGGTCACCGCCCACCTCGGCGAGCACCTGCGCCCGCACGCGCCGACCAGCGCCGCCCTCACCGCGCTCGCCCCGCACCTGCGGCTGGCCGCGGTCAGCTCCAGCGCGCTGGCCCGGCTGGCCGCCTGCTTCACCGCCACCGACCTGGACGGGCTCATCCCGCCGGCGGCCCGGTTCAGCGCCGAGGACTCGCTGCCGGTGCCCACGAGCAAGCCCGACCCGGCGGTCTACCTGTACGCCTGCGAGCACCTGGGGATCGCCCCGGAGCAGGGCCTCGCCGTGGAGGACTCCGTCCCCGGGGCACTCTCCGCGGTCCGCGCGGGTTGTCCCACGGTGGGCAACCTGCTGTTCGTCCAGCCCGCCGAGCGCGCCGAGCGCGAGGCCGCGCTGTGGGAGGCCGGCGTGCTCGCCGTCGTCTCGTCCTGGCAGGAGCTCGCCGACCTGCTGCTGCCCGTCCTGACCGGAGGTGGTCGATGAGGATCGTCTACACCAGCTTCCGCGGCCTGTTCTCCGACAGCCCGCGCGCCGTCTACGAGGCGCTGGTGGCCCGCGGCGACGACGTCACGCACACGTGGCTGACCGCGCCGGTCGCCGAGTCCGCCTTCCCGGCCGACGTCGAGACCGTCCCGTTCGGCAGCCCCGAGAGCGTCGCCGCGCTCGAGGCCGCCGACGTCGTCGTGTCCAACGACCACGTGCCGTTGGACTGGGAGAAGCGCCCGGGCGCCTTCTACCTGCAGACCTGGCACGGCACCCCGCTCAAGCGGATCCACAACGACGTCCTCTGGGCGCCGGAGGGCCGGCTGGCCTACCTGGAGCACGACATCGCCCGCTGGGACGCGATGCTCTCCCCCAACCCCTACAGCACCGGCCGGTTCCGCCAGGCCTTCGGCTTCCGCGGGCCGGTGCACGAGACCGGCTACCCCCGCAACGACCTGCTCTCCAGCCCCGAGCGGGACGCGGTGCGCGCGCGGGTGCGGGCCGGGCTCGGCATCGACGACGACGCCCGGGTCGTCCTCTACACCCCCACCTGGCGCGACGACCTGGTCTTCGAGGGCACCGGGGAGCGCGACTTCCACTTCCCGGTCGACCTCGCCGACTTCACCGACCGGCTCGGCAAGGACCACGTGCTGCTGCTGCGGCTGCACAACATGGTCTCCGACCGGCTCGAGTCGATCGACGGGATGCCGGTGCAGGACGTCTCGTCGTACCCGGACATCCGCGACCTGTACCTGGCCGCCGACGTGCTGGTCACCGACTACTCGTCGACGATGTTCGACTTCGCGGTCACCGGGAAGCCGATCCTGCTGTTCCCCTACGACCTCGACGAGTACCGCGACCGCCTGCGCGGGTTCTACGTGGACCTCGAGGAGGTCGCGCCCGGGCCGATCGTGACGACCAGCGGGGAGCTGGTCGACGCGCTGGCCGACCTGGACGCCGTCACCGCGGAGCACGCCGACCGCTACCGGTCCTTCCGCGAGACCTACACCGCCCTGGAGGACGGCAACGCCACCGGGCGCGTCCTCGACCTGTTCTTCCCGCCCGGCGGCCCCGCCGGCGCGGCTGACCCGACCCGAGGAGGGGACGACAGTGCGCATCGCTGACCTCGTGCAGACCCGGGTACCCGGCCGCAGGACCGGAGCAGCCCGGCCGGCCGCCCGCACGCAGCCCGTCCCGCCACAGGTGGTCATCCTGGCCGCCGGGATGGGCACCCGGCTGGGGCGCCCGCTGCCCAAGCCGCTGACGCCGCTGGTGGACGGCCGCAGCATCCTGCACCGCCAGCTGGACACGCTCGCGCAGGTCTTCGGCCCCGCCGTCGACGTCACCGCCGTCGTCGGGTTCCAGTGCGAGCTGCTCATGCAGGCCGCGCCCGACCTCCGCTTCGCCTACAACCCGCACTTCGCGCGGACCAACACCTCCAAGAGCCTGCTGCGCGGCCTGCGGACCACCCGCGAGGGCGGCGTGCTGTGGCTCAACGGCGACGTCGTCTTCGACGCCGCCGTGCTGGAGGCCGTGGTGCCCGCGCTGGAGGCCGACGAGAGCTTCGTGTGCGTCGACACCTCCACCGTCGCCGACGAGGAGGTCAAGTACACCCTCGACGGCGACGGCTACATCGCCGAGCTGTCCAAGACGGTCACGGGCGGCCTGGGCGAGGCCGTGGGCATCAACTACGTCTCCTCCGCCGACAAGGCCGTGCTGGTCGAGCACCTCGACGCGTGCGGTGACCAGGACTACTTCGAGCGCGGCATGGAGACGGCGATCGTCGAGGCCGGCGTGCGCTTCCGTCCGGTGGACATCTCGCGGTGGGCCGCCGTCGAGGTCGACTTCGAGGCCGACCTGGACCGGGCCAACGAGATGCTCTCCGGCGCCCGCCCGCACCTGCACCCGGTCCCGGACGGCACCGCCTAGCCGGAACGGCCCCGCGGCCCCGGCCGGTCAGGCGACCGGCTGGGGCTCCGGGGCGGGGTCCTGCGGGCGGGACCGCTCCGGGTCGCGGAAGCGCCGGGCGGCGGCCAGCCCGCCGACGACGAGCCCCGTCCCGCCCGCGACGAGGACGGCGACCGCCACCCGGGCGAGCGGCTCCGGGCCGCCGCTGGCCACGTGCGCGCTCCACAGCACGTCGACGTCGGGCAGGCCCTGCACCAGCAGCAGCCAGCCGAGCACGACCGCGAACAACCCGGCCATGACGCCCCGCCCGCGGCGGGCGGCGACCCAGCCGAGCACCGCCACCAGCGCCGCGGTGACCGCGGGCAGCAGCGCGGACACCACCGCCGCCGCGTGCGAGGACACCGTGACCGGCGGCTCGGGCGTGCTCGCCGCGTGCCACAGCGCGGCGGCGCCGCCCGCGGCCAGCGCCCAGCCCAGCGGCCGCGGCGACCGGGCCAGCAGGCCGGCGGCCGCGACGGCGGCGGCCAGCGCGAGGTGCAGCCCCCAGGTGAGCGCCGTCGACGGCGGCGGGCTCCAGGTGAGGACGCCGCGCACGGTCACCGCGGTGTCGCCGTGCCGCACGGGGACGGTCCAGGCGAACACCGTCTGGGCGCGGTCGGGGTCGGCCGCGACCGCCGGCGGCAGCTGCCCCTCGGTCATCCAGTGCGTGCGGTGGTCGTGCCAGGTGTACTGCGGCTCGGTGGAGACGCGCACCCACTCCGGCTCGGCCCGCGGGTCGGCGTCCGCGGGCAGGGTGACCCGGCCGAAGCGGTCGAGGTTGATGTAGGTGGCCGGGCTGTGCGCGTTGCGCCAGACGCCGTCCGGGCCGATCCGCAGGTAGGGCTCGTCGGAGTAGCCCGGCACGGTCACCTCGGTGCCGGTGGAGTTCACCAGCTCCAGGGAGTCCCCGAAGTCCAGCACGCGCACGCTCACCCCGGGCACTGCCGGCTGCACCGAGGTGACCCGGCCGGCGAAGTCGCTGCCGGCGGCCTCGCCGCCGACGTGGGCCTGCGCCGGCCCGGCCAGGGCGAGGGTCGCCAGCACGCCGAGCAGGACGACCAGGAGCCGTGCGCCGGCGGCCCGGGCCCGCTGCACGGCGCCGCTCACGCGGCGTCGGCGACCGCGGCCAGGTCGCCGGCGATGTCCCGCGCGGTGTTGCCGGCGTCGAAGGCGACGTGCGCCTGGTCGTCGGCGCCGTAGAGCAGCAGCAGCGAGCTGTGCAGCCGGCCGTCCTCCTCGGCCAGCGGCACGCCGGCCGACAGCTGGGCCTGGTCGATCGCGTCCTGGTCGCCGGTCAGCCCGACGAACTGCGTGGGCAGGTCGGCGTCGAACCGGTCCAGGTACTCCCCGAGCACCGGCGGGGTGTCGGTGGCCGGGTCGGTGGTCACGAACACCACCTGCACCTGCTCGGCCAGCGCCGGGTCGGTGTCGCGCAGCGCGAGGGCGACGTCGGCCATCGTCGTCGGGCAGATGTCCGGGCAGTCCGTGTAGCCGAAGAACAGCAGCGTCGGGCGCCCCGCCGTGACGGACGCGAAGTCGTAGGACGCGCCGGTCTGGTCGGTCAGGGTGAACGAGGGCCGCTGGTAGGGGTCGGGCAGGTCGAGCCCGGCGTAGGTGTCGTCGGGCCCCTCCACCGTGGCGACCGGGCCGCCCGCGTGGTCGTGGCCCTCGGCGGCCGCCGCCTCGTCCCCGTCGTCGGAGCCGCAGGCGGACAGCGCCAGGCCGGCGGCGAGGAGCAGCGCGGCGCTCCGGCCGCGTCCGGGAGCGGTCACGAGGACACGGTACGTCGGCCCGCGCGGTACCCGAGGACGACGCCCGCGACGCCGACGGCCAGCGCCAGGATGGCGACGAACAGCGCCAGCCCGGCCGGCTGGTTGCTCACCTCGCCGTCGTGGGCGTGCCCGTCGGCGGCGGCCGCGGTGTCGGTGGCGGGAGCGTCCCCGGAGGCGGCGGCCAGCGTCAGGGTCGGCGCCGGGTTCTCCGGCTCCTCCTGGCCCTCGACGGTGGGCTCGATCCACGCCGACTCGGTGCCGTCGCTGTAGGTCTGCACCGTGGGGAACGACAGCGTGTCGGCGTCCGGGAACGGGCCGCCGGACAGCGAGAACTCCTGGAACTGGCCGGGCGCGATCCCGCCGCCGGCGTCGGCGCGGAACTCGACCACCGAGACGTAGCTGGTGATCTCCGTCCCGTGGTCGTCCGCCGGCGAGGAGAGCTCGGCGGCGGTCGTGACGACCGTCCACCCCGGCACCGGCAGGGTCCGCAGCGAGGCCAGCGCCTGGTCCTCCGGGATCGAGATGCGCACCGAGACCGTGCTCGCGGTGTCGCTCTCGTTGGGCACCCGGAAGGTCAGCTTCCCGTAGCCGCCGGCGGCGGCGTCGGCCGACGAGACCGACACGTGCGCCGACGCGCCGGCCGCGACCACGACGGACGCGACCAGGGCGGTCAGCACGGCGGCGAGGACGACGCCGGCACGGGCCAGCGGTCGCAGGATGAGGGACACGGTTCTCCTTCTGTCGTCCCGCGGAGGGGTTCTCAGCGCACCGGGAAGTCGGTGCTGGCGGTGGTGGCGGTGAATTCGTCGAGCCGGACGCTGACGGCGACGGTCCAGGTGCCGGCGCCCGGGATCGACATCCCGTCGGCCACCCAGTGGCCGGGGCCGGCGGGCTCGAGGTCGACGTCGAGCGGGCCGATCTCCTGCTCGGGCTCGGTGAGCGTCACGCGCAGGTCGGCCGGCTGGGCCAGCCGGCCGTCGTCGTCGAACAGGTAGAGGTGCAGCGTGTTGGCGCCGGGGCGGGCCGGGTCGATCGACAGCTGGACGCTGCCGGACTCCCCCGCCGACGACTGCAGCGGCAGGGTGACGTCGACCGGCTGGGCGGCCGTCGCGCGGGCCGGCAAGGTGCCCACCAGCAGCGCGGACAGCACCAGCACGGCGGCGGCGACGGCGGCCTCGACCAGGATCGAGCGGCGCAGCGGCGCGACGTCCTCGACGGCGCCGCGGGCCTGCGCCTCGGCGCGGGCCCGGGCGGCCTCGGTGACCGCCGGCTCCTCGGCGCCGAGGCCCGGGGCGGCGAGGGCGTGCGCGGTCACCCGGCGGCGCCCGCCCGGCCGCGGCCGGGTGAGGCCGAGGTGCTGCTGCACCCACACCCGTGAGACGCCGGCGGCGGCCAGCAGCAGCAGGACCAGCGCGAGCTTGGCCAGCAGGATCCAGCCGTAGGTGGTGGAGACCAGCGCGGCCGGCGAGCCGACCTCGCGCACCGACTGGACGACGCCGGTGACCACCAGCGCGGCCACCGACCCGGAGGCGATCCGCGACCAGCGCGGCAGCGCCGCGGCCAGCTCGCCCGCCTCGACGCCGGGCCGCAGCAGCCCGGCCAGCAGCGCGGCCAGCCCGCCCAGCCACAGCGCCATGGCCGCGACGTGCACCGCGGTGACGGCGGTGGCGAACACCGGGACGCTGCCGGCCACCGGGTGCCCGACCGCCGCGGTGGTGAGGACGACGCCGGCGCCGAGGACGGCCGACCCCGCCGTCTCCGGCGGCTGCGGCGCGGTCCCCCGGCGCCACAGCGGCACCAGCAGCGCGGCGAGCAGCAGCGCGAGGGCGCCGCGGCCGAGCGTGGTCAGACCGTAGGCGGAGGAGCCGGTGGTGGACAGCAGCGCCGGGTCGAGCAGCGACCCGAGCCCCACCCCGCCCGTGTACGGGCCCTGCAGCAGGAAGGTGAGCACCGCGGCCCCGGCGACCGTCCCCAACCCGGCCGTGGTCAGCCGCCGCATCCGCCGCGAGGCCCAGCCGGCCGGCCAGCACAGCAGCAGGAAGGCGGGCACGCCCAGGCCCACGGCCTCGCCGGCGAACCCGAGGGCGCGCGCGGCCGGCAGCGCGGCGGCGACGAACGGGTCGGTGGCGGGGTCGGCGGCGACCGCCCCGGCGTCGGCGAGCTCGCCGTCGCCGACGACGAAGGCGTAGGCCCCGCTGACCGGGTGCGAGTCGGCGGAGACCACCCGGTAGGTGACGACGTAGCTGGCGTCGGGCAGGTCGCCGCGCAGCGGGATGCTGACCGTGTCGTCCTGCACCGAGGCGGCGCCGGTGTCCACGCGCGCGCCGTCGTCGCCGAGGACGCGGGCGTAGCCGGCGCCGAGGGACACGCCCTCGGTGAAGCGCAGGGTGACCTGGCCGGGCACCGCGTCCAGGCGGGCGCCCTCCCCCGGGTCGGTGGAGACCAGTTCGGCGTGCGCGGCGGCGGGGCCGGCGGTGGCCACGCCGAGGCCCAGCCAGCCGGCGAGCAGCACGAGCAGCAGCAGGGCCGGCCGCGGCGACCGGCGGGCTCCGACGGCGGTGCTCACGCGACCACCCGCCGGGCCGCCGCGGGCGCGGCCGCCCGCCGCTGCCGCCAGGCGACGACGGCGATCAGCACGACGCCGGCGAGCAGCAGCAGGTGCGCGGCGGCGCGGTCGGCGTGCACGTGCCCGGCCTGCAGGTCGCGCACCGTGGTGACGGTCAGCAGGACGGCGAAGGTGGCGAGGAACGGCAGCGCCCCCGCGGCCAGCCGGGGCGCGGCGGCGACGGCGAGGAAGGCGGCCGCGGCGGCGAGGTTCCACGCGCCGGTCTCGTGCGCCACGTGCACGGGCGCGCTCATCGCCGCGGTGCCGGCGGACAGCGCCGGCCACGCCAGGCCGGCCTGCGCCACGCCCACGGCGAGCAGCGCCAGCCGCAGCGCCGACCGCACCAGCCGGGCGCGCGCGGCCGCCGCGGTGCCGGGCAGCTGCCGCGGCAGCGCGCCGAGGACGGCGGCGGTGAGGTCGGGCACCGGCGGGGCGGGGGCCAGCCGCGCCCGGCGGGTCACCGCCTCCGCGGCGTCGGCCCACCCGGCGCACGCCGGGCACGCGGCGAGGTGGCGGTCCAGGTCGGCGGCGGGCACGCCGAGCGGCTCGCCGTCGAGTCGCGCGGAGACCGCCTCGCGGAAGGGGGCACACTGCATGTCGTCGTAGTCGTCACGGAGGGCCCGTCCGGTTCCCGGGACAGGCCCGGTTGTGACGGAGGGAACACGTGGACGAGCTCGCGCGGGTCGCGGCGGCCGCCGTCGACGGCGACCCCCTCGCCGCGGCCACCCTCGTGCGGTCCACCCAGTCCGACGTCTGGCGGCTGTGCGCCGCGCTCGGCGACCGGGACTCCGCCGACGACTTGACCCAGGAGACCTACGCCCGCGCCTTCGCCACGCTGCACCGCTTCGAGGGCCGCTCCTCGCTGCGGACGTGGCTGCTGGCGATCGCCCGGCGGGTCTGCGCCGACGCCGTCCGCTCGCGGCGCCGCCGGCGGCTCACCCTGGTCCGCGACGACGCCGACCTGGAGGCCCTCGGCCGCGGCGAGGACGCCGACCGGGTGGGCGAGGGCGCCGCCGTCACCGACCTGCTGGCCCGGCTGGACCCCGACCGCCGGGAGGCGTTCGCGCTGACCCAGCTGCTCGGGCTCTCCTACGCCGAGGCCGCCGAGGTGGCCGGCTGCCCGGTGGGCACCATCCGCTCGCGGGTCGCCCGCGCCCGGGCCGACCTGGTCGAGGCGCTCGGCGACGGCGCGCAGGAGGGGCCGGACGCAGCCCGCGGGTGAACCTGCGCTGAACCGCGCGTGAACGGGTACCTATGCTGCCCGACGGCCGTGCGACCGCTCATCCGCGGCGGGCGCCTCCCCGAACCCCGCCGATCCGGAGTCCCTTCGTGCCCTTCAGCCTGACCCCCAAGGACCAGAGCTTCTACACCCTGTTCAGCGACTCGGCGCAGAACCTGGTGTCGGCCACCGACGTCCTGGGCGAGTTCATCCACGACCACGCCCGCCGGCCCGAGCTCGCCGACCGGCTGCGCGACCTCGAGCACACCGGCGACCAGTCGACCCACGCGATCTTCCGGCAGCTGAACTCCAGCTTCGTGACGCCGTTCGACCGCGAGGACATCTACAGCCTGGCCAGCCACCTCGACGACGTCATGGACTTCGTGGAGGCCGCCGCCGACCTCGTGATCCTCACCGGGCTGGGCACCCTGCCGGCCGAGATGGGCCAGCAGACGGCGCTGCTGCAGCGCGCCGCGGAGACCACCGCCGAGGCGATGCCGCGGCTGCAGACGATGAAGGCCCTCCCCGACTACTGGATCGAGGTCAACCGCATCGAGAACGAGGCCGACAAGCTCTACCGGCGGCTGCTCTCCCGGCTCTACAGCGGCGAGTTCGAGGCGCTGGAGGTCCTCCGGCTCAAGGAGGTCGCCGACCAGCTCGAGGAGGCCGCCGACGCGTTCGAGAAGGTGGCCAACGTCGTCGAGTCCATCGCGGTCAAGGAGTCCTGAGCGTCGATGGACGCGACCTTCGTCGCGCTGGTCGTCATCGTCGTCGTCGCGCTGGCCTTCGACTACACCAACGGGTTCCACGACGCCGCCAACGCCATCGCCGTCGCCGTCTCCACCAAGGCGCTGACGCCGCGGGTGGCCCTGGCGCTGGCGGCGGTGATGAACCTGGTCGGCGCCCTGCTGTCCACCGAGGTCGCCAAGACCGTCGGCGCCGGGATCATCGAGGCGCCGACCGGGACCGGCGGACTGGAGATCGTCTTCGCCGCGCTGGTCGGCGCGATCGCGTGGAACCTCATCACCTGGTACTTCGGGCTGCCCTCGTCGTCCTCGCACGCGCTGATCGGCGGCCTGGTGGGCGCCGCGCTGGCCGCGGCCCACGACGTCCAGTGGCTGGGCGTCGTCGACAAGGTCGTCATCCCCATGGTCGTGTCGCCGCTGGTCGGCTTCGGCCTCGGCTACCTGTTCATGCTCGCCATCCTGTGGACCTTCCGGCGGGCCAACGTCACCCGCGCCAACCGCGGGTTCCGCTACGCGCAGATCGTCAGCTCCGCGACCATGGCGCTCGGCCACGGCCTGCAGGACGCCCAGAAGACGATGGGGATCATCACGCTGGCGCTGTTCACCGCCGGCGAGATCGACGACTTCGAGGTGCCGCTGTGGGTCGTGCTCGCCGCGGCCCTCGCGATCAGCGCGGGCACCTATGCCGGCGGGTTCCGGATCATGCGCACCCTGGGCCGGCGGATCATCCAGCTCACCCCCGCCGGCGGCTTCGCCGCGCAGACGGTCGCCTCCGGCGTCATGGTGACGACGGCGACCGTGTTCGCCGTGCCGGTCTCGACGACCCACATCACGACGACCTCGATCATGGGCGTCGGGTCGACGCGGCGGCTCTCGGCGGTCCGCTGGGGCGTGGCCGGCAACATCGTCGTCGCGTGGGTCGTCACCCTGCCGGCCGCCGGGGCGGTGGCCGCGCTGGCGTACCTCCTCACCGGCCTCGTCGTCGGCTGACGCCGCCGCTCCCCTGACCGGGGGGTCACCCCGCGACGCGCTCGCGGGGTGACCCCCGACTCGCCGACCCCCCGCTGGCATATCCCGATCGATCTGGTAGACATAGTCCTCGTGGCGGCGACGACGGTGCTCCTGGTGGGGCGGATCCACGTCGACCTGCTGCGCGTCTGCACGGCCACCTGTCCGGGCCGCTGACGCCCGCGCCCTCCCGGGCGCCTCTCCCCTCGCACGACCCGCGTCGAGTCGCGCCCTGACGCGCGCCCGCGGCCCGTCTCCCAGCCGGACAGGAGCCCCACCCTCGTGAAGACCTTGATCGTGCTCGCCCTCGCCGGGCTGGGCGCCCAGCTCGTCGACGGGAGCCTGGGCATGGCCTACGGCGTCACCTCGACGACGCTGCTGCTCGCCTTCGGCACCAACCCCGCCGCCGCCTCGGCGACCGTGCACTTCGCCGAGATCGGCACCAGCCTGATGTCGGGCGTCGCCCACTGGAAGTTCGGCAACGTCGACTGGAAGGTGGTCGCCAAGGTCGGCGTCCCCGGTGCCGTCGGCGCCTTCGTCGGCGCGAACGTCCTCTCCAGCCTCTCCACCGAGGTCGCCGCCCCGGTGATGTCGCTCATCCTGCTGTCCCTGGGCGTCTACCTGCTCGTCCGCTTCACCCTGCGGGGCATCGACCGTCGCAACATCGGCCGGCCGGTGCGCAAGCGCTTCCTCGCCCCGCTCGGTCTGGTGGCCGGCTTCGTCGACGCCACCGGCGGTGGCGGCTGGGGCCCGGTCGGCACCCCGGCGCTGCTGGCCAGCGGCCGCATGGAGCCGCGCAAGGTCATCGGCTCGATCGACACCTCCGAGTTCCTCGTCGCGCTGGCCGCCAGCCTGGGCTTCCTCCTCGCGCTCGGGTCGCAGGGCATCGACTTCGTGTGGGCGCTGGGCCTGCTCGCCGGCGGCCTGGTGGCCGCGCCGATCGCCGCCTGGCTGGTCCGGCACGTGCCGCCGCGGCTGCTCGGCTCCCTGGTCGGCGGCATGATCATCCTGACCAACACCCGCACGCTGCTGCGCAGCGAGTGGATCGACGCCTCCGACCCGGTCCGCTACGCGGTCTACGCGGTCATCTACCTGGTCTGGGCCGCCGCCGTCGCCCACTCCTTCCGCCAGTACCGCAAGGACCGCGTGCAGGAGTCGGCCGACGCCCTCGCCGCCGAGGCCGCCCGCCTGGCCGAGGACGAGCACCTGCACGCGCCGGACGCGGCGGACGCCGCGGACCTCGAGCGCAGCCTCCGCGCCGGCCGCCCCGCGGACCCGCGCGACTGAGCAAGGACCTCTCGGGAGGCCCCGTCCGGCAGCCGCCGGGCGGGGCCTCCCGGCGTCTCAGCGGCCGCCCAGCAGCCGCGCCTCGAGCTCCCCGGGGAGGCCGGGCTCGGGCAGGCCGTGCGGCGTGGGCAGCCGCTCGGGGTCCTGCCGCAGCCAGGCCCAGGTGTCGGCGACGGTCTCGCGGACCGGCCGGCTGGGCAGCCCCAGCGACCGCGCGCGAGTCGTGTCGACGTCCCACGCCGTCGCCGCCGTCTCCCGGGGCAGCCAGAACGGCAGGTGCAGCCAGGGCTCCACGCCGGCGGCCAGCAGGTCCTCCTCCGGCACCGGGACGAGCTCCGCGTCGCTGCCGGTGACCTCCCGGCACGTCTCCAGCAGCCCGCCCAGGGTCGTCATCCCGGCCGGGCCGGTGGCGTTGACCGGGCCGTCCTGCCCGCGCGCGGCCATCTCGACCAGCCAGCCGGCCAGGTCGCGGACGTCGACCAGCGCGATCGGCTGCTCCAGCGCGTCGGGGACGATCACGCGGCCGCCGCGGGCGATCCGCTGCAGCCACCACGGCAGCCGGCGGACGTTGTCGTGCGGGCCGAGGATGAGACCGGCGCGGGCGGTGAGGAACCGCCCCGGCAGCGCCGCGCCCAGCACCCGCTCCGCGTACGCCTTGTTCGGGCCGTAGTCGTCGTCGGGGGTGTCCCAGGTGGGGTCGTCCTCGCCGCGGATCGGGCCCGGCGGCCAGGTCGAGTAGGCGTTGAGGCTGCTGACGAACGCGTAGGCGCGCACGCCGGCCAGGGCGGCCGCGGCGGAGTCGGCGGCCGGGCGGGTCTGGCAGGAGGTGTCGACGACGACCTCCGGCGTCCAGCCGTCCAGGGCGCGCGGGAGGGCGGCGGGGTCGTCGCGGTCGCCGTGCAGCGGGCGGACGCCGTCGGGCGGCGCGCCGGTGAGGCCGCGGCTGAACGTGGCGACGTCGTGGCCGCGGTCGAGGGCCGCCGTCGCCACGTGCCGGCCGAGGAAGTGGGTGCCGCCGAGGACGAGGAGTCGCACGCGCCCACCCCAGCGGAGCCGCTCCCCCGCCGTCCACCCGGTTCGCGGACGGCGGAAGCGTCCTAGACCGCGCGGGTGACCACCGGGAGGTCGGGCACCTGCGGCAGCGGCTGGGAGCGGGCCGCGGCGAGCACCATCTGCGGCGACCGGGGCAGGCCCCGCCGGGTGCACAGCCGCAGCGCGCGCACGCCGGTGATGACGTCGGTCTCCGGCGGGACGACCAGCAGGTCCGCGCGCCGGTTGCCGCCGGCCCAGCTCAGGCACACGACGCCGGGGTCCATGCTGCGGAACCCGCCGGTGCGCACCACCCGGCCGTCGACGACGACCTTGCGCGGCGCCGGCAGCCACGAGTCCAGCGCGTAGGTGAAGCGCTCGATCCGCACCCCGCGGCGGTCGAGCGCGGCGATCAGCTCGGGCACCTCGACGGCGAGGTCACGACCGCGCGGGAACCAGGCCCCGTCGAAGGCGTTCTCCCCCGACCCGGCGTCGGCCCGCAGGCTCACGCGCACGTCGATGCCCCCGCGGAACACCCCCGTGGTCCCCGTCGCCTCCGTGGGCGTCATCAGCAGTCCCGCCTCCCGCTCAGCGTGCTGCGGGCTCGCGTCCGGGCCCACCGGGCGACGGTAGGTCGGCGCGCCGCGGGGTCCCGGCGCGCCGCGGCCGGGCCTGTCGCGCCCCGACGGCCGGTCATCACCACCGGTCACGATCCGGTCACGGCAGCCCGCGGGCGCTTCCGCGGAGATGCGCAGGAGCCCCCGCCCGGCGGACCGGACGGGGGCTCCTGTGCTGTCGGCCTCAGGCCTTGGGCTTGCGGTTCTTCGCCTTGCCGCGCTCGTTCTGGTCGAGGATGACCTTGCGCACGCGGACGGCGGCCGGCGTCACCTCGACGCACTCGTCCTCGGCACAGAACTCCAGCGCCTGCTCGAGGTTGAGGACCTTCGGCGGCACCAGGCGCTCGAGCTCCTCCGCGGTCGAGGACCGCATGTTGGTGAGCTTCTTCTCCTTGGTGATGTTGACGTCCATGTCGTCGGGCCGGGAGTTCTCCCCGACGATCATGCCCTCGTACACCTCGGTGCCCGGGGCGACCATCATCTGGCCGCGCTCCTGCAGCGAGAACATCGCGTACGACGTCGCCACGCCCTGCCGGTCGGCCACCAGGGAGCCGGTCGGGCGGGCGCGCATGTCGCCCATCCACGGCTCGTAGCCCTCGAGGTTGTGGTTGAGGACGCCGGTGCCGCGGGTCTCGGTGAGGAACTCGGTGCGGAACCCGATGAGGCCGCGCGAGGGGACGACGTACTCCATCCGCGCCCAGCCGGTGTCGTGGTGCACCAGGTTCTCCATGCGCCCGCGGCGGGAGGCCAGCGCCTGGGTCAGCGTGCCGACGTACTCGCCCGGGGTGTCGATGGTGACCCGCTCGACCGGCTCGTGCAGCTTGCCGTCGATCTCCTTGGTGACCACCTGCGGGCGGCCGACGGTGAGCTCGAACTCCTCGCGGCGCAGCTGCTCGACGAGGATGGCCAGCGCCAGCTCGCCGCGGCCCTGCATCTCCCAGGTGTCGGGGCGCTCGGTGGGCAGCATGCGCACCGAGACGTTGCCGACCAGCTCCTGGTCGAGGCGGTTCTTGATCAGCCGGGCGGTGAGCTTCTTGCCCGACTTGCCCGAGATCGGCGAGGTGTTGATGCCGATGGTGATCGAGATCGACGGCTCGTCGACGGTCAGTGGCGGCAGCGGCCGCGGGTCGTTCGGGTCGGCGAGGGTGTCGCCGATCATGACGTCCTCGATGCCGGCGATCGCGACGAGGTCGCCGGGGCCCGCGCTGTCGGCCGGGGTGCGGGTGAGGCCCTCGGTGACCAGCAGCTCGGTGATCTTGACGTTCTTGACGCTGCCGTCGGTGCGGCACCAGGCGACGGTCTGGCCGTTCTTCATCGTGCCGGAGTGGATGCGCAGCAGCGCCAGCCGGCCGAGGTAGGGCGAGGCGTCGAGGTTGGTGACCTGCGCGCGCAGCGGCTCCTCGGCGTCGTAGGTCGGCGCCGGGATGGTCTCCAGCAGCGTCTTGACCAGCGGCGCGAGGTCGGGGCTGTCCGGCGAGGTGCCGTCGGCGGGCCGGGTGAGCGACGCCCGCCCTTCCTTGCCGTTGCAGTAGACGATCGGGAACTCGAGGGCGTCGGTGTCCAGGCCGTTGTCCTCGAGCAGCTCCATGAACAGCTCGTAGGTCTCGTCGACGACCTCGGCGATGCGCGCGTCGGACCGGTCGGTCTTGTTGACCACGAGGATGACCGGCATCCCCTTGCCGAGCGCCTTGCGGAGCACGAAGCGGGTCTGCGGCAGCGGGCCCTCGGAGGAGTCCACGAGCAGCACGACGCCGTCGACCATGGACAGGCCGCGCTCGACCTCGCCGCCGAAGTCGGCGTGGCCGGGGGTGTCGACGATGTTCACCGTCACCGGGTTGCCGTTCTCGTCGGCCAGCCGGATGGCGGTGTTCTTGGCCAGGATGGTGATCCCGCGCTCGCGCTCGAGGTCCATCGAGTCCATGACGCGGTCCTGCGTCGTGTCGGCGTCGGTCCCCTCGCCCTTGGCGCGGCCGAGCGCGCCGGCCTGGCGGAGGAGGGCGTCGACCAGGGTGGTTTTGCCGTGGTCGACGTGGGCGATGATCGCCACGTTGCGCAGGTCGTCGCGGGTGGGCATGCGGAAGGGCACCTCAGGGAGAGTCAGGGGGGATCCCGCGGCGGCGGCGCTCGCGGTACCACGGACAACGGCCGCCGGCCCGGCGACCTTCCCACCTTAGGTGGTCAGCGCGCGGTGACCTCCGCCTGCGGCCGGTCTGCCACCGCGTACGTCACCCCTGCGGCGGCGATCGTGACCAGACTCACCGCCAGCCAGGCCGGCACCCCGGCGCCGAGGGCCAGCACGTGCGCCAGGACGAACGCGCCGACGTAGAGCGCGCCGAGCCCGAGGGCGACCGCCACGCCGCGGCGCTGCACCCACAGCCAGGCCGCGCCGAGCCCGCCGGCGAGGAACACCGCCCCGCCCAGCGCCCGGACGCCGGTGCCCTGCGCGACGCCGAAGCCGGCCGCGAGCCCCACGGCGACGAGGACGGCGGAGGACAGCCGGGTGCGGGCGCGGGTGAGCGCGGACGTCGTCATGACCCCCAGTGTCCCCGGAGGGGCACCGCACGATCAGGTGGGCTGATCGTGCGGCGTCCTGGCCGACCGTGGACGGTGAGCCCGGACGCGCGGAGGTGAGCCCGGACGCGCGGAGGTGAGCCCGGACGCGCGAGGGCCCCGGACGCGCAGCTGCGCGTCCGGGGCCCTCGGGAGCGGATCAGGCGGTGCGGAGCACGGCCTCGATCTCGAGCTCGACGTCGATCTTGTCGCCGACGACGACGCCGCCGCCGTCCATCGGCATGTCGATGTCGACGCCGAAGGCCTTGCGGGAGATGGAGGTCTTGGCGCTGAAGCCGGCGCGGTAGCCGCCGTAGGCGTCGGGGCCGAAGCCGTTGAGCTCGAGGGCCAGCGTGACCGGCTTGGTGATGCCCTTGATGGTCAGGTCGCCCTGGACGGTCCAGTCCTCGCCGTCGGCGACGACGCCGGTCGAGCGGAAGGTCATGACCGTGTGGTTGCCGACGTCGAAGAAGTCGGCGGAGCGGATGTGCGCGTCGCGCTGCTCCTGGCGGGTGTCGATCGAGTCCATGTCGATCGTGGCGTTGACCGAGGAGGCGGCCGGGTCCTCGGCGGTGACGATCTCGCCCGAGAACTTCGTGAAGTAGCCGCGGACCTTGCTCACCATCATGTGGCGGACGGAGAAGCCGACGGTGGAGTGGGTCGCGTCGATGTCCCAGGTGCCGGCGACGTAGCCGGGGATCTGGACGGCGGTGGTGCTGGTCATGGGAGGGACCTCTCGGTGGTTGAGCGTTTGAGCTTCCGCGGTCCGTAGCGTAGTTGAGCGCTTGACTATTCCGCCAGTACCCTGACGGACATGACGACACAGGTGTCACCCGGAGCGGGGGCTGCCGCCGGGCTGCCCGCCGGGGAGCCGCGCTGGCTCGACGCCGAGGAGCAGAAGGCCTGGCGTGCCTGGCTCTACAGCACGCAGCTGCTCAACGACCGGCTCGACCGAGAGCTCATGCGGGCCACCGGCATCCCGCACACCTACTACGAGATCCTCGTCCAGCTGTCGGAGACACCCGGCCGGCAGATGCGGATGAGCGAGCTGGCCGACCGCTGCCTGTCCTCGCGCAGCCGGCTCTCGCACGCGGTGTCCCGGCTCGAGGAGCGCGGCTGGGTGCGCCGGCAGGTCTGCGCCGAGGACGGGCGCGGGCTGCTCGCCGTCCTCACCGACGAGGGCTTCGCCGCCCTGGAGGGCGCCGCGCCGATCCACGTCGAGGGCGTGCGCACCCACCTGTTCGACCAGCTCACCCCCGAGCAGGTCGCGGCGATGCGGGACATCGGCGAGACGCTGCTGCGGCACCTGAACGAGGAGTAGCCGCCTCCTCCCGTGGTCCGACGGGCGGGTCCTCCCCCGGGTGGACGACGGGGCGCGACGGGCTGCCTAGGGTCGGGCCCGACATGGACGGCCCCCTGCTCGAGCACCTGACGACGGCGCTGCGCTCCCGGCCGTTCGCCGTCGACGTCGCCCTCACGGCCGCGCTGGCCCTGGTGCCCCTCGTGACCTTCAGCGGCTCCTCCGGCGAGGGCCCGGCGTTCGTCGTCAGCCTGCTGCTGCTGGCGCCGCTGGCCTGGCGCCGCCGGGCCCCGGTCCCGGCCGCCGCCGCGGTGGCCGTCGCCGGGCTGGTCGAGCTGGCCACCGTGGAGGTGTTCCTGCCGGCCAACGTCGCCGCGCTGGTCATGGTGCACGCCCTGGCCGCCTACGCCCCGCGCTGGGCCAGCCGCGCCGGACTGGTCCTCGGCCTGGTCGGTGCCCTCCTCGCGGCGCTGCGGTGGACCCCGGCCGCGTCCCTCGACTCGCTGGTCGTCCCCGCCGGTGCCATCGCCGTCTCCGTCGTCGCGGCCTGGGCCCTGGGCCGGCTGCGCCGCTCCCGGCTGGGCGAGATCGCCGGCCTGGCCGAGCGGGCACGCCTGCTGGAGATCGAGCGGGACCAGGAGATGCGGCTGGCCGCCACCGCCGAGCGGGCCCGCATCGCCCGCGAGATGCACGACGTCGTGGCGCACTCGCTGTCGGTGGTCATCGCCCAGGCCGACGGCGGCCGCTACGCCGGGCGCACCGACCCCGCGGCGGCCACCGGCGCGCTGGAGGCGATCGCCGCCACCGGCCGCCAGGCGCTCACCGACATGCGCGCCCTGCTCGGCGTGCTGCGGGAGGACCGGGCCGGGGAGTACGCGCCGCAGCCCGACGTCGCCGCGGTCCCCGTCCTCGTCGACGACGTCCGGGCCAGCGGGCTCGACGTCGACCTGCTGGTGGAGGGCGAGCCGCGGCCGATGGCGGCCGGTCCGCAGCTGGCCGCCTACCGGATCGTGCAGGAGTCGCTGACCAACGTGCTCAAGCACGCCGGGCCGACCGGGCGGGCGTGGGTGCGGCTGCACTGGCGCCCGGACTCCCTCGAGCTGTCGGTGCTCGACGACGGCCGCGGCGCGGCGGCGGCCCTGGCCGAGGGCGACGGGCACGGGCAGGGGCTGCGCGGCATGCACGAGCGGGCGCAGCTGCACCGCGGGCGGCTGGAGGCCGGCCCTCGCGCCGGCGGCGGCTGGCGGGTGCACGCGGTCCTGCCGCTCGGGGGCACGCGGTGATCCGGGTGGTGCTCGTCGACGACCAGCAGATGGTCCGCGCCGGGTTCCGCATGGTCATCGACTCCCAGCCCGACCTGACCGTCGTCGGGGAGGCCGGCGACGGCGCCGCGGCGGTGGACCTGCTGCGCGCCACGGCGGCCGACGTCGTGCTGATGGACGTCCGCATGCCCGGCACCGACGGCATCGAGGCGACCCGGCAGGTGACCGCGCTGCCCGCCCCGCCGCGGGTGGTCGTGCTGACCACCTTCGACCTCGACGAGTACGTCGTCGCCGCGATCGGCGCCGGGGCCAGCGGCTTCCTGCTCAAGGACGCGCCGCCGGAGGAGATGCTGGCCGCCGTCCGCACGGTGCACGCCGGCGACTCGGTGATCGCGGCCAGCTCCACCCGGCGGCTGCTGCAGCACGTGGCGCCGATGCTGCGCGGGGCCGGGTCGGCCCCCGCGCCGGCGACCGAGCTGACCGAGCTCACGCCGCGCGAGCGCGAGGTGCTCGTGCAGATGGCGCTCGGCGCCACCAACACCGAGATCGCGCAGCGGCTGTTCGTCAGCGAGGCGACGGTGAAGACGCACGTCGGGCGGGTGCTGGCGAAGACCGGCTCGCGCGACCGCGTGCAGGCCGTCGTCCTCGCCTACCGCACCGGGCTGGTCTCCCCCGCCGACCTCCTCCGCGACGCCTGAGGCCCGTCCCCGAGGACGTACGACCGGGGCGTGACGCGGGGGTCCGCCCGCGGGGGCAGGGACGGCGGACGCGGGATCACCGCTGACGACGACGCGGGACGACGGCACGGACCACGAGGGTGTCCGTCGTCCCCAGAAGCGATCCGCGGAGGTCCCCGTGTCCGTCCCCGTCATGACCGTCCCCGGCGAGCCGCCGGCGTCGGTGTCGTCCGCCGCCGTCCGCGCCACCGGCCTGACCAAGGTGTACGGCTCCGGTGAGGCTCGGGTCGTCGCGCTGGACGGCGTCGACGTCACCTTCGCCCGCGGCGGGTTCACCGCGATCATGGGCCCGTCCGGCTCGGGCAAGTCGACGCTCATGCACTGCCTCGCCGGCCTGGACACCGCCACCTCCGGGCAGGTTTTCCTCGGCGACACCGAGCTGACCCGCCTGCGCGACGACGAGCTGACCCGGCTGCGCCGCGACCGGATCGGCTTCGTGTTCCAGGCCTTCAACCTGCTGCCGGTGCTCGACGCCCGGGAGAACGTCGTGCTGCCGATGCAGTTGGCCGGCCGCCGTCCCGACCCGGCCTGGTTCGACGCCGTGGTCGCCCGGCTGGGCCTGCGCGAGCGGCTGCGGCACCGCCCGTCGGAGCTGTCCGGCGGCCAGCAGCAGCGGGTGGCCATCGCCCGGGCGCTGCTCCCCCGGCCCGACGTCGTCTTCGCCGACGAGCCCACCGGCAACCTCGACTCCCGGGCCGGCGCCGAGGTGCTCGACCTGCTGCGCAGCAGCGTCCGCGAGACCGGTCAGACCGTCGTCATGGTCACCCACGACCCGACCGCGGCCTCCTACGCCGACCGCGTCGTGCTGCTCGCCGACGGCCGCCCCGCCGGGGAGATCGAGCGGCCCACCGCCGCGTCCGTGCTCGAGGCGCTCCGCGGGCTCGGGGGCTGACCGGTGCTGTCCACCACCCTCGCGGGGCTGCGCGCGCACCTGCCGCGGCTGGTCGCGTCCTGCCTGGCCGTGGTCCTCGCGGTGGCCTTCGTGGTCGCCACGCTCGTGCTCAACGAGACCACCCGCAGCACCGTGCTCACCGCCGCCGGCGCCCGCTACCTCGGCGCGGACGCCGTGGTCACCTCCGACGACGGCGGCTCGCTGCTGGACGACGTCCCCGCGCTCACCGCCCTGGACGGCGTCCGGGCCGTGGCGCCGGAGTGGGAGACCTCGGTGCAGGCGGTCGCGCCCGGCCGCACCGGCGCGCAGTACCTGCTCGTCGGCGCGGTCGCCGACGACCCCGCGCTGCGCTGGCAGCGGCTGGCCGACGGCGCGCTGCCCGACCGGCCCGGCGAGGTCGCCGTCAGCGAGCGCGTCGGCGCGGACGTCGGCGACGTGCTCCAGGTGACCGGCACCGCCCCGGACGGCACGCAGACCTCCACCCCCGTGACCGTCACCGGGGTGGTCGACCTCGGCGGCGACCCCGAGGCCGGCCTCCACGGCCGCGCGTGGGCCACCCCGGACCAGGTGCGCGAGTGGGGCGCGGCCGACCCGGTCGAGCTGCGGGTCGCCGGCGTCCCGGGGACCGACGCCGACGCTCTGGCCGCCGCGGTGCGCGACGCGCTCGCCGGGCAGGCGCTGACCGTGCGCACGGGCACCGAGCAGGCCGAGGACCGCGCGGCGTCGATGCTCGGCAACGCCACCGCGCTGGCCGCCGTGCTGCTGGTGTTCGGCACCGTGGCGGTCGTCGTCGCGGGGCTGGTCATCGCCAACACCTTCGCCGTGCTGCTCGCCCAGCGCACCCGCGAGCTGGCGCTGCTGCGCTGCGTCGGCGCCACCGCCCGGCAGGTGCGCCGGGGCGTGCTGGTCGAGGCCGCGGTCACCGGGCTGGCCGCCTCGGCGGTCGGCGTGGGGGCCGGTGTCGGGCTGGCCGCCGCGGTGTCCGCGCTCGCCGACGGCACGGACTCCCCCGTGCCGCTGTCCGGGCTGGCCGTGCCGCTCACCGCGGTCCTCGCGGGGCTGGCCGTCGGCACGCTGACCACCCTGCTGGCCGCCCTCGCCCCGGCCCGCGCGGCGACCCGGGTGGCGCCGCTGGCCGCGCTGCGCCCGCTCGACCCCGCACCCCTGCGCTCCCGTCCGGGCGTGCTCCGCCTGGTGCTCGGGCTGCTCCTGCTCGTGCCCGGGGCGGGGCTGCTCGCGCTCGGCGTGGCGGTGTCCACGGTGTTCGTCGCGCTGCCCGGCGGCGTGGTGAGCTTCCTGGGCGTGGTCCTGCTCGCCCAGCGCGCGGTGCCGCCGGTGGTCCGCGCGGCGGGCCGCCTGGTGTCCCGCGTCGGCGGGGTGCCGGCCCGGCTGGCGGCCGGGAACGCCACGCGCAACCCCCGCCGCACGGCCGCGACGGCGACCGCGCTGCTCATCGGCGTCACGCTGACCACCGCGATGGTGGTGGGCACCGCGTCCACCCGGGCGACGGCGACCGCCGGGCTGGCCGCCGCCTACCCCGCCGACGTCGTCGTCGAGGGGCTCGCCGGGGAGTTGCCGGCGTCCCTGCTGGACCGGCTCGGGGAGCTGGACGGCGTCGCGACCGGCACCGCGCTCACCACCGCCGAGCCCGTCGGCCCCGACGGGCAGCCGTGGCGGTCCTACGGCGTGGACGCCGCGACCGCCGTCCCGGCGCTGCGGTCGACGGCCGACCTGCGGCTGCCCCGGCCGGGCGAGGCGCTCGTCCCGGAGTGGCTGGCCGACTCCTGGTCGGTCGGCACGGGCGACCCGGTGCGGCTGGCCCTCGACGGCCGCGCGCTCACGCTGCGCGCGGAGGTCGTCGACGGGGACGCGCCGCTGCTGCTCGACGGCGCCGACCTCGCCGCCCTCGCCCCGGACGCCGCGGTCGGCCAGCTGTGGCTGCGGCTGGACGACGCCGACGCCGACGCGCAGTCCGCCGTCGTCGACACGGTCACCGACACGGTCGGGACGGCGGTGCCCGAGGCGCAGGTGACGGGCGTCGTGAGCCTGCGCCTGCAGATGGACCGGGTGCTCGACGTGCTGCTGCTCGTGGTCACCGACCTGCTCGGCGTCGCGGTGGTCATCGCGCTCATCGGGGTGGGCAACACGCTGGCGCTGTCGGTGGTGGAGCGGCGGCAGGAGAACGGCCTGCTGCGCGCGATGGGGCTGACCCGCGGCCAGCTGCGCGGGCTGCTCGCGTGGGAGGCGGTGCTGGTCTCGGGGGTGGCCGCGGTGCTCGGCGTCGTCCTCGGCGGGGTCTACGGGGTGAGCGGCACCGCGTCGGTGCTGGGCATGGCCGGCGAGGTCGTGGTCGCGGTGCCGTGGCTGCAGGTCGGCGGCATCGTCGTCGTCGCGACGCTGGCCGGGCTGCTGTCCTCGGTGCTGCCCGCCCGCCGCGCGGCCCGCACCGCCCCCGTCGCCGCCATCGCCGCGGTCTGAGCGTGCACTTCCGCGGATGTGCCCCGGGCACGTCCGCGGAAGTGCACGTCAGGGGCGGACGTCGTCGGGCGGGGCGGGCCAGGGCGGGACGCCGGCCACCGGGCCCTCCCCCAGCGGCGTGGCGAACGCCGGCGCGCGCTTGGCGAGGAAGGCGGCCACGCCCTCGGCGGCGTCGGGACCGCGGCCGAGCTCGGCCAGCGCCCGCGACTCGAGCCGGTGCGCGTCCCACGGCGAGGGCGCCCCGAGCATCGACCACAGCATCTGCCGGGCCGCGGCGACCGCCACCCCGGAGGTGTTGTCGGCGATCTCCCGGGCCAGGTCGAGCGCGGCGGGCAGCAGGTCGGCATCGGGGACCACCCGGCTGACCAGCCCGCCGCGCAGCGCCTCGGCGGCGCCGAACACCCGGCCGGTGGCCACCCACTCCACCGCCTGGCTGATGCCGACCACCCGCGGCAGGAACCACGTCGACGCCGCCTCCGGGGTGATGCCGCGGCGGGCAAAGACGAAGCCGAAGCGGGCGGACTCCGCGGCGATCCGCACGTCCATCGGCAGGACCATCGTCGCGCCGATGCCGACCGCCGGGCCGTTGACCGCGGCGATCACCGGCTTGCGCAGCGCGGCGAACGGCAGCGACGCGACGCCGCCCCAGTCCCGTGCGACGCCGTCGACGGTGCCCTGCGCCGGCGGGCCCTCGCCGCGGTCGCGGTCGGCGAAGGTCCCCGAGCCCGCGCCGAGGTCGGCGCCGGCGCAGAACGCCCGCCCCTCCCCGGTGACGACGACGACCCGCACCGCCTCGTCGGCGTCCGCGGCCGCCGCGGCCCGGCCGAGCTCGGCGGCCATCACCGGGGTGAAGGCGTTGAGCCGGTCGGGCCGGGACAGGGTGATCGTGGCGACCCGGTCGGCGACGTCGTACCGGAGCTGCTCGAACGTCATCCCAGGGCGCCGGCCTCGGCGAGCCGGGCGACGGTGTCGAGGTGCTCGGCGGCGTCCCCGAGCAGCAGCCGGTCCACCTTGGCGCGGCGCCAGTACAGGTGCGCGTCGTGCTCCCAGGTGAACCCGGTGCCGCCGTGGACCTGGATCGCCGTCTCGGTGGCCCGCTCGGCGACCTCGGCGGCGTAGGCCTTGGCGGCGGCCGCGGCCAGCGGGAGCTCGGCCGGCGAGGAGTCGGCCGCCCACGCCGCCCACCACACCAGCGAGCGCAGCTGGTCCACGCCCACCCACGCGTCGACCAGCATGTGCTTGACCGCCTGGTAGGAGCCGATGACCCGGCCGAACGCCTCCCGCTGGCGGGCGTAGTCCACGGCCATCTGCACCGCGCGGTCGGCCGCGCCGAGGTCCTCGGCGGCCAGGACCACCGCGCCCACCCGGCGGGCCCGCGCCCACAGCTGCCCGGCGTCCTCGGCGAGCACCCGGCGGGAGGTCATCCGCACCGAGGCCAGCCCGCGGGTGGCGTCCATCGGCCGGCCCGGGGTCACCTCGCCCTCGCCGACGACGAGCGCGCCGTCGTCGAGGCCGAGGAACAGCGTGGCGTCGGCGGCGTCCAGCGAGGGCGCGGAGCCGGTGACCGGCCCGTCGAGGACGGCGAGCGCGGCGGACCCGTCGGCCAGCTGCGCGGCCAGGTCGGGCGCGGACCCCAGCAGCACCGCGGCGCGCGCGGCGGTGACCAGCGAGGGCCCGGCCAGCACCGCGCCGGCCTGCTCGGCGACGACGGCGAGGTCGAGCACGCTCCCGCCGGCGCCGCCCGCGGACTCCGGCACCGTGATGCCGAGGAAGCCGATGTCGGCCAGCGCCTTGCGCCCGGGGCCCGGGACGCCGGCGCCCTCGAGCGCCGCGCGGGCGGCGGCCGGGGTGACCGAGCCGGTGAAGAACTCGCGCGCGCCGGCGGCGGCCGCGCGCTGGTCGTCGGACAGGTCGAAGTTCACCGGGCACCTCCGGAGAACGGCGCGGTCTTGTCGGTGCGGGGTTCCGGCGGCAGGCCGAGCACCCGCTCGCCGAGGATGTTGCGCAGCACCTGGTCGGTGCCGCCGGCGATCGCGATGCCCGGCACGTAGGCCTGCGCGCGCTGCCAGGTGTCGTCGCCGTCGGCGGTGGCGCCGTACACGGCGTCGTCGCCGAGCAGGCGGACGCCGGCGTCGGTCACCAGCCGGGCCGCGGCGGTGCCGCCGAGCTTGCCGGCGCTGGCCTCCGGGCCGGGCACGCCGCCCTGCGACAGCGTGGTGAACCGGCGGTAGCCGGTGTACCGGGCGGCCAGCGAGGCGACCAGCGCCCGCCCGACCGCCTGCCGGGCCAGCGCCCGCCGCTCCGGGTCGAGCGCGGGCAGCCGGTCGCGCGCGTGCGCGGCCAGCGACTCCGGCGCCGGGCCGATGTCGCTGCCGGCGCCGCCGATCGCGACCCGCTCGTTCATCAGCGTGGTCAGCGCGACCCGCCAGCCCTCGCCGGGCTCGCCGAGCCGCTCGGCATCGGGGATGCGGACGTCGTCGAAGAAGACCTCGTTGAAGTCCGCGCCGCCGCTCATCTGGCGCAGCGGCCGGACGGTCACGCCCGGCGCGTGCATGTCGACGACGAACATCGTCAGCCCGGCGTGCTTGGGCCGGGCCGGGTCGGTGCGGGTGAGCAGGATGCCGAAGTCGGCGACGTGCGCGAGCGTCGTCCAGACCTTCTGGCCGTTCACCACCCAGTCCTCGCCGTCGCGGACGGCGGAGGTGCGCAGCGCCGCGAGGTCCGAGCCGGAGCCGGGCTCGCTGAACAGCTGGCACCAGACGTCGTCGGCGCGCAGCAGCCGGGCCAGGTAGCGGGAGCGCTGGTCGTCGCTGCCGTGCGCGATCACCGTGGGCCCGCACATGCCGATGCCGATGTGGTTGATCAGCGTGGGGACGCGGGCGCGGGCCAGCTCCTGGACCACGATCGCCTGCTGCACCAGCGTGCCGCCCTGGCCGCCGTACTCCCGCGGCCACGTGACGCCGACCAGCCCCGCCTCGGCCAGCACCCGCTGGGTGGCCCGCAGCTCCGCCTCGCGGGAGCGCGCGTCGACCGGCTCCCCCGGCGAGACGTGCAGCAGCTCGGACGCGTGCTCGTCGAGCACGGTGCGGACGTGCGCCCGGTAGGACGCCTCCTCGGGGGTGTCGTCGAAGTCCACCCGGTACCTCCTCGTCGTCGAGCAGTACGGGCCGCAGCGTGACAGCGGTCACCCTCGACGGTCAACGGTGACTGTTCAGCGGCGCGCCGGGGCCCTAGCCTGCGGCGCGTGAGCGCCGAACCCCTCCCGGACGACGGCCCGCGCAGCCGGTCGACCCGCACGGCCGACAGCCGGGCGCTGATCCTCGACGCCGCCGTCGCGTGCCTGGTCGAGTCCGGGTACGCCGGCGCCTCCACCCTGGCCGTGCAGGCCCGGGCCGGGGTGTCCCGCGGCCGGCTGCTGCACCACTTCCCCTCCCGCGCCGAACTGCTGGTCGCCGCCGCCGGCCACCTGTCGAGCACGCTGCTGGCCGGGGTGGAGGAGCGCGCGGCGGCGGTCATGGCCGACGAGCCGGCCGGGCCCGAGCGGATCGACCGGGCGATCGACCTCATGTGGGCGACGTTCCAGGAGCCGCCGTTCTGGGCGGCGATGGAGCTGTGGGTGGCCGCCCGCACCGACCCGCAGCTGCGGGCGGCGCTGCGGGTCGAGGAGCGCCGGCTGCGGGCGGCGATCCGCCGGGTGGCCGACGGGATCTGGGGCCCGCGGATCGCCTCGGCGCCGCGCTACGCCGAGGTGTGCGAGCTGCTGTTCACCAGCATGCGCGGGGTGGCCTGCGTGTACGCCTTCGAGGAGCGGCCCGCCGCCACCGACCCGCACCTCACCCTCTGGAAGGGGCTCGCCGCGCGGATGCTCACGCCGTCCTCCTGACGGTCAGGGTTGACCGCCCCCTGCCACCCCGCCAGCATGACGCAGGTCACACCCGGCGGCGGTGCAGGAGGAACCCGTGGACGACCCGACCCCCTGGCTGCAGGGGCGCGGCATGACGATCGCCGACCAGCTCGCCCGCTGGGCCCGGCGTACCCCCGACGCGGTGGCCGTGCGCTTCTCGGGCACCGGCCGCACGTACGCCGAGCTCGACGAGCGGGTCACCCGGCTGGCGCGGGCGCTGGCCGACCGGGGCGTGACCGCGGGCGACCGGGTGGCGGTGCTGGGGCTCAACGGGATCGAGGTCTGGGAGTCCTACCTCGCCGGCGTGCGGCTGGGCGCGATCGTCGTCCCGGTCAACTTCCGGCTGGTCGCCGACGAGGTGGCCTACGTGCTCACCGACAGCGGGGCGGCCGCCCTCGTGGTCGATCCCGCGCTGGCCGGCGTGGCGGCCAAGGCGCGCGAGCAGGCGCCCGGCGTGCACACCGTCCTGACCATCGGCCAGGACTACGAGGACGCGCTCGCGGCGGCGTCGGCCGAGCCGCTCGACGTCGAGGTCGACGAGGCGGCGCCGGCGTTCATCATGTACACCTCCGGCACCACCGGCCGACCCAAGGGCGCCGTCCTCACCCACCACAACCTGCTCATGCACGTGTTCAGCCAGGTGGCCACCCTCGGGGTGGGCCCGGACGACCGGGTCGGCGCGCCGGGGGCGCCGCTGTTCCACATCGCCGGGCTGGCCGGCGGGCTGCCGCCGCTGCTGCTCGGCGGCACCCACGTCGTCCTCGCCTCCGGCGGCTTCGACCCGGTGGCCGTGCTCGACCTCATCGAGCGGGAGCGGATCTCCAACCTGTTCCTCGTGCCGGCGATGTGGGCGGCCGTGGTGGCGGTGCCGGGGATCGCCGAGCGCGACCTGTCCTGCCTCAAGCGGATCTCCTGGGGCGCGGCGCCGGCGTCGACCACCCTGCTGCGGTCGATGATCGACACGTTCCCGCAGGCCGAGGTGGTCACCGCCTTCGGCCAGACCGAGTGCAGCCCGGTCACCTGCCTGCTGCGCGGCGAGGACTCGATCCGCAAGATCGGCTCGGTCGGGACGCCGATGCTCAACGTCGAGGTCCGCGTCGTCGACGACGCCATGCAGGACGTGCCGCGCGGCGAGGTCGGCGAGATCGTCTACCGCAGCCCGATGGTGATGAAGGAGTACTGGGGCAAGCCGGAGGCGACGGCGGAGGCGTTCGCCGGCGGCTGGTTCCACTCCGGCGACCTGGTGCGCGAGGACGAGGACGGCTACTTCTACGTCGTCGACCGCAAGAAGGACATGATCATCAGCGGCGGCGAGAACGTGTACTGCGCCGAGGTGGAGGACGCGCTCGCCGCCCACCCCGGCATCGCCGAGGTCGCGCTGATCGGGGTGCCCGACCCGCGCTGGGGCGAGGCGCCGCTGGCGGTGATCGCGCCGCGGGACCCGGAGAACCCGCCCACCCCCGCAGAGCTGTCGGCCTGGTGCGGCGAGCGGCTGGCCCGCTACAAGCACCCGCGGGAGTACTCGGTGGTGTCCGCGCTGCCGCGCAACCCCAGCGGCAAGGTGCTCAAGACCGCGCTGCGGGAGGAGCACCGCGCCGGCTCGCTGGTCTCCGACCCCGCCGTCTGATGGAGGACCCCCGCGCCCCCTGCCGCTCGCACGCTCGCGGCGGGCCCCCGCGCGGGGGCCGCTCCAGCACGTCACCTGTGCGGTGTGCACATCCGTGGATGTGCACACCGCTGCGTGACAGCGGATGTGAGCTGTACCACGCTGACGAGGCCCTGTTCCGGACGGAAGGACACGCATGACCGCCACGCACCCTGCGCCCACTGACGCCGCGCAGGAGCCCGCCGCCAGCTGGCCGCCGGGCCTGCCCCGCTCGCTGGAGTACCCGCCGGTGCCGGTCGGGTCGATCCTGCGCGCGGCGGTGCGCCGCTGGGGCACGCGGACGGCGTTCGTCGACCACGACGTCGAGCTGACCTTCGAGGAGCTCGGCGCGCGGGCCGCCGCGGTCGCCAACTGGCTGGCCGACCACGGCGTGGGCCGCGGCGACGTCGTCGCGGTGCACATCCCGAACTGCCGCCAGTACCCGGCCGTCTACTACGGCGTGGTGATGGCCGGCGCCGTCTTCTCCCCCACCAACCCGCTGCTGCCCGCCGCCGACCTCGCCGCCCAGCTCACCGACGCCGGCGCCAAGGTCCTGGTCACCTGGGACCAGGTGCTGCCGTTCGTGCGCGGCGCGCTCGAGGCCACGCCGGTGCAGACCGTCGTCGTCACCGGGGAGGCGCACACCCTCGACTTCGCCGCCCGGCTCGAGGGCCTGCAGGCCTCCGACGTCGACCTGGCCGACCTGCTGGGCGCCGACCCCACCGACCGGCACCTCGACGCCGGGCTCGACCCCGCCGCCGACCTCGCGCACCTGGCCTACACCGGCGGCACGACCGGGGTGAGCAAGGGCGTGGAGCTGCCGCACCGCAACGTGGTCACCAACGTGCTGCAGTCCTCGTGCTGGACCTCGGGCTCGCTGCCCGAGCTCGACGAGGCCGGGGACGTCACGATCCGCCAGGTGCTCGGCGAGGACGAGTGCCCGACCCGGCTCGGCGAGGCCGTGCTGATCAACCTGACGCCGTGGTTCCACGCCATGGGCGCGATCGGCTACCTCAACGGCATGGTCATGGGCGGCACCACCACCGTGATCCACATGCGCTTCGACCCGGTGAAGTACGTCGAGGACGCGCAGCGGTACCGGGTGACCAGCATCGGCGGCGCCCCGCCGGTGTTCGTCGCGCTGCTGCAGGTGCCCGCGTTCGCCGAGCAGGACTGGTCGCACGTCCGTGGCGTGTCCAGCGGCGCCGCGCCGCTGCCGGTGTCGCTGATCGAGCGGCTGCAGGCGCTGCTGCCCAACGCGGTCATCGGCGAGGGCTACGGCCTGACCGAGGTCACGATGATGGCCACCGGCAACCCGACGTTCCGCTCGGGCACCCGCAAGGCCGGCACCGTCGGCGTGCCGATCTTCGACACCGAGATCACCATCCGGCCGCTCGGCGGCGGGGACCCACTGCCCGCCGGCGAGCGCGGCGAGGTGTGCATCCGCGGCCCGCAGGTCATGCGCGGCTACGCGCACCGGCCCGAGGCGACCGCGGAGGCGATCGACGCCGACGGCTGGTTCCACAGCGGCGACGTCGGGATCCTCGACGAGGACGGCTTCCTGGCGATCGTCGACCGCACCAAGGACATGCTGCTCTACAAGGGCTACAACGTGTTCCCCCGCGAGCTGGAGGAGATCCTCTTCGGCGTGCCGGGCGTGGCCGGCGCCGCGGTCGTCGGCCGGCCCGACGAGGCGGCCGGGGAGCTGCCGGTGGCCTACGTCGTCCGCAAGGCCGACGACGCCGGGGCGGCGCTGACCGCCGAGTCGGTGATGGCCGCGGTCAACGACCGGGTCACCCACTACAAGCGGCTGCGCGACGTCGTCTTCATCGACGCCATCCCCGTGTCGGCGGCGGGCAAGGTCCTCAAGCGCGAGCTGGCCGCCCGCGAGCGCGAGGCGGTGGCCGGCGGCTGACCCGATCGGGGCGGTGCGCGCCGGCATCCCGGTGCGCACCGCCCCTGCTCGCTATCGTCGCCGGACGTGATGGGCGGACACGGGCCGGGCGACGACCCGCACACCGGGGTGCAGATCGCGCACGTCGAGCAGTCCCCGGTCCGCCAGGTGTGGCAGCGGGTCGTGCTGGCGGCGTTCTTCCTCGCCCTGACCGTGTTCATCGTCTGGCTGGACCGCGACGCCTACCGCGACGGCGACGAGATCGGTATCTCGCTGCTCGACGCGATCTACTACTCCACGGTCACCCTCTCGACCACCGGCTACGGCGACATCACGCCGATCACCGAGGGCGCGCGGCTGGTGAACATCCTGTTCATCACGCCGCTGCGCGTCATGTTCCTGATCGTCCTCATCGGCACCACGCTCGAGGCGCTCACCGCGCGCTCGCGCGAGGAGTTCCGGATCCGACGCTGGAGGTCCCGCGTGCGTCAGCACGTCATCGTGTGCGGCTACGGCACCAAGGGCCGCAGCGCCGTCCGCTCGCTGCGGGCCACCGGCACGCCGCTGGAGAACATCGTCATCGTCGACGGCGACCAGCGGGCCATCGACGAGGCCAACTCGATCGGCCTCACCGGCATCGTCGGCGACGCCGGGCGCACCGACGTGCTGCGCCGCGCGCACGTCGAGCGGGCCCGCGCGGTGATCGTGGCGGCCAACCGCGACGACGCCTCGGTGCTCATCACCCTCACCGTCCGGCAGCTCAACCCGAGCGTGCCGATCACCACCTCCGTGCGCGAGGAGGAGAACGCGCAGCTGCTGCGCCAGTCCGGCGCCGACACCGTCATCACCACCTCGGCGACGTCGGGCCGGCTGCTGGGCCTGTCCACCGACAGCCCCCGGGTGGTCTCGGTGGTCGAGGACCTGCTCACCGGCGGCCAGGGCCTGGACCTCTCCCAGCGCGTGGTGTCCTCCGGCGAGGTCGGCCTGGGCCCGCGCGACCTGCGCGACATCGTGCTGTCGGTGACCCGCGGCGGGCGCACGCTGCGCTTCGACGACCCGCTGATCGGCACGCTGCAGAGCGAGGACGTGCTCGTCGTCGTCCGCTCGCACGGCCCCGACGGTCAGGTGTTCGCGCGCACGTAGGTGCGGGTCGGCTCGCCGCGGCCGCGCAGCTCCACCTCGGCGTCGGGCACCCAGTGCACGGCCTCGCCGCCGCCGGCGGCCCGGACGGCGGCCTCGCTGGCCACCGCCCGCCCCGGCCGGTCCTTGGCCAGCTCGGTGAGCCGTGCGGCCTCGTTCACCGGGTCGCCGATCACCGTGTACTCCAGCCGGCTGGCGGTGCCCACCTGCCCGGCCCACACCGGCCCGCAGGCCACGCCGACGCCGACGTCGACCTCCCCGGCGCGCGCGACGTCGTCGCAGATCCGTCGGGCGGCGCGCAGCGCGGCGCCGGAGGCGTCCGGGTGCCCGGTGGGGGCGCCGAACACGCACAGCGCGGCGTCGCCCTCGAACTTGTCCACCAGCCCGCCCTCGGCCTCGACCGCGTCGACGACCACGGCGAAGAACCGGTTGAGCAGGCCGACCATCCCCTCCGGGCCGGTGCGCCGCACCAGCGCGGTCGACCCGACGACGTCGACGAACAGCGCCGCCACCGGCCGCAGCTCCCCGCCCAGCGAGGCGCCCTCCGCCAGCGCCCGCGCGGCGACCGTCGTCCCGACGTGCCGGCCGAACAGGTCGCGCAGCCGCTCCCGCTCGGCCAGGCCGGCGGCCATCGTGTTGACGCCCTCCTGCAGCAGCCCGATCTCCCCGGCGTCGTCGACGGTCACGCTCGCGGTGTAGTCGCCGGCGCCGACCCGCTGCACCACCTGCCGCAGGTCGCGCAGCGGCTGCCCGACCGCGCGGGCGGTGAGCAGGGTGGCCAGCCCGCCGACGAGCACGGCGACGACGGCGAGGAAGACGACGGCGGTGCGGCTGGGCCCGACGGGGTTGCTCGGGTCGGCGAACAGCAGCACGACGCCGAGCAGCGGGACCGCGCTGGTCAGGCCCCAGGTGAGCAGCAGGCGCGGGCGGACGCCGAGGGCGAGCCGCCCGGCCGGCGGGTGCGCGGCCAGCGCGCGGGTGGTGAGCGCGCGGGCGGCGCGGGCGACGAGCAGGTAGACGACGCCGGCGGTGACCGCGCCGCCGAGCAGCGCGACGACGCCGACCCGCAGGCCGACCAGCGGATCGGGGAAGGTGACCGCCGCGACGGCGCCGGCGAGGACCGCGCCGGCCAGCCACACGACGGCGGCGATGAGCGCGGCGTCCACCGGCAGCCGCAGCGCGCGGGCCGCCTCGGCGGGGGTGGGGTCGCGGCCGGCGAGCAGCCAGGCGGTGGTGGCCCGCTGGCGGCGCAGCCCGGCGAGGGTGGCCGCGGGCAGCGCGACGAGCAGGTAGGCCAGCGCGGCGAGCAGGGTGGGGCCGCGGCCGGCGTCGTCCCCGTCGTCGGAGACGCCGAGCAGCAGCAGGGTGACGGTGCCGACGCCGACCAGGTCGGCGACGACGACCAGCGCGACGATGACCGGGACGGCGATCCGGCCGCTCGGGGCCCAGGCCAGCACGTCCTCGGCGCGGCGGGCGGCCGTGCGGGCGCTGTCCGGGATCACGGGAGGCTCAACGACCCCGGCGGGGCCGGGACACGGTCAGACCGGCAGGGCGGCGAGGTCGGCGGCCAGGCGGGCGTCGGACAGGACGAGGTCGGCGGCGGTGGTGTGCCAGCCGGCCACCAGCAGCAGCGGCCAGGGGCGCTCGTCGTCGGCCGAGGCGGTGGCCGCGACCAGGCCGGCCTGCGCCACGGCGCGGCACGCGATCGGGTTCATGCCCCGGGGATCGGCACCGGCACGGACGCGGTGCAGGCGGGCGGCGGACCTCACCCCGGGGGATGAGATCGGCGGCCCCGGGTGGTCTGCCCTGCATGGACTCCGACGAGGTGCAGGTCCGCCGGGTGCTGGCGGCGTGGGCGCAGGCCGTGCGGCGCGCCGACGTCGACGCGGTGACCGCGGTGCACACCGACGACGTCGTGCTGTTCGACGTCCCGCCGCCGATGGTGGTGACCGGGATCGGCGACTACCTGCGGCAGTGGCGGCTGTTCTGGGACGCGCAGGGCGAGGGGCTGTTCGACGTCTCGGGGCTGACCGTGGTCGCCGGGGACGGCGTCGCCTTCGCGCACGGCCTGCTGCGGGTCGGCGCGGCCGGCACCGAGGGCTTCGACGTGCGGCTGACCGTGGGCCTGCGCCGGGTGGACGGGCGCTGGCTGGTCACCCACGAGCACCACTCGGTGCCCGCGGACTGAGTCGTCGCCGCTCCCCGCGGCGGAGCCGGCGGCCGCCCGGGGCCGACCCGGGCGGCCGCGGGGCTCAGGCGCGGGCGGCGCGGACGGCGTCGGCGAGCGGGGTCACCGGCCGCCCGAGCAGGGCGGCGAGGTCGGCCTCGCCGGTGTCGAGCTCGCCGTTCGCGATCGAGGTGTCGATCGCGGCGACGAACCCGGCGGTGCCGGCGTCGAGGCCGGCGCCCTGCAGGGTCGCGACGAGCTCGTCGGCCGACAGGTCGCGGTAGCGGACCGTCGTCCCGGTGGCCTCGGTGACGGCGGCCGCGAGCTCGGCGAGGGTCACGCCGGGCCCGCCGACCTCCAGGACGACGGTGCCTTCCTCGTCGGCCAGCAGCGCGGCCGCGGCCGCGGCGGCGTAGTCCGCGCGCGGGGCGATCGACACCCGGCCCTCCCCCGCGGCGCCGACGATCTCCCCGGTGGCGAGGTACCGGTCCAGCTGCGCGGTGTAGTTCTCGAGGTACCAGCTGTTGCGCAGGACGGTCGCCGGGACGTCCGCCTCGAGCAGCACCTCCTCGGTCCCGCGGTGCTCGGGGGCGAGCGGGTTGGCCGAGGTGTCGGCGTGCGCGATCGACGTGTAGACGACCCGCCGCACCCCGGCGGCCACCGCCGCGTCGACGACGGCCTGGTGCTGGGCGACCCGCTGCCCCGGCTCACTGCCGGAGACCAGCAGCAGCCGGTCCACGCCGGCCAGGGCCGCGGGCAGGGTGTCCGGCCGCGAGTAGTCGCCGTGGCGGACCTGGACGCCGCGGCCGGCCAGGTCGGCGGCGGCCTCGGGACGGCGGACGACGGCGACGACGTCGGACGCCGGGACGCCGCGGTCGAGCAGCTCCTCGACGGCGCGGCGGCCGAGGTGGCCGGTGGCTCCGGTGACGGCGTAGGTGGTCATGCGGGCGCTCTCCTCGTGCAGGGGCGATGTGCTTGCGAGTTCAACAACCCGCCGCCCGGTCCGCGTCATCCCGCCCGGTCCGCGTCATCCCGCCCGGCTGCGGCGGTCCCGGATTGCGACTCCGGCGGGCTGCACCGAGGCTGGGACCGCGGGCCCGCGTGCTGACCGTGCGCGCACTCCTCTCCCGCCGGGGACACGGTCCCTCAGCAGCCGACCGAACGGAGGGACGTCCGCGCCTGCGCGGACCTAGACCAGTGATCCCCACCGCACCGTCAGGACACCCGGACGGGAAGGCCGGACCGGCCCTCGTCCCGTCCCCCGCAGACCCGCACCCCGCCATCGCCGAGCCCCCTCCCCCGGCGGCCGACGCGCACGGCCGCCTGGACCGCGTCGTCTTCACCGTCGCCGCGGTCCTGGCGCTGGCGTTCGTCGCCTGGGGGTTCGTCAGCCCGGCCGGCCTCGGCTCGGCCAGCAGCAGCGCCCTGGTCTGGATCGAGTCCAACCTCGGCTGGCTGTTCGTGACGCTGGCCTCGGCGTTCGTCGTCTTCGTGCTGTGGCTGGCGGCCAGCCGGTACGGCCGCATCCCGCTCGGCCGCGACGACGAGACGCCGGAGTTCCGCACCGTCTCGTGGATCGCGATGATGTTCAGCGCCGGGATGGGCATCGGGCTGATGTTCTACGGCGTCGCCGAGCCGCTCGCGCACTACGTCACCCCGCCACCGCGCACGGTGGCCGCCGAGACCCCCGAGGCCGTGCAGACCGCCATGGCCACGACCCTGTTCCACTGGACCCTGCACCCCTGGGCGATCTACGCCGTGGTGGGGCTGGCCATCGCCTACGGCACGTTCCGCCGCGGCCGCCGGCAGCTGGTCAGCGCGGCGTTCGAGCCCCTGTTCGGCCGGCGCCGCACCGAGGGCTGGGCCGGCCGGGTCGTCGACGTCCTGGCCATCTTCGCCACGCTGTTCGGCTCGGCGGCCTCGCTGGGCCTGGGCGCGCTCCAGATCGGCAGCGGCGTGGAGATCCTGGGCTGGGCCGGGGAGGTCGGCAACGGCGTCCTGGTCGGGATCATCGCCGTGCTGACCGCCGCGTTCGTCGCGTCCGCGGTCTCCGGCGTCGCCCGGGGCATCCAGTGGCTGTCCAACGTCAACATGGTGCTCGCCGTCGTCCTCGCCGTGTTCGTGTTCGTGGCCGGGCCGACCGTGCTGATCCTCAACCTGGTCCCCGGCGCGGTCGGCAGCTACGTCGCCGACCTCGCCCGGATGGCCGCCCGCACCGAGGCCAGCGGCGGCCCGGCGACGGCGGAGTGGCTGCGCGGCTGGACGGTCTTCTACTGGGCCTGGTGGATCTCGTGGACGCCGTTCGTCGGCCTGTTCCTCGCCCGGATCAGCCGCGGCCGCACCATCCGCCAGTTCGTCTCCGGCGTCCTGCTGGTGCCGAGCGCGGTGAGCCTCGTGTGGTTCGTCGTCTTCGGCGGGGCCGGCATCGCCGCGCAGCGGTCCGGCGCGGACGTCGCCGGGCAGGCCACCTCCGAGGGGCAGCTGTTCGGCGTGCTCGAGCGGTACCCGCTGGCCACCGCCACGACGGTGCTGGTCATGGTGCTGGTGGCGGTCTTCTTCGTCTCCGGGGCCGACGCCGCCTCGATCGTCATGGGCTCGCTGTCCGAGCGGGGCACACTGCGGCCGCGCCGCGGGACGGTGGTGTTCTGGGGCGTTGTCATGGGCGCCGTCGCGGCGGTCATGCTGCTGGTCGGCGGCGGCGAGGCGCTCACCGGGCTGCAGAACCTGACGATCATCGCGGCGCTGCCCTTCGCGCTGGTCATGGTCGGCCTGGCCGTCTCGCTCGCCAAGGACGTGCGCACCGACCCCATGGTGCTGCGCCGCACCTACGCCGTGGAGGCGGTCGAGCAGGCCGTCGTCGACGGCATCAGCCGGCACGGCGAGGACTTCGCGCTGGTCGTGGAGGCCGGCGGGGACGACACGCCGGGGGTCCCGTCGGTGCGGGTCACCGGGAACACGGCCGGGCACCCGCCCCCGGGCGACACGGCCGGGCCCGCGCCCGCGGGCGACACTGCCGGGCCCGCGCCCGCGGGCGACGGCGCGGAACCCGCCGCCCGGGCGCGGCCGGGCGGGTAGCCGCACCGCGGTGCGGATCCCGGGGACGGGGGCCCGGACGGGCGAGCTGCTGCTGCGGCCCTGGGTGCAGCGCGCGGTGCGGGCGGCGCTGGCCGCCGCGCTCGCGTGGCAGGTGGCGGTCCTGCTGCCGCCGCCGTTCACCTCGTACGCGTACTACGCGCCGCTCGGCGCGGTCATCGCGGTGCACCCGACGGTCGCCGACTCCGCGGCCGCGGCCTGGCGGACGGTGCTGGCCATCCTGCTGGGCTTCGGCCTGGGCGTCACGGTGCACCAGCTCACCGCCGAGGCGTTGCCCGGCGCGCTGACCATCGCGCTGATCGTCGCGCTGGCGGTGGGCGTCGAGCAGTGGCGGGTGCTGCAGGAGCACGCGAGCTGGGTGAGCTTCGCCGCCGTCCTCATGCTCACCGTCGGGACGGCGGCCGACCCCGCGCGCTACGCCGTCGCCTACGCCGGGCTGACGCTGCTCGGCGCGGCGACCGGCGTCCTGGTCACCACCGTGCTGTTCCCCCCGATGCAGCTCACCGCGGCCGTCCGGGCGATCGCGACCACCCGGGCGCTGCTGGCCCGGCACCTGCACGACATCGCCGGCGGGCTGCGGCACGGCGAGCTGCCCGCGCCGGGGGCGTGGATGCGGCCCCGGCGGGACCTGGACGCCGCGCTGGACCGGATGCGCGCCGCCGAGGCCGTCGTCGAGCGCGCCCGGCGGGCCAACCCGCGGGCCCGGCGCTGGGGTGGCACCGCCGCGCGGGTCCGGGAGGAGTCGCGGGCCCTGGACCGGGTCGCCGTCCTCGTCGACGACCTGACCACGCTCGTGGCCCACCTGCCCCCGGACCGCCGCGGCATCGACCGCATCGACGGCGGGACCGGCTGGCTGCTCGCCGACGCGCTCGACGGCCTCGCCCTGGTGGTGAGCGCCGCCGCCACTCCCGCGGGGGCCGGGGACGACGCGGTCCGCGAGGCCGGCGCCGCGCTGCGGCGGCTCACCGCGCTGCTCCGCGAGTCGGCGGCGGCCGACGACGAGGGGTTCGTCGCGCTCGGCGCGGTCGCCGTCGGCATGTACCGGTCGCTGGACACGCTGCAGGCCGCCCCCCTGCGGGACGGCCCGGCGCGCTCCCCGCGGACGCCCGGCGCCGGGCAGCGGGTGCCCGGCGACGCCTGACCGGCGGCCCACGGGACCGGGCGTGCAGGCGCACGGACGCGACGTCACGACAGGCGCGACGGTCCCGGCCGTGTCGCCGGCCGGGCGGAGGCCCCTGGCCGGGCCGGGTCCGGGGGTGTAGGCACCGTCGATCCGCGGCTTCCCCCGAGCCGGCGGCACACCGTCGACCGGCAGCCGCGGTCGCCGGAGGCGACCATGCGGGTCCACACACGACCACGGGGCGCACCAGGGACGGCGGACACCGACGGCGGCACGGGCACCCCCGCCCGGTCGCCCCACCTCCGCGAGGCCGGGCTGTCGGGCGTGGTGTTCGCCCTGCTGCTCGTGGCGTCGGTGCTGCTGGTCAGCAGGGTGCCGGAGCTCACCGCCTCCGACCGGGAGTACCAGGACTTCTACGCCGGCGGTGCCGACGAGATGGTCGCGGTCGGCCTCTACCTGGTCCCGTTCGCGGGGATCGCGGCGCTGTGGCACATGACCGCCACGCGGATGCTGCTCCAGATGCGGCGGGCGGACTGGTGGGCCGACGTCACCCACTGGCTGCACCTGGCGGCCTGCGTGCTGTTCGTGGCGATGCTCTTCGCCGGCGCCGCCGCGGCCGGCGCCCCGGCCCTGGTGGTCCAGTTCTCCGGCGCCGCCGCGCTGGACCCGGAGGTGGCCCGCGGCCTGGCGGCCACCGGCTACACGCTCGTGTTCGTCTACGGGGTGCGCGCCGCCGGCATGTACATGATCACCACGACCGCCCTGGCCCAGCGCGCCGGCACGCTCGCGCGCTGGCAGGTCCTCGTGAGCTACCTGGCCGCCACCGCCCTGCTGGTGAGCACCACCTTCCACCCCGCCGTCCTGCTGGTGTTCCCCGTCTGGGTGCTGCTGCTGAGCACCCGGCTGCTCGTGCGCCGGCCGACCGGAGCGGCGTCGTGACCGCCACCGTCGGCATCGACGAGATCCCCGCGGCCCGCACCGCCTGCCGCCGCTGGGCAACGCCCTGGACACCGACAGCGCCGGCCCGTTCGAGAGCTGCTGGACATGGCGCGGGAGTACGGGCCGATCCTCCGGCTCACCATGCCCGGCGCGACGCGGCTGGTCCTGGTCGCCGAGGTCTGCGACGACACGCGGTACGACGAGCTGGTCGCTGGGGGCGTGGCCCAGCTGCGCGACGAGGGCGCAGGGTCGGGGCTGCTCTCCTCGGACACCGACGACCCCCTCTGGCGCCGCGCCCACGAGATCCTGATGGCACCGTTCCGGGCAATGCCCGCGCCTGGCTGGACGGGCTGCGCGCGGCCGACCGGCTGGTCGAGGGCATCTGGGCGGCTGAGGCCGCGGCGTTGGCGACGTGATCGGGCGGATGGTGGTCCTCGGAGCCTCCAGTGACCTCACCAGCCGGCTGGCGCGGAGCTCGCCGGCGCCCGGGCGGCTGGCCCGCGGCTGACGGTCTCGGCCCGGCCGGCACCGACCCGTCCAGCGCGGAGTCCCACGCACGCATCGCCCCCGGGGCTGGACCACTGCGCCGCGGAAGCGACCGACCCCGCGGACATCCGGCGGCTGGTCGCCGACGGGCACCCGGACACGCCGGTGCAGCTTGCCCTCCCGCCGGGCCTGCTCCCCGGCCGTGCTGACCGCCCTGGCCGGCGCGGGTCCGCGCGGCTCGGACGCCCTGGCGGTGGAGAAACCGTTCGGCACCGACCCGTCCTCGGCGCGGGAGCCCGACGAGCTGCTGCGGACCCGGCTGCCGAGGCCGCGGACCTGCCGGATCGACCGCTTCCCGTCCGACGAGCCGGTCCGGAGGATCGTCGCGCTGCGCTTTCCCGATCGGGTCTTCGAGCCGCTGTGCAACGCGGTGCACGTGGAGCAGGCGGACGTCGGCCGGGACGAGTCGCCCACCCCTCGCGGGCCGGGCGCGGCACCACGACCGCGCGGGCGCCCTCCGGGGCATGGTGCACAACCACCTCACGGGGGTGCCGGCCGTGGTGCTCACGGACGCCCCGGCGCAGAGCGGCCGCTTCCTGGTGCGCGTGGCGCGTGCGGGGCGTGCCGCCACGCCGCCGAGCCGGGACCGGGGCGGCTGGGGGCTGGACCGCCGCCGCGCCGCCCCCTGGGATGAGCCGCGCCGGACTCCCGAGACTGTGGAGGACGCTGTGTACCCGACCCCGATCCCCTGGCGCCGCACCCTGGTCGGCGCCGTCCTCGCATCCGGCCTGGCGGCGCTGCTGCCCGCGTCCCCTGCCTCCGCGGCCGCGACGGGGCCGACGCCCCCGGCGGCCGCACCGCCGGCGGTCGAGGCGCCGGCCCCCTACGTCGCCCAGGCGGTCTGCGACCCCGCGCCCAAGCCCGGCACTCTCGACCTGGCCGACGCGCTGCTGGCCCACTACGGCGCCGGCAGCGTCGGGATCTCCCGCGAGTGCGCCGTCGGCGGGCCCAGCGAGCACAAGGAGGGCCGTGCGCTCGACTGGATGCTCGATGCGGGCGTGCCGGCGCAGCGAGCCGTCGCCGCGGAGTTCCTGGCGTGGCTGACGGCGCCCGGACCCGACGGGGAGCCCGCCTACGCGGCGCGGCGGCTCGGCGTCATGTACGTCATCTGGGACCACGAGATCTGGTCGCCGGCCAGGGGGTGGCGGCCCTACGACGGCGCCAGCCCGCACACCGACCACGTGCACGTCTCGCTGTCGTGGGCCGGCGCGATTCGCGCCACCTCGTGGTGGACCGGCGTCGCCGCCCGCGTCGACACCGGCCCGTGCACCCCCGCCCCGGTGCCCGGCGACCTGCCGCCGTGCGCCCCCGGCGCCCAGCAGCCCGCGCCGAGCACCGCCGCGGCCGCCGAGCCGCGGGAGGACGCCGGCGAACCCGACGCCGAGACCCGCGCGCTGGCCGAGCTCGCGGCGCTGCGGGACGAGTCGCTGGCCCGGGTGCCGCTCGACGGCCGGTGGGTCGCCCAGCTCGCGTCCAAGGACGTCGGTATCACCGATCCGCTGCAGACCGCGCAGGACGGCTCGCACACCTTCTCCGCCGTCGACGTCCTCGCCGAGAGCCAGGCGGGGCTCGCGACGGTGACCGACCCGTCGGCGCTGTACGTGCTGCAGGGCACCGACTTCGGCCGGCGCTCCACCGCACCCGACGGCGACCCGTACTGGATCACCGTGGTCGACGCCGCGTTCGCCGGGCGGGCCGACGTCGAGGCCTGGTGCTCGGCCACCTACCCCCAGTTGCACGGCGCGGAGCTGACCAACGCCTGCCTGCCGCGCCGGCTCAGCGCGCCGCACGACTGACTCCGGCCGGTCCCGGGTCCCTCGACCCTGGGCCGCGCGGGTGCCGGCTCCCTACGCTGCGCGCGCATGAGCGGTCCGGTGCTGATCGCCGTCGACGACCCGGCCCTGCTGGGCGCCGTCGAGCGGGAGCTGTGCAGCCGGTACGAGCGGGACTACCGCGTGCTGTGCCGGGGGTCGGCGGGCGAGGCGCTCGCCCTGCTCGACGAGCTCGCGGGCGCCGGCGAGGAGGTCGCCCTGGTGCTCGCGGGCGAGACGGTCGGGGGCGCCTCCGGCACGGAGCTGCTGGCGGAGGTGCGCGGCCGGTTCCCGCACGCCGAGCGCGCCCTGCTCGTCCCGTGGGCGCACGTCGGGGACCCGGGGACCGGGGACGCGGTCCTCGAGGCGATCGCCCGGGGGCGCATCGACCACTACGTGGTGCGCCCGGCGCCGCCGCCGGACGAGCAGTTCCACCAGGCGGTGTCGAGTTTCCTGCTCGCGTGGGCGCAGGCGCGGCGCCGCGCGCCGCACACCATCGACGTCGTCGGCGAGACCTGGACCGGCCGGGCGTACGAGCTGCGGGAGGTGCTCGGCCGCTGCGCCATGCCGCACCGCTTCTGCCTGGCCGACTCCGCGGAGGGTCGCGTCCTGCTCGCCGACGCACGGGAGCGCCGGCTGCCGCTGCTGGTCATGCCCGACGGGACGGTCCTCGAGGACCCCACCGACCTCGACATCGCGCGGTCGGCGGGGACGGCGATCGACCCGTCCGGCGACCGGTACGACCTGGTGATCGTCGGGTGCGGGCCCGCCGGCCTGTCCGCCGGCGTCTACGGCGCCTCCGAGGGGCTGCGCACGATCGTCGTCGACTCCGGCAGCATCGGCGGTCAGGCCACCTCCAGCTCCGCGATCCGCAACTACCTGGGCTTCCCCCGCGGCGTGACCGGCGGGGAGCTGGCGCGCCGCGCCTACGAGCAGGCCTGGCTGTTCGGCGCCCGGTTCGCCTTCATGCAGGAGGTCACCGACCTGGCGCGGGAGTCCGACGGCATCGTCGTCACGCTCGACACCGGCGGGGTCGTGGTGGCCCGCGCGGTGGTCCTCGCGCCCGGCGCCAGCTACCGCCGCCTCGGGGTGGAGTCGCTGGAGGCGCTGCGCGGGGCCGGCGTCTCCTACGGCGCCGCGGCGTCGGAGGCCCCGCTGGTGGCGGGCGAGGAGGTCTACGTCGTCGGGGGCGCCAACTCGGCCGGGCAGGCGGCCCTGTACCTGGCGCGGTTCGCGAAGCGGGTCACGCTCGTGGTGCGGGCGGCGTCGCTGGACGCCGGGATGTCGCACTACCTCGTGCGCCAGGTCGAGGGGACCCCCGGCGTCGAGGTGCGGACCGGCACCGAGGTCGTCGGCGGGGGCGGCGACGGCCGGCTGGACCACCTCGTGCTGCGGGACCGCGCGAGCGGCGCAGAGGAGACGGTGGACGCCCAGGCGCTGTTCCTCATGATCGGCGCCCGGCCGCACACCGACTGGCTGCCGCCGGCCGTCGAGCGCGATCCCGCGGGCTTCGTCATGACCGGGCCGGACGTGAGCGCCGGCGCCGTCCGCGCCCTCGGCCGTCCCCCGCTGCCGCTGGAGACCAGCCTCCCCGGCGTCCTCGCGGCCGGCGACGTCCGGCACGGGTCGGTCAAGCGTGTGGCCTCCGCCGTCGGCGAGGGCTCGATCGCGATCCGGCTGGTCCACCAGCTGCTCGCCGCCTGAGCCGCCGCGCACCCGTCAGGACGGCGAGCTGCGCCAGCCGCGCGCGTGCAGCCGCTCCGCGCCGTCGAGCAGCAGGTCCAGGGCGAAGGCGAACTCGAAGTCCTCGTCGCAGCCCTGCCCGACGCCGGACAGGTCGCCGCCGGCGGCCGCCGTGGCGATCTCCAGCACGTGCGGGAACCGCCGCGCGAACTCCGCCGCCATCGCCTGCCGCTCCTCCGGCGTGGGCTCGGGCGCGGCGTCGTCGCGCGGCTCCTCGAACAGCTCGGGGCTGAAGCCCCAGATGCGGTTGCCGAGAGCGTGCATGAGGTGGTGGGTGAGGTCCACGGAGAACCCGCCGGCGCGGAAGGTGCCGGCGACGGCGTCCATGTGGCCGAGGACGGCGGGCGTCCGGTGGGTGCGCGACTCGATCGCCTGCCGCGCCCAGGCGTGCCGCAGCACGGCCCGGCGGGCGGAGAGCAGCCGCTGCCGCACCGCGGTCCGCCAGGCCGAGCCCGGGGCGGGCTCCTCGAACTCCCCGATCACGGCGTCGACCATCCCGTCGAGCAGCTCGTCCTTGTCCGCGACGTGCTTGTACAGCGCCATGGGGACGACGCCGAGCTCCTGGGCCAGCCGCCGCATGCTCACCGCGCCCAGGCCGGCCTCGTCGGCCAGCGCCACCGCGGCCGCGAGGACCCGCGCCCGGTTGAGCGGCTCCCGCGCCATCCGACCTCCCCTGCTTGACGGGTGTACGCCGTACACCATAACGTTCCCGCCGTCGGTGTACGCCGTACACCACCAAGGGAGGGAGCAGCAGTCATGAGGGAGTCCCGCGGAGCCGCCGTCGTCACGGGCGTGTTCTTCCTGGTCGCCGCGGTCAGCGCGGTCGCGGCGCTGGCGCTGTACCAGCCGCTGCTCGGCGACCCGGGGTACGTGCTGGGCGCGGGCGCGGACACGCAGGTGCGCTGGGGGGCGCTGCTGGAGGTCCTGCTCGCCGCGTCCTGCATCGGCACCGCGGTCGCGGCCCACCCGGTCGTCGAGCGGCACGGCCGGGCGCTGGCCCTCGGCTACGTCTGCGGGCGGCTGCTCGAGGCGGCGGTGATCGTCGTGGGGATCGTCAGCGTGCTGGCGGTGGTCACGCTCAGGTCGGCCGACGACGACGCGTCGCCGGTCCCCGTCGCCCGCGGGCTGGTGGCGCTGCACGACGCGACGTTCCTCGTCGGCCCCGGCCTGGTCATCGGCGTCAACACGCTGCTGCTGGCCGTGCTGGTGCACCGGGGCGGCCTGGCGCCGCGGTGGATCGCGGCGACCGGCCTGGTCGGCGGGCCGCTGGTGTTCCTCTCGTCGACCGCCGTGCTGTTCGGCGTCTACGAGCAGGTCTCGGTGTGGGGGTTCCTCTGCGCCGTCCCGGTCACCGTCTGGGAGACGGGTCTCGCCGTGTACCTGATCGCCCGGGGCTTCCGGCAGCCGGCGTCCCCCGCGCGGCCCGGGTCCGCCCTGCCGGTACCGGTCCCGGCCTGACCTCGGTCAGCGCGCCTCCAGCACCGCCCGCAGCCGGGCGAGGTCGGCGCGGTTGGCCCGGCGGACGGCCCCGGCCAGGAGCGGCGCCGCCCAGCGGGAGAACCCGTGCGGCCGGCCGCGGTTGCGCAGCGTCATCCGGGTCCGGCCGTCGTCCAGCGCCTCCCAGGTGTAGGTCGTCTCCATGGGGAAGGGCCCCTGCGCCGTCCGCATGACCAGCCGCTCACCGGGCACCAGCTCGGTGACCTCGTAGGTGTAGGCGAGCCGGCGGCCGAGGAAGCGGGCGACGAAGTCCATCCGGGACCCGACCGCCACCGGTGGCGCGGTCCGCCAGTCGACCGAGTCGATGTTCGCGTACCACCCGGGGGCGTTCGTGGGGTCCCCGGCGTAGGCGGCCACCTCTGCCCGGGGACGGCCGATGACCGTCTCGGTACGGACGTCCACCTCCCGGCCCACGCCGCGCATGGTCCCGCGGTACCGGGCCGGGCGCGAGGGACCCGGCCGCCGGCCGGGGCCGCCCGGGGGTCCCGCGGCCACGGGCCCCCCTCGGGTGCGGCTACCGGCTTGGGACGGTCTCGCCCGCCGGCGAGCTGGGCCGTCGCGGCGTCGGCGGGGACACGCCCGATCCCTGCGGGGCGGTCGCCGCCGCGGTCGCGGGGGCCTGCCCGCCGGCGCGCTGCGCCTCCGCCATCGCCTTGATCATGTCGGCGAACTGCTCGGAGTCCGGCGGCACGAACCGCTCGGCGGTGGGGACCTGGGCCAGCACGTGGAGGAACTCCTCCAGCTCCGTCCCGCTGGCGACGGGGAGGTGCGAGGAGAAGATCCGCCGGGGCTGGATCTGCCGGACGCGGTCGAGGACCCGGCCGAACTCGGCCTCGTCCGTGAGGTGCACCCAGGGCGAGTCCGAGGTGGCCCAGCCGATCATGCCGCCGGCGAGGGCCTCCGGGGACACGTCGGCCGCGTCCTGCGTGGGCTCCGGGAGCAGCGCCCCGAAGGCGTCGACGGTGAACAGCGCCCCGGTGGAGCGGTCCAGGACGCCGAGGGACATCGGGTTGTCGAACAGCGGCGGGGCGACGGCGGTGAGCGTGCGGTCCCCCACGTGGATCTCGTCGCCGGCCCGGATGGCGTGCACCCGCTCCATCGGCACCGGCCACCACGTCGACATCCGCAGCGCGGAGAACGCGTGGGTGACCAGCGTGGCGTTCGGCGCCGCCTCCATGATCCGCTGGACGCTGCCGGTGTGGTCGGCGTCGTCGTGGGTGAGCCAGACCCACTTCAGGGTCCGCAGGTCGACGATCGAGCTGACCGCGTCGAGGAACTGGTCCGCGTCGACGGCGATGCCGCTGTCGACGAGGACCGGCTCCTCGGCCGTGATCAGGTAGGCGTTGATCGGGAGGACGCCGATCCCCGGCAGGGAGAGGTTGGTGGGCAGGACGTGGACGTCGGCCTGACCTCGGTAGGGGCTGTCCATGGGACGCCTCCTCGGCCGCGCTCGGTGGCCGCCTCCTCGGCCGCCCCGAACGTAGGGCGGCTCCCCGGCACCCACCAGGGCCCTTGTCCCCCGGGCGCGGCTAGACGAGGCCGTGGTGGTCCAGCAGCAGCTCGCACTGCCGGCACCGCTCGCCGGGCGGCACGTCGGACCAGGAGCGGTCGCCGACCCGGTCGAGCCGGGTCGCGGGGACGTCCCCGCAGAACGACGATCCGTCGCCGTCGACGGCGTGGACGGCGCCCGGGCCGTGGGGCCTGCCGCGCGCCGTGCCGGGGCGCAGCACCGGCCCGTCGTCGGCCTCCTCCGCGGCGGGCGGCGGCGGGCCGGTGCGCAGCCGGACGGTGCAGCCGTCGGTGGTGAGGAGCGCGACGTCGACCTCGGTGAGCCGGCAGCTGAGCCACAGGCCGAGCCCGGAGCCGGCCGCGCTGTCGGGGGCGGGGACGAGACCGGTCAGGGGGTCGGCGGGCCCGGGGCCGGTGTCGTGCACGCGCACGACGACGCGGCCGCCCCCGGTCCAGGCCCGGACGGTGGTGGGCGGCCGGCCGTACAGCTGCGCGTTGACGACGGCCTCGGACAGCGCGAACAGCAGCTCGTCGAGCGCCGTGGCGCCGACCAGGCCCTGCGCGGCGTCGCGGACGCGGCGCCGGGTCTGCTTCAGCGAGACGTCGGTCAGGTCGACGACCGGCGCCGTGCGCTCGAGCGGGTCGGCGGCCGGCGGCAGTCCCTCGAACACGGCGACGTCCTGGTACCGCGGGCTGGCGCCGGCGCCGCCGTCCGGGGTGACCAGGCGGGGGTGGGTGCGGCCGACGACCTCGCGCACGGCGTCCGGCACGGTGGTGGCGTCGTACAGGCAGCGGCTCCAGACCGGGTAGTCCTGCCAGACGACGTTGACCGCCGACTCGTACCGGTCCCAGCCCTCGAACCGCCCGCCGTTGCCCTCGTGCGGGACGTCGCCGGCGATCCGGACCTGCCCCGCGCCGGCGGCCACGTGCTGCTCGAACTGCTGCCGGTACGCCTCGATGGCGCGCGCGGGCGAGGCGTAGAGGCTCGCGTCCTGGATGAAGGTGACCCCGTCCAGCCCGGGCAGCGCCGCCCGGAGGAGGTCGCACTTGCGGGTGTCGTACCCGATGACGACCGGTTCGCCGACGGCGGTCCCCTGGGTCACGAAGGGCACGATGAGCGCCAGGAACTCCTCGTCCGACGAGTAGAAGCCGGCCTCGTGGAAGTTCCCGGTCACGCCGTGTGCGGCACCCGTTCTCATGACTCCGCTCCCACGTCTGCGGGCCGCAGGTAGGACGCCGGCAACAGGTCCATCAGCCGGGCCGCGAACGGCGGGGTCGATCTGATGGTCAGCCGTACCCCGGTACTCCGGACGTAGTCGTCGAGGGCCCGCAGCAACCGGTGGTCGACGTACTCGACGTCGCCCATGTCGACGACCAGCGTCCCGGTGTCGGCCCCCGGCCCCAGGCGGGCCAGCACCCGCCCGAGCGCGGTGACGGCGACCGGGTCGGTCTCCCCGGTGAGGCCGAGCGCGCCGTCGGTGTGGGCGCAGACCCCCAGGGCCGGCTGCCCGGACGGATCAGGGGCGTGCAGCGCGGCGAACTCGGTCACGAGGTCGATCCCGAGGTCGGTCGAGAACCCGCACAGGGCCGACATCGGGTGGTCGGCCATGTACCGCCCCACGAGGAACTCGTACCGGGCGAAGGCGTCCCGCTGGCGCGGAGGGCGGAGCAGCTCGGAGCCCTCCGCGCTGACCCGCAGCCCCCGGAAGCCGTCGGCCAGAGCCCGCTCGGTCGCCGCCGCCCAGTGCCGCACCACCTCGTCGGCCCGGACCGGACCGCCGGATCCGTACACGTCGCCGAACGTCAGGACCTGGAGGGCGCCGTCGCGCTGCAGCCGGTCGAGGTCCCCGAGCCCGGCGAGGTCCTCCGCCGCTCCCTCGGGGGACCCGGAGCCGACGTAGACCACGCGCAGGCCCTCGCGCAGCCCCTCGGCGAAGAAGGCGACGACGCGGCGTCGGAACTCCGCGACGTCGTCGTGGAGGACGCAGACGTGACCTCGTGCACCACGGCTCCGGGGGGAGCCGGCGTGACCCGATCCGGGCACGGGTCCACGCTACGCCGCCCGGCGCCGCCCGGCGCCTCCCGGCCGGGGAACTCGTTCCCGGCCCGCGCGGCGGGCCGGTCAGACGGTCTCGGGCACCCGCAGGTGGGCGAGGACGAGCTCCATCTCGGCGACGTCGACGACGTCCCGACCCATCGCCCGGACGGCGTCCTCGCGGATCGACCGGGCCTGCTCCCGCGAGGCCTCCAGCGCGCCGCGGTCGTCGAAGGTGACGGTGCCGACGGACAGGCCGCTGTCGCGGTCGGCGAGGACGCTGACGCTGCAGAAGCCCGGCATCCGCTCGATCCGCGGCAGCGTGGTCGTGCGGAAGAGGTCGAGCGTCCGGTCGGTGTCCGCGGCGTCGCCCCGGGTCCAGGTGAGCCGGGCCCAGGCGCCGTCGTGGGTCTCGTGCGCGCGGTGCACCAGCGCGATCTCCCACTCCTGGACCTCCGGCTCCCCGCCGAAGATCCCGACCAGCTGCACACGCATCGGGTGCACGCGCGCGGCACTGGAGCGCATCGCCCTCCCGTCCTCCCAGGCGGAGGTGACGATGCAGCGGCCGGCGTCCCGGTCGACGAGCATCGAGAGGCCGACGAACCCGTCCATGAGCCGGATGACGGGCAGCACCTCGTTGCGCACGTAGGCGATGCCGTGGTCGACGCGCTGCGGCTCGCCGCGGACGGTGGTGGTGCGGGCGTACATGCCACCACTCCTCTCTCGAGCAGGCGGCGGCGCCCCTGCGGCATCGCCGCAGGGGCCACTGTCCTCGCTCCCCGGCCTGCCGGACAGGGCCGGGCGTCCTGCCCGGCGGGCACGGGGTCCGGGAGGCGCGACGCCTCCCGGACCCCGTCCGTTCCCGCGATCAGCAGCCGTGCGGCCGGTCGGCGGGAACCAGGGCCGGGCTCGCCCCGGCCGGCAGGTAGTAGGTGAGGTAGACGATGGCGGGCTGCGCGCCGTCGTTGGCGACGTCGTGGACGTGCGCCGGGTGCACCCAGGCGGTCCCGGCGCGGTGGGTCTCGTCCGTGCAGCCGTGGCCGTCCTCGGGCTCGATCAGCCGCACCGCCCCGCTCGCCACGACGGCCGTGGACGGCCCGGCGTGGGTGTGCCAGCCGGTGGAGCTGTGTGGCGGCACGGTGACCCGGACCATCGCCAGGTCCGTCGGCCGCTCCGCCCGCAGGTGGAAGCCGGTCCGCTCGTCCGAGATCGCGAACTCCCCCGCCGAGCCCCTCGCCAGGAGCGTGGACTGCACGGGGGCGACCGGCGGGATCGGCGCGATCCGGTCCCCTCCACCGTCGCCGGGGTGGGCGGCTGCGGCGCCCGTGAACAGCACGGGTGCGAGCAGCGCGCCGAGGCCCACAGCCAGCGCCGTCCTGCTCCGCGGAACTCTGTGTGCCATCTCTGCCTCCCTGGACACTCGGGAGCCGTCCCGGCGGCGGCCGGCGCCGGGGCCGGGGCGACGGACACGTGACCCGCGCGTCCCGCACGGTCCAGGGGTCGGCCAGACCGGCAGTTCCGCCTGGCGACCGACGGACGCGCCCGGGTGGCACGTCTGGCCGGGCCACGAGCCGAGTATGGGAGCGCCCCCGCCGCCCCGACAGGCCATCGCGCGCGCGGCACCGGGGCGGAATCGGGACCGGACCGCGTGCCGGGCGCGGTGGCTACGCTCCGCACGTGGAGCGCGTGCGCGTCCGGGCCTGGGCCGGCACGCTCGTGTTCCTCGTGCTCACACCCGGCGTGGTGGCCGGACTGGTCCCGGGATTGATCACCGGGTGGCGGATCCCGTGGACGGGCGTTTGGGCCTCCCCGGTCGCGATCGTGGCGGCCGTCGTGATCCTGAGCGGGGTCCTCGTGCTGCTCGACGCGTTCGTCCGTTTCGCCCGTGCCGACGGGACGCCCGCACCACTGGTGCCGACCGGCCACCTCGTCGTCGTCGGGCCGTACCGGTACGTGCGCAACCCGATGTACCTGGCGGTGCTCGCGATCGTCCTCGGGCAGGCGCTGCTGTTCGGGAGCGTGGGCGCCCTGCTCTACGCGGGCGTCGTGCTCCTCGCGGTGGTGCTGTTCGTGCGGGGCTACGAGGAGCCGACGCTGGAGCTCGAGTACGGCGACGAGTACCGGGAGTACCGGCGCAACGTCCGGGGGTGGATCCCGCGGGCGCGGGCGTGGAACGGGGCCGCCTGACCTCCCCCGTCCAGGCGTCGACAGGAGCGCCGCGGATCCGCGCACGCCGTCGCGCCGCGCCCGGCTGTCGAGGGCCGGCAGCCGACACCCGCGTGGCCCGGCGCCCCGGAGAGGTCGGCCCCGGGGCTAGGCTCCCGCGCACCGAGGGCGGCGAGGTGAGCCATGCGGGAGATCAGCACCGTCCTGGACGGTCTGTCCTACCTGGAGTGCCCGCGCTGGCACGAGGGCCGGATCTGGGTGTCGGACTTCTACACCCACCAGGTGCTCTCGGCCCGCGAGGACGGCAGCGACCTCCGGGTCGAGGCGGAGGTGCCGGGCCAGCCGTCCGGACTCGGGTGGCTGCCCGACGGCCGGCTGCTGGTCGTCTCCCAGCACGACGCGCGGCTGCTGTGCCGCGAGCCCGACGGATCGCTCGTGACACACGCGGACCTGTCCGCACACGTCACCGGCGAGCCCAACGACATGGTCGTCGACGAGCAGGGCCGCGCGTTCGTCGGCAACTTCGGCTTCGACCTGATGGCCGGCGCACCGGTCGCACCGGCCGTCCTGCTGCGCGTCGACCCCGACGGGGCCGTGACCCAGGTGGCCGACGACGTGTGGTTCCCCAACGGCAGCGTGATCACCGACGACGGCGTCCTGCTGGTGGACGAGACGTTCGGCAACCGGATCACCGCGTTCGACGTCGGTGCCGACGGCACGTTGGGGAACCGGCGGGTGTGGGCGTCGTTCGGGGAGCTACCGACCGACCGCGACCTGCAGGCGGCACTCGGGCAACTGGCCGTCGCGCCGGACGGTTGCGGCCTGGACGCCGAGGGCGCGCTGTGGGTCGCCGACGCGCTCGCCGGCCGGGTGCTGCGCATCCGGGAAGGCGGCGAGGTCCTGGAGGAGCTGCCCGTCGGCACCGGCGTGTTCGCCTGCATGCTCGGCGGCAACGACGGCCGCACGCTGTTCCTCTGCACCGCGCCGGACTTCGACCGCACCGCGCGGAGTGCCGCGCGCGAGGCGCAGCTGCGCTCCTGCCGGGTCGAGGTGCCGCACGCCGGCCGCCCGTAGGCAGAGAACACGTTCCGGACCTCGGAAGTCCGCGACACCGTCGTCAGCACAGGGGGAAGAGCATGGACGTCTCGGTCGCCTTTCCGACCGCGTTGGACTCGCACGAGAACATCGCCCTCGCGGAGGAACTCGGCTACGCGCGGGCGTGGCTCTACGACACCCCGCAGAACAGTCCCGACGTGTGGATGTGCCTGGCGCTCGCCGCGGAGCGCACCACCCGCATCGGCCTCGGGCCCGGCGTCCTGGTCCCCTCGCTGCGGCATCCCATGGTGAACGCCGCCGCGACGGCGATGCTCGCGGCGCTGGCACCCGGCCGGGTCGAGGTCGCCTTCGGGACCGGCTTCTCCGGGCGTCGGGCCATGGGCTACGGAGCCATCACGTGGGCGTTCATGGCGGAGTACATCCGGGCCTACCGGGGGCTGCTGCGCGGTGAGGTCGTCGAGTGGGAGGGCGCCCGGATGCAGATGCTCCACCCGGCCGGTCACGCGCCGGCGCGACCGATCGACGTGCCCGTCCTGATCAGCGCCCTGGGCCCGAAGGGCGCCGGGGTCGCCCGGGAGCTGGCTGACGGCCTGTACGCGACACTGCAGCTCCCCGACTTCGCCCGGGAGTTCTCGAGGGTCTCGTACCTGGCCTGGGGCACCGTCCTCGACGAGGGCGAGGACCCGACCTCCGAACGGGTCCGCCTCGCGGGCGGTCCCGGCACCGCACTCGCGTGGCACGGCGCGTACGAGTTCGGCGGGCAGGCGGCCGTGGCCGGCCTGGCAGGCGGGGAGGCCTGGAACGAGGTGGTGGACCGGACCCCGGAGGAGCTCCGGCACATCGCCGTGCACACGGGTCACTGCGTCGAGCTCAACGAGGCCGACCGGGCGGCGTGGGACGCGGGGGGCTCCTCGTTGCTCGGATCGGCCACGCTCAGCGGGACGCGGGAGGAGGTCCGCGGCAGGCTCGGCGAGCTCGCCGACCGCGGCGTCACCGAGATCGTCTTCCAGCCGTGCGGACCGGACGTCCGCCGTGAGCTCGAGACGTTCTTCGAGGTCGCCAGTCGCGCCACGACTGCCGTCGGCACCTGACCCACCGGTGGGGACGGCGGAGCTCCGCGAGCGTTTCGCGTCCGCCGCTGTCGCCCGCCTGGCGACCGTCCGCCCCGACGGTGCTCCTCACCTCGTCCCGGTCGTGTTCGCGGCGTCCGGCGACACCGTCTGGCTGGCCGTCGACGCCAAACCCAAGCGGACGACACGGCTGCAGCGGTTGACCAACCTGCGCCGTGAGCCCCGGTGCGCCCTGCTGGTCGACCACTACGAGGAGGAGTGGAGCCGGCTGTGGTGGGTGCGCGCCGACGGGGTCGGCGTCGTCGTCGACGATCCGGCCACCGGCCACCCGGGCCTGGCCGCACTCGCGGAGCGGTATCCCCAGTACCGCGCCCAGCCACCGGCCGGCCCGCTGGTCGTCGTCAGCGTCGAACGCTGGAGCGGGTGGTCCAGTACGTGAGTGGAGGCGAAGAGGCCGAGGGCCACCGCTGTCGCGGTGGCCCTCGGCCTCTTCGCCGACCGGGGTCCCGGCACCTCGCCAGGGCCTCGGGGGGTGGGTGGAGGTGGCGGGAATCGAACCCGCGTCCTGCGACGCATCACCAGGGCTTCTCCGAGCGCAGTCCGCTCTGCCTCTGCTCGACCCTCCCGATCGCACGAACACGTCGGGATGACGGGCCCAGTCGCTGTGAGGTGTCCCGTGCACGCCCGCGACCGGCACGCACGGTGAGTCATCTAGCTGATGCCAGACCCCGAGCCGATGACGGAACCCGGGCTGACAGCGTCACCTTCGCTGATCAGGCAGCGAGGGCGTACGCGCGCTGACTCTTGTCGGCGCTTGTGTTGTTTCCGACGCGTGGTTAACGAGCTCATCGTCGGCTTCCTCGGCTCGCTTCCCCTGGTCACCCGACCGCAGTCGAGACCATTCACCCCCTGTGTAGTTGTGCACCCATCGTAACCGGGCCGGCCACCGTGTTGTTCCCTCGGCGTCCTGGCGCGTTGATCATCGGGTCCCTGCCGCTCGACACGCCGGGCGACGGCGTGGCGTCGTGCACGCAGCCGATGATCGACAGCCGGTGCCGGTCCTCAGATCCAGTCGCGCCGCTTGAAGACGGCGTACAGCGTCAGGCTCACGCCCAGCATCAGCACCAGCGCGAACGGGTAGCCCAGGTGCCACGACAGCTCGGGCATGTCGTCGAAGTTCATCCCGTAGACCGTGCCCACCAGCGTCGGCGCGAACAGGATGGCCGCCCACGCGGAGATCTTCTTGACCTCCTCGCCCTGCGCGATCGAGGCCTCGGTCAGCTCGCGGATCTCGTCGTTCTGCCGCTGCGCCACCAGGGTCGCGTTCACCGTGAGGATGTCCCGCAGCTGCAGCCGGAAGGCCTCGATGCGCTCGTTGACCTGCGTGACGTGGTCGGCGACGTCGCGCAGGTAGCTGCGCAGCTCCTCGTCGACGCCGTACTTGTCGAACCCGGCGGTGATGGCGGCGAGGATCCCGGTCAGCGGCTGGGCGGCCCGCTGGAACTCCAGCACCTCCTGCGACAGCTCGTAGATGCGCCGCGAGACGCCGGGGTCCCCGCGGAAGACCTCGGTCTCGATCTCGTCGATGTCGTTGGCCAGGCCCGCGACCACCGGCGAGTACCCGTCGACGACGGCGTCGAGGATCGCGTACAGCACCGCCTCGCTGCCCTTGGCCAGCAGCGCCGGCTCGCTCTCCAGCCGCCGCCGCACGCGGGCCAGGTCCGGCGACTCGGCGTGCCGGACGGTGATCGCGAACTGCCGGCCGAGGAACAGGTGCAGCTCGCCGAACTCGACCTCCTCGGCCGCGTCCAGGTACCGCGCGGCCTTGAGGACGACGAACAGCGTGTCGCCGTAGCGCTCGAACTTGGGCCGCTGGTGGGCCTGGATGGCGTCCTCGACGGCGAGCTCGGGCAGGTCGTACTGCTCGGCCAGCTCCCCCAGCTCGGCGGGCTCGGGCCGGTAGAGGCCCAGCCACACCAGCCGGTCGTCGAAGCCCTCGGTCAGCCAGTCGTGGCTCTCCTCCGCCGAGGGCGGGGTGGCGATGCGCCGGCCGCTCGCGTAGACGGCGTTGTCGACCAGGCGCGACAGGCGCTCGGGCTGCGGCGGCGCCGGCGGCGGGGTGGGCACCGGCCGGAGCACCTGCGGCCGCGGACGGCGGCCGAGGGTGGACAGGGCGGTGAGGGGCGCGAGGCGACGGTCGGCCATGACGGGCTCCCGGGGGACGCTGGGTGGCGGGACTCAGCGGAGGCCCTCCACGCGAGCGCTGCCCGGCGCGCGTGGCGCGACCGGTACCTAGGCGGGGAGGGCCTCGGGACTGGGACTGGGGGGCTCGCTGCGCACGGCTCGCCCTCCTCCCCGTCGACCGGCACCCGCCAGCACGCGGGCCGTCGTCCATCGTGACACGTCCCCGCGTGCCCGGGCTCGCCGGAGAGGGAGACTTCCCTCTCCGTTCACTCGTCAGACGTTGAGGACGAGGTCCACCATCACCGGCAGCAGGACCACGATCAGCAGGGCGCCCAGGACGTCGAAGGAGATCCCCGACCGGATCATCTTGGTGATCGGCACGACGCCGGAGCCGTAGACGATGGCGTTCTGCGGCGTCGACACCGGCAGCATGAACCCGAACGACGCCGCGAAGGTCGCCGCCAGCGCGGGCACGAACGGGTTGATGCTCGCCGCCACCGCCACCGGGATGATGATCGGCACGACGACCGCGGCCGAGGCGGTGTTCGACGTCGTCTCGCTGATGACGATCGCCAGGATCACCGCGAACACGGTGATCGCGAACGTGCTGGTCAGGCCGAGCCAGTCGGCGGAGCTGTTGCCGATCGTCTCGGCCAGGCCGGTGTCGGCGAGCAGCGAGCCGAAGATGATCCCGGTGCCGAACAGCAGGATCGTGCCCCAGTCGATCTTCGCGGCGTCGGACCAGTTGAGGGTGAACTCCCGCCGCTTCCAGTCGGTGGGGAGCAGGAACAGCAGCGACGCCCCGAGGACGGCGATGACGCCCTCGTCCATCCGGTCGCTGATCGTCGTGTAGACGTCGGAGTCGGTGCCGGCAACCAGCGCGATGACGCCGGGGAAGATCCAGCACGCGACGGTGATGCCGAAGGCGGTCAGCGTGTTCTTCTCCGCCCGCGAGATCGGGCCGAGCTGGGCACGCTCCTGCCGCACGTACTCGTGCACGCCCTCGATCCGCTTGATCTCGGGCCGGTTCAGCAGCAGCAGGACCGCGGCCAGCGCGACGAACATGAGCGCGCAGATCGGCAGCGCCATGAGCATCCAGTCGAGGAACCCGATCCGCTCCCCCGTCGCCTCCTCGATCAGCCCGCGGCCGATCAGGTTCGGCGGCGTGCCGACCGGGGTGATCAGCCCGCCGACGCTCGCGCCGTAGGCCAGCATGAGCATCAGCGCGACGCCGACCCGCAGCCGCAGCGGGTCGAAGTCCGGCCGGACCAGACCCTTGTCCTGCATGAGCTTGGCGATCACCGAGAGGATGCCGATCGCCGTGGGCAGCAGCATCGCCACGGTGGCGGTGTTGGAGACGAACGCCGACAGCAGCGCCGTGATCAACCCGAACGCGATGATCACCCGGGCGGTCGAGGCGCCGACCCACTGCATCGACAGGATCGCCATCGCGAACCGCCGGGCGACGCCGTGCTTGAGCATCGCGGCGGCGAGGATGAACGCGCCGATGAAGGTGAACACCGTCGTCGAGCCGAGCGGCGCCACCGCGTCGTCGGCCGGCACCACCCCGAGGACGACGATCGCGCCCACGCCGATGAGGCCGCCCACCGGGATGGGCACCGGCTCGGTGATCCACAGGACGATGACGCCCAGCAGGATCGCGGCGAGCAGGTGCTGGTCACGGGGCAGGTCCAGCGGCAGCAGCGCGAAGACGATCGTCACGACCGGGGCGAGGAACAGCCCGACGGTCCGGCGGCCCTTCTCGAAGCGCTCCTCGGCGGGGCTGAGCTGCTGCTCCCCCAGGCTGCGGTAGGTGGCCGTGCCGCGGAAGGCGGCGTCGACGTCGGTGCGCTGCGGAGGACGGTCGGTCGTGGTCATGACAGCTCCCGGGGACGTGACCTGTGCCACACCATAGGGAGAACGGGGTCAGCCCGGAACCTCCCCGTCCGGCGGTGGCACCTGCAGCGCGACGAGGAACCGGGCGACCATCGCGTAGCCGCCCACCAGGGCGGTGAGCTCGACGACCCCGCGGTCGTCGAGGTGCGCGCGCACCGCGGCGAACACCGGGTCGGGGACGGTGACGGCGCGGGCCGAGGCGTCGGTGAACGCCAGCACGGCGGCCTGCGCCGGCGTCCACACCGGCTCGGCGGTGGCGTCGTCGGCGCGCAGCACGCGCAGGTGCAGGTCGGTCAGCCCGGCGCGGCGGGCGATCGGCTCGTGCGCGGCCCACTCGAACGCCGCGCCGGCGAGGACGGCGACCCGCAGGACCACCAGCTCCCGCAGGTCGGCGGGGAGCGTGGTGCCGCCGCGCAGCGCGCCGAGCAGCGCGTTCCAGCCCTCGGCCACCGGCGGGCTGTGCAGCAGCAGCCGGTCGAGGGTGGACAGGACGCCGCCGCGCCGGGCGCGCAGCAGGTCCGCCGTCGGCCCCTCGCCGGGCGCCTCGGGCAGTCGCGGGGTCACCGGCCGGCGAAGACGCCGGAGGGGTAGGCGCCGTTGGCGACGATCGTGGCCGACAGCCGCTTGCCGAGCTCGACGACCCGCGTCGTCCGCTCCGGGCCCAGGTGCGCCCACGGCGTGGTGCCCAGGGCGTCGGTCTCGGACTCGAGGTCGGCGCGCAGCCGCTGCCCGGCCTCGGTGAGCCGGTCGCCGTCGAGCAGGCCGCGGTCGGCCAGCCGCGCGGCGGCGGCGGCCCAGTCCTCGTCGCTCCAGCCGCGGGTGGCCTTCGCCGACGCGGGCAGGAAGCCGCGGCCGGTGGCGGTGTGGGTGACCAGCGCCTCCAGGCCCGACAGGTCGTGGCGGACGAGGACGGCCACGTGCCCGTCGCCGCGCCACTCGCGCAGCAGCGTGGCGGCGTGCCAGAGCCGGGTGACCGGCTCCTCCGGCCAGGGCAGGTCGGCGTGGCCGGCGTACAGCGGGCGCCCCTGGGCGGTGAGCACCGAGCAGGCGTCGGCGAGCAGGTCGCCGAGCTCGGCGACCTCCGGCGCGGCCGCGGCCTCCTCGCCGCCGAGCAGCCGGGTCAGCGAGGCGCGGGCGGAGGCGAAGCGGGCCTCCACCACCTGCGCGGGCGAGGCCAGCGTCCACGCCCGCGGGACGTGCCGCGCCACGATCGCCGGGGAGAAGTTGGAGAAGGTCGCCGTCACCACGCCCGGGCCGACGGCGCCCATCGGCGCCGCGCGGCCGGCGAAGTAGACCATCCGCCCGGGCCGCAGGCCGATCGCCGTCAGGTGCTGGTCGGTCTCCGGCACGAAGTACACGTGGTTGTGCAGCGGCTCGACGGCGCGGTGCGCGCGGCCGACGAGGGCGGGGTCCAGGACGGGCTGATCGGCGGTGACCATGCCGGCGACCCTAGCGAGCGGCCCGGGCCGCCCGGCGGTACAGCAGGTTGTCGCCGTCCTCCCCCGCCGGCGCGAAGCCCGCGGACTCGTAGAGGGCGCGGGCCGGGTTGTCCCGGTGCACGCCGAGCCGGACCTCGGCGAGGCCGGCGGCCGCGGCGTCGGCGGCGCACGCCTCGAGCAGCCGCCGCCCGTGGCCGCGCCGGCGGAACGGCGGCAGCACCTGCACGGTCACCACCAGCGCGGCCCCGTCGTCCGGGGTCCACATGACGAACCCCGCGGGCTCCCCCTCCACCTCGAGCACGGTGGTGCGGGCCAGGTTCTCCCGCCACAGCGCCCGGTTGCGGTCCAGCGCGGCGGTCCAGGCCGCCTCCTGCGCCGGCTCGACGTCCCGGACGTACGCCCGCTCCGCCGCCTCGACCAGCGGCAGGTCCGCCTCCCGCGCCGGGCGCCTCACCCGGCGACCGGCGGGACCGGGAACGCCCAGGCGTGGTGGGTGCGGGCGACCCGGAAGCCGACCCGCTCGTAGAGGGCGAACGCGCCGGTGGTGTTCTCGGTGTCGACGTCGAGGCGGGCCGCGCGGCAGCCGTCGGCCGCGGCGCGGGCGAGCGCGGCGGCGATGGCCGTGCCCGCGACGCCGCGCCCGCGGGCGCCGGGGAGCACGCCGATCTGGCCGAAGTGGACGGTGGGGATGCCGGTGGCGCGGGTGTCGGCCTCGTACACGTAGGCGAGGACGTAGCCGGCGACGGCGCCGTCGGCCAGCGCCAGCACCGAGAGGTCGGGCCGGAACGCCTTCACGCCGGTGAACCAGGTGCGCCAGGCGGTCCCGTCGCGCTCGGTGGAGCCGTGGTGCTCGGTGAACGCGGCGTTGTGCGCGCGGCGCACCTCGTCGTCGCGGTCCCAGGTGAAGGGCGCCAGCTCGATCCCGGCGGGCACGTCGACGGAGGGCAGCGCGTCGAGCGGGCGCTCCATGGTGGCGAACAGCCGCTCGACCGCGAAGCCCCGGCGCTCCAGCAGCCGCTCCAGCGAGGTCATCGCGGGCCAGGCGCTGGCGACGAGCCGGCCGGGCAGCCCGGGCGGGGCGAACGCCGCGTGCTGCGCGGTGCCGCGGCGCACCTGCCAGTCGAGCAGCGCCCGGCCGATGCCGCGTCCGCGCCAGTCCGGGTGCACCCGGCCCTCGGTCCAGACGCGCAACGCCTCGCGGCCGCCGCGCTGGGAGATCGACGTCGCCCAGGCCACGAGCCGGCCGTCCCCGGTGACCACGGCCCGGCCGTCGGAGGGCAGGTCGACCAGCTCGCGGCCCCACCACTCGGCCAGGTCGCCGGCGTCCTCGTGCTCGCCGGTGTCGTCGACGGCCTCGGCGGCCGCCAGCAGGTCGGCCGCGGCGGGGGCGTCGTCGAGGGTGAGCGGGCGGGCGGTCAGCCCGCCGGGCAGGCCGGTCACGTCGGCGGGGAGCACGTCGGTCACGGGCGGTCAGGCTAGGCGGGCTCCCCCGCCGGTGGCGACCGGGTTTCAGACCCGCACGAACAGGCAGAACGGGTGGCCGGCGGGATCGGCGTAGACCCGCACCCGCTCGTGCGGGTCGTCGTAGCCGCCGATCTGCCGAGCGCCGGCCTCCTCGGCGAGCGCGCAGCCCGCGTCGAGGTCGTCGACCTCCAGGTCGAGGTGGACCTGCATCTGCTGGGTGCCCGGCTCCGGCGGCCACACCGGCGGGACGTGGTCGCGCTCGAGCTGGAAGGACAGGCCGGTGCTCCCGTCGTCGGGGCGCAGCGTGGCCCACTCGGCGCCGTCGTCGCGGATCGGCCAGCCGAGCAGCCGCTGGTAGAAGCGGGCCAGCCCGCGCGGGTCCGGCGTGCCGAGGACGGGGGCGGTCAGCCGGATCACCGGGCACCGATCCCGAACAGCCGGGCGCCGTTGTCGTGCAGCACCGCGCGCAGCCAGTCGTCGCCGAGGTCGAGGCGGGCCAGCGCGGCCAGCTGCTCGGCGTAGGGGTACGGGATGGACGGGAAGTCGCTGCCGAGCAGCACCTTGTCCCGCAGCGCGGCCAGCCGCGGCAGGTCGGCGCGGTCGAACGGCATGAGCCGCTCGGTGAACGCGGTGGCGAACATCGTGGTGTCCAGGTGCACCCGCTCGTACCGCTCGGCGAGGTCGAGGAAGTCCCGGTACTCGGGCATGCCCAGGTGCGCGATGACCAGCTGCAGCCGCGGGTGGCGCTCGAGCAGGCCGGCCGCGGGCCCGGGGCCGGTGTGCTCGCCGCGCAGCGGGCCGGAGCCGCAGTGGATGACCACCGGGGTGCCGGTTGCCTCCAGCCGCGCCCAGACCGCGTCCAGCAGCGGGTCCCGCGGGTCGAAGGCGCCCACCTGCACGTGCACCTTGAACACCCGCACGCCCCGGTCGAGCGCCTCGGCGACGTAGTGCGGCGCCTCCGGCTCGGGGAAGAACGTGGCCGAGCGCAGCACCTGCGGGTGGGCGTCGGCGAAGTCGGAGGACCAGTCGTTGAGCCAGGTGGCCATGCCGGGCTTGTGCGGGTAGGGCAGCGTCGGGAAGGCGCGCACGCCGAGCCGCTCCAGGACCGCGAGCCGCTCCTCCTCGCGCAGCCGGTAGTGCACCGGCCAGCCGGTGCCGTAGTGCGTGTCCGCCGCCTCGAAGTACGCCCACACCTTGGCCTGCACCCGCGGCGGCAGGAAGTGCACGTGCACGTCGACCAGCCCGGGCAGGCCGAGCTCGCGCCAGAACCGCGGGACGTCGTCGTCGTCGACCGGCGGCGGGACGCTCATCGGAGGGTCACGACCACCTTGCCGCGCACGTGCCCGCCGGCCACCAGGTCCTGGGCCTCGGCGGTGCGCTCCAGCGGGAACGCCCGGGCGATGGACACCCGCAGCTGGCCGGCGTCGGCCATCCGGCCGAGCTCCTCGAGGTCGTGCCGCTCGGGCCGGACGAACACGTAGCGCCCGCCCATCTCGTTGACCGCGGGGTCGACGACGCTCACGAGCCGGGCGACGTCGCGGACCTGCTTCGGGGCGTCGGTGAGCGCGTCGCCGCCGTTGAGGTCCAGCACCGCGTCGACCGGCTCGGACAGCTGCGCGCTGATCGGCCCGGCCGAGTAGTCGAGCACCTCGGCGGCGCCGGCGTCGCGGAGGAAGCCGTGGTTGCGCGGGCCGGCGGTGCCGATGACGTGCGCGCCGAGCGCGACGGCGATCTGGACGGCGAAGAAGCCGACCCCGCCCGCCGCGCGGTGCACCAGGACGCGGTCCCCCTCGCCGACGTCGAGCGCCTCGGTGAGCGCCTGGTAGGCGGTCAGCCCGGCGAGCGGGAGCGCCCCGGCCTCGGCGAACGACAGCGACTCCGGCTTGCGCGCCACGCAGCGCTGCGGCGCGGGCACCAGCTCGGCGGCGGTCCCCCACTGCACGTCGTCGCGGCGCAGGTAGCCGAACACCTCGTCGCCGGGGGCGAGGTCGTGGACCGCGGGCCCGACCGCCTCGACGGTCCCGGCCAGGTCCCAGCCGGGCACGATCGGGAAGTGGTGCGGGAAGGCCCCGGCCAGGTGCCCCTCGCGGATGCCGACGTCGACCGGGTTGACCCCCGCGGCGTGCGTGCGGACGAGCACGGTGTCCGGGCCGACCGGCGGCTCCGGCAGGTCGTCGCGCAGGGTCAGGACCTCCGACCCGCCGAACCGGTCGTAGGCGATGCCCCTCAACGGCGTCCCTTCACGTAGCGGCCGAACGCCTTCTGGATCTCCCGGCGCGAGTCGCGCTCGGCCAGGTCCTGGCGCTTGTCGTAGGACTTCTTGCCCTTGGCCAGCGCGAGCGTGGCCTTGACCTTCCCGTCCTTGAAGTACAGGTCCAGCGGCACGAGCGTCAGGCCGCCCTCGCGGGTCTTGCCGATCAGCTTGTCGATCTCCTCGCGGTGCATGAGCACCTTGCGCTTGCGGCGCGGGGCGTGGTTGGTCCAGGTCCCCTGCGTGTACTCGGGGATGTGCACGTGCTGGAGCCACACCTCGCCGTCGTCGACGGTGGCGAAGCCGTCGACCAGCGACGCCCGGCCGGCGCGGAGGCTCTTCACCTCGGTGCCGGTGAGCACCAGGCCGACCTCGTAGGTGTCGAGGATCGAGTAGTCGTGCCGCGCCTTCTTGTTCTGGGCAATGAGCTTGCGCCCCTGTTCACGCGGCATGTCCCCAGGTTACTGCCGGTGCCCGGCCACGGTGATCTCGCGGCGGAGCTGCGCGTACGTGGGCGCCTGCACCGGCAGGAACGCCACCTCGCGCACCCGCCGGGCGGTGTCGCTGGCGGCCAGGTAGCCCGGCCCGCCGCTGACGGCCGACTCCAGCCGCACCGCCTCGGCGGCGACGTCGAGGGCGGCCAGCCGCAGCCGGGCGAGGTCGCCGGGGCCCACGCCCACCCGGTCGCCGGCGAGGTCCTCCAGCCGCCGGGCGGCGTCGTCGCGGCGCTCGGACAGCGCGTCGGCGTCGGCCCGCAGGACGCCGGGGACGTGCTCGGCCGCCGCGGCCAGCGCGGCGTCGGCGACGCCGAGGGCGAGCGAGGTCTGCAGCAGCAGCATCGCCGGCCGGCACACCGCCATGAAGGAGGCGAGGTCGTCGGTGAGCACCCGTCCCGGCCCGACGGCGACGCCGGCGAGGTGCAGCCCGCCGGTGCCGGTGCCGTTGAGGCCGAGCAGGTCGAAGTGCCCGGTCGGCGTCACGCCGGGATCGGTCAGCCGGAACAGCACGACGACGCGGCCCTCGTCCGGGGTGCGCGCGGGGGCGACGACGACGGCGTCGTCGAAGAGGTTGGACGCCCAGCCGACGGTGCCCGACAGCCGCCAGCCGGCGCCGTCGCGGGTGGCGGTGACCGGCAGCGTGCCGGTGCCGGCGAGGTCGGCGACCGCCGGGGCGAGGGCGGTGGCCCCCGGGACGGTGCCCGCCCGCAGCCCCGCGACCAGGTCGGGCTGCGGCTCCGGCGGCGGGCAGCAGCGCAGGTACTCGAGCACCATCCGCTGCGACCAGGCGGCGAACGCGGTGGCCAGCGACACCGACGCGAGCTCGCGGACCATCCGCACCGAGGCCAGCAGCGCCTCGGTCGGGTCGTCGCCGTCCCGCTCGAACGCCCCGATCGCGCCCAGCCGCCGCAGCGCCGGCCGCACGTCGGCCCGTCCGGCGTCGACATCCGCGGCCCGCCCCAGCGCCTCGCTCGTCGTCGTCATGGCCCGTCCCTACCCGCCACCGGCCCGCGACGCGCGAGATGCCGCCATCTCGTACGCCCCGGGGTCCGCGGGCGTGCGAGACGACGGCATCTCGACGGGGAGGGTGCGCGCTACAGCCGGACGTACAGGCGCAGCGTCACGTAGGCGGCGATCGCGGCCAGGCCGACGCCGGCGGCGGCGATGACCGGGCTGATCGTGGCGATCGCACCCCAGTCGACCGGTGGGATGATCCCGGCCTTGATCGGCCCGGCCAGCGTCTTGTCGACGAACAGCACCTTGGTCAGCACCAGGCCGCCGACGGCGAGCAGCGCACCGATGAGCCCGGCCAGCGCCGCCTCGAGGATGAACGGCAGCTGGGTGTACCAGCGGGAGGCGCCGACCAGCCGCATGATGTTGGTCTCGTTGCGGCGGTTGAACGCGGCCAGCTGGATCGTGTTGGAGATCAGCAGCAGCGCCGCCAGCGCCTGGACCACCGCCACGGCGATCGTGGCGTTGCGGGCGCCGTTGAGCAGGCTGAACAGGCGGTCGAGGAAGTCGCCCTCGTCGCGCACCTGGTCGACGCCGTTCTGCCCGTTCGGGAACTCCGCGGCGATGACCTCGTAGCGCTCGGGGTTGACCAGCTCCACCCGGAAGCTCTCCGGCAGCGCGTCCGGCGGGGTGTTCTCGACCAGCTCGGGCTGCTGGGAGAACTGCTGCCGGAAGCGCTCGTAGGCCTCCTCCTTGGACTCGTAGATGAAGCTCTGCACCTCCGACGAGTCCGACAGCTGCTGCTCGATCGCGCTGCGCTGCTCGTCGGTGACGCCGTCGGCCAGGAAGATGGAGACCTGCACCTTGTCGTAGTAGATCTCCTTCATGTCGGAGATCATCCCGGCGATGAGCAGGCCGGTGCCCATGAGACCGAGCGAGATGGCCGTGGTCAGGATCATCGCGACCGTCATGGTCAGGTTGCGACGCAGCCCGGTGGCCACCTCGGAGAGGACGAAGTTGACGCGCATGGGTTCCCTGTCGTGAGGTGCAGGTCGTAGAGGGGGACGACCGTCAGCGGCCGACGCCGTAGACGCCGCGCGACTGGTCGCGGGTGATCTGGCCGCCGTTGAGCTCGATGACGCGACGGCGCATGGAGTCGACGATGTGGTAGTCGTGCGTCGCCATGATCACGGTGGTGCCGGTGCGGTTGATCCGCTCCAGCAGCAGCATGATCCCCTCGCTGGTCTCCGGGTCGAGGTTGCCGGTGGGCTCGTCGGCGAGCAGCACCAGCGGCCGGTTGACGAACGCGCGGGCGATCGCGACCCGCTGCTGCTCACCACCGGAGAGCTCGTGCGGCAGCCGGCTGGCCTTGCCGTCGAGGCCGACCATCTCCAGCACCTCGGGCACGACCCGCTTGATCGTGCGGTGCGGCTTGTTGATCACCTCGAGGGCGAAGGCCACGTTCTCGGCCACGGTGCGGTTGCGCAGGAGCCGGAAGTCCTGGAAGACGCAGCCCATGGTGCGGCGGAGCTTGGGCACCTGCCACTTGCTCATGCCGTTGAGGGTCTTGCCGTTGACGGTGACCGTGCCGCGGGTGGGGTCGTCCTCCTTGAGCAGCAGCCGGAGGAACGTCGACTTGCCGGAGCCGGACGAGCCGATGAGGAAGACGAACTCGCCCTTGTCGATCTCCGTCGACACGTCATCGAGGGCCGGCCGGGAGCTGGCCGGGTAGAGCTTGGTGACGTGTTGCAATTCGATCACGAGGCGCCACGGTACCTGCCCGGCGACCCACCATGGTCGGTTCGCGCGGAGACGCACCGGGAGCAGTTTCCCTGATCCGCGGCCCTACCCAGCGGGATCGCCCGGCGAACCGCTCCGCGGTGTGACCGACCTGACGCCTCAGCCGGCGGCGACGGTCTCCTGCTGACGGCGCCAGCGGATGCCGGCCTCGATGAACGAGTCGATGTCGCCGTCGAGCACCGCCGAGGTGTTGCCGGTCTCCTGCTCGGTCCGCAGGTCCTTGACCATCTGGTACGGGTGCAGCACGTAGGAGCGCATCTGATTGCCCCAGCTGGAGCCCTCGCCCTTGAGCGCGTCCATGGCGGCGCGCTGCTCCTCCTGCCGCTTGGCCAGCAGCCGCGCCTGGAGCACGCGCATCGCCGCCGCCCGGTTCTGGATCTGCGACTTCTCGTTCTGGCAGGACACCACGATGCCGGTGGGCAGGTGGGTGATCCGGACGGCGGAGTCGGTGGTGTTCACGCTCTGCCCGCCGGGGCCCGAGGACCGGAAGACGTCGATGCGGATCTCGTTCTCCGGGATGTCGACGTGGTCGGTCTGCTCGACGACCGGCAGCACCTCGACGCCGGCGAACGACGTCTGCCGGCGGCCCTGGTTGTCGAACGGCGAGATCCGCACCAGCCGGTGGGTGCCCTGCTCGACCGAGAGCGTGCCGTAGGCGTAGGGCTGCTTGACCGCGAAGGTGGCCGACTTGATGCCGGCCTCCTCGGCGTAGGAGGTGTCGTAGACCTCGACCGGGTAGCGGTGCCGCTCCGCCCAGCGCAGGTACATCCGCATGAGCATCTCGGCGAAGTCCGCGGCGTCGACGCCGCCGGCCTCCGAGCGGATGGTCACCAGCGCCTCGCGGGCGTCGTACTCGCCGTTGAGCAGCGTGCGGACCTCGAGCTCGTCGATCTCCTTGCGCAGCGCGGCCAGCTCGCGCTCGGCCTCGGCCGCGGTGGCCTCGTCGGACTCCTCCTCGGCCATCTCGTGCAGCACGCCGACGTCGTCGAGCCGGCGGCGCAGCTCCTCGACCCGCCGCAGGTCGCCCTGCAGGTAGGACAGCCGGGAGGTCAGCGCCTGGGCGGCCTCGACGTCGTTCCAGAGGTCCGGCGCGGCGGCCTGCTCCTCGAGCTCGGCCACCTCGCGGCGGAGCCGGTCGACGTCGAGGACGGACTCGATGCTCGAGAGGGTCGTGTCGAGTTCGTCGAGGACGACGGAGAAGTCAGCGGCCACGTCGATCCAGGGTAGTGCGCCGCCGGGCGGCGGCGCCGGGCGCGCGGTCAGCCGATCCGCTCGGCCATCCACCGGGGGACGGCGTCCGCCGGCCGCGGGTGGTCGCGCAGCTCGGCGACCAGCGCCTCCCGCGGCAGCGGCGGGCCGTCGGGCTCGGCCTCGGCGTTGAAGATCGGCAGCAGCCGGCTGGTGGCCCGGTCGAGGGTCATGTCGGTCTGCAGCCAGGTGCCGCGCTCCGGCGTCCACATGACCCGCTTGAGCTCCTCGACGGCGGTCCGGACGGCGGCGGTCGCCGGCACCGGCACCGGCTCCCCGTCGGCGGGCCCGGCGGTGAGCAGGTCGCGCCGGACGTCGCCGACCACCGTGGCGCGGTAGCGGACGCGGGCCGCGTCGGCCGGCACGGCGGCCAGCAGGGCGGCGCCGAGGTCGCGGAGGACGGCGGTGGTGTCGCGGGCGGGCGGGGTCACGCCCGCCATCCTCGCAGCGGCCGCCCGGGTGACCGGTCCGGCACCGGGCACCTCCCCCCGCACGAGCGAGCCGCGGCGCCGGCGCAGCCGCGAGGCGTCGCCCGGCGCGAGCTCCGGGGGGAGCCGGGCTGACGGCGGGAACGTGCGCGCGGTCACGGCGGTTGCAGCGCGACGTCGACCGCCGAGCGGGAGGAGCGCGGGATGCGCGCCGTCGTGTACGAGGAGTACGGGGAGCCCGAGGTCCTGCACGTCGCCGAGGTGGAGGAGCCGCACGCCGGGCCGGGGCAGGTCCGGGTCGCCGTCCGCGCGGCCGGCGTGAACCCGATCGACTGGAAGCTGGTCACCGGGCTGCTGGCCCGCGGCGACCGGCCGCCCGGGCCGACCGTGCCCGGCGCGGACGCCGCCGGGGTGGTGGACGAGGTCGGCGAGGGCGTGACCGGCGTGCGGGTCGGCGACGCGGTGTTCGGCCTGGGCCGGCGGACCGCCGCCGCGCACGCCGTCCTCACCGCGTGGGCGCCCCGGCCGCCGGAGGTGTCCTTCGAGGTCGCCGCCGGGCTGGGCGTGTCCGGGGAGACCGCCGTCCGGGTGCTCGACCTGCTCGGGCTGGACGCCGGCCGCACGGTGGTCGTCGACGGCGCGAGCGGGGGTGTCGGCATCGTCACCGTGCAGGTCGCCGTCAGCCGCGGGCTCGGCGTCATCGGGACGTCGTCGCCGGCCAACGCCGAGTTCGTCCGCTCGCTCGGCGCGCTGCCGACCACCTACGGCCCCGGCCTGGCCGACCGCGTGCGCGAGCTCGCCCCCGACGGCGTGGACGGCGCGGTCGACACCGCCGGGCGGGGGTCGGTGCGCGAGCTGGTCGCGGTCACCGGCGACCCCGGCAAGGTGGTCACCATCGCCGACTTCGGCGCCGGTGAGCTCGGCGTGCACGTGACGACGTCCAGCGCCGGCGCGGCGCCCCGCCTGGCCCAGGTCGCCGGGCTGGTGCGGCAGGGCCGGCTGCAGCTGCCGGTCGCCGGCGCCTACCCGTTCGAGCGGGCGGCCGAGGCGTACCGGCGCAGCCGCGAGGGCCACGTCCGCGGCAAGCTCGTCCTCGTGCCCTAGGGCTCGCGTGTCTCGGCTACCACCCAGCGCAGGTAGTCGGGGCCGCCGCCGAGCAGCGGCAGCGCGATGACGCACGGGACGTCGTAGGGGTGCAGCTCGGCGGTGCGGGCGACGATCGCCGGCACCAGGGAGGCGCGGGTGTGCAGCGCCACGCGGGCCTCCGGCTCGTCGTGCACCTCCCCCGCCCACCGGTAGACCGACCGGATCGCGCTCAGCTGGTGCCCGCAGGCGGCCAGCCGCTCCTCCACCAGGGTCCGCGTGTAGCCGGCCAGCCAGTCGGCGTCCGGCCCGGTGACGACCACCTCGACGACGTCCACGGCGGCCATCCTCCGGGTGCGTGCGCCGCCGCGCGCCGGGTAGGGGCCCGCCCATGAGCGACGACCTGACACTCCGGATCGACAGCGAGACGTACGTGCTGCGGCAGGGCGAGGAGGGGCTGCAGGTGGGCCGCCGCAACGGCGACGACGTCAGCTGGCTCGACGACGTCGACGCGGCCCTGCTGCCCGAGGACGCCCGCGCCGCGCTCGCCGAGGGCGACACCTCCAACGAGGCGCTGCGCACCGCGATCGGCGGCATCGTCCAGGCCGAGGTCGAGCGCGGCGGCTGACCCCGTGCGGGGCGGCCGCCCGGTCCCCCGGGCGGCCGTCCCGGTCAGCGGTACGCGTAGGGCGCGAGCGCCGGCTCCTCCGGGACGTCGGGCGCGTTGCCCGCGCTGTCGGCGGCGTAGGCCAGGAAGCGGGCGTGGTCGGTGGCGAAGGTCAGCGGGTCGACGCCGGGCTGGAACGGCTGCAGGCAGGTGGTCAGCGGGATCCGCGCGCGCACCGCCGGCCCGTCGTGGGTGAGCGCGTCGGCGACGATCGCGTAGCCGACGGCGTCGTAGCTGCCGATGGCGAAGTGGTCGGCCGCGTTCGCGGGGCAGACCTCCTGGACGGCGATGTTCGCGATCGCGCCGTCGCCGGTGCGCAGCGCCGAGCTCGGCGCCAGGAGGTTGGGGACGACGACCTCGTCGGCCAGCGTGTAGGCGACGGTGTAGTCGACGCCGGCGAAGGTCTCCGCGCCGCTGTTGAGCGCCTGCAGGAAGCGCGAGCCGATCGCCTGCTGGTGGAACGACGGGTTGCAGTCCCCGCAGGTGACGCCGGAGAGCACGGTGCCGTGGTTGGACGGCGACAGGCCCACGAGGTCGTCGACGAGGGCGCGGGTGTCGGGCCAGAACCGCAGCGCCCAGCGCGGCACCATCCCGCCCTGGCTCCAGCCGACGACGTCGACGTCGCGGCGGGACTGCTGGGCCATCGTGCGGATGGCGTGCACCAGGTACTCGCCGGCGACCTGGACGTCGCCGGTGGCGTCGAAGGGCAGCGTGACCGTGCACCAGCGCCAGCCGTTGCGGTCGAAGGCGCGCGTGTAGTTCCAGCCGAAGCCGACCTGCGGGTCCATGGTCGTGCCGGGCACCAGCAGGATCGGGTCCTGCGCCAGGCCGCGCAGGGAGCCGTTGCAGGACAGGCTCGCGTCGAGGTCGGCCCCCGGCACCAACAGCCGCGGACCGGGCCGGTCGAGCGGGGCGAACTCGCCGGTGTCGCCGGCGGGTGTGGACGCGGGGGCGGCGCTCGCGGTGCCGGTGCCCAGCAGGACGGCGGCGGTGGCGAGCGCCGCCGTCAGGGCGGTCAGCAGTCGGGACCTCGTCATCGGCGGTCGCGTCTCCTCGCAGTTCGGGCGCGCACCGGTCACGCGCTCGTGGAACACAACGAGCGGACGTGTCGGGAGATGTGGGTCAGCTGCCGGCGGCGATGTCCCGGCGCGGGACTCGGCGTTGCGGGCCTGATCCGTTCCGGGTCCTCGGGCCCGCGGGATCGGGACCTCCGACCCCGGTCCCGCCGTACCGGCCCGGCCGAGTATCGGGACGGGCGCCACCCGAGGCGCCCGGGCCCCGGCCCCGCAGCCGGCCGACCGGAGAGTGGTCATGAGCGTCCTGGCGCAGGAGCGTCCCGTCGTCGCCGAGCAGCAGGCCCGGCCCGCGGCCCGCACCCCCGAGGTCTCCTTCTGGGAGCGCGGCTCGGTGTGGGCGCTGCTGGTCGTCCTGTTCGGCGCGGTCGTCTTCGGCGCCATGGTCGTGCTCACCGAGCTGGCCGGCGGTCCGGGCTACCCGTACTGACCGAACGGCCCCGCAGCAGGGCCGAAGGACCCTCCGCGGCGCCGGGTGGCGGTCCTAGCGTCGGTCCGGACGCCGATCACGCGGCGCCCGAGGCGCACCCCTGGGAGTCGCCATGACCGTCCCCGTCGAGCGACCGCCCGCCGCGGTCGAGCAGCCCGCCGTCGCCGGACCGCCCGCCGCGGCCGAGCAGGCCCAGCGGCCCTCCGACGACCCGGCCACCCCGCTCACCCCGGAGAAGCGCGGCATCGAGGAGCGCGGCTGGCTGCTCTTCGCGATCGTGATCACCTTCATCGTGCTCGCCTTCGCCGGGATGCTCGTGCTCACCGCGCTGGGAGGCGGCACGGACTACGCGCCCTGGGGCGGCTGACCGCCCTCACCCCGACAGCGCGCCGTCGGGCGGCCGCACCGCCCGGCGGCGCACCTGCTCGCCCAGGCCGAGGACGTCGAGCGCGTCGAGCAGCACGTCCCGGCAGGCCGCGAACCGCTCGTCACCGACCGCTGCGCGCACCCGCGCGTCGACGTCGGCGCGGGTCTCCCGGGCCACCCGCACCACCTGCCGCCCGGCCGGCGTCAGCGCCACCGGGCGCCGCCGCCGGTCCCCCGTGTCCTCCGCCGGCCCGACGTAGCCCAGGTCGGCCAGCTCCCCCAGCGTCTTCGACACCGCCTGCTGGCTGACGCCGAGCTCGGCGGCCACCTCCGTCGCGGTGGCCGGCCCGGCCAGCAGGCGCTGCACGAGGTAGCCGTGTCCCCGCCGCAGCCCGGTGCCGGCGAGCGCCTGCAGGACGGCGTCGTCGACGGCCGCGCCGAGCAGCGAGAGGACGGAGGCGAGGTCGAGCTCCGGGGGCCTGGACACACAACCATGGTTGTGCAACCTTGCGGCCATGACAACCACGACTCCTGACACGGACGTCGCCACGGTCGTCCGCCGCTACTACGCCACCGTCGCCGACCTCGCCGCGACAGAGGACGACCTGCGCCCGCTGCTCGACGCGCGGCTGCGGGTGGTGGAGCACCCGAACGCCGTCACGCCGCGCGGCGCCGTCCGCGACCTGGAGGGGACGCTGGCCGGGTTCGGGGCGGGCAAGCGGCTGCTGCGGGAGCAGGTCTTCGACGTGCACGAGGTGCTCACCGTCGGCGACCGCGCCGCCGTCCGGGCCACCTGGCGCGGCACCGTCGGCGTCGACGCCGGCCCCTACCGCGCCGGCCAGCAGCTCCTCGCGCACGTGGCCGCGCTGCTCACCGTCCGGGACGGCCGGGTCGTCGACCACGAGACCTTCGACTGCTACGAGCCCCCGGCGTAGCCGGTCAGTCCATCTGCCAGCCTGCCAGCGCCTGCGCCGTCGGTCCGAGGAACCACGCCAGGACGGCGACGCACGCCACGGCGACGGCGGCGTGCGCGAGCGCCGTGCGCGGTGCCGAGCGGAGCGTCCGGCCGACACCGAAGCCGCACGCCACCAGCACGCACGCCAGGATCAGCGGCACGAGGGCCATGGACAGCACCCCGGCCAGGCGGATCCACCCGCCGACGTAGGGCAGGGTCGCCGGCCACAGGTCCTTCGGGTCGTGGTGGCCGGCCGCGACCTCGGCCAGCGGCAGGTGGTGCAGGCCGTTGGCGACGTACGGGACGACGACGCCGAGCACGTAGACGAGGACGGCGCCGAGCGCGACGGCCCCCAGGCGGACGGCGCCGCGCGTCGTCGTCACCGCTCCTCGCCCTCCGCCCTCCTGCGGGGCGAACGGTCGAGGGGCAGGCCGCGCTCGAAGAGCCGCAGCAGCGTCTCGGTCACCGGCGGTCCCTCGACCTCTCGGTACACCGTGTACCTCTCGGTCAGCTCGTCCAGCACGCGGCGCTCCTCGCAAGCGTCGGCCATGGCCTGGCGGTCCCGATCCGTGCACCAGACGATCGCCACGGGTCCCCCTCGACCGGACGGCGGTTGCTGCCCAGGAGTACACACCCGGCGGCAAGCCGCAGCGATCCCGACGACGGACGGCGTGGTCCCGAAGGGGTCCTCGGGCCCTGTCCACCGGCGGGCGGGCCGGGACAGGGTGCTCGTGATGCGGTCGGCGCCGTCGGGGCCGCCGGCCGACGCCCCGGGAGACGAGAGGTCGCCGGATGCCGGATCTCCCAGCGGAACTCCTGGACCCGGACACGCCGCCGGACGTCGTCGTCGGCGACCGTCGTCAGGAGGCGGACGGCGATCCCACCCTGGGCATCGAGGTGGCCCTCCAGCCGGTGGCCGGACCACCGTCCGGCGAGCCGGCCCACGCCCTCGTCACGATCGGGGACTCACTCACCCACGGCATGATCAGCGGGGCCGTGCACCGGACCGAGCTCTCCTGGCCCGCCCTCGTCGCCCGGTGCCTGGCCGCCCGGTTGACGGTGCCCGCCTACGGCGGCCCGCTGGGCGGTCTGCCGTTCAACATCGAGGGCGCGCTGCGCCTTCTCGAGCGGCGGTTCGGCAGGCACGTCCGCGGTCTGGAGGTGGTGGCCCTCCCGCTCGCGCTGCAGCGGCTCGCCGACCAGAACGAGGAGTGGTGGGAGAGCGGCCCGGGGAGCCGGCCGCCCCGCACGGACCTCCGCTACGAGAACGTCGGCATTTACGGCTGGGACCTCCGGGACTGCCTGTCGTACACGGCCAGGCGTGCTGCCGAGCGCATCGCGGCCCGCCCGCCGCGCGACGAGCTGCTCGGCGCCGTCCCCTCCAACGACAACGACATCGCGGCCCGGTCGGTCCTCGCGCCGTTCGGGGCCACGGCCACCCAGATCGACGCCGCGGCCGAGCACGGGCGCCGCGGCGGCATCGGCACGCTCGTCGTCGCCCTCGGCTCGAACAACGCCCTCCGGTCGGTGGTCGACAAGCAGGTCCGCTGGTCGGGCGCGGGCTTCGACGACATCGGGAGGAAGGGGCCCTACAACGTCTGGCGGCCGGAGCACTTCGCCGTGGAGTACGGCCGCCTGGTCCGGAGGATCGAGGCGATCAGCGCCCGCCGCGTCGTCCTCGCGAACGTCCCGCACGTGACGATCAGCCCGATCGCCAAGGGGGTCAACCCCCGCGCACCCGGGCAGAAGTGGCGCCCCGGCTCGCGCTACTTCCCCTACTACACCGACCCCTGGGTCGACGAGGAGGACTTCCGGCCGGCCAAGCACCGCCACCTGACCCACCAGCAGGCGCGGGCCGTCGACGCGGCGATCGACCAGTACAACGGCACGATCGCCGACGCCGTCCGCGCCGCACGCAGGCAGGGCCGGGACTGGTTCCTCCTCGACCTGTGCGGGATCCTCGACGGTCTCGCCTTCCGTCGCTTCGTGACCGACGACGAGGCGGCCGCCCGCAACGACTGGCGCCCGTACCCCCTGCCGGCGCCCATCGCCCACCTCGACACCCGGTGGTTCCGCTCCGACGCCACCGGACGGCTGCAGGGCGGCCTGTTCGGGCTCGACGGCGTGCACCCGACGACGTCCGGCTACGGCATCATCGCGACGGAGGTCCTCGCGATCCTCGCCCGGGCCGGTCTCCCCACCCAGCCCGTCGACTTCGCCGCACTCCTGGCGGAGGACACGCTCAACGCGCAGCCACCGGCCCTGATGACCACGGTGTTCGACCTCGCCGCGCCCTTCCTCACCCAGCTGGTCTCCCGGCCGCAACAGCCCACGCCGTGACCTCCAGGAGCGGGGCCGCGTCGCGGCAGGTCACTGCTGGGCGGCGAAACGCTCGTCGAGCAGGCGGTTGACGCAGGCCTCCGCCTCGTCGACGGCACGGGCGTTCTCCCCGCTCGGGCACCGGTCCCACGAGGTGCGGGCGACGCCGAGCGCGATGTAGGCGACCGAGATGTCGAGGTCGATCTGGTCGATGCTGGTGATGGTCGGGCTCATCGCGACCTCCGCGTCCTGTGCCTGTGAGCTGCACGTTAGGGCGCGGGTGTGACAGTTCCGTTGCCCCGAGAACGCCGGCGGATGCCGATCCGTCCCATCCGGCGCCCCCTCCCCCTAGCGTCGCCACCGACCCCCCGGAGGACGACGGAAGGCGATCCCATGACCGGTTCGACCACCCTCACGCGCGAGCGGGCCGACCTGATCGAGTCGCTGCGGCGGCACCGGGCCTTCCTGCGGTTCACCGTCCGCGGCCTGACCGACGAGCAGGCGACCCGGCGGCCGACCGTCAGCGCGCTGGACCTGGCCGGGCTCATCAAGCACGTGGCGGGCACCGAGGCGTCGTGGGTGCGCTTCGCCGAGGGCGGAGCCGAGGCGATGCACCGCAACTGGGGGCCGGACGTCGTCAGCCGCCACTGGCACCTCGAGCGCGGGGAGACGCTGGAGAGCGTGCTGGCGGGTTACGAGGAGGTGGCGCGGCACACCGACGAGGTGATCGCCTCGATGCCCGACCTGGACGTCGACCACGAGCTCCCGGAGGCACCCTGGTTCGAGCCGGGCGCCCGGTGGACGGCCCGCCGGGTGTTCCTGCACGTCATCGCCGAGACCGCGCAGCACGCCGGCCACGCCGACATCCTGCGCGAGTCGATCGACGGCCAGAAGACGATGGGCTGACCCGCCGGGTCGGTCCTCAGCGGTCGACGTAGCGGTCGGTCTCGACGACGAACCGGCCGGTGGCGGTGTTGGCGTCGACGAACTCCGGCAGCAGGGGGATCCGCACGGTGACCGTGGCGCAGACGGAGAACTCCTCACCCGGCGCGAGCGTGGGCGCGTAGGTCGCCGCCCCGCACTCGGCGCCCGCCGGGGCGAAGGACAGCCGCACGTCGGTGGCGTCCACCGACTGGTCCTGCACCGCCAGCTGGGCCGCCCGCTCCGCCCGCGCGAGCCCGGTGGTCGCGTCGGGGGCGGTGGCCAGCGCGCGGCCGGCCTCCCGCGCGGCCGCGGTCGCGGCGAACACCCCGCGCTGCACCGCCGAGAACCCGGCGACGACGTAGACCAGCGGCACGAACACCACCAGCGCGACGAAGACGAACTCCACGACCGCCGACCCGCGCTCCCCGGGCCCCAGCCGGGCGCGCAGCCACCTCACGCGGCCTCCTCCACCGCGCGCCCGGTGACGTCCAGCGGCAGCAGGTCACCCAGCCCGGCCAGCAGCGTCGGCACCGCGCCGCTGCAGCGCACGCTCACCAGCACCAGCCCGGTGGCGTCGACCTCCTCGGCCGCGGTGCACACCAGCCCCTCGGCGGTGCCGACCGTGGTCGCCCGCGCCACCGCCTCCAGCGCCCGGCCGGTCGCGGCCTCGGCGGGCACGTCGGCGTTGGCCGCGTACCGGGCGCCCTCCTGCGCGCTCGCCGTCACCACGTTGCGGACGTGCACGTAGACGGCCACCTGCAGCACCGCCAGCAGCAGCACGACAACGAGCACCGACACCAGCACGAAGTCGACGACGGCGCTGCCGCGCTCCTCGGCGACCGGCTGGAACGGCCTCGCTGCAGGGGCCCGCCGCGAGCGTGCGAGCGGTGGGGGGCAGCGAGGTCCTTCCTCATCCACCGTTCGTGACGGAGGCCAGCGCGTTCTGCACCGCCGACACGATCGCCTCGCGGAACGGCACGAGGATGGCCAGCACCAGGGCCGCCGTCATCACGGTGATCATCACCCAGCCGGGGACGTCGCCCCGCTCGGGGTCCTCGTCCCGCAGCCGGGCGGCCACCGCCCCGCTCAGGGCCGTGGTCAGGGTGAGCAGCCAGGCCAGCGCCCGCATCCGTGGTCCTCCTCCGTTGTGCACCGGCGCTCACCGCGCCAGCGAGACGATGCTGATCAGCCCCGGGAACAGGGCGAACAGGACGGTCACCGGCAGCACCAGGAAGACGACCGGCACCATCATGGCGATCTCCTTGCGGCCGCCGGCCTCGAGCAGCCGGCGCTTCCCGGCCTCGCGGACGTCGGCCGCCTGCGCGCGCAGCACCTCCGCCAGCGGGGTGCCGCGCTCGATGGCCACGAGCAGGCCGTCGACGAAGCGGGCGAGCGCGTCGACCGAGGTCCGGTCGGCCACCTGCTGCAGCGCCGTCGTCAGCGGGACACCGGCCCGCGCCCGCCCGAGCGCGCCCCCGAGCTCGCGGGCCAGCTCGCCGCCCGACAGCCGGGTGACCCGGGCGATCGCCGCGGCCGGCCCCTCCCCCGCCGTCACGGCCAGTGCCAGCAGCTCGGCGACGACCGGGAACTCGGCCAGCAGCAGGTCCTCGCGCCGGCGCACCTGCTGGGTCAGCCACCAGTCGCGGCCGAGCACCCCGCCGAGCAGCCCGGCCAGGCACAGCAGCGCCACCGACAGCACGTTGACGCTGCCGGCCAGCAGCGCACCGAGCGCCGCGAGCAGTGCCGCACCGAGCAGGCCGAGCCCGCCCCAGACGACCTGCTCGACGCGCAGGTCCTCCACCGTCTGGTCGCTCCCGAGCGCGTCGAGCCGGCGCCGGACGGCGGAGCGGCCGCCGAGCACGCGGTCGACGAACCGGGCGCCGTCGGTCACCACCGGGCCGAACACCCTGCGCGCGGCCGTGAGCAGACCCGGCTCGGTCGCCGTCCCGAGCAGCCGCGACGGCGGCGGGGTGTCGTGCACGTAGGGCGCCAGCCGGTCGACCAGCCGCACCGAGCGGAACGGCGGCGCGAAGGTGACGACGAGCAGCACGCCGGCGGCGGCCGCACCGCCCAGCAGCATCCCGAGCAGCGTCACTGGAGCACCCGCACGTCCTGCGGCAGCCGGCCGATCCGCATCATCAGCCGGTAGGCCACCAGGCAGACCACGCCCCCGCCGAGCAGCAGCGCGGTGCCCAGCGGCGAGTCGTAGGCGGCCAGCGTCGTCGACTGGGTGGCCAGCAGCAGGAGCACCGCCCACGGCGCGGCGACGGCGAGCCGCGCGGCCTGCACGACCCAGCCCTGCCGGGTCTCCAGCTCGGCCCGGGCGCGGGCGTCCTCGCGGAGGAAGCCGGCCAGCGTGCGCAGCACCCGGCCGAGGTCGCTGCCGCCGACCTCCCGGGCGACCCGCAGCGTCTCGACGATCCGGTCGCCCACCGGGTCGGCGAGGTCGGCCTTGAGCCGGTCGAGGCTCTCACCGAAGCGGCCGGTGGAGCGGTGGTCGGCCGCGAACCGGGCGAACGGCGGGCGCAGCACCTCCGGGCCGCGGGTGGCCAGCGCCGCCAGGGACTCCGGCAGCGACAGCCCCGCCCGCACTGCCGAGGCCAGGTTGTCGACCACCTCGGGCCACACCTCGCGCAGGTCGGCCCGGCGGCGGGCGGCCAGCCGGCGCACCTGCACGTGCGGCAGGGCCGCGGCGAACACGCCGAACGCGAGGCTGACCGTCACCGCGCCGGTGGTCAGCAGCACGACGACGAGCGCCAGCAGCCCCAGGCCGAGCTGCAGCGCGGCCAGCTGCGCCGGGTTGATCCCGGTGAGGCCCGCCTCGGCCAGCAGCCGCGCCCGCCGCCCGGGCCGGCGGGGCGTCGTCCTCCGCTGCGGCGCCCGCGGCCCGCTGCGCCAGACGAGCAGCAGGCCGACGCCGAGCAGCAGCCCGAGCAGCGCGCCGGTCAGCTCCACGCCGGCGTCCCGAGGAGCGCGGCCAGGTCGTACCCGGCGGCGGCGAAGCGCTCGGCGTGCGGCGGGAAGCCCTCGGCGCGGACCAGCCGCCCGTCGCGGGTGGTGAAGACGTCGGCCAGCTCGACCACGCCGTCCTCGGCGCGGCCGGGCACCGCCACGACCTCCCGCACCCGGCGCTGGCCGGAGGCCTCGGTGGCCACGTGCACCACCAGGTCGACGCTGGCCGCGACGGTCGGGACGACGAAGGCGTGCCCGATGTTGTCCCCGGCCAGCAGCGGCAGCGTGCACATCTTCACCACGGCCTCGCGGGCGCTGTTGGCGTGCAGCGTGCACATCCCGGGCAGGCCGGAGTTGAGCGCGATGAGCAGGTCCAGGCACTCCTCCTGCCGCACCTCGCCGACGACGATCCGCGAGGGCCGCATCCGCAGCGCCTCCTTGACCAGCCGGCGCAGCGGGATCTCCCCGGCGCCCTCGAGGTTGGGCTGGCGGGTCTGCATCGCGACGACGTCGGGCAGCGGGACGCGGAGCTCGAACACCTCCTCGCAGGTGATCACCCGCTCCCGCGCCGGGATCGCCGCGAGCAGGCAGTTGAGCAGCGTCGTCTTGCCCGCCTGGGTGCCGCCGGAGACCAGCACGTTCAGGCCCGCGGCGACGGCGGCCTCGAGGAACCGGGCGGCCTGTGCCGTCAGCGTCCCGGCGGCGACCAGCTCGTCGAGGCCGTGCGCGCGCAGCACGAACTTGCGGATGTTGACCGCCATGTGCCGCCGGGTGATGTCCGGGATGACCACGTGCAGCCGGGAGCCGTCGGGCAGCACCGCGTCGACGAACGGCTGGCTCATGTCGATCCGCCGCCCGGAGCTGCGCAGCATCCGCTCGACCAGGTCGGCCAGCTCGCCGGCGCCGAGGATCGTCGTCGTCAGCTCGCTGCGGCCGCGGCGGGCGACGAACACCCGGCCCGGCTCGTTGACCCAGACCTCCTCGACCTGGGGGTCGTCCAGGTGCCGCTGCAGCGGCCCGAACCCGGCCACCCGGTCGAGGACGTCGCGGACCACCGACTCGGGGTCGCCGATCGGCGGCAGCGCCGAGGTCAGTGACCGCTCGGAGTAGTCGGCGACGACGTCGCGCACCAGCACGCGGACCGGCGCGGGGTCGCTGAACGGGTCGAGCCCGCGGCGCCGGATGAGCTCGCGCACCTCGCCGTCGACGACCTCGAGGGCACTCGTCGCAGTCGGCACCGCACCCCCGTTCACCTGCCCCGACCCCGTTCGGGACGTCGGGACGATAGGGAGACGGAGGCGTTCCGCGGGAGGCCGGTCAGCCGATCTGTGGACAGCGCGTGCGCGGTCGCGGCCGCACGCCACCCGGCCGGGTGACCCGCGGACGGGCGTCGAGCGGGTGCGCTGACGCAGCGTCCCGGCGCCCCGGGTGCGGCGCCGGCGCACCCGGGGCGCCGGGAACAGAGCCGGCGTCCGGGGTGCTGTACGGAGCACACCCGACGACCGCGAGGAGATCGCGCATGCCGGTCCTGCTCCCGTCCCGTGTCCCCGCCCCCTCCGCCGCGCCGGCGCGCCGCAGCCGCCGCGGGTGGCTCAAGGCCGGCATCGCCGTCGCCGTCGTCGTCCCGGTCGGGGTGGTCGTGGCCGACAGGGTCGCCGACTGGACCGCGCCGTTCGAGCAGGAGACCGTCGACCGCAGCACGAGGCCGCTGCTGCTGGCCATGGCCGACCTGGACGAGTACCACGCCGCCACCGGCACCTTCCAGGTCGTCGTCGACCAGGAGCGCGACACTGCCTGGGTGCCCTCGGCGATCAGCGGCGAGCGGGTGCAGTTCCTCGCCACCGGCGACGTCGACGCCTACGTGGACTTCGCTGGCCTCGGCGAGGACAGCGTCGACCTCTCGCCCGACGGCACGGCCGCCACCATCACCCTGCCCGCCCCGCAGCTGGGCGAGGCGCGGATCGACCCGGACGAGAGCCGGGTGCTCGACCGCGACCGCGGCCTCGTGGAGCGGCTGGGCGACGCGTTCGCCGACGACCCGACCGACGAGAGCGAGCTGTTCGCGCTGGCCGAGCGCCGGCTGGAGTCCGCCGCGGCGGACAGCGACCTGCTCGACCGCGCCGAGGACGGCACCCGCGACATGCTCACCACGCTGGCCCGGTCCCTCGGCGTCGACGACGTCACGGTCACCTTCGAGCCCGCGCCCGGGGCGGCCGGCTGACCTCCCCCGGCGTCAGACCGGGGACGTCAGCGCCCGCGGCGCGGGGCAGCGGCACGATCGCGGGCACCCCGGCGCGGGCCGGAGCCTGCTCGAGGAGCAGCGCCTCGGCGTCGCAGCGCTCCAGCGGCCGCGCGAACAGGTAGCCCTGCGCGGTGTCGCAGCGGCCCTCGGCCAGCAGCCGCGCCTGGTGCTCGTGCTCGACGCCCTCGGCGAGGACCTCCAGGCCCAGCGTGCGGCCCAGGTCGATGGTGCCGCGCACGATCGCCGGCAGCGGCTCGCCCTCGGCGATCGCGCCGACGAACGAGCGGTCGATCTTGAGCACGTCCACGGTGAACTGCCGCAGGTGGGCCAGCGACGAGTAGCCGGTGCCGAAGTCGTCCAGCGCCAGCCGCACGCCCAGCGCCCGCAGCGCGGTGAGGCACGCGGCGGCCCGCGCGGGGTCGCCCACCAGCGCCGTCTCGGTCACCTCGAGCACCAGCGCGCCGGCCGGCAGCCCGCTCGCAGCCAGCGCCGCGGCGACGGAGCCGGGGAGGTCCGGCGAGGTCAGCTGGGTGGCCGACACGTTGACCGCCATCGTGGTGTCGCCCAGGTGCCGCCAGGCCGCCGCGGTCGCGCACGCCTCGCGCAGCACCCACGCGCCGATCTCGTCGATCAGGCCCGCCGCCTCGGCCACCGGCACGAACCGGTCGGGGCCCACCGGGCCCAGCCGCGGGCTGTCCCAGCGCAGCAGGGCCTCGAAGCCGGTCACCCGGCGGCCGTCCAGGGCGACCACCGGCTGGTAGACCAGCCGGAACTCGCCGCGGGACACCGCGCCGCGCAGCTCCTGCTCCAGCTCGCGGGCGGCCTGCGCCGCCTTGCGCATGCCGGGCTCGAACCGCTGCACGCGGTCGCGCCCGTCGAGCTTGGCCGCGTACAGCGCCAGGTCGGCGTCGCCGACCAGCGCGTCGCCGGCCACCGCGCCGCGGCCGACGGCCACGCCGACGCCGGCCGACACGGTCACCGGGCCGCCGGGCAGCGCCACCGGCCGGGCGAGCACGTCGAGCACGCGGGCGGCGGTCACCATCGCCTCGTCGTCGGCGGCGCCGGCCTGCTCGACCAGCACGGCGAACTCGTCGCCGCCCAGGCGGGCCACGGTGTCGTCGGCGCGGACGGCGCCGCGCAGCCGCGCCGCCACCTCGCGCAGCAGCGCGTCGCCGGCGGCGTGGCCGAGGGAGTCGTTGACGGCCTTGAAGCCGTCGAGGTCGAGGGAGAGCACCGCGGCCGAGCCGCCGCCGCGCACCGTGCGGCGCAGCGCCTGGCCGACGCGGTCGATGAACAGCGCGCGGTTGGCCAGGCCGGTCAGCCCGTCGTGCAGCACCGAGTGGGCCAGCGCCTCCTCGGCGCGTCGGCGCCCGGTCACGTCGGTCACGTGCACGACGACGCCGCCGACGTCGGGGTCGTCCCCGAGGTCGACCAGCCGGATGCCGATCCAGCGGTCCTCGCCGCGGTGGCGGGCGGGCAGCTCGGCGTCGACGACGCCGCCGCCGGCCAGGGCCCGCGCGAACAGCTCGGCGGTCAGCTCGGGGTCCACCCCGGCCAGGCGGACGGCGTCCGCGGCGGTGGTGACGCCGGCGGCCACAGTCCCGAGCAGCGCGGCCAGCGGCGCGGGGTCGCTGAGCAGGCGCCCGTCGCGGGAGACGACGAGGACCGCGTCGGAGGAGTGCGCGATGAGCTTGGCGGCGAACCGCTCCCGCGAGCGCACCAGCGCCCGGGCGGCGGCCTCGCCGCGCAGCAGCAGCGCGGCGCGGACGAAGACCAGCGCGGTCAGCACGACCATCGCGACGACCATCGCGCCCGAGGCGTCCTCGACGCCGCCGAGGTCGGTGGCCAGCTCGGTCACCGGCGGCACCAGCAGCGCCCCGAGGCACACGGCCAGCCGGGCCATCCCCGACCGGCCATCCTCGCCGCCCGGACCCGCCGCTACGGCACCGCGGGCGGTCGACCAGGTGGCCACGGCGAGCAGCGCGCTGCCGAGCAGCCAGCCGGAGTCCAGCCACCCGCCGAAGGTGACAGCGTCGGCGTCGAGCAGGTAGGCGACGTCGGAGACCAGCCAGCACGAGCACGCGGCGGCGACGGCCAGCGGCGTCCGCTCCCCCTGCCGGCGGGTGGCCAGCAGCCGCACGACCAGGCCGATCAGCGCGGCGTCGAGGGCGGGGTAGAGCGCGAGCACGACCCGGGTCCCGAGGCCGAGGGACGCGTCCTCCACGGTCGCGGCGATCGACAGCTCCCAGACGAGGAGCAGCGCGGCGACGAACACGACGAGCGCGTCGATCCAGCCGGCCGTCCGCAGGTCGCGGTCGGCGTGCCGGCGGCGGGCCATGAGCGCCAGGCCGGTGCCGAGGGCCACGTAGCTGCCCAGGTAGACGGCGTCGGCGACGCCGACGGCCGCGCCGTCGCCGGTCAGGGACGCCTGGACCTGCCAGAGCACGTCCCCGAGGGCGGACAGGCCGACGCCGAGGGCGAGCAGGACGGCGACCGGTCGCCGCCCCGCGCGGTGCGCCCCGGCCCACGCCGCGACGACGGTCAGCCCGATGACGAGGAAGTACAGCGCGGCGCCGCCGGCCGTCCCGTGCAGCAGCCCCTGCAGCGCGACCACCGCGAGCAGGAGGGTGCACGCGACGACGGCCACCGGCCGCCTGCCCACGACGCCGGCGTCCACGCCGACGCCCCCGGTCCACTCCGACACACGCCGGACATCGACGCGAAACGAACCGGTCTGGAACGGATTCGGCGAGTGCTTCCCCCGCGGGGGTGAGCCCGCACCTACTCCCCGGGCCGGAGCACCGCCTGCACCAGGTGCGGACCGGGCTCGCGCAGCGCCGTGCCCAGCTCCTCGGCCAGCTCCTCGGCGGTCTCCGCGCGGGTGGCCGGCACGCCCATCCCGGTGGCCAGCGCGACGAAGTCCAGCGCCGGGCCGCCCAGGTCGAGCAGCTGCCCGGCCCGCTCCCCGCCGCCGGCGGCCCCCACCCGCGCCAGCTCCCCCTGCAGGATCGCGTAGGACGCGTTGTCGTAGAGCAGGACGGTGACGTCGAGCTGCTCGCGGGCCATCGTCCACAGCGCCTGCAGCGTGTACATCGCGCTGCCGTCGGCCTGCAGGACGAGCACCGGCCGGTCGGGGCAGGCCACCGCCGCGCCGACCGCCATCGGCAGGCCGTCGCCGATCGCGCCGCCGGTCAGGGCGAGCCAGTCGTGCTGCGGGGCGCCCGCGGTCAGCTCGACGACGCCGATCCCGGAGGTGATCGCCTCGTCGACCACGATCGCCCGCTCGGGCAGCAGCGCGCCGACCACCGCGGAGATCCCCCGCGGCGTCAGGCGCCCGGTCGGCAGCTCCGGCCGGGAGGCCTCGCGCAGCTCCGGCTCGGCGCCGGCGGCCACCTTCGCGGCCAGCTCCTCGAGCGCCGCGACGCCGTCCTCACCGGGCGCCGACAGCACGTGCACCGTGCAGTCCTCCGGCACCGGCGTGCCCGGCACGCCGGGGTAGGCGAAGAAGTGCACCGGCGAGGTCGCGCCGGCCAGCACCAGGTGCCGGGTGCCGGCCAGCGCCTTGATCGCCACTTCCGGCGGGTAGGGCAGCTTGCCGACGGCGGGCAGCCCCGCGCCGCGCACCATCCGCGCCGGGAACGTCTCGGCCACCAGCCGGACGCCGGTGCCGGCGGCCACCCGCGCCGCGGCCAGCAGCCCCGCCTCCGACGCGACGACGTCGTCGCCGAGCAGCAGCACGGTCGGCTCGCCGGCCTGCACCACCGCGGCGGTGTCGTCCACGACCGACGGCGCCACGTGCGGCCGCGGCCGCACCGGCAGGGGCTCCGCGACGGCCGCGCCCTCGGACCAGGACACGTCGGCCGGCAGCACCAGCGTGGCGATCTGGCCGCGCGCGGCGGCCGCGACGGCGTCCGCGGCGTCGGCGGCGAGGTCCTCGGGGGCCAGCGAGCGGCGCACCCAGCCGGACACCGTGCCGGCGAGGGCGTCGATGTCGGACTCCAGCGGCGCGTCCAGCCGCTTGTGCGAGCGGCCGTGGTCGCCGACGACGTTCACCACCGGCGTCCGGCCGCGGCGGGCGTTGTGCAGGTTGGCCAGGCCGTTGCCCATGCCCGGGCCCAGGTGCAGCAGCGTGGCGGCGGGCCGGCCGGCCATCCGCGCGAAGCCGTCGGCGGCGCCGGTGGCCACCCCCTCGAACAGGGTGAGGACGCCGCGCATCTCGGGGACGTCGTCGAGGGCGGCGACGAAGTGCATCTCGGACGTGCCGGGGTTGGCGAAGCAGACGTCGACCCCGGCGTCGACGAGCGTGCGGATCAGTGCCTGGGCGCCGTTCACCGGGAGACGTGCACCTCGTTCACCTCGTAGTGCGTCATGGTCACGCCGCCGCTGGCGAAGGTGCGGACGTCGGCAGCACTCGCCTTGCCCGCGTCGGAGGCGAACGCCGCGCCCATCGCCTGCTCGGAGTCGAAGTCCAGGTGGGCGACGAGGTAGGGCGCGGACTGGCGCGGGTCCAGCGGCTGCGGGGTGCCGGTGGTGAACCGGATCAGGCCCGGCATCCGCACGGTCAGCGGGACGTGGGTGTCCCGGTAGTGGGCGTCGAACGCCGCCGGGTCCTCGGGCTGCCCGTAGCTGACCACCAGCCTGTGCACCATCTGCCGCTCCTCCGCGCTCCTCCCCGGGCACCGTTGCCGGGGGCTCCCCCACCCTGGCACACGGGCCCGGGCGCGCGACCTCAGAAGGTGATCACCAGCCGGCCGCGCACGCCACCGGCGGCCAGCACCCGGTGCGCCTCGGGCGCCTCCTCCGGCGCGAAGGTGCGGGCCACCCGCAGCGTCGCCGCGCCCGACTCCACCTGCTCGCGCAGCCGGTCGAGCGCGGCGCCGTTCTCGGCGTAGTGGCGCACCCTCGTGGGCAGCACGTCGACCCGGCCGGTCCCGTCGCCGCGGTACCCGCGCACGGTGGCCACCTTCCCGCCGTCGCGCACGGCGGGCAGCACCAGCGCGTCCTGCACCGACCCGTCGGCCAGCCCGTCGACGCCGTCGGGGAACTCGGCGCGGATCCGCTCGGCGACGTCGTCGCCCCGCCGCACGACGACGTCGGCGCCGAGGTCGCGGACCAGCCGCTCGTCGGCCTCGGAGGCGTCGGCGACGACGGTGTGCCCGTCAGCCTTGGCCAGCTGGACGACGTAGCCGCCGAAGGCACCCGCCGCGCCGGTCACCGCGACCACCGAGCCGGGCGGGAGGGCCATCTGGTCCAGCGCCAGCCGCGCGGTGAGCGCGTTCATCGGCAGGGTGCACGCGGCGACGGCGTCGGCGCCCGCGGGCACCCGGGCCACGGAGCCGGCCGGCAGCACGAGGTCCTCGCGGTAGCCGCCGTGGGCGCCGGTGGGGACGACGATCGCCATGACCGCGTCGCCGGCGGCCACCCGGTCGACGCCCTCGCCGACCTCGACGACCTCGCCGGCGGCGTCCATCCCGGGCACCCACGGCGGCGTCTTCACCGGGTCGCGGCCGGCGTAGGCGCCCTCGCGCAGGTGGGTGTCGGTCGGGCTCACCGCGGCGGCCCGCACCCGGAGCCGCACCTGCCCGGGCCCGAGGGGCTCGGCGGGGACGTCGACGACGGTGAGGGCCTCGGGCCCGCCGAACTCGGTCACTCCCACGGCTCGCACGTCCCGACCCTAGGAGGACCGCCGGCGGTCAGCGCGGCCGGCGGGTGCTCGCCCGCTCCACCACGCGCCACCCGTCCGGCGCCGGGACCTCCGGGGCACGCCCGAGCGCGACCAGCGCGCAGGCGGCCCCCTGCCGGCGCAGCGACTGGGCGACGGTGGTCAGCCCGGCCGGCGCCGCGGCGTCGCTGTCGTCCCAGCCGGTGACCGCCACGTCGCCGGGCACGGCGAGGCCCGCGGCCGCCACCGCGCGCAGCGCCCCGAGCGCGAGCTCGTCGCTCATCGCGGCGACCGCGTCCGGCCGGTCCGGGCCGGCGAGCAGCTCGGCGGCGAACTCCTCGCCCTCCTCGGCGTCGTTGACCGGGCACACGGCCAGCCGCAGCTCCGCCGCCGGGTGCCCGGCCCCGGTCCAGGCGCCGAGCAGGCCCTCCCACCGGTTCCGCGTCACCGGGAACCGGACCGCCCCGACCTCCGGGGCGGGGAGCAGCCGGCGGGCGCGGGCGCGGTCGAGCGGGAAGCCGAGGACCACCGGCCGCCGGGCCCCGGCGAACGCCACCCGCCCGATCGCCGCGGCGGCGGCGCGGTCGTCGATGCCGACCACCGGCAGGCCCCGGTGGTGCGGCCCGGCGTGGACGACGGCGGGCAGGCCGGTGTCGGCGACCGCGTCGAGGACCGGGTCGTCGTCGCTGGTGGTCCAGACGACGAAGCCGTCGACGACGGCCCGGGCGACCCGCTCCGGGTCGCTGGGCGCCCCGGTGGTCGGGACCAGCGTGAGGCCGACCCCCTCGGCGGCGCAGACGTCCGCTACCCCGGCGAGGAACCGGGCCGCCTGCGGGTCGTCGAAGGCGTAGCCCAGCCGCTCCCCCAGCACGACGCCGAGGCTGCCGACCCGCCCCCGCCGCAGCGAGCGGGCGGCCGGGTGCGGCCCGGGGTAGCCGAGCTCCTGCGCCGCCGCCCGCACCCGCGCCGCCGCCTCGGCCGACACCCGGCCGGGCCGCGAGTAGACGTAGGACACCGTCATCGGCGAGACGCCGGCGGCGCGGGCCACCTCGCGCATCGTCGGCCGGCGCGACCGGTGGTCCGGAGGACTGGCCACTCGTACAGTCTAGGTGTGTATCCATACACAACGACCGAGGAGCAGGCCGGCACCCCCCTCGGGGCGAGCGGGGACGACGGCTTCGTCCGCGACGCGCCGACCGTGCTGGCCTACGCGGTGCTCGGGTGCTTCACCGGCTGGCTCTACGCCTTCGGCCCCGCACTGTCCCTGCTGCGCGAGGAGCTGCACTTCTCGTACACGCTGCTGGGCGTCTACTCGGTGCTGTGGTCGGGCGGCGCGGCCCTGGCCGGCGCGGGGTTCGCCGCCGTGGCCCGGCGGCTGCCGCGGTCGGCACTGCTGTGGTCCTCGGCCCTGGGCACCGCCGCCGGCGCCGCGCTGTTCACCCTCGGCCGCGGGCTCGCGCCGACCCTGCTGGGGGCGGCGGTCATGGGCACGGCCGGCACGGTGCTGCTGACGGCGACGCAGGCCGTGCTCTCCGACCGGCACGGCGCCCGGCGCGACCGGGCGCTCACCGAGGCCAACGTCGGCGCGGGGGCGTGCGCGGTCCTGGCCCCCCTCGTCCTCGGCGGGCTCGCCGCGGGGCCGGCCGGCTGGCGGGCGGCCTTCGCCCTCCCCGCGCTCGTCCTCGGCCTGCTGTGGCTCCGCTCGAGGCGCCGCCCGCTGCCGCCGCCGGCCGACCGCCGGGTCGCCGGGCGGCCCGGACCGCTGCCCCTGGCCGCCTGGCTGTTCGCCGCCCTGACCGCGATCGCCACGGCCGTGGAGTTCTGTCTCATCTACTTCGGCACCGAGGTGCTCGTCGGCACGGGACTGGCGACCACCACCGCCGCGACGGCGCTGGGCAGCAACTACCTGGGCCTGCTCGTCGGCCGGCTCGGCGGGGCGGCGCTCACCCGGCGCCCCGGCCGGACGGTGCCGCTGCTGCACGCCTCCCTGGCGGTGACCGCGGCCGGGTTCGTGCCGTTCTGGCTGACCGACAGCCCGGTCGTCGCCGTCCTCGGCCTGTTCGTCTGCGGGATCGGCATCGCCAACCTCTACCCCCTGGCACTGGCGCTCGCCCTGGGCGCTGCCCGCGGGCACGAGGACCGGGCCAACGCCCGCACCCAGCTGCTGGGCGGCCTGGTCACCGCCGCCGCCCCCTTCCTGCTCGGCGCCCTGGCCGACGCGCACGGCCTCACCGCGGCGTTCGTCCTGGAGCCCGCGCTGCTGGTCGCGGCGCTCCTGCTCGTGCTCGCCGGGTCCCGCGCGAGCCGCGCGACACCGCGCTGACACCGGCACCGCCCGGCCCGCTGAACGCGCGGGCGGCCCGGGACCGGTCCGGTCCCGGGCCGCCCGACGTGCGGTCGTTCAGCGCTTGAGGCCGTACTCCTTGAGCAGGCCGCGGCTGATGATCGTCTTCTGGATCTCGCTGGTGCCCTCGCCGATGAGCAGGAACGGCGCCTCGCGCATGAGCCGCTCGATCTCGTACTCCTTGGAGTAGCCGTAGCCGCCGTGGATGCGGAAGGACTGCGTGGTCACCTCGGCGCAGTACTCGCTGGCGATCAGCTTGGCCATGCCGGCCTCGACGTCGTTGCGCTTGCCAGCGTCCTTGAGCCGGGCGGCGTTGACCATCATCAGGTGCGCGGCCTCGACCTTGGTGGCCATCTCGGCGAGCTGGAACGCGATCGCCTGGTGCTGGACGATCGGCTTGCCGAAGGTCTCCCGCTGCTGGGCGTACTCGACGGCCAGCTCGAACGCGCGGATGGAGATGCCGCAGGCCCGGGCGGCGACGTTGACCCGGCCCACCTCGACGCCGTCCATCATCTGCGCGAAGCCGCGGCCGGGCTCCCCGCCGAGGACCATGTCCGCGCCGATGCGGTAGCCGTCGAACACCAGCTCGGTGGTGTCGACGCCCTTGTAGCCCATCTTGTCGATCTTGCCGGGGATGGTCAGGCCCGGGGCGACGGTGCCGAAGCCGGCCGGCTTCTCGACCAGGAACGTCGTCAGGTTCTGGTGCGGCTTGTCGGCGCCCAGGTCGGTGCGCACCAGCGCGGCCACCAGCGTGGAGGAGCCGCCGTTGGTCAGCCACATCTTCTGACCGTCGATGACGTACTCGTTGCCGTCCTTGACCGCCTTGGTGCGGATGCCGGCGACGTCGGAGCCCAGCCCCGGCTCGGACATCGAGAACGCGCCGCGGACCTCGCCAGTGGCCATGCGCGGGAGGAAGTGGTCCTTCTGCTCCTGCGTGCCGTGCTGGCGGATCATGTAGGCGACGATGAAGTGGGTGTTGATGACGCCGGAGACGCTCATCCAGCCGCGGGCGATCTCCTCGACCACCAGCGCGTAGGTCAGCAGCGACTCCCCGAGGCCGCCGTACTCCTCGGGGATCATCAGCCCGAAGATGCCGAGCTCCTTGAGCCCGTCGACGATCTCCTGCGGGTACTCGTCGGCGTGCTCGAGCTCCTGCGCGTGCGGGATGATCTCCTTGTCCACGAAGCTCCTGACCGTCGACAGGATCTCCTGCTGGATGTCGGTCAGGTCGGCGGTCTGCGCCAGTCGGGCCACGTTCGCTCCTCCGGGACTCCGGTGTCCGTTTGCTACCGGGGAGTATGGGCGACCTCTCCGGACCCGTCGCCGTGTCCCCGGTCACCCCCGGACCGGTCACCCCGGGAACGACGACGGCCCGCCCGGGAGTGCCCCGGGCGGGCCGTGCGACGCGGGTGGCTAGGCGGCGTCGGGCGGGGTGAACGACGACGTGCGGCCCATGCCCGCGGCGCGCCCCTTGCCGGCGATGACCAGCGCCATCTTGCGGCTGGCCTCGTCGATCATCTCGTCGCCGAGCATGGCCGAGCCCTTCTTGCCGCCGGCCTCGGACGTGTACCAGTCGTAGGCGTCGAGGATGAGCTCGGCGTGGTCGTAGTCCTCCTGCGACGGCGCGTAGATCTCGTTGGCGGCGTCGATCTGGCCGGGGTGCAGCACCCACTTGCCGTCGAAGCCGAGCACCGCCGAGCGCTTGGCGACCTCCCGGAAGGCGTCCACGTCGCGCACCTGCAGGAACGGGCCGTCGATGGCCTGCACGCCGCGGGCGCGGGCGGCCATGAGGATCTGCATGAGGATGTAGTGGAACGGGTCGCCCGGGTAGTCGGGGTGCAGGGCGCCGACCACCAGCGACTTCATGTTGATGCTGGCCATGAAGTCGGCCGGGCCGAAGATGATCGTCTCGATCCGCGGGCTGGCGAACGCGATGTCGTTGACGTTGATCAGGCCCTGCGCGGTCTCGATCTGCGCCTCGATGCCGATCCGCCCGACCTCCAGGCCGTTGGCCTTCTCGATCTGACTGAGCAGGAAGTCCAGCGCCGCGACCTGGTGGGCGTCGACGACCTTCGGCAGCATGATGCAGTCGAGGTTCGCGCCGGCGCCCTCGACCACCTCGATGACGTCGCGGTAGGTCCACTCCGTCGTCCAGTCGTTGACCCGGACGGTGCGGATCTTCTCGCCCCACCCGCCCTCGTTGAGCGCCGCGACGATGTTCTTGCGGGCACCCGGCTTGGCCAGCGGGGCGCAGGCGTCCTCGAGGTCCAGGAACACCTGGTCGGCCGGCAGGCCCTTGGCCTTCTCGAGGAAGCGCGGGTTGCTGCCCGGCACGGCGAGGTTGGAACGACGGGATCGGAGCTCGGCCACGGTGCCTCCGCTGTCTGATCGGGATCTTCGGCTACCGGAGGGTAACCACGGGGCGGAGAGGGCCATTTCTGCCGGGTCAGGTGACCGGCTCGACCGGCGTCCGCGGCCGGCCGGCCCGGACCACCAGCGCCACCCCCGCGACGACGGCGACCATCCCCGGCAGCGCGAGCAGCGGCGGGGTCTGGCCGAGCAGCACCAGCGCCACCAGCAGCGCGCCGGGCACCTCCAGCAGCACCGCCAGCCCGACGACGGTGGGTCCCACGCTGGACAGCACCAGGTTGAGCAGCGTGTGCCCGAGGATCTGCGCGCACACGGTGATCGCCAGGATCAGCCACCAGTCTCGGGCGGGGAACCCGGCGAGCGGGGTGGTGGTCACCAGCGCGGCGACGGCGAGCACGGCCGCGCAGGTGGAGTAGCAGACGACCGAGTACGCCGACGTCGCCAGGCGCGTGCGGGCGCGGGCCCCGGCGAGCATGTAGCCGCCGGCGCAGACCGCCCCGAGCAGCGCCAGCCCGTCCCCGGCCAGCGCCTCCAGGCTGACCGCGACGTCGACCCCGGCGATCAGCGCGGCACCGACGACGGCCAGCGCGAGCCCGGTCCACACCTGCGCGGGCAGCCGGACGCCGGACACCCGCGCGGCCAGCGCGGTCCAGATCGGCGTCGTGGTGACCAGCGCCGTCGACGCGGCGACGGTGGTCATCGACAGGCTGGGCAGCCAGGCGGCGAAGTGCGCGGCGAGGAACAGCCCGGCCACGACCGAGCTGCCCAGGTCCCGCGGCCGCAGCCCGGCGAGGGTGCCGCGCTCGCGGCCCAGCAGCACCGGCACCAGCAGCGCGGCGCCGGCGGCGTTGCGCCAGAACGCCAGCGCCAGGAACGACGCACCGACCAGCGCGGTCAGCGGGCCGGAGAAGGAGACCCCGACGACGGCGACCGCCATGAGCGCGACGTCGCGGGAGCCCGGCCGGTGGACCGCCCACGGGGAGACGGCCGCCGTCGAGCCGGCGCTCACGGCACGCGGATGCGCCCGGAGGCCACCGGCACCACCGCCCCGGACACCGTGGCCGCCGTCGCCCGGCCGCCGTCGGCGGTGACCGTGCACGACAGCACCGACGGCCGGCCCATCGCCTCGCCCTGCCGGACGGTGTACGACGACGTCCCGTCCGGGGCGACCAGCCCGGTGGCGACCAGCCAGACGCCGGTGCCCAGCGCCGCCGAGCCGGTGGCCGGGTCCTCGCCCCAGCGCAGGTCGTTCGCGAACACGCGGGCGTACGCGGTGGAGCCGTCCCAGGACAGCACCGAGACGCCCTCCCCCACGCCGAACGCGGCCAGCGCGGCGGGGTCCGGGACGGCGCGGTCGACGACGTCCGGGTGCACGGCCAGGAACGCGAAGGGCAGGCCGCAGCCGGCGACGTGCGCGGGCAGCCCGACGACGTCGGCCGCCGACAGCCCCAGCGCCGCGGCCAGCGCCGCCGGGTCGGGGCCGTCCTCCAGCGTCGGCCGCCCGCCGGTGAGCGTCGCGCCGTCGCCGGTGACCTCGATCGGCAGGACGCCGGCGCCGCACTCCTGGTGCAGGGTGCCACCGGCCAGCCGGCCGGTGCGCACCAGCGTGTGCGCGGCGCCGACGCTCGGGTGCCCGGCGAAGGGCAGCTCGGCGAACGGGGTGAAGATCCGGACCCGGTAGGAGGCGCCCGGCTCGGTCGGCGCGCAGAGGAACGAGGTCTCCGACAGCGCGAACTCGTCGGCGAGCGCCTGGCACTGCGCGGTGGTCAGCGCGTCGGCGTCGAACACCACCGCGAGCGGGTTGCCCGCGAACGCCCGGGGGGCGAACACGTCGACGACCTCGTACTCGACGGACGCGTACTCGCCGGACCCCGGGCTCGCCACGACCCCGACGGTAGCCTCACCGAGTGTGAGCACGGTGACCAGGGCGTACGTCTCGCGGCTCGCCGGCCTGCCCGTCTTCGACCCCAACGGGGACCGGGTCGGGCGGCTGCGCGACGTCGTCGTGGCGCTGCGCGTGGGCACCGCCGCCCCCCGGGTGCTCGGCCTGGTCGTCGAGGTCGTGGCGCGCCGCCGCATCTTCGTGCCGATGGGCCGGGTGACCAGCATCGACCCGGGCGCGGTGGTGCTCGCCTCGGGCACGCTCAACCTGAAGCGCTTCGAGCAGCGGCGCGGCGAGACGCTGGTCCTCGGCGAGCTGCTGGACCGGACCGTGACCATCACGGAGTCGGGCCGGCCGGCCGCCGTCGTCGACGCCGGGATCGAGCAGACCCGCACCGGCGAGTGGCAGGTCACCCGCCTCGCCGTGCAGGAGCCCGGCCGGCTCGGCCGCCGCGGGCAGCTGCACCAGCTGGCGTGGGACGAGGTCGCCGGGCTCGCGCTGCCGGAGAGCGGGCAGGGCGCCGAGACGCTGATCGCCACCTACCGCGAGCTGAACGCCGCCGACCTCGCGCACGCGCTGCAGGACCTGCCGATCAAGCGGCGGCACGAGGTGGCCGAGGCCCTCGACGACGAGCGGCTGGCCGACGTGCTCGGCGAGCTGCCGGAGGCCGAGCAGGTCACGATCCTCGGCACGCTGGACGAGTCCCGGGCCGCCGACGTGCTCGAGGTCATGGACCCCGACGACGCCGCCGACGTGCTCGCCGAGCTGTCCAACGTCGACCGCAACCGGCTGCTCGAGCTGATGGAGCCCGACGAGGCCGAGCCGGTGCGCCAGCTGCTGCAGTACTCCGAGGACACCGCCGGCGGGATCATGACCAGCGAGCCGGTGATCCTCGCGCCGGACGCGACCATCGCCGAGGCGCTGGCCCGGGTGCGCGAGCCCGAGCTGACCCCGGCGCTGGCCAGCCAGGTGTACGTCTGCCGGCCGCCGTCGGCCACCCCGACCGGGCGCTACCTGGGCCTGGCGCACATCCAGCGGCTGCTGCGCGAGCCGCCGTCCAGCCTGGTGAGCGGGGTGCTCGACGACCTGGACCCGCTGCGGCCGGAGGCGCCGCTGGGCGAGGTCACCCGCTACTTCGCCACCTACAACCTGGTCGCCGCGCCGGTGGTCGACGACCGGGGCCGGCTGGTGGGCGCGGTGAGCGTCGACGACGTCCTCGACCACCTGCTGCCCGAGGACTGGCGCGAGCGGGCCCGCCGTGGCTGACGGCCGCCGCCTCGACGTCCCCCGCGGCTCCTCCCGCGGGATCACCGGCTACCTGCGGCTGGACCCCGACGCGGTCGGCCGCTTCGCCGAGGGGATCGCCCGCTTCCTCGGCACCGGGCGCTTCCTCGCCGTCCAGACGGTGATCGTGGTGCTGTGGATCGCCCTCAACGTCTTCGCCGTCCGGCTGCGCTGGGACCCCTACCCGTTCATCCTGCTCAACCTGGCCTTCTCCACCCAGGCCGCCTACGCCGCGCCGCTGATCCTGCTGGCGCAGAACCGGCAGGCCGACCGCGACCGCGTGCAGGCCGAGGAGGACCGCGCCCGCGCCGCGCAGACCCGCGCGGACACCGAGTACCTGGCCCGCGAGCTCGCCGCGCTACGGGTGGCCATCGGCGAGCTCGCGACCCGCGACTTCATCCGCGGCGAGCTGGGCCGCCTCGCCGAGAGCCGCTCGCCCGAGGAGCGGGAGAAGAAGGTCAAGAAGAAGCCGAAGGACCCCGTCCAGCCGGCGCTCGCGGACCCGACGGCGTAGCGCGCGGGGCGTCCGGACCGTCGTCCCCCCGCGGCACACTGCCGGCATGCGCACGCACGCGGTGGTGGACTCCCCCATCGGGCCGCTGACCGTCGTCGCCGACGACGGCGTGCTCGGCCGGCTGTACCTCTCGCCCCCGGGTCCGGAGGCCGACCTCGGCGCCCGGGACGACGCCGCGCTCGCCGACGTGACCGGCCAGCTCGGCGAGTACCTCGCCGGCGAGCGGGAGGCGTTCGACCTGTCCCTGCGCCCGCGCGGCAGCGACTTCGAGCTGGCCGTCTGGGAGCAGCTCACCCACATCCCCTACGGCGCGACGACCACCTACGGGGCGGTGGCGCGAGCCGTCGGCGAGCCGGGCGGCGCGCAGGCCGTCGGCCTGGCGTGCGGGCGGAACCCGCTGGCGATCGTCGTCCCGTGCCACCGGGTGGTCGGCGCCGACGGCAGCCTGGTCGGCTTCGGCGGCGGGCTGTCCCGCAAGCGCTTCCTGCTCGACCTGGAGCAGCGGGACGCCCGGCTGTTCTGACCGGCGCCCGCCGGGTTCACCCTCCGGCGAGGTGGACCAGCGCGCCCGTGGCGCCGGCCAGCACCAGCACCACGACGAACGGCGCGCGCAGCGCGAGGGCGACCGCCGCGACCGCGACGCCGGCCAGCCGGCCGTCCACCACGAGGTCCTGACCCGAGGTCAGGGTCTGCACCGCGACCAGCGCGGCCAGCAGCGCCGCGGGCACGAAGGTGACCAGACGGGTCACCCACGGCCGCTCGACCCAGGCGGCGGGCACCGACAGCCCGGCCAGCTTGAGCAGGTAGCAGCCCAGCGACCCGACGACGACCACCGTCCACAGCGTCCCGCCGCTCACGCCGCCTCCGCCCGCGGCCGGCCGGCCAGCCCCACCGCCACGACGGCGGCCACCACCTGCACGCCCGGCGGCACGAACGGCGTCAGCGCCAGCGCCACGGCCGCGCCGCCCAGCGCCACCCGGCGGGCGACGCCCGGCTCCTCGGCGCCGGCGCGCAGCCGCGGCCACAGCAGCGCCAGGAACGCGGCCGGGACGACGGCGTCCAGCGCCGCCGCCGCGGTCTCCCCCAGGGCCCCGGCACCGAGTGCGCCGGCCAGCGTGGTGGCGTTCCACACCGTGAAGATCGACGCCCCGCCGGCGAGGAAGGCCAGCCGGGACAGGTCGCGGTCGGGAGCGGCCACGGCCAGCGCCGTCGTCTCGTCGATCACCCAGTGCGCCAGGCCCAACCGGCGGAGCAGGCCGCGCGGGGCCAGCAGCGGCGCCAGGCGGACCCCGTAGACGGTGTTGCGGGTGCCCAGCAGCAGCGCGCTGCCGATCGCGGCCGCGCCCCCGCCGCCGGCGCCGAGGACGCCGACCAGCGCGAACTGCGAGGCGCCGGTGAACATCAGCAGCGACATGGTCAGCGCCTGCCAGGGGTCCAGGCCCGCGGCGTCGGCGGCCGCGCCGAAGGCGACGCCGTAGAGGCCGACCGCCACCCCGAGCCCGATCGCGTCGCGGAGGACGGCGGCACGGGCGGGAGCGGACACGTCGCCGCAGCCTACGGCCCGGCTGCGTCCGGTCGGGCCCGTGACCGGAGCCACCGGCGACCGCCGGGTCGTGCTGCGCGATGGCCGGGGCCTGCGGGGCACCTGGTCCGAGTGGGCCGCGCTGTCCGGCGCCGGCCTGCGCGTCGAGGCCGGAGCCTGCGCGGGGACGACGAGTACGAGTCCGCCGTCGACGCCGATCCCGGGCAGTTCCCCCCCCCCCCCCCTGCTCACCGCCCTCGGCGCGCCCGCGGACGCCGGCGTCGAGCACCCCCTCCGGAACCGCGTCGGCGGCTGACCGCCCGCACGGACCGCCGGGTGCGCAGCACATCACCTCCGCACCGGGCGGCACCCGGTGCCCGCCGCCGTACAGTGGCAGGTGGACCGGAGTGCAGGTCGCCGCCGTGTGGTGCCGCGGACCGGGTCCCCCCGTCGAAGGAGACACAACCCCCCATGTCCGACACGCTGACCGGCTCGCCGGCGCTCGACGCCGTCAACGCCGCTCTGGCCACCGTCCAGGACCCGGAGATCAACCGTCCGCTGACCGACCTCGGGATGGTCAAGGACGTGCAGATCGGCGTCGGCGGTGACCCGGGCGCCGTACGCGTCGAGGTCTACCTCACCGTGGCCGGCTGCCCGATGCGCGAGACGATCACCAACCGGGTGACCGCCGCCGTCTCCGCCGTCCCCGGCGTGACGTCGGTGCAGGTCGGCCTGGACGTGATGAGCGACGAGCAGCGCGCCGAGCTGCGCCGCACCGTCCGCGGCACCGACGCGGCCGACCCCGTCATCCCCTTCGCCCAGCCGGGCTCGCTGACCCGCGTCTACGCGGTCGCGTCCGGCAAGGGCGGCGTCGGCAAGTCCAGCGTCACCGTCAACCTCGCCGCGGCGCTGGCCAAGCGGGGCCTGTCGGTCGGCGTCGTGGACGCCGACATCTACGGCCACTCGGTGCCGCGCATGCTGGGCGTCGACGACAAGCCGACCCAGGTCGACAACATGATCATGCCGCCGCAGTCGATGGGCGTGAAGGTCATCTCGATCGGCATGTTCACCCCGGGCAACACCCCGGTCGTGTGGCGCGGCCCGATGCTGCACCGCGCGCTGCAGCAGTTCCTCGCCGACGTGTGGTGGGGCGACCTCGACGTCCTGCTGCTGGACCTGCCGCCCGGCACCGGCGACGTGGCGATCTCCATCGCCCAGCTGCTGCCCAACGCCGAGATCCTCGTGGTGACCACGCCGCAGCAGGCCGCCGCCGAGGTGGCCGAGCGGGCCGGCGCGATCGCCACCCAGACCCACCAGCAGGTCGTGGGCGTCATCGAGAACATGTCGTGGCTCGAGCTGCCCGACGGCTCCCGCATGGAGGTCTTCGGCTCCGGCGGCGGCCAGGCGGTCTCCGACGCGCTCACCCGCCTGCTCGGCGCCAACGTGCCGCTGCTCGGCCAGATCCCGCTCGACACCCGCCTGCGGGAGGCCGGGGACGCCGGCGCGCCGATCGTGCTCGCCGACCCCGAGACCCCGGCCGCCAAGGCGCTGACGAAGGTCGCCGACTCCCTCGCCGTCCGCCAGCGCGGGCTGTCGGGCATGTCGCTGGGGCTCACCCCCGTCCGCCGCTGAGGCGCTGACGCACCGGAGGCCCGGTCCCCCCTCGGGGGGGCCGGGCCTCCGTGCGTCTGAGGGGCGGCTAGGTCGCGTCGACGTCGAACGGCGGCGGGACGCTCCGGTCGTGCTCGACCACGGCCGGGCGGGTGGCGGGCTTCACCAGGCTCGCCGCGGTCGCGCCCGCGGCGCCGGCGTCGCCGCGGCGCACCGGCGGGGCGTCGTCGTCGTCGAACAGCTGCGCGCGGATGAACGTCTTCGGGTGGTACTTGCGCAGGTCCAGGTCCCGCAGCCCGGCGAGGTCCTCGCCGAGGGACTCGTCGACCTGGGCGCGCACCCCGGTGATCGCCTGCTTGACCTTCTTCAGCCCCGCCGCGGCGTCACGCGCCAGGGTGGGCAGCCGCTCGGGCCCGAAGATGAACAACGCGGCCAGCGCCAGGACGACGATCTCGCCCCAGCCGATCGAGTCGAACACGCGTCGCTCCCTCCTCCGCGGGTCCCAGGGTATTCGGTGCGGAGGTCCTGCTAGGCCTGGGCGAGGGTGGCCTGGACCGTCGACGACGACCCGTTCCGGACCAGCTCGATGGTCACCGCGTCGCCGGGGTCGTGGGCGTCGACGGCGACGACGAGCTCCTCGGAGCTGCCCACCTCCTGGTCGTCGACGGCGATGACGACGTCCTGCTCGCGGATGCCGGCGTCGGCCGCGGGGCTGCCCGGCTCCACGTTGAGGACCAGCGCGCCGTCGCGGGTGCCGTCGGTGACCGACCGGGTGTTCACCCCGAGGGTCGCGTGCACCGCGCTGCCGGTGGCGATGAGCTGCTCGGCGACGTCGCGCGCGGTGTCGATCGGGATCGCGAAGCCCAGGCCGACGCTGCCGCCGCCGAGCGAGGCGATCGCGGTGTTGATGCCGATGACCGCACCGGTGGCGTCGACCAGCGCGCCGCCGGAGTTGCCCGGGTTGATCGGCGCGTCGGTCTGCACCGCGCTGATCACGGCGTTGGTGTCGCTGCCCTCCCCTGCCAGCCGCACCGGCCGGTCGAGGGCGGAGACGATGCCGCTGGTGACCGTGCCGGCCAGCCCCAGCGGCGAGCCGATGGCCACCACCGGGTCGCCGACCACGACGTCGTCGGAGTCGCCGAGCGAGGCGGTGACCAGGCCGGGCTTCTCCACCTTGACGACGGCGATGTCGCTGGCCGGGTCGCGGCCGACGATGCGCGCGGCCGAGCCGCTGCCGTCGCTGAACACCGCCCGGATCTCCGCGCCGTCCACGCCGTCGGCGCCGGAGATGACGTGGTTGTTGGTGACGATGTAGCCGCCCTCGCCGTCGATGACGACACCGGAGCCGGTCGCGCCGGCGTCGCCGATGCGCACCTCGATCGACACGACCGCCGGCGCCACCCGGCCGGCGATGTCGGACACCGACCCCGGCTCGCGGCTGATGCCCTCGTCGGTCTCCGACAGCGTGGTGCCCGGCGCCAGCAGCGGGGTCTCGCTCGCCTCGCGGGTGAGCAGGTAGCCCACGCCGCCGCCGAGCGCGCCGGCGAGCAGGACGGCGAGGACGACCAGCAGGGCCACCCGGACCGACAGGTCGCGCAGCCGCAGCTTCCTGCGGCCCTTCCGGTCGACGACGACCGGGCCCTCCTGCTCGGTCTCCTCCTGGAACACCGCCGGGCCGGTGAGGCCGGCCGGGGCGTGCGGGTCGCGCCACGGGTCGCTCTTCGCGTCCGGCTTCCACCACGGCCCGGCCGAGGTGCGGCGCCGCCCGGGCCGGCCGCCGGGCGGCTCCTGGAGCCCGGCCTGCCCGGCCGGGGCGCGGAAGGCGCGCAGCACGGCCTCCGGCGGCGGCGGGGCCACCGGCCGCGGCGGCGGCGTCGGGCGGTCCCCGGCGAAGCTGCCCGGGACGGCGGCCGGGCGGCCGAACGCGGCGGCCTGGGCGGGGCTGGCCGGCGCCGGCGCCGGCGCCGTGGCGGGACGCGGCCGCTCCGGCGGCGCGAAGGAGCCGGTGGCGCCGGCGGGACGGGCGAAGACCGCGTCGTCCCCCGTGCCGGCGGTCACCGGCGGGCGGACGACGGCCTCCACCGTGCGCTCACCGTCGCGGGGGGCGGGCTCGACGGGACCGGTCTCGCGGTCGTCGGGTGCGGTCACGGGTTCAGGGTCCTCCCCGGACCTGGCAGCGGACGTGGACTACGGGTGCCGGCGCGACGCTACCCGTCCGCGGGCTCGGGGGTCCGGGGTCAGGGCCCGGGGGTCACGGCGTGGCGCCCGGCCCGGACGACGGGCCGCTGAGCGTGCGGACCACCGGGGGCACGACCTCGGTGCGCTCGTCCGGCGAGGACGGGCCGGCCACCGACGACGGCGTCCGGGTCACCCGCTCCCCCGGGTCCGGCAGGTTCAGCGCGAGGACCGCGACGCCGAGGCCCAGCCCGGCCAGCGTGCCGGCGACGCTGCGGCGCAGCCACCGCGCGTGGTGCGGCGACGCGGGACGGACCGGCGGGTCGTCGAGCGACACGGTCCAGCGGCCGGAGGACCCGGTCACGGTCAGCTCCCCCGCCGACGCGGTGACGGTGCCCAGCCCGCCGCCGCCGGGGACGTCGGCGGTGAACGGGATCGCGCGCAGCCGGGAGAGCAGGTCGCCGGGGACGGCGACGTCGGCGGCGGCGTGCAGCGCGTCCTTGGCCTCGCGCTGGGCCTGCACGAGCATCCGGCACTCGGAGCAGCCGGCCAGGTGGCGGGCGGCGCGCGCGGCCGGGCCGCTGGCCAGCTCGCCGTCGACCAGCGCGGCGATCGCCTCCTGCGCCAGGTGGCTCTCCGGCAGGCTCATGCGGGGGCCCCCGGTGCCGGGACGCTGCGCGGAGCGAGGTGGGCGAGGGCCTGGCGCAGCTGCACGCGGCCGCGGTGGATGCGGCTGCGCACGGTGCCGAGCTTGATGCCGAGGGTCGCCGCGATCTCCTCGTAGGTCAGGCCCTCGATGTCGCAGAGGACGACGGCCACGCGGAACTCCGGGGGCAGGGCGTCCAGCGCCGCCTGCACCTGCGGGTCGAGGTGGGTGTCGGCGTAGACCTGCTCGGGGCTCGGCGCGGTGCCGGGCAGCCGCTCGGTGTCCTCGGGCAGCGCGTCGAACCGGATTCGCTGGCGGCGTCGGACCATGTCCAGGAACAGGTTCGTGGTGATGCGGTGCAGCCAGCCCTCGAAGGTGCCCGGCGAGAAGTCGGCCAGCGAGCGGAACACCCGGACGAACGTCTCCTGGGTGAGGTCCTCGGCGTCCTGGGCGTTGCCCGACAGGCGGTAGGCCAGGCGGTAGACGCGCGCCGAGTGGTCCCGCACGACCTGCTCCCAGGTCGGCGCCACCCACACCTCGCCGGCGCCGGACGCGGCCGACTGCTGGTCGGCGGCAGGGGGGACGGCGGCCTCGGGCACGTCCTCAGTATCGCGGACGCGCACGTTGCCGACCTCCCCCGCGGGATGGACGGGGACGGCGGCACGCTCGGGTGTCACGCCGGGACCAACGGCCGTGACGGCATTCCGTGTTCCCGTCGTCAGTTCTTGCCAGGTTCCTCACAGGAACGCCTCCCGGAACGCGGGCCGCGGTCCCCTTACCCTCGGCCGGTGATGAGCGCCCAGGGACCGTCGCGCGCCGGCGGGACCGGCGCAGCCGCCTGGTCCGACCGCTACGCCACCGAGGAGCCCGTCCTCGCCGCGGCGCGCGCCCGGGCCGCGGCGCTCGGCGGCCCGCCTCCACCCGGCCCGGCCGCCGGCGCCACCCTCGCCGTGCTGGCGGCCGGCGCCCGCGCGGTCGTGTCGATCGGCAGCGGCGGCGGGGTGGTCGGCCTGTGGCTGCTGCGCGGCATGCGGCCCGACGGCGTCCTCACCGCCCTCGACGCCGACCCCGAGCAGCTGCGCGGGGCACGGCGGGCGTTCTCCGAGGCCGGCGTCCCGCCGGGCCGGACCCGGCTGATCTTCGGCACCCCGGGCGAGGTGCTGCCCCGCCTGTCCCCCGGCGCCTACGACCTGGTGGTCTGCGCCGGCCGGCCGACCGAGTACGCCCCGCACCTGGGCGCGCTGCTCGCGCTGGTGCGCACCGGCGGGACGCTGGCCTGCCACGGCCTGCTGGAGGGGGACCGCATCGGCGACCGCGCCGCCCGCGACCCCGACACCGTCGCCTGGCGCGACCTCGCCCACAACGTCCGCGAGGACGAGGGGCTGACCTCCGCCGTCCTGCCGATCGGGGCCGGTCTGCTGGTGGCCACCCGCCGCGCCTAGCCGGTGAACGGGTGCTCCGCGAGCGGCTCCCAGGGGCCGCCCAGGTAGCGCCACAGCCCCAGCCCGCGGGCGGGCACGTCGCCGGGGACGAACTCCGCGGCCAGCCGGTCGCGCAGCGCCCGGGCGACGACGGGCTCCACCTTGTTCTGCACGGTGACGTGCGCCGACAGCCGCTGGCGGTCCTGCCGGGTGAGCCACGGGTCGAACTCCGCGGCCAGCCCGGCGTGCAGGGCCGACAGCTCCGGCGCGGCCAGCCGGTAGGCGACCCCGCGGCCGAGCAGCTGGAGGCCTGTCACGGCGACGGCGAACGGCGGCCGGGCGGCGGCCGCGGCCAGGGCGGCGTCGACGTCGTCGCGCCGGTCGCCCGGGAGGGCGTGGAACAGCGTGACGTGCGCGGCGAGGTGGTTCCGCCCGGCCGGGAAGTGCTCGGCGCGCAGCCGGTCGAACCGCGCCTGCGCCTCCGCCGCCAACAGCAGCGTCACCACCAGCGGTGAGGTGCTGGAACGGCCCTCGTGCAGGGTCCCGGCCCGAGCGGAGCGAGGAGGAAGGACCCCGTCCCCCTCACCCCTCGCAGGCTCGGGGCGAGCCTCCGGACGGGGCCGGTCAGACAATCGCGCGGGCGCCCTTGCCGAGGACGGTCACGCCGCCGGCACTCACGTGGTAGCGCTCGCGGTCGGCGTCGGAGTCCACCCCGATCCGCGCCCACGCCGGGACGACGACGTTCTTGTCGAGGATCGCCCGCCGGACGTAGGCGCCCTCACCGATCTGGACGCCGTCCATGAGCACGCTGTCCTCGACCCGCGCGCCGCGCTCGACCCGCACGCCGGGCGAGACGACCGAGCTGTGCACCGACCCGCCGCCGATGATCGCGCCGGCGCTGACCATCGACTCCTCGGCCCGCCCGCCGAGCACGAACTTCGCCGGCGGCTGCTGCGGGGGCAGGGTGAGGATCGGCCACCGGTCGTTGTAGAGGTTGAACACCGGGGTCACCGACACCAGGTCCATGTGGGCGTCGAAGTAGGAGTCGATCGTCCCGACGTCGCGCCAGTAGCCGTGGTCGCGCTCGGTGGCCCCGGGGACGATGTTGGTGGAGAAGTCGTAGACGTACGCGTCACCGGTCTCGGCGAGCATCGGCATGATCGAGCCGCCCATGTCGTGCGCCGAGTCGGCGTCCTCCGCGTCCGCGCGCAGCGCCTCGAGCAGCGCGTCGGTGGTGAAGACGTAGTTGCCCATGGAGGCGAAGGACTCCTCCGGGCTGTCGGGCAGGCCCGGCGGGTCGGCCGGCTTCTCGAGGAAGCCGCGCACCTTGCCGTCGGCGCCGGCGTCGATGACGCCGAACCCGGTGGCCTCGCGCCGCGCCACCCGCAGGCCCGCGATGGTCACCCCGGCGCCGGTCTGCAGGTGCTGGTCGATCATCTGCGCCGGGTCCATGCGGTAGACGTGGTCGGCGCCGAACACCACGACGACGTCCGGGCGCGCGTCGTAGATGAGGTTGAGGCTCTGGAAGATCGCGTCGGCGCTGCCGGTGTACCAGCGCGGCCCGAGCCGCTGCTGCGCCGGCACCGGGGTGATGTAGTTGCCGAGCATCTGCGACAGCCGCCACGTGGTGGTGATGTGCCGGTCGAGGCTGTGGCTCTTGTACTGGGTGAGCACCGCGATCTGCCGGATGTCCGCGTTCACCAGGTTGGACAGCACGAAGTCGATGAGCCGGTAGTTGCCGCCGAAGGGCACCGCCGGCTTCGCGCGGTCCTGGGTCAGGGGCGCGAGCCGCTTGCCCTCACCACCGGCCAGGACGATGCCGAGCACTCGAGGACCGCCACGCATGGAGGGAACGTAGCCGCTGCACCGGTCCGCCGTCGCCCCGCCTCCGCACTCCCCGCCCCCTAGGGTGACCGCCGTGCGGATCGGCATCGTCACCCGTGAGTGGCCCCCAGACGTCTACGGCGGTGCGGGCGTGCACGTCGAGCACCTCGTCGCGGCCCTGCGCTCGCTGCCCGCGGGCCCGGACGTGGAGGTGCACGCCTTCGGCGGCCCCCGGCCCGACGCCCGCGGCTGGGCGGTGCCGCCGGGCCTGGCCCAGGCCAACGGCGCGCTGCAGGCGCTGGGCACCGACGTCGAGATCGCCGCGGCGCTGGCCGGGGTGGACCTCGTGCACAGCCACACCTGGTACGCCAACGGCGCCGGCCTGCTCGCCGGGCTGGTGCACGGGGTGCCGCACGTGGTGACCGCACACTCGCTGGAGCCGCGGCGGCCGTGGAAGGCCGACCAGCTCGGCGGCGGCTACCGGCTGTCGTCGTGGGTGGAGCGCACCGCCTACCTCGCCGCGGACGCCGTCATCGCGGTGAGCCACGGCATGCGCGCCGACGTCCTCCACGCCTATCCCGACCTCGACCCGGCCCGGGTGCACGTCGTCGGCAACGGCGTGGACGCCGAGGCCTACAAGCCGGTGCCGGCGCCCGACGTCGTCCGCTCGCTCGGGGTGGACCCCGACCGGCCCTACGCGCTGTTCGTCGGCCGGATCACCCGGCAGAAGGGCGTCGTCCACCTGCTGCGGGCGGCCGAGCAGCTGCCGGCCGACGCCGGGCTGGTGCTGTGCGCCGGCGCCGCCGACACCCCGGCCGAGCGGCAGCAGGTCGCCGACGCCGTGGCCGAGCTGCAGGCCCGGCGGCCGGGCGTCGTCTGGATCGAGGCGATGCTGCCGCGGGAGCAGCTGGTGCCGCTGATCACCGGGGCGACGGTGTTCGTCGTCCCGTCGGTCTACGAGCCGCTGGGCATCGTGAACCTCGAGGCGGCCGCCTGCGGCACCGCGGTGGTGGCCAGCGCCGTCGGCGGGATCCCCGAGGTCGTGGCCGACGGGGTCACCGGGCTGCTGGTCCCCTACGACCCGGCCGACCCGGCCGCCTTCGAGGCCGGGCTGGCCGCACGCATCGCCGAGCTGCTGGCCGACCCGACCCGGGCCGCGGCGATGGGCGCCGCGGGCCGCGAGCGGGTGTTGTCGGAGTTCGGCTGGCCGGCGATCGCCCAGCAGACGGTCGGCGTCTACGCGTCCGTCCTCGACGCCCGGGGCTGATCCCCCGCGGCCCGCTCCCCGCGCCCGCCGCGGGCCGGGATGCGATCCTGACCCGTCGTGGCCACCGATCCGCGCCCGTCCGAGCGGGACCCCGTCCGGGCGCTCATCCGTGCGTCGCACCACCTGTCCGCCGACGACCTCGGCGCCGTCGTCGCGGAGCAGGCGCGGCGGCTGGGCGTCCACGGCGCGGTCGTCTACCTCGCCGACTACGCCCAGCACGCGCTCCTGCCGCTGCCCGGGGAGGGCGTGCCCGCCCGGCAGGAGCTGACCATCGACGGGTCGGTGGCCGGGCGCGCGTTCCGCCGGGTCGAGCCGGTCCACGCCCCGGCCGGCGACGGGCCGGCCAGCCTGTGGGTGCCCCTGCTCGACGGCGCCGAGCGGGTCGGCGTGGTCGAGTACGTGCTCGACGGCGACCCGACGCCGGAGCTCGAGGACGACGCGCGGTCGTTCACCTCGCTGGTCGCCGAGCTGGTCGTCACGCGCGACGCCTACAGCGACCTGTTCGCCCGGCTGCGGCGGCGGCGCGAGCTGACGCTGGCCGCGGAGATCCAGTGGGAGCTGCTGCCGCCGCTGACCTACGCGAGCGACCGCGTCGTCATCACCGGCGCGCTCGAGCCGAGCTACGACATCGGCGGGGACACCTTCGACTACGCGGTCAACGGCGCGGTGGTGGACCTGGCCGTGCTCGACGCCGTCGGCCACGGCCTGCCCGCCGCCCTGCTGACCACCGCCGCCGTCGGCGCCTACCGGCACGCCCGGCGCGCAGACCTCGACCTCCCGGCGGTCGCGGCCGCGATGGACGCCGTCGTCGCCGGCCAGTTCGCCGGCAGCCGGTTCGCCACCGCGGCCGTCGCCCGGCTCGACCTCGACACCGGGCTGTTCGCCTGGGTGAACTGCGGGCACCCCGACCCGATCGTCGTGCGCGACGGCGCCCTGATCCGGCCGCCGGCCTGCCCGCCGGCGCGCCCGCTCGGGCTGCTCGCGGCCGCGCCCGCGGTGTGCCGGGTGCAGCTGCGCCCTGGGGACCGCGTGCTGCTCTACACCGACGGCGTCGTCGAGGCGCGCTCGCCCGACGGCGCGTTCTTCGGCGAGGACCGGCTCGCGGACCTGGTCGTGCGCGCCGAGCTGGCCGGCGACCCGCCGCCGGAGACGATGCGCCGGCTCATGGGCAGCGTCATGCAGCACCAGGACGGCCGGCTGCAGGACGACGCGAGCATCGTCATGGTCGAGTGGCAGACCGGGAACGAGGAGCGGTTGAGGCTGTGAGCACGGCACCGGAGGGACCCCTGACCGGCGAGGCGGCGGGTCCGGCCGACGTCGTCGTGGGGCTGGTCGCCGCGCCCGGCGCGCCCGTGGAGGTGGCCGACGAGCTGGCCGCCGACCTGGCCGGCGCGCTGCGCGAGCGGCACCCCGACGTCGTGTGGGACGTCCGCGTGGTCGAGGACGGGCTGGTCCAGCCGCCGGCCGACGACGCGGAGATCGTCGCCGCGGCGCGCGACCGGCTGCTGTCGGAGGAGTGGGACCTCGCCGTCGTCGTCACCGACCTGCCGCTGTCGGTCGACCGGCGCACCGTCGTCGCGCACGCCAGCCCGGTGCACGGCGTCGCGGTGCTGTCCCTGCCGGCCCTGGGCGCGGTCGGCCGGCGCCGGCGCGCGCTGCAGACGACGGTCGGGCTGGTCCGCACGCTGCTCGGCGATGCCGAGGGCGACGACGACCCGGCCGCGCTGCGCCGCCGGGTGCGCGAGCTGGCCGCCGACCCGGCCGACACCGCCGACGGCGTCCGGTTCACCGCGCGGGTGCTGACGGGCAACCTGCGGCTGCTGGTCGGCATGGTGCGCGCCAACCGGCCGTGGCGGCTGACCATCCAGCTGTCCCGCGCGCTGACGGCGGCGGTCGCGGCCGGCGTCTTCGCCCTGGTGACCGCCGACATCTGGCGGCTGGCCGACCGGTTCGGCTGGCTGCGGCTGTCCACGGTCGGGCTGGGCTCGGTGGTGGCCATCTGCGCGACGCTGGTCGTCGGCGCGGAGCTGTGGGAGCGGGCCCGCTCGCGCCGGGTGCGCAAGCAGGTGGCGCTGTTCAACCTGGCCACCGTCGCGACCGTGGTCATCGGGGTGCTCACCCTCTACGCCGCGCTGTTCGTCCTCGCGCTGGCCGGCTCGCTGCTGTTGGTGCCGTCGGCGCTGTTCGCCGAGGGGCTGGGGCACCCGGCCGCGATCGGCGACTACCTGGAGCTGGCCTGGCTGACCAGCTCGCTGGCGACGGTCGGCGGGGCGCTGGGCGCGGGCCTGGAGGACGACGACGCGGTCCGCGGGGCGGCGTACGCGCACCGGCCGGACGCGGCCGGGTGACCGGGATGGCCCCGGTGCCCGCACGGGGCGAGGATGACGTGTGACCATCTCCACGCGGTTCGCCGCCGCGCTGGACGCCGAGGCCGCCGGGAGCCCCGAGTCGGCCGAGCTGCTGCCGGTCCGCCTGACCCGGGCCTGTGTCACCACCCTCGGGGTCGACGCCGCCGGACTGTCGGTCGTCGACGGGTCCGGTCTGCGCATCCCGATCGGGGCGAGCACCACCGAGGCCGCGTGCGCCGAGCGGCTGCAGTTCACCGTCGGCGGGGGGCCGTGCTGGGAGGCCCAGGAGACCCGGCAGCCGGTGTTCGCGCTGCTGGACGACCTGCGGCGCCGCTGGATGCCCTTCGCCGACCTGCTCACCGCGCAGACGCCGTTCCGCGCGGTGGTCGCCCTCCCGCTGCGCGAGGACCTCGCCGGCGCCGGTGCGCTGGACCTGTACTTCACCGACGAGGCCGCCGTGCCGGAGCTGGACGTCTTCGCGGCGATGGCCGTCGGCGAGCTGGTCACCGCGGCGCTCAGCGACGCCGCCGTCTGGTCGGACTGGCCGGCCGAGCGCGGCCCCGACTGGCTGCACGGCCCCGAGGCGCGCCGGCGGGCCGCGGTGCTGCGGGCCGCGGGCCGGGCGGCGATGGCGCTGGACACCGACCCGGCCACCGCGCTCGATCTGCTGCGCGCCGAGGCCTACGCCGGGGGGCGCGCCGTGGAGGACGTCGCCGAGGACCTCGAGCAGGGCCGGCTCGACGTGCGCGAGCTCGCCCCGGACCGGCACCACTGACCCGCACCGTGTGACAGTTGCCCCAGGTCAGGGGCGGAATCCGGCCCCGCACGCGGGCGCTGTACCCCGCGTGACCGCAGCGCCCCCGCCATCCGCCGTGTCCGCGCCCGTCCCCTCCCCCACGCGCCTGCTCGACGTCCGCACCGTCTACGCCGAGCCGGCCGCCCTGGACTCCGCCCGCGGCCGCGAGGTGCTCGCCCGCTTCCCCGGAGTGGAGGTGATCGAGGTGCCGTCGCACTGGAGGATCCCCGAGCTGCACGGCAACGAGGGCAACGTGGACCGCTGGGTGCGGGTGAAGACCGAGACGCTGGTGCTCGGCGTGAAGAAGTCGCTCACCGCCCGCCCGAACGGCCGGTCGGCCGACTGGATCGCCCCCTCGACGGCGAACGGCTGCGCGATGGCCTGCGCCTACTGCTACGTGCCCCGGCAGAAGGGCTACGCCAACCCGATCACCGTCTTCACCAACATCGAGCAGATCACCGGCTACCTGCGCCGGCACGTCGCCCGGCAGGGCACGAAGACGGTGCCCGACCAGTGCGACCCGGTCAGCTGGGTCTACGACATCGGCGAGAACAGCGACTGCTCGGTCGACGCGCTGGTCAGCGACAACGTCGCCGACCTGGTCGCCACCTTCCGCGAGCTGCCGACCGCCAAGGCGTCGTTCGCCACCAAGTACGTCAACCGGCAGCTGCTCGACCTCGACCCCCAGGGCCGCACCCGCATCCGGTTCTCGCTCATGCCCGACGCCGACTCGCGGGTCGTCGACGTGCGCACCAGCCGGGTCGCCGAGCGCGTCGCCGCCGTCGACGACTTCGTCGAGGCCGGGTACGAGGTGCACCTCAACCTGTCGCCCGTGGTCCTGCGCGACGGGTGGGAGGCCGACTGGGCGCAGCTGCTGCGACAGCTCGACGACACCCTCTCCCCCGCGGCCAAGGCCCAGGCGGCCGCCGAGGTGATCATGCTGACCCACAACCGGGACCTGCACGAGGTCAACCTCGGCTGGCACCCGAAGGCCGAGGACCTGCTGTGGCGGCCGGACCTGCAGCAGCCCAAGCGCAGCCAGAACGGCCAGTGGAACGTGCGCTACCGCAACGACGTCAAGCGGGCCGGCGTCGAGCGGCTGCGGGAGCTCGTCGCCGCCCACGCCCCCTGGCTGCGCGTGCGGTACGCGTTCTGATGCGGCTCTCGCTCCTCGACCGGTCGCGCACCCGCGCCGGCGAGCCGGACGCGGCGGCGCTGCGCGGCACCGTCGAGCGCGCGGTGTCCGCCGAGCGGCTGGGCTACGGGCGGTTCTGGGTCGCCGAGCACCACGGCGTGCCCGGCATCGCCGGCGCCGCGCCCGCGGTGCTGCTGGCCGCCGTCGCCGGCCGGACGACGACGATCAGGCTGGGCTCGGCCGGCGTCATGCTGCCGCACCACCAGCCGCTCGTCGTCGCCGAGCAGTTCGCCACCCTCACCGCGTTCGCGCCCGGCCGCGTCGACCTCGGCCTGGGCCGCTCGCCGGGGTTCACCCCGTCCGTGCGCCGGGCGCTGCGGGAGACCGAGCGCGACTTCGCCGCCGACCTCGCCGAGCTGCGCGCCCACCTCACCGGGACCGCGGAGATCACGATGCACCCGCGGCCGGCCGGCGACGTGCCGGTGTGGGTGCTCGCCACCGGCTCCGGGCTGGACGTCGCCGCGGCGCTCGGGCTGCCGGTCGTGGTCGGCGGGCCGCTGCTCGGGGTGGCCGGCGACCCGGAGCCCGGCCGGGCGGCGCTGGCCCGCTACCGCCGGGCCTACCGGCCCTCGGAGCAGGCGCCGGAGCCGGAGGTCGCGATCAGCCTGGACGTGCTCGTCGCCGACACAGCGGCCGAGGCCGCCGACCTGCTGCTGCCCGAGGCGTGGGCGATGGCGCAGGCGCGCACCACCGGCGTCTTCCCGCCGCTGGAGCCGGTGGCCGCGGCGCGGGCGGCACCGATGACGGCGGTGCAGCGGCGGCACGCCGAGCGGACGGCGGCCACGGCGGTCGCCGGCACCGCCCCGCAGGTGGCCGCGCGGCTGACGGAGCTCGCCGAGCGCACGGGTGCGACCGAGCTGGTCGCCGCGGGCAGCACGCACGACCGCGTGGCGCTGGCCGCCTCCGACGCGGCGCTGGCCGGACTGCTGGGCGCGGCTCAGCCGGTGGCGCCGGTGTCGGAGTGGGACGCGCCGACCGGCTTGGACTCCGGCGACCCCCGCTGGCGCAGGTAGACGGCGAACACCGCCATCGAGCCGACGGCGAGCATCTCCGACTGCCAGTTCTGGAAGCTGCGGTTCCAGAAGTCGGCGTGGCCGAGGTAGGCCACCCAGCTGACCGGGTCGGCGTGCGACTGCAGCTGCTCGGTGTTGTACGCCGCCCAGCCGGCCACCGACGTCGCCGCCCAGGTGAGCAGGAAGATGCCGGCGAACAGCAGGCCCAGGGACCGGGAGAACAGCGCGCCGCGCCAGCCGCCCACCCGCGCCCACGCCGGGGAGTCGTCGCGGGCGTGCGCCCCCGTCCGCTGGGCCTCGTCGCTCTCGGTGCCGGCGTCGTCCGGCTCCTTGGACTCCGGCGACCCGCGCTGCACCAGCCAGACGGTCGCGAACACGTAGAGGAAGAACTGCAGGTACTCCGACTGCCAGTTCTCCATGACGTCGACGGCGAACGACGACGAGGTCACGTAGTGCACCAGGGTGACCGGCGTGAGGCCCTCGGCCTGCCGGTCCTCGCTCACCTGCGCCGCCCCGGCGACCGCCTGCCCGGCCAGGGTGAGCAGGAACAGCAGGCCGAAGCCCAGGCTCAGCGAGTTCTCCCGGACGAACCGCCGCACGTCGCTCACCGCCCGAGCAGGGCGAGGACCAGGCAGTAGGCCACGCCGCCGAGCACGGTCACCAGGTAGGCCAGGAACACCACTCGCACGGATCTCACGAGCCCTCCACCAGACAGTCGTAGCGCCCCTCGCCGGCCGCCTCGCAGCCGGCCGCGGCCACCTCCCAGCCGTCGGGGCTGCGGGTGAGGAACAGCGTGTCGTCGGTGAGCCGCACCTGGGCCTCCTGACCCCAGACCTGCGCGGAGACGACGCTGCCGGTGCCGAGCGGGAGCTCCTCGAGCGCCAGGGGGCAGCCGGTCGGCTCCTCGTGCTCCAGGGTCTGCACCACCGCGTCGGTGAGCAGGTCGCAGCGGGTGGCGGGGTCGGCCGCCGCGAAGTCCCGGGCCACCTGCTCGACGTCGGGCAGGTGCGCGTCCGAGCACCCGGCCAGCAGGGCCAGGGCCGCCAGCGCCGCCGTCGAGCACACCGCAGTCCGCACGGGTCGGTCCTCCCGTCGTGCTCCCGCGTCGGCTCCGCAGGTGGACCGATCGTGGGACGGGGAGCCGGACCCCGCCACCCCAGGTGATCACCCGATCGGGCGGTGAGCTGCGGCACTACGGTGACGCTGTGGCACGGGTGGTGGTCGTCGGCGCGGGGCTGGGCGGCCTCGCCGCCGCCGCGCGGCTGGGCGCCCTCGGGCACCGGGTGACCGTCCTGGAGCAGTCCGGCGCGGTCGGCGGCAAGCTGGGCTGGTACGCCCGTGACGGCCACGCCTTCGACACCGGCCCCAGCCTGGTCACCCTGCCGCAGGTGCTGCGCGACCTGTTCGACGCCACCGGCGGACCGCTGGAGGAGTCCGTCGACCTCGTCCGGCTCGACCCCGCCGTCGACTACCGGTTCGCCGACGGCACGCGGCTGGCGGTGCCCGGGCACCTCGACGCGGTCCCCGGCGCGCTCGACGCCGCTCTCGGCGACGACGCCGGCACGCAGTGGCGGGCGCTGCTCGAGCGCGCCGGCGCGATGTGGGCGATCACCGAACAGCCGTTCCTGCGCTCGCCGCTGCGCGGCGCGGCCACCCTGGCCCGGCTGGCCCGCGACCCGGCCGACGTCGCCGCCGTCGCGCCCTGGCAGACGCTGCGGGGCCTGGGCGCCCGCTACCTGCGCGACCCGCGGCTGCGGGTGCTGCTCGACCGCTACGCCACCTACTCCGGCTCCGACCCGCGGCGCGCCCCCGCCGTGCTCGCGACCGTGCCCTACGTCGAGCAGGCGTTCGGCTCCTGGTACGTCCGCGGCGGTCTGCACCGGCTGGCGGAGGCGGTGGCCGAGCGGGCCCGCGAGCACGGCGCCGACGTCCGCACCGGCACGCCGGTCCGGCGGGTGCTGCGCGACGGCGGCCGGGTGGCCGGGGTGGAGCTGGCCGAGGGCGGCGAGGTGACCGCCGACGTCGTCGTCTCCGGCGCCGACGCCACCGCCCTGTACGCCGGGCTGCTGCCGCCGGACCGGCGCACCCGCGCGGTGCGGCGCGGGCTGACCCGGGCGACGCCGTCGCTGTCGGGCTTCGTGCTGCTGCTCGCGCTGCGCGGCCGCACGCCGGGGCTGGCGCACCACACCGTCGCCTTCCCCGCCGACTACGACGCCGAGTTCGACGCGGTGTTCGGCACCGGCCGGCACCGCGGCCTGCCCTGCCCGGTGCCCGACCCGACCGTCTACGTCAGCGCCCCCGACGACCCCGCCACCCGGCCCGACGACGACAGCGAGTCGTGGTTCGTGCTGGTCAACGCGCCGCGGCACGACCCCGGGTGCGGCGTCGACTGGGACACCCCCGGTCTCGCCGACCGCTACGCCGCCCGGGTGCTGGAGGTGATGGCCGCGCGCGGGCTCGACGTCCGGTCCCGGCTGCGCTGGTGCGTCACCCGCACGCCGGCCGACCTCGCCTGCGAGACCGGCAGCGTCGGTGGCTCGATCTACGGCACGTCGAGCAACGGCGCCCGCGCGGCGTTCCTGCGGCCGGGCAACGCCGCCCCGGTGCGCGGGCTGTACCTGGTCGGCGGCTCGTCGCACCCGGGCGGCGGGCTGCCGCTGGTGACCCTGTCGGCGGAGATCGTCGCCGGGCTGGTCGGCCCGGCCTGACGCACCCCGGCGTGCGAGGGTCCTCCGGTGCGCACCGACCCGCCGGAGACCGCCGACGAGACCACCACGCTGACCGCCTACCTCGCCTACCAGCGCGAGACGCTGCTGCTGAAGACCGAGGGGCTCTCGCGCGAGCAACTGGCGCGGGCGCACCCGCCGTCGTCGCTCACCCTGGCGGGGCTGCTGTACCACCTGGCGCTGGTCGAGGAGTCCTGGGCGGTGGAGCGGTTCGCCGGGGAGCCGATCCCCGCGCCGTGGGACGGCGTCGACTGGGACGCGACCCCCGACTGGGAGTTCGACGCCGCCGTGGACCTGGAGCCGGAGGTGCTGCGCGGGCGCTACCGGGAGGCCGGGCGGCGCACCGACGCGGTGGTCGCGGCGGCCGGGTCGCTGGACGCGCTGTCGGCGGTGCCGCTGCGCACCGGCAACAGGTTCAGCCTGCGCTGGATGCTGCTGCACTTGGTCGAGGAGACCGCCCGGCACAACGGCCATGCCGACCTGCTGCGCGAGGCGGTGGACGGCGTCACCGGCGAGTGAGGCGCTACTGCGCGAGCTCCGTCGCCCAGGCGGCCACGGCGATCTCCCCGGTGGTGCCGGCGTCGACCCACATCGGCAGGACCTGGCCGGGGTCGCCCGGCACCGGGACGACGCGCAGCGCCCGCCCCTCGGTGAGCCCGCCGTCGGTGACCGTCGCCGACCAGGAGACGCCGGTGACCGCGCTCTCGCCGGGCTGCAGCACCAGCGGCGCCGGCCCGGGGTCGCGGACCGTGTAGGTCGACTCGTGTTCGACGGCGAACGGCATCGACCGTCCCGTCCCGTCGAGCACCTGGACCCCGGCGTAGCCGGTGACGTCCCGCGGCGCGTCCCCGCAGTTGGTCACGGTGACGACGACGCCGCGGTGGCCGAGGCCGGCGTCGACCGGGCCGGCGGTGACGAGCAGGCCCAGCGGCGAGCAGGTCGGCGTCACCGGCTGCGGCACCTCCGGGGCGCCGGGTGCGGGGGCCGGCTCGGTCGGCTCCGCGGACGGGGTGGGCGCGGGCGGGACGCCGATGCCCGCGGCCTCGGCACCGGCCGGTGCGCGGGCGGCCAGCGCTCCGGCCGTCACCGCGACGACGGCCAGCGCCACCAGCAGTGGGATCAGCCACCGGGCCCGCGACCCCCCGGCCGCCCGCGACGCCTCAGCCCCGCGCGGCACCGAGGCCCAGCACGGCGGCCAGCCCGAGCGCGCTGCGCGGCGCGTAGGCCGCCCGCCACAGCCCGCCGTGGACGGCGGCGTACGCCTCGTCCTGCCACGGCTGCTCGTGCCGCGGCCCGCCGCCGGTGTGCAGGTCGTGCACCAGCAGCGCGGCCATGAGCACGTTCGACGTCGCCGGCTCGAACACCTCGACGCCGAAGCGGTGCGCCCCGGCGTAGGCGGCGGCCAGCGCCCGGTTCTTCACCACCGAGCGGGTGCGGGTCGGCGGCGCGACGTTCATCGACACCGTCGCCCCGCCCGCCCGCGCGACGGTCGCCCGCCACCGCTGCAGCCGCTTGGCCAGCGCGTAGTTCGGCCCCTGCTGCGCGACCAGGCTGTCGCTGATGCCCGGGTCGGTGCCCGGCACGTACGCCCGCTGCAGCAGCCGCCCGGCCGAGAGCGTGCGCAGCGGCCGGCCGAGGAGCTTGCCGGCACGGGAGCGGCCGGCGTAGGCGCGCGCCGACTGCTCGACGGCGTCGCCGGGGACGGCGAAGACGTCGGTGGGCGTGGCGAGGAAGGCCAGCGCGAGGTCGGGCCGGTCGCGCTGCAGGCGGAGGGTGAGCGCGTCGACGGCGGCCGACACCCGCACGTTGGTGGCGCCGTCGGCGTAGACGTAGTCGCCGAGCACCGGGTCGCCGGGCAGGCCGGCCACCCAGTCGCCGACGGCGGGCACCTCGCGCACGAGGTCGGCGCCCGCGGTGCCGGCGAGGTCGCCGTCGTCGGCGACGGCGGGCAGCAGCAACCGGCCGGCGCCGCGGCGGGCGGTGTCGAGCACCCGCCGCCACAGGTCCGGCCGCGGCAGGTCGACCCCGGCCACGGTCGCGCCCCAGCGCAGCAGCGCCGTCAGCGGGCCCATCTCCGCGCCCGCGCCGAGCACGACGACGGTCCGGCCCGGCAGCGCCAGCCACTCGGGGTGCGCGGCGACGGTGCGCACCGCCTCGGCGAGGCCGGGCTCGGCGATCCCGCCCTCGACCCAGGTGTCCACCTGGCGCAGCAGGTCGTCACCGCGCAGCCGCCGGCCGTGGAAGGGCAGCGTGAACTCGCGCTGGGGCTCGGCGGTGCCGGCGACCTCGCGGGTCTGCAGCGCCCGCCCGGCCGGTGCCGCGGGCAGCGCGGTCAGCGGCTGCTCGCCGCCGTCGGCGGCCACCCGCAGCCGGGCGTGGACGGCGTCCAGGCCGGCCGCGGCGATGGTCCGGGCCGCGTCCGGGGAGGCCAGCCCCGCCTCGACCAGGCGGCGGAAGTGCACCAGGTAGCCCGCCCGCCAGTTGGTCTCGGACTCGGCGGCGCGGGCGCCGGTCGGGTCGACCGGGCGCAGCGCGTCGGCGACGACGGCCCGGCCGACCGCCGCGGTGCTGCGCCGCCCGTCAGGGCCGGCGGGGAAGACGACTCCGGTGTCGTCGCTGCTCATGGGCTCCTCAGTCCGTCACGGTCGGGGGCGGGTCGAGCGGGGCGCCGGCCTCCAGCCAGCGCAGCAGCGTGCGGGCGCCGAACCCGGTGCCGCCCTTGACCACCTCGGCGTCGTCGGAGCCGGCCCGGGCCGGGCCCGCGATGTCGAGGTGCGCCCACGGCAGGTCGCCGGCGAACGGGCGCAGGAACAGCGCGGCCGTGGTGCCGCCCGGGTTGCCGGGGGCGTTGTTCGCGTCGGCGACGTCGCTGTCGAGCAGGTCGGCGTACTCCTCGGCCAGCGGCATCCGCCAGACCCGCTCGCCGGCGTGCAGCGCGGCGGTGGACAGCGCGCCGGCCAGCCCGTCGGTGGTGGCGTACAGCCCGGCCGTGCGGGCGCCGAGCGCGGTCCGCATCGCGCCGGTGAGCGTGGCGACGTCGACCAGCGCGGTGGCGCCCAGGTGCAGCCGGGCGTGGGCGAGGCCGTCGGCGAGCACCATCCGGCCCTCGGCATCGGTGTTCCTCACCTCGGTGGTGCGCCCGCCGACGTGCCGGACGACGTCGGCCGGGCGGTAGGCCGACCCGGACACCGCGTTCTCCGCGGCCGGGACGACTGCGGTGACCGCGACCGGCAGCTCCAGGCGGGCGGCGGCGTCGACCGCAGCGAGCACCGCCGCTCCCCCGGCCATGTCGGTCTTCATCTCGCGCATCCCGGGGCCGCGCTTGACCTGCAGGCCGCCGGTGTCGAACGTGATGCCCTTGCCGACGAGCACCGGCCGGTCGGGGCCGGCGCCGGGCGGCGCGTACGCGGCGACGACGACCCGCGGCGGGGACGCCGAGCCGCCGCCGACGGCGAGCACGCCGCCGAATCCGCCCGCGGCCAGTTCCTCGGGGCCGAGCACGGTGACGGTCACGTGCGGCAGGCCGGAGAGCCGCTCGACGGCCTGCCCGGCCAGCCAGGCGGGGTCCTTCGTGTTGCTCGGGGTGTTGACCAGGTCGCGGGCCCAGACGACGGCGGACCCGGTGACCTCCCCGGCGCGGGCGGCGGCGACGACGGCGGGGTCGTCGGCGTCGGCGGCGACCACGGTGACGGTGGCCAGCCGGCGCGGGTGCGGCTTCGACGTCTCGCGGAACCGGTAGCCGGCCAGCAGCGCGGCCTCGACGGCGGCGCGGACCTCGTCGGCCCCGGCGGGGGCGGTGGCGGCGTCGAGGGGCAGGACCAGCCGGGTGGCGCCGTGCTCGGCGAGGGTCTGCGCGCGGCGCACCGCGGTGGCGACGTAGCCGCGCAGGTGCGGCAGCGTCCCGTCGCCCAGGCCGACGGCGACGACGCTGCGCGGGGTGCGGCCGGGGACGGGCAGGTTGGTGATCGCGCCACGCCGGCCGGTGTTGCCGGTGTCCTGGAGCGCGCCGGCGAGCAGGTCGGCCGGGACCGGCGGGGCGGTGCCGGGGGCGGGCGAGGTCAGCCACGCCGGCAGCGTGCCGCCGGACCCGACCGGGACGGCGAGGACGTCGTCCCCGGTGAGGCGCGGCAGGCGGGCCACCAGTTCGACCCGCGGCAAGGGTGCGGCCCCGGTCGCCGGCGTGCTGCCGGCGGCCGGGGCCGCGTCGTCCTGCGCGGTGCTGCCCGAGGGCGAGCTCGCGGGGACGTTCAGCTGGTCGCGCCCTTCAGCGCCTCGGAGAGCGCTGCGGCCTCGTCGGGGGACAGTTCGACGACCAGCCGGCCGCCGCCCTCGAGCGGCACCCGCATGACCAGGCCGCGCCCCTCCTTGGTGACCTCCAGGGGACCTTCACCCGTGCGCGGCTTCATGGCCGCCATGCGTGCCTCCTTCGCCGGCCACCCGTCGCTCCTGTGCGGCTGCGGTGTGGCTGTGTCTCGTGCAGTGAGCTCCGCTACCCATGATCCCGTATGACCGCCGCGGAACCAACCGGAGCCCCCTCCCGGGTGGCGCGGAAGCACGTCGCGACGTGGTCGTCGACCATGCCGGTGGCCTGCATGAGCGCGTAGGCGGTGGTCGGCCCGACGAAGACGAACCCCCGCCGCTTGAGCTCCTTGGCCATCGCGGTGGACTCCGGACTGGTGGCCGGGACGTCGGCGAGCGTGGCCGGCCGCGGGCGCTCCCCCGTCGGCGCGAACGACCACAGCAGCGCCGACAGGCCTTCGGGGAGCTCCTGCGCGGCGCGGGCGTTGCGGACGGCGGCGGCGATCTTGGCGCGGTTGCGGACGATGCCGGCGTCGGCCATCAGGCGGGCCTCGTCGTCGGCGGTGAAGGCGGCGACGGCGTCGATGGAGAAGCCGGCGAATGCGGCCCGGAAGGCGGGGCGCTTGCGCAGGATGGTGATCCAGGACAGGCCGGACTGGAACGCCTCGAGGCAGAGCCGCTCGAACAGCGCGTCGTCGCCGTGCAGCGGGGTGCCCCACTCCTCGTCGTGGTAGGCGACGTACTCGGGGGCGCTGTCACCCCAGGCGCAGCGCACGCGGTCGGTGGTCGGCACGGGCTCCACGCCGGCGACGCTAGTGCCGCCGTCCGACAGGTCGGTCGTCATGGACAGGTCCTACCGCCGTCCGGACCGGCTGGGCAACGGCGGTCGGGGATCTGTGGACGGCCCGCTGACCTGGGGATTCGTCGTGTAGATGGCTCCGTGATCGGCTAGCCTTCGTACATGTGTTCGAGTGAGCTGGGTGGCGGTGACGTCCTCGACGACGTCGCCGCGCTGGTCGCCGAACGCAACCGGATCGACGCCCGGCTGACCCGCGCGGTGCGTGCCGCCGAGCTGGAGCAGGCGCCGGAGCGGGACGGGCTGAGGTCGATGGCCTCCTGGCTGCGCGGGCACTGCCGGCTGTCCACCGCGGAGGCGTCGCGGCTGGTGCGCAACGGCCGCGCCCTGGAGCACCTGCCGGCGCTGGCCGAGGCCCACGAGGCGGGATTGGTGTCGGCCGAGCAGGTCGCCGTCGCCGCCCGCGCCGTGACCCCCGAGCGGCTGGCCTCGGCTCTCGAGCAGGGCGTGGACCTGGCCGTGATCGACGCGGTCCTCACCGGCGTGGCGATCGAGCGCGCGCACGCCGACCTGGTGCAGGTGGTGCAGCACTACTGCACCGACCTGGACCCCGACGGGCCCGAGCCGGATCCCACCGAGGGCCGGTCGCTGACGCTGTCCCGGCACGCCGACGGGTCGCTGTCCTTCCGCGGCCATCTGGACGCGGTCGGCGGGGAGAAGGTCCAGGCTGCGCTCGAGGCGCACGTGCAGGCCGACCGGCCGGCCAGCGACGAGCGCACCCGCGCCCAGCGGCTGGGGGATGCGCTGGTGCAGGTCGCCGACAACGTGCTCGCCGCCGGGACGCTGCCGCAGTTGCGCGGGCGCAAGCCGCAGATCGCCGTCGTGATCGATGTCGAGGACCTGGTCGACCCGCACGGCGGCCCGAACGCCGGGCGGATGGGCTTCGGCGCCACCATCTCCGCCGCCCGCGCTCGCTGGCTGGCCTGCGACGGCGCCGTCTCCCGGGTGGTGTTCGGCCCCGACGGCGCACCCCTCGACCTCGGCCGGGAGCAGCGGCTGATGAGCCGGCACATCCGCCGCGCCGCCGAACTCCGCGACGGCGGCTGCGTGTTCGCCGGCTGCGGCGCCCCGACCTGGTGGTGCGACGTCCACCACCTCGTCCACTGGATCGACGGCGGCGACACCTCCCTGGAGAACGCGGCTCTCCTCTGCGAACGGCACCACACCCAGGTCCACCACGGCTTCCGCGTCGAACGACAACCGACCGGCCGATGGCGCACCTACCGACCGGACGGCACCGAGATCACCGTCCGGCCGCCACTGCGCGCCCCCGCCGCCTGAGCTCGGCTCCGGTCACATGCGGGACCGGGGGCCGTCCTGGGATCACGCGAGCCTTCGCTGCTGCCGGTGTCCCTGAGCGGCTCACCCAGGGTCATGCGCTGCAGGGACGAGGCCAGGTGCGGTCGATGGCCTTCGCTGTCGTGGCCGAAGACCCTGAGGACTGGCGCGATGTCTCAATGTCGGTCAGTCGGTCACTCTGGGACATGGTGACGCCGGCTCTGCGCTAGGTCTCGGTCGGCCTGGTCGACAAGACCATCGTGGCTCGCTTCGCATACGAACGCCCACCATCCGACTTGGAACGCGATCTCGTGTCCCTGGCCGAGAGCAACGTCATTGCGGACTACCCCCAGTCTGTTTTCACCGACTTCCGCGCCGTCCATCGACCGATGACCACATCCCGAGTATTCGAAGACGGGACCCACTGGTGGTCCTACATGCGCCACGAACCGGACAGGACGTGAGCGGCGCTTCCTCGGGTCGCTTCCCGGGCGAGGTGCGTCACCCGTAGCGAGACGACGCCTGGTGCTCTGAGACCGCCCCGAGACCAGTCAGCCGGCTGTCCCGGAGGGGCCCACTACGGGACACCCGAGCTCGGCGAGCGCGCCTCATGCCACGGCGGGGACTGGGACGCCGACCTCGAGGTCAGGTGCCACTGCCTGCGACACCGGGAACAGAGGTGAACGCCCGTCGGCCGCTTGCGCTCGGCTTCCGGACTCCGCTTCTGGATCGCCCGTAGAGCCAGCAGTGCTGCCACTTGGGACGGGTAGCGCTTCTCGGGGCAGCCCGACATCTCGGTGCATCCCTCTGTGCGAGGTGCTCGGTCGGCTCACATCCGGCCCGGCACCGCGGCGCACGCCTCATCGCGGGCGGCCACATCACTCCTGGGAGGAGCGCTTCAGGTCGGCATACGTGGGCGCCGAAGCCACTGCTTCGAAGCCGCCCTCCTGGCGAGCAGGCCTGGTGTCCCGTAGCGGCCCATTCAGGGGCACGACGGGGCTTGGCGATCAAGCGCGGCGACCAGTCGACCGGCGTGCCACCATGCGTCCATGTCAGCGCTCAGCGCGGCGGGTCATGTAGCCCTGCTGCTCGTGCCGTTGGCCGTGATGGGCCTGGCCTTCGTCGTCGTCCCGGTCGTGTTGACCCAGCGGAAACAGTGGTCCACAGCCTCTGCACTGCTCGCGATGCTGGCCGCCACAACGTGCGCCGCCTTCGTTGTCATCAGTGCACAGCAAGCCGATGCGAATCCGGGCGGCAGCGCGGAGGGTGCGATGGGGACAGATGTTCCAGAATTGCTGCTGCCGCCGCTGCTGTTCGGGGTGCTTGCGCTGGTTGCCGGTAGGCGATGGCCGCGCCTCGCTCAAGAGCGCGGCTGACTGGACTCGCCCAGGACGTAGGCCTGAGCCGATGCCATGCATGGGCTGACCCGGGCGGAGCGTCCGAGAGCGAAGTCGTGTCCTCATGCGGCCCACCTAGGGACATCGCCCTGGACCGGCGGTGATCAGGAACGTTGGGGACATGTGCTGAGGCGTCCGCTGCCACCATCAATGCGCTCACAAAGCAGGAGTTGGCTCAGAGCTGGGGTTCACTGCCGGTGCAGAGGCCACCCCATCCGCCGTGGTGGGCCGCGTGGACGTCGCGATGTGCAGAGCCAGTCCCAGGACGACCAGCACGGCAAGCGCAGGGAGCCGCTCGTCGGTCACGGAGTCGTTCTGCTGCTCGGCGATGACGGTCAGCAGGTCCTTCGCCACCCACCCGTTGACCACCTGCTGCTGTGGCGCACCCTCAGTGCGCGCCTCGTTGAGCTCATAACTGGCCAGCGCACTCGCGATGTCCGAGGATCGATCGCTGGACTCGTCAGGTGCCATCGCGAACCAGATGACGACGGCGGCGAGCGCAAGCACGATGGCGCCAACTCGACGGACAAGGGGCACAGTCGCTCCTCAAGAACGGGCGCACTCGGCGCCCGATGCGTTACGTGGTCGTTCCGGTTATCGACCACCCCGCCCGGCCCTCGCGTCGAAGACGTATCGAATCGGTGACCGTGACGGGTCCGACCTCCGCGCGTCCTGGAGTGGAAGAGCTCGACGGTCAGGAGCAAGGGCCGAAGCATCGCTCCGCACTGAGCCGGGACCGGTGTCCCCAAGCGGCCCACTGTGGGACAGCCGGTCAGTCCTCCGCGTCGTCCTCCGCGGGCCGGCGATGCCATGCGCCGTGCTCTTCGCACCATGCAGCGACCCACCCGAGCGGTAGGTCGGCCATGGCTGCCAGCTGTGGGCGGTCGTTGACGACGTGCGAGAGGTGGACGATGCGACCATCGGCAGGGTCGCTCGTCGTTCCGCAGAGGAACTGCCAGCCGCCGTCGTCCTCGTCGTGGGACACCAGCCGTACGGGAGCGCCGTCCAGGACTTGTCGAGTCGTGATCACCCCGAGGTCGGGCGGCTCGGCGAATGGCCAGTCGCTCACGGCCTGCACGCTCCCACATGCTTGCCGGCCGGAGGAGCAGGACGCGGCGATGGCCCCGCCTGTCGCGGTCCTGTCCTCGAGGACGGGCCAGGCCCCGAGGGTGTCCCACAGGCCGCCTTCAGGGACACGGGGAGCGGGCACGTGATCCGCAGGACCGGATCCAAGCGCTCGTGGCGCGGCAGCCCTGTCGCCCGCCCGGGCAGGTCGTACGACCTCGCGTCCCTGCGACCGCCTCCGCGGGCGACCGTCCGCCCGGCCGGGACCCGCGGGCCTCAGGGGACCGCGGCGTCCACTGCGACGGGAGCGGGCGCGGGGGCGTTGCGCCGGGTGGCGAGCACGCAACCGACGAGCACCAGCGGCAGCCCGACGGCGAGGCCCAGGGTGAACGGCTCCCCCAGCAGCAGGACGCCGACCACGACGGCCACCGCCGGGTTCACGAACGTGATCACCAGCGCCCGCTGCGGCCCGACCTCGCGGATGAGCGCGAAGAAGAGCACCAGCGCCACCGCCGTGCACACCACGCCGAGCGCGATGAGCGACGCCAGCGCGGACACCGATGCGTCGGCCACCTCCCCGACCCGCGGCAGCGCGAACGGCGCGTACACCAGCGCGGTGATCGTCAGCGCGATCGCGCTGACCGCCACACCGGGGACGTCGGCCAGCGAGCGACTGGCCACCAGCGGCGCGGTGCCGTAGCCGATGACGACCAGCACGACGGCGAGCACCGGCAGCAGCGCGATGCCCTCCACGTCGAGACCGAGCAGCGCGGCGATGCCGACGACACCCAGCCCCATGCCCGCGAGCCGCACCGGCGTCAGCCGCTCCTCGCCACCGAGCAGCCGCGCGGCCAGCGCGGCGACGAACGGCACCGAGGCCACCAGCAGCCCGGTCAGCGAGCTCGACAGCGACACCTCGGCGTAGGACAGCAGCAGCCACGGCCCGGTCATCTCCAGGACCGTGAACACCAGCAGCGCCCGCCAGTGCCGCAGCGCCGGCCGGATCTGCCCGCGGGCCAGCGTCCACGGCAGCAGCAGCGCCGCCCCGATCGCGCACCGGGCGAAGACGACCACGACCGGCGACGTCTCCTCGACCGCCACCTTGATCAGCAGGTAGGGCACTCCCCAGATGACCGACATGGCCAGGAACAGCGCCCATCCGCGACGACTCACCGCGACATCCTCACCGATCCGGCACCCGTTCCCGTTGCGCATCCCCGGTGACCGGCGTTGGACTCCTCGTCGTGGACCCCGGCCGGCGCTTCGACCTCCTGGTGGAGGCCCTCGCCACCCGGCCCGGCGTCGGCCCGCCCGGCGCGGGCGGCGGCCGGGGCTTCGGCTCGGCCGCGCTCACCGTCGACGGGTCGATCTTCGCGATGGTCGTCGGCGGCGCCCTGGTGCTGAAGCTGCCGCGTCACCGGGTGGAGGGCCTGGTCACCGCCGGCACCGGGCTGCCCTTCGCCGCGGCCAACGGCACCCCGATGCGCGAGTGGGTCGCGCTCGACCACGGCACCCCCGAGTCCGATCTGGCCCTCGCCGAGGAGGCCATGGCGTTCGTGGCCGCCCGCCGGCGCACCTGACGACCGCTACTCGGGGCGGCTGAACAGCCAGGCGGCGACCGCGAGCAGCGCCGCGCCCACCCCGCCCACGATGACGACGTCGAGCCAGACCGGCACCGGCCAGCCGCCCCAGTGCAGCGCGACGGCGTCGGCCGCAGCCGGGTCGACGTAGTGCAGGACCAGCCGCCGCACGGCGTCGACGCCGTAGGTGATCGGGTTGGCCAGCGCGAGGGCGTGCAGCCACCCCGGCAGCGCGCCGCTGACCGGGAAGAACGCGCCGGACAGGAACATCAGCGGGGCGAGCAGCAGCTGCACCCGGGGCATGACGGTCTGGATCTGGTCGACCCGGACCGCGATCACCAGGCCCAGCGCGGTGATCGAGAACGCGACGAGGAACAGCAGCGCGATCGTCCCGACGATCATGAGCGGCGCGTACGGGACGCCGACCAGCCCGGCGAGCGCCAGCAGCACGACCGACTGCAGCGTCGCCACCGTCGCCCCGCCCAGCGCCTTGCCCAGCACGATGCTGGTCCGGCTGACCGGCGCGACGAGCATCTCCCGCAGGAAGCCGAGCTCCCGGTCCCAGACGATCGAGATCGCCGAGAAGACGGCGGTGAACATGACCGAGGTGGCCAGCACGCCGGGGAACAGGAACGTCGAGTAGTCGGCGTCGCCGAAGGTGTCGACCGGGAGCGTGGCGCCCAGGCCCTCGCCCAGCACGAACAGGAACAGCAGCGGCTGGGCGAACGACGACAGGATCCGGCCGCGGTCGGTGCGGAACCGCAGGATGTCGCGATGCCAGACCACCTTCACCGCGCGCAGCTCGTGCCGCAGGCCCCGGCCGGCCAGCCGGACGGGAGCGGTGGTCGCGGTCATCGCCGGCCTCCCCGGAACACGGCCGCCACCATCGGGTTGCGGCCGGCCGCCGCCTGGCGGTCGGCCATGCGCGCGCCGGTGTAGGCCAGGAACACGTCGTCCAGCGTCGGCCGGGACACGCTCACCGAGCGCACCGTGAGGCCGAGCTCGAACAGCCGTGGCACGAACTGCTCGCCGTCGGGGGTGAGGACGACGAGCGCCCCGCCCTCCCGCTCCGTCTCCACGCCCAGTCGCTCGCGCACGAGCGCCTCGGCGGCGTCGTCGTCGGTGGTCGTGACCCGCACCCGGTCGTGGCCGACGCTGGCCTTGAGCGCCGAGGGCGTGTCCAGCGCACCGATCCGTCCGGCGTCGACGATCGCGATGCGGTCGCAGCGCTCGGCCTCGTCCATGTAGTGCGTGGTGAGGAAGACGGTGATGTCCTCCTCGGCGCGCAGCCGGTCGACGTAGCGCCACAGCGACGCCCGCGACTCCGGGTCCAGCCCGATGGTCGGCTCGTCGAGGAACAGCACGCGCGGCGAGTGCAGCAGGCCGCGGGCGATCTCCAGCCGGCGCTTCATGCCGCCGGAGAAGGTGCGCACGAAGGAGCCGCGGCGGTCGGTCAGGCCGACCATCTCGAGGACGACGTCGATCCGCGGCCCGACCTCGGCCCTCGGCATCCCGTAGATGTCGGCGTGGAAGCGCAGGTTCTGCTCGGCGGTCAGGTGGTCGTCGAGGGTGGTCTCCTGGAACACCAGGCCGATGTGCCGGCGCACCTCGGTGCGGTCGCGGACGACGTCGAAGCCGGCCACCCGCGCGGTGCCGGCGGTGGGTCGCAGCAGCGTACAAAGGATCTTGATGGTGGTGGACTTGCCCGCACCGTTCGGGCCGAGGAAGCCGAACAGCTCGCCCCCGCGCACCGTCAGGTCGATGCCGCGCACGGCCTCGACCTCGTCGAACGTCTTCACCAGGCCGGCGGCCTCGACCGCGGGCGGACGGTCGGCAGCGGCCTCCCCCGACGGGGTCCCTAACGCCGTTAGAGTCACCCCCGGAGCGTCCTCGAACACCGTTAGAGTGTCAAGGTGCCGATCTCGAGGGACGACGTCGTCCGCGCCGCCGTCGAGGTGCTCGACGACGAGGGCCTGGCGGGCCTGACCCTCCGCGGGGTGGCCGCGCGGCTGGGCGTGAGCGCGCCGACGCTCTACTGGCACGTCAAGGACAAGCGGCACCTGCTGGACCTGGTGGCCGACTCCGTCATGGCGGAGGTGCCGGAGAGCACGCGGGCGCCGCGGCCGGGCGAGCCGGTCTGGGAGTGGCTGGCGGAGGCGAGCCGGGTCCGGCGGGCGCTGCTGCTCGCCCACCGCGACAGCGTCCAGGTGGTGGCGGGCAACCGGCCGACCGAGGTGGCGCTGCCCGGCATCGAGCGCACGCTGCGCGTCCTGGTGGAGGCGGGGCTGGAGCCGGGCGAGGCGGTGCGCGTGGTGACCGCGCTGGGCTCGTTCGTCCTCGGGGACGCGCTGGAGACGCAGACGGCGCTCGACCGGCCGGCGGGCGAGCCGGCGGGCGGGTCGCCCGACGACCCGGGCCGCTTCCCCACCCTCACCGCCGCGGTCCCCACGGCCGGCGGCGACGAGGAGCGGTTCGAGGAGGGGCTGGCGCTGTTCCTCGACGGGCTGCGCGCCCGCCTGGAGCGCCGCGCCCGCGCCCGGCGCGGGGCGGCCCTCGGCGCCCCGGGTCCGGAGGTGGAGCGCCTGGGCCCGGGGGCGCCGGTGCCCGCGCGGGACTGACCCCCGCACCCCGCGGGACCCACCTGCCCGGGGCGGCCCGATGGGTACCGTCGACGGCGTGGACCGGTCGGGATACGGGACCTTCGTCGTCCTCGCCGTCGTGCTCGTGCTGGTGCCGGGGCCCGACGTCGCCGTCGTCCTGCGCAACACCCTCGGCGGCGGCCGGGTACGCGGCTCGTGGAGCGCGGTCGGCATCACCGTCTCCAACGTCCTGCAGGGAGCGGCCGCCGCGACCGGCCTGGCCGCGCTGGTCGTGCGCGTGGAGCCGCTGTTCCAGGCGATCCGCTGGGCCGGGGTCGCCTACCTGACGTTCCTCGCCGTCCAGGCGTTCCGGTCGGCGGTGCGCGGCCGGTACCCCGACCTCGGCGACGGCGGGCCCGACGCCGGCCGGGCCGCGCTCACCGGCCTGCGGCAGGGCTTCCTCAGCAACGTGACCAACCCGAAGGTGCTCGCCTTCTACCTCGCCGTCCTGCCGCAGTTCCTCGCGCCGGGCACCGCGGTGCCGGTGCTGCTGGCCTACGCGCTCACCCACGCCGCGGTCGGGCTGGTCTGGCTGCTCCTGCTGGTGGCCGGGGTGTCCCGGGCGCGACGGGTGCTGGCACGCCGCCCGGTCCGGCGGGCCCTCGACGCGTTCACCGGCTGCGCGCTGCTGGCCTTCGGCGCGCGGCTGGCGGTCTCGCGCGGCTGACCCGCACCGCCGACGCGGCGCCGTTTCCCGGCCGTGCCGGCCGGGCAGCGCCCGGGGACACCCGACGACGGGAGGGCCCCGTGCCCGACGAACTCCCCCGGCCGGCGCCCCGGCGCCGGCTGCTGGTCTCCGGCCTGCTGCTCGGCGCCGGCACCGCGGGCGCGGTGGACGAGATCGTCTTCCACCAGCTGCTGCACTGGCACCACTTCTACGACCGGGCGAGCGGCGCGGCCGGCCTGGTCTCCGACGGGCTGCTGCACGCCGGCACGTTCTCCGCCGCGGTCGCGGGCCTGGCGCTGCTGGCCGACGCCCGCCGCCGCGGCCCGTTCGCCGCCGTCCTGTGGTGGGGCGCGGTGCTCACCGGCGCCGGCGCCTTCCAGGTGTGGGACGGCCTGGTGCACCACAAGCTGCTGCGGCTGCACCAGGTGCGCTACGGCGTCGACCTCACCGGCTACGACGTCGCGTGGGTGCTGCCCGGCGTGGCGCTGCTGGCCGCCGGGGTGCTGCTGCTCCTGCGCGCGCGGGGACGCCCCGTCCCGCGCACGTGACCGCCGTCCTCGCACTGCTGCTCGCCGCGGCCGCCGCCTACGTCGCCGCGACCTGGCGCTGCCGCCGTCCGTGGCCGCTCGCCCGCACCGCCGCGTGGCTCGCCGGGCTGGCCGCCGCGGCGGTGGGGGTCGCCGGGCCGGGCACCGCCCACACGGACCTGCACGCGCACATGGCCGCGCACCTGCTGGTGGGCATGGTCGCCCCGCTGCTGCTCGTGCTCGCCGCCCCGGTCACCCTCGCGCTGCGCGCCCTGCCGCCGCCGGCCGCGCGTCGGCTGTCCCGGCTGCTGCGCACCGCCCCCGCCCGGTGGCTCGCCGACCCGCTCGTCGCCGTCCCGGTCAACGCCGCCGGGCTGTGGCTGCTCTACGGCACCGGGCTGCACACCGCCGTGGCGCACCGGCCGGGCCTGGCCGCGCTGGTCTGGCTGCACGTGCTGGCCAGCGGCCACCTCGCCACCGCCGCGGTGCTCGCCGTCGACGCGGCGCCGCACCGCCGGCCGGTGGCCGTGCGCGCGCTGGCGCTGGCCGGCGGCGCGGCCGCGCACGACGTCCTGGCCAAGGTCCTCTACGCGCACCCGCCCGCGGGCACCGTGGGCGCCGAGGAGGGCGCGCGGCTCGTGTACGACGGCGGCACGGTGGTCACCGTGCTGACGGCGGCGCTGCTGTGGCGGCGCTGGTACGTCAGCCGCGACGCCGTCCGGGCGGCCGCTCAGCCGGCATAGGCGCGGGCGAAGCGGGCGAACCGGCGCAGCGCGACCCGGAAGCCCACGACGACGAACGGGCGCGCCAGCGGCCAGCCGGCCCGGCCGAGCAGCCCGAACGGCGGGTACCACCGTTCGGTCAGGACCAGGTCGGTGCCGCCCCCGGCGGGCGTCAGCTCGAAGATGCCCGGCCCGCGCACGATCCGGCCGGTGTGCTGGACGACCACCCGCCGCGGCGGGTCCCACTCGGTGACCACCATCGTGTCGAGCACGCCGAGGTGCCGGCCGCGCCGCCACGGCAGCGGGACGCCGGTGCGCGCGGCCAGCCGCACGCCGACGCCCTCCACCGCGTCGGTGACCACCTCGACGTCGGTCGCCGGCATCCACCGCCCCTGCGCGCGCCAGTCGGTCAGCGCCGCCCACACCTGCTCGGGCGACGCCTCCACGCGGACCGGCAGGACCACCTCACCCATCCCGGCGCACCCCGTCCCCGGTCGGCGCCCCGCCCGGCCCGTCGCGGTCCGGCAGCGGGAGGTCGGGGTCGGTGTCGGCGTCGGCGGCCCGCGGCGCCGGCACCGCGCGCAGCGCCGCGATCGTCTCGTCGCGCTCGTCCAGCGCCAGGGCGAGCTGCTCGAGCAGCCAGTCGACCTCGCTCATCCGGTAGCCGCGTACCGCCACCGACACCTGCAGCCCGCGCACGTCCTCGCCGGTCACCGGCCGGTCGTCGGGCAGCTCGACCGGCGAGCGGTCCAGCTCGGCCGGCGGCTGGGTCTCCCCGCGGCCGAGCAGCAGCGACCCGCCGAGGAACAGCAGCGCCCCCACGACGGCGACCGCGGCGATCCCGACCAGCAGGGACAGCACGGCCGCCTCAGCCCTCGACCGGCTCGACCGGCGGGGCCAGCGGCGCCCGCATGCCCCCGCCGCCGTCCCCGTTCTGCCGGGCGGTCTCCGCCTCGCGGATCAGCGCGAGCACCTCGTCGACGTCGTCGGTGACGGTGAACAGGTCCAGGTCGCCGGCGTTGATGGTGCCCGCCTCGACCAGCGTGCCGCGGATCCAGTCGACCAGCCCCGACCAGTACGCGCTGCCGAACAGCACGACCGGGAAGCGGGTGACCTTGCGGGTCTGCACCAGCGTCAGCGCCTCGAACAGCTCGTCGAGGGTGCCGAAGCCGCCGGGGAGGATGACGAAGGCCTGCGCGTACTTCACGAACATCGTCTTCCGCACGAAGAAGTAGCGGAAACTGATGCCGAGGTCGACCCACTCGTTGAGCTCCTGCTCGAACGGCAGCTCGATGCCCAGGCCCACCGACAGCCCGCCGGCCTCCGACGCGCCGCGGTTGGCCGCCTCCATCGCGCCCGGCCCGCCGCCGGTGATGACCGCGTAGCCCGCCCGCGCCAGCGCCGCGCCGATCTCCACGCCGGCCGCGTAGTGCGGGTGGTCGGGCCTGGTGCGGGCGCTGCCGAACACGCTGACCGCCCGCGGCAGCTCGGCGAGCAGGCCGAAGCCCTCGACGAACTCGCTCTGGATGCGCAGCACGCGCCACGGGTCGGTGTGCACCCAGTCGGTCGGTCCGCGGCGGTCGAGCAGCCGCTGGTCGGTCGTCGTCCCGACCGTCTGCGGGTCCGGCTCGCCCCCGCGCAGCGTGATCGGGCCCCGGTGACGGGTCGGGCGCGGCCTCCGCGCGCCGTCGGGCGGGGGGACGGTCGTCATGCGCTGCCTCCGGACAGGTAGGCGGTCAGGGCGTCCTCGGCCGGCTGCAGCCGGTCCACGAGCACGGACTCCTCGCGGGTGTGCGCGAGCTGGGGGTCCCCCGGCCCGTAGTTGACCGCCGGGATGCCCAGGGCGGCGAACCGGGCGACGTCGGTCCAGCCGAGCTTGGCCCGCGCCGGCCGGCCGACGGCGGCGACGAAGGCCGCGGCGGCGGGCTCGGTCAGCCCGGGCAGCGCGCCGCCGGCGTTGTCGACGACGGTCAGGGTGGCGCCGGCGGCCAGCGCGTCGGCGAACACCTCGCGGACGTGCGCCTCCGCGGCGTCCTCGTCCCGGTCGGGGGCGTAGCGGAAGTTGACCGTCACCCGGCACTCGTCCGGCACGACGTTGCCCGCGACCCCGCCCTCCACCCGGACGGCGTTGAGCCCCTCGCGGTAGGTGCAGCCGTCGATCTCGACCTGCCGCGCCTCGTAGGCCGCCAGCGTGCCGAGGATCCCGGCGGCGCCGTGGATCGCGTTCACGCCGAGCCAGCTGCGCGCCGAGTGCGCCCGGCGGCCGGTCACCTCCAGCACCGCCCGCAGCGTGCCCTGGCAGCCCGCCTCGATCTCGCCGTCGGTGGGCTCCAGGAGGACGGCGAGGTCGCCATAGAGCCAGCCGCGCCGCTCGCGGGCCACCCGGCCGAGGCCGCTCTTCGCGGACTCGACCTCCTCGTTGTCGTAGAAGACGAACGTGACGTCGTGCGCGGGCTCCGCCCCCGGGACGCCGAACCGGCCGGCCAGCCGCAGCATGACGGCGTCGCCGGACTTCATGTCGCTGGTGCCGCAGCCGTGCAGCCGCCCGTCCTCGACCCGGCTCGGCACGTTGTCCGCGATCGGCACGGTGTCCAGGTGACCGGCCAGCACGATGCGGGTGTCGCGGCCGAGCGTGGTGCGGGCGAGCACGGTGTCGCCGACCCGCTCGACCTCCAGCCCGCCGAGCTCCCGCAGCGCGGCCTCGACGGCGTCGGCGAGCACCCGCTCGTCACCGGAGACCGACGGGGTGTCGACCAGCGCCCGGGTGAGGGTGAGGACGTCGGCGGACAGGTCCAGGTCGAGCGCGCCGGTCACGGTGCCCGAGCCTACGGGCGGGCGGTGCGGCGTCGCTGGGTAGCGTCGGGACCGTGACCGCTCCACGCTCCGCCGTCGCCGCCGGCCTCGCGACCATCACCGCCTCCGGCACCGTCCTGGACACCTGGTACCCCTCCCCCGCGCTCGGCGGCGGCGACGGGCCGGCCGGGACCCACCAGCTCGGCACCCTGGAGCTCGGGGGCGAGCTCGGGCACGAGTTCTCCGGGCTGGTGCGCACCGACGACGCCCGCGGCGTGGAGGTGGTCGGCGTCCGGACGGTCGTCCCCGACCTCGACGCGCCGCCGGCCGACGCCCACGACGTCTACCTGCGGCTGCACCTGCTCTCGCACCGCCTGGTCCGCCCGCACGGCGTCAACCTGGACGGCGTCTTCGGCCTGCTGGCCAACGTGGCCTGGACCAGCGCCGGCCCGGTGCTGGCCACCGAGCTGACCCCCGCCCGCCGCGCGACCCTGCGGGCGGCGCACGGGCACGTGACCGTGCTGTCGGTGGACAAGTTCCCGCGGATGGTCGACTACGTGGTCCCCGCCGGCGTGCGGGTCGCCGACGCCGACCGGGTGCGGCTCGGCGCGCACCTGGCCGAGGGGACGACGGTCATGCACGAGGGCTTCGTCAACTACAACGCCGGCACGCTCGGCCCCTCGATGGTCGAGGGCCGGATCAGCGCGGGCGTCGTCGTCGGCGCCGACAGCGACATCGGCGGCAGCGCGTCGATCATGGGGACGCTGTCCGGGGGCGGCAAGGAGGTCGTCTCCATCGGCACCGGCTGCCTGCTCGGCGCCAACTCCGGCATCGGCATCTCCCTCGGCGACGACTGCGTCGTCGAGGCCGGCTGCTACGTCACCGCCGGCTCGCGGATCACCCTGCCCGACGGGACGGTCGTCAAGGGCCGCGAGCTGTCCGGCCGCGACGGGCTGCTGTTCCGCCGCAACAGCGTCTCCGGTGCGCTGGAGGCGCTGCCGCGGTCGGGCCAGTGGGGCGCCCTCAACGCCGCCCTGCACGCCAACGACTGAGTGCGGGCACCTCCGCGGACGTGCCCGGTGCACGCCCGCGGAGGTGCGCCTCAGGTGAGGCCGGCGGGCTCCTCGGCGGGGACGTCGAGGTGCTCGAGCAGCGCGACGACGAACTCCTGCGGCCGCTCGACGTGCGGCGAGTGCCCGACCCCGGGCAGGACCACCTCGCGGTAGGCGCCGCCGGCCGCGGCGTAGCGGTCGAGCACCGCGCGGGTCTGGGTGACCGTCGGCTGCGGCGGGCAGACCTCCGCGCCCGGCCAGCCCGGCACCGCGCCGAGCTGCCCGAGGTACGCCAGGTCGAACACCGAGGTGTCGGAGACGATCGCGTCGGCGTCGCCGCGGATCCACAGCACCGGCGGCTTGTCGGCCAGGTCGACGACGCCGGACACGTCGAACACCGTGGGCGCCATGGTGTTGAGCACCCCGCGCGTCCCCGGCGCGGTCCCCGGCCAAGCGTCGCTCGGCACGGCGTCGCCCGGGTAGTGGTCCTCCCCGGTGCGGGTGGACAGCATCGCGGCGACGAAGACGTCCTCCAGCGCCGGGTCCAGCGGCAGCGAGCCCGGCGCCACGTAGAAGGCGCGCAGCACCGACCGCGGTGCGGACGGCGTCGCGTCGGAGGTGTCGCCCGCCGCGAGTGCCGCCACGAACTCCGGGTTGGCCAGTCCCCCGCCGGAGCCCGCGCCGTCGTCGGCCAGCCGCCGTCCCTCGGGACCCGTGGTGCCGCCGAAGCCGTACGGCGAGACCGGCGCGACCAGGGTCACCGAGGCCACCCGCTGCGGCGCGTCGAGCAGGTGCTGCAGGACGACGGCCGCGCCCATGCTCCAGCCGACCAGGTGGACCCGGTCCAGGCCCAGCGCGTCCAGCAGCGCGCCGAGGTCGTCGGCCCAGTCGCCGACCCCGCGGCGCGCGTCGACCGGCAGCGGGTCGGTGTCGCCGTAGCCGCGCAGGTCGACGGCGAGCACCCGGTGCCGCCCGGTGCCGTGCACCGCCAGCAGCGTCTGCTGCCAGAACAGCGCGGAGCTGACGTTGCCGTGCACGAGGAGCACCGCCTCGCCGGGGCCGGCCGGGTCGGTGCCCTCGGGGTGCAACACGTTCTGGGTGAGCCGCGCGGTGGGCACGCGGGTGGCGGAGACGCCGGGCAGCAGCACGTCGGGCATGCGGGCTCCAGGAGGTGCGCGGGGCGGGAGGACGGCGTGAGGCGGCCGTCACGGTAGCGATCACGCCCGTCCCACGACACCCGTCCGCACCGCGACGTCCGGGGTCCGGCCGGGGAGCGCACCTACAGTCGGGGGCGATGACCAGCGCACGGACGGCCCCGCCCCGCCGGCCGGCGCCCGGTACCCGGCGCCCGGCCGCGAAGCGCCCCTCCGGCAGCCGGCCCGCCCCGAAGCGCACCCCCGCCCGGCGTCCCGCCGGCCGGACCCCCCGCCGCGGCGGCCCGGCCGCCCTGCGCACGTGGTGGCCCGCCTACGTGATCGGGATCGTCGTGGTGTTCGCCCTGGCGTGGAAGGCCGACCGGTCCGAGCCGCCCGCGCCGGCGGCGACCGGGATCTGCACCGTCCCCTCGACGTCGGTGACGCTGTCCGCCGAGCAGTGGACCAACGCCCAGACGATCGCGGCCGTCGCCCAGCAGCGCGGGCTGCCCGAGCGCGCCGTGGTCATCGCGCTGGCCACGGCGATGCAGGAGTCCACGCTGCGCAACCTCGACTACGGCGACCGGGACTCCCTCGGCCTGTTCCAGCAGCGGCCCTCGCAGGGCTGGGGCACGCCGGCGCAGGTGCAGGACCCGGTCTACGCGGCCGGCCAGTTCTACGACCGGCTCGTGCGGGTGCCCGGCTGGGAGACCATGCGCCTGACCGACGCCGCGCAGTGGGTGCAGCGCTCGGGCTTCCCGGAGGCCTACCAGCGCTGGGACGGCTTCGCCCAGGCGCTGACGACGGCGCTGGGCTCCGACGAGCGCGAGCGCAACTGCGGCTGAGCGGCCGGCACGGCCCCGGGCGGTGTCGTCTCGGACTCGGGACGTCGCGGCCGTCGCTCCTGTCACGGACGCACCGGGGCGCACGACGGAACTCACCCCGTGCAGCCGGACGGCGCCATAGCGTGCCGCGCGATCACCTCCCCCGCCGACCCACCACGGAGCCGCAGGGGGCCCACCTCACAGGAGTACTGGATGCGTCTGGGCATGCGTTCCCGGGCCCTGGCGGCCCTGACCGCCGGACTCGTCCTCACCGGCGGCGGCCTCGCCCTGGCCGACACCGTCACCAACACGCTCGACGGCACCGTCGACGTGACGCTGGAGACGATGCCGCTCACGGCCGGGGGCGAGGCCGGGACCACCTCGCTCGTCGTCCGGCCTGCACAGGACGGCGAGCACGGCTGCAACCTCAAGGGCAAGGACACCTCGATCACCGTGGCCCTGGCGTCGGGCGACGAGTCGGTGGCGCGCCTCGCCTCCCGCAGCGTCACGCTCGAGGACTGCGACACGGCCGTCCCGGTGACGGTCGTGCCGCTGTCCGCGGGCACCACCACGGTCCGCGCCACCGGGTACACCGCCACCGGCGCCACGGCGGGTCGATTCGACATCGAGCCCGTCGCCTTCACCGTGACGGTCGCCCCGGCGCCGCCGCGCAACACCGCGCCGCGGGTCTCGGTCACCGGCGTCGACGAGGAGGCCTACGAGATCGGCGACGAGCCGACCGCCGGCTGCGACGTCGAGGACGACCAGCAGCCCGGGGCGACCGCCGCGCCGCGGATCGACCGGTCCGGCGTCGACGAGCACGGCCTCGGGACGGTGACCGTCGCCTGCGAGTTCACCGACGAGGACGGGCTGTCCGACCGCGCCACCGCGTCCTACGCGGTCGTCGACACGACCGCCCCGACCATCACGGCCGCCATCGTCCCGGCCGGACCCGACGGGGTCGGGGGCTGGTACGTGACCGCACCCACCGTGTCGTTCACCTGCGCCGACGACGGCGGGTCGGGCGTCGTCGCCTGCCCAGAGAGGGTGACGCTCGCGGAGGGCGCGGACCAGATGGTCCGCGGCGAGGTGTCCGACCACGCCGGGAACGCCGCCACCGCGACGGTCGAGGACGTCGACGTCGACCTCACCCCGCCGACGGCGACCTTCGACTCGGAGTTCGGCAGCGTGTACTGGGGCCGGGTCCCCGCCGTCCCGACCTGCACGGCCCACGACGACCTGTCCGGCCCGGGCACCTGCACGGTGAGCGGGTACGGCACCGAGATCGGCGAGCACACCCTGGTCGCCACCGCGTACGACGTCGCGGGGAACGCGGTGGTCGCGGAGCAGCACTACACCGTGCTGCCCTGGACCGTCAGCGCGCTGGGCAACCCGGTCGCGGCCGCCCCGGCCGTCAACTCGGCCAAGGCCGGCAGCACCGTCCCGGTCAAGTTCCGCGTCCTCGCGGGCGCTGAGGAGCTCACCGACGTGAGCGCGGTGCGGTCCATCACGGTCACCGCAGCGGTCGACTGCACCGGCTTCGCGCCGAAGGGCACTCCCGTCCCCGCTACGGCCGCGGGTGGCAGCGTGTTGCGGTACGACGCCCAGGACCACCAGTTCGTCTTCACCTGGAAGCCCGCTGCCGAGGGCTGCGCCGTCCTCACCGTGACCGCCGCGGACGGGAGCACGCAGACCGCGCGCTTCTCCCTGCGCAAGTAGCACCCGCACACACGAGGAGGAGCCGTCCCGGTACGGGGCGGCCCCTCCCCGCGTCGTCCGGGGGCTGGTGGACGGGTCACCGCACGCGGCCCCCGAGCCGCCCGGCGAACTCCGGCCGGTCGAAGGCCGCGGGCATCCCGGCGGAGCCGGCCAGGCTGCGGTTGCGGTGCAGGCGCGCCTCGAGCGCCAGCAGCGCGACGAGGACGACGACGGGGAACGACAGGAACAGCACGAGGAACACGGCAGGGCCTCCGCGACGGGGCCGGGCGGGCTGCCCGGCTGACGGGGACCACCGTGTCGGCGCGCCCTTGCGAACGTCTGGCGGTCGACCGTCGCCCGCTTGCGGGGCGCTAGGAACGGCCGGCCTGGAGTACCCCCGAAGGGTGGGGCCGCCGTGGCGGACGCATGGGGAGGAGTTCGGGGCAACTACCGTGTCCGACGTGCTGCCCACGGGGGGAGGGCTGCTGTCGCGACGGTATGGCGCCCTGGTCGGCTGGACCGCCGTCGTCGCCGGCGGGTCCACGGTCGCTGTCGTCGTCGTGCCGTTCCTCGGGTTCGCCTACCGGGCGCCGGCGCTGCACGTCGCGCTGGAGACCGCCGACGCGCTCATCGCCCTCCTCGCCGCCTACCTGCTCTACGGCCGGTTCCGGACCGGCCGTCAGGCGCGAGAGCTGCTGCTCGTCCTGGCCCTGTGCACCGTCGCGGGCGCCAACCTCGTGCTCACCGCGCTGCCGAACGCGGTGGCGCTGGCGCAGGGTGAGGAGTTCAGCCGGTGGACCGGTCTGGTCATCCGGTTCTGCGGGACCCTGCTGCTCCTCGCCGCGGCGCTGACCACTCCCACGATCAGCCTCGGGCGGCGGTCCACCGGCCTGCTGTCCGCCGGTGTCGGCGCGGCTCTCGCGACCCTGGCGACCGTCGGGCTCGTCCTCGGTGACACGCTCCCGCCGACCGTCGACCCGTCACAGCCCCTCGGCGATGCGACCCGTCCGGTCCTGTCGGCGCACCCGGCGGTGCTCGCGGTCCAGGCCCTGGGCGCGCTCTGCTACGCCGTCGCCGCCGTCGCCTTCACCCGCCAGGGCAGGTCTTCGGGCGACCAGCTCCTGCGGTGGCTGGGTGCCGGTTGCGTCCTCGGCGCGGCGGCACGCGTCCACTACGTGCTCTTCCCGTCGCTGTACTCCGACTACGTGTACACCGGGGACGTCCTGCGGCTCGGCTTCTACGTCTTCCTGCTCGTCGGAGCGGCCCGCGAGATCCGGTCCTTCTGGGAGCTGCGCACCCGCGCCGCCGTGCTGGAGGACCGCCGGCGCACCGCGCGGGAGCTCCACGACGGGCTGAGCCAGGAGCTGGCCTACATCGTCGCCCAGTCGAAGCGGCTGGCGGCGGAGCCCGATGACCCGGGGACCGCGGAGCGCATCGGCGCGGCGGCGGCCCGGGCCCAGTTCGAGGCGCGCAGGGCGCTGCGCGCGATGACCCGGCCGCCCGACATGCCGTTCCCCGCCGTGTTGCAGCAGGCGCTCGACGACCTGGCCCACCGCTACGACGTCAAGATCGTCACCGACCTCGACGCCCGGGCGCGCCTCGAACCCACCGCGGGAGAGGTGGTCCTGCGGATCGTCGGCGAGGCCGTGCGCAACGCCGTCCGGCACGGCGAGGCGCAGCGGATCGAGGTCGCGTTGACCACACAGCCCCTCGCCCTGTCCGTCGTCGACGACGGCCGCGGGTTCGCCGTCGGCACCCCGCGGGGCGCGCGTGCCGGCGGGTTCGGCCTCACCAGCATGCGGGAGCGTGCCGCCCAGCTCGGCGCGGCACTGGAGATCGCCTCCTCCCCCGGCGAGGGCACCACCGTGGAGGTGAGGTGGCCGTGAGCGAGCCCCTGCGAGTGGTCCTCGCCGACGACCACGCCCCGACCCGGATCTCCGTCGCCGAGGCGCTGAGCGGCCAGGGCGTCGAGGTGGTGGCCTCGGTCGACAGCGGGGACGCCGCACTCGAGGCGGCGCGGCAGCTCCGCCCCGAGGTCTGCGTGCTCGACATCCACATGCCCGGCAACGGCATCGTGGCGGCGGCGGACATCACCCGGGAGCTGCCCGGCGTCGCCGTCGTCATGCTGACCGCCTCGGGCGACGACGAGGACCTGTTCGCCGCCCTCCGGGCAGGGGCCTCCGGCTACCTGCTCAAGGAGATGGACCCCGCCCGGCTCGGGCCGGCGCTGCGCGGTGTGCTGGCCGGCGAGGCCGTGCTCCCCCGGTGGCTGGTGACCAGGGTGGCCGACGCGTTCCGCGCACAGCCGCGGCGCCGCTTCACCCTGCCCGGTCGCCCGAAGCCCGTGGAGCTCACGGAGCGGGAGGCCGAGGTCCTGGACCTGATGGCCGCCGGGCTCTCCACGGACGAGATCGCGAAGAAGACGTTCGTCGCCCCGGTCACGGTGCGCACCCACATCCGCGCGATCCTCAAGAAGCTCCGGGTGCCGGACCGCGAGTCGGCGATCCGGCTGGCCCGCGGGGGTCCCTCGGAGGGATGAGACCGCGCCGGGTGTTGAGCGATCTCAACGCCTGGCTCGTTGTGCGGCCCCACCTGCGCTTTCTACCTTTTCCGTAACACACCGCGATGCAGTGATACGGGGCCTGTATCTGGTCGCTTGGGCCCCGAGGAGCGAGTAGCGAAACCGCCGCGGCGACCTGCCCCCCGCGGGCACTTCACCGAGGAGCTCCATGTCCCAACCTGCGTCGGGCACGCCTGCCCGCCCGTCCCGGACGAGGCGGTTCACAGCCGGCCTGCTGTCCCTGACCACGGTCCTGACCCCGGCCCTGGTCACCCTGACCGCCGCGCCGGCACAGGCGGCGTCGGTCACGTCCGCGGTGTTCTCCGGCGGTGCGGGCACCGTCAGCACGGGCGGCACCCTCTACGCCAAGCGGGGCGCCACGCTGACCCTGACGGTCGTCACGTCGTCGGACACCAAGTGCGTCGAGGTCGACGGTGCGGCCACGCTGCCCCGCCAGACCTCTTCGACGGCGAAGTCGAACTGGACCTTCTCGACCACCGCGCCGGCCGCCGACGGGGTCCAGGCCTTCACCGTGGCCGCCTCGCCGAACTTCAACCCCAACAACTGCACCGGTCAGTCCAACTCGACGCAGGCCTCCTACACGGTGGACAACACCGGCCCGGTCGTCAGCGCTGCCCTCACCTCGGCCGCGAACGACGCGGGGTGGAACAACAGCGACGTCACCGTGAACTGGACGGCCACCGACGCCGGCTCCGGTGTCGCCGCGGCGCAGCCCTTCAAGAACGAGTCGGTGAAGTCCAACGGCATCGTCAACCTGACGGCGCCGGCGCAGGTCGACCGGCTCGGCAACACCGGCGCGCCCGGCTCGGTCACGGTGCGCGTGGACAAGGCCGCGCCGACCATCAGCGCCGCCCAGACCAAGAACGCCGACGGCACCACCACCGTCACGTTCACCTGCTCCGACTCGAGCTCCGGCGGCGGCGACGCCTCCGGGATCGCGAGCTGCCTCGCGGACGGGTCGACCACCAACTCGAGGACGGTGCAGCCCGGCGCCACGGTGACCGGCAGGGCCACCGACAAGGCCGGCAACACCGCCACCGCGTCGTCGACCGCTCCCGCCGGTGACACCACGGCTCCGACCCTCTCGGGCGCGCCGACCACTCAGCCGAACAGCAACGGCTGGTACAAGGGCGACGTCACCGTCCGCTGGACCGCGGCCGACCCGGAGTCGGGGATCCGCACCGCGCCGGCCGACACCACCATCACCGGTGAGGGCACCGCGCTGACCAGCACGGCGACCGTCACGAACGGTGCCGGCCTGTCGACCACCGCCACCAGCAGCCCGGCCGTCAAGATCGACCGCACCGCGCCGACCACCGGCATCAGCGGCACGTCGAACGGCTGGGTGAACGGCGAGGTGCAGGTCTCGCTGTCCGCCACGGACAACCTCTCGGGCGTGGCCGCGACCACCTACACGGTCGACGGCGGCGCCCCGCAGACGGGCACCAACTTCACCCTGTCGACCGAGGGCGACCACACGATCACCTTCTCCTCGACGGACAAGGCCGGCAACGTCGAGGCGACGCAGACCGCGCACGTCAAGATCGACCGCACCGCGCCGACCATCTCGCACACCTTCGTGCCGCTGTCCTACGAGGACGGCGCCTGGACCAACCAGGACGTGACGGTCACCTTCGACTGCGCCGACCAGGGCGGCTCCGGGGTCGCGAGCTGCTCCCCCACCACCACCGTCTCGGCCGAGACCCCGAAGGCCGGCCAGGTGGTGACCGGCACCGCCACGGACGGCGCGGGCAACACCGCCACGGACCAGGCCACCGTCCGGGTGGACCGGACCGCCCCGGTCATCACCGCGACCGCCAACGGCGTCAAGAACGCCGCCGGTTGGTACAACGCCGACGTCACGGTGACCTACACCGCCAGCGACGCGCTCTCCGGCGTCTCGGGCGCCCTGGCGAGCGACGTCCTGGGCGAGGGCGCGAACCAGAGCGCCGACGCCACGGTCACCGACGCGGCCGGCAACCAGGCGTCTGCCGGGGTCAGCGGGATCAACGTCGACAAGACGAAGCCCGTCCTGACCGCTGACGTCCCGGGCGGCTGGCACACCGGGGACGTCACGGTCACGTGGTCCTGCACCGACGCGCTGTCCGGCGTCGCCACCGGTCCCGTTGACGACGTCGTGCGCGGCGAGGGCTCCAACCTGTCCTCGACCGCCACCTGCACCGACAAGGCCGGCAACACCGTGACCCGGACGGTCGACGGCATCCACATCGACCGTCACGCGCCCACCACCCTGGCTGCCGTGCCCGCTCTCCCGGCGAGCGGCTGGTACCGGGGCGACGTGGAGGTCGCGCTGACCGGCACGGACAGCCTGTCCGGCGTCGCGGCGACCTACTACACGGTCGACGGCGGGGCCCGGCAGACCTACGGCGACCCGTTCTCCGTCGGCGAGGGCACGCACACCGTCGCGTTCTGGAGCGTGGACCTGGCCGGCAACGCGGAGCGCGCGGGCGCTCCGCTCACCCTCCGGGTCGACCCGAAGGCCCCGGTGACCACGGTGATCAACCCGATCTCGCCCGACAGCGGTTGGTTCGTCACCAGCGGCATCCCGGTGGCGTTCCGCGCCACCGACGAGGGCTCGGGCGTCGCGGCGACCTACTACACGATCGACGGCGGCGAGCGGCAGACCTACGGCGAGCCGTTCACCGCGGACCTGTCCACCGGTACGCACACCATCGCGTACTGGAGCGTGGACCTGGCCGGCAACGAGGAGGCCCACGAGACGACCAACACCGTCGAGGTGAAGGTCGACACCGTCGCGCCGAGCATCACGGGCGCCCAGACGCCGGCCGCGAACAGGTCAGGCTGGAACAACACGGCCGTCGACGTGCGCTTCACCTGCACCGACGCCGACTCGGGGATCGACGGTGTCGCGGGCTGCGCCGGTGACACCAGGCTGACCAACGACGGCGCGGGCCAGACGGTCCGCGGCGACGCGGTGGACGTGGCCGGCAACCGGAGCAGCACCGCCTACGGGCCGGTCAACATCGACACGACCCCGCCCACGCTCGTCGGCGTCCCGACCGACGCGAACGCCGCCGGCTGGTACAACGACGACGTCCGAGTGACGTGGGTCGGCAACGACGCGCTCTCCGGCATCGACCTGGCCACCCAGCCGGCGGCCAGCACCATCACCGGTGAGGGCCGCGACCTGGGCGCCGGCCCGGTCACCATCGCGGACAGGGCCGGCAACGTCAGCGCCCCGGCCTCGGTCAGCGGCATCAAGATCGACCGGACCGCTCCGGTCGTCGCCGGGCGTGCCACCACCCAGCCGAACGCGGCCGGCTGGTACAGGGACGAGGTCACCGTCGACTTCACCTGCACGGACAACCTCTCCGGGGTGGCGTCCTGCCCGACGAGCAAGCCGATCAAGGGCGACGGCGCCGGCCAGAGCGTGACGAGCGACCCGGCCACCGACGTCGCGGGCAACGCGAGCGCCGGCCGGACGGTGGGCGGCATCAACATCGACGGCACCGCGCCGACGACCTCCGCCGACAACCAGTGCACGCGGACCAACGGCTGGTGCACCGGCTCGACCGCCGCCGTGGTCCTCACCGCGACCGACCAGGCGGCCCTGTCCGGCGTCAAGGAGATCCACTACCGCATCAACGGCGGGGCGGAGCAGGTCGCCTCCGGCACCACCAAGACGGTGAGCGTGCCGCTCGACGGCAGTGGCGCCGGCACGGTCACGTACTGGGCCGTGGACAACGCCGGCAACGCGGAGTCGGCCAACGCCGTCGCGCTCAAGTGGGACAACATCGCCCCCGCGGTGACGCACACCCTGTCGCCCCGGCCCAACGCGGACGACTGGAACAACAGCGACGTCACCGTCACCTTCTCCGCATCGGACGACGACGCCGGCTCCGGTGTCGCCGCCGGCACGCTGACCGCTCCGGTGACCGTCTCCACGGAGACGGCAGGCCAGCTCGTCACCGGCACGGCGAGGGACACCGCGGGCAACGTCGGCACCGACTCGGTGACCGTCAAGCTGGACAAGACCGCGCCGACCATCACCGGGGCGGTCACCAGCGGCACCATGACGGCCTCCGGCTGGTACAGCGGACCGGTCACGGTGACCTTCACCTGCTCGGACACGCTCTCCGGCGTGGCCGCCTGCCCCGACCCGGTCGTGCTGTCGGCCAACGGCGACAACACCGTCACCCGCACGGCGACCGACAAGGCCGGCAACACGGCCAGCGCCACGGTCGGCGGTATCCGGATCGACCAGGAGAAGCCGACGCTCACCACGTCCGACGTCAACGTCGCGGGCGGCACGTTCACCCTGGGCAGCGTCCCGGCGGCGACCTGCACGGCGAGGGACAGCTTCTCCGGTCTGGCGTCGTGCACGGTGACCGTCACGGGCGGCAACGCCAACGGGGTGGGCACCTTCACCTACACCGCGACGGCGACCGACAAGGTCGGCAACACGAGCACGGTGACCGGCACCTTCCGGGTGATCTACCGGTTCGACGGGTTCCTGCAGCCGATCAACGACACGGCCCACCAGGTCGGTACCTCGACGAGCGTCTTCAAGGCCGGCAGCACCGTGCCGGTGAAGTTCCAGCTCAAGCGGGCCGACGGCACGGTGGTCCAGGGCGGTCCCGCCACGTGGCTGACCCCGGTCAAGGGCAACGCCACCAGCGCCCCGGTGGACGAGACGGTGTACAACGCCTCGACCGACAGCGGCTCGACCTACCGCTACGACGGCTCGGCGGCCCAGTACATCTACAACTGGAAGTCCGGGTCGACCAGCGGCAACTACTGGCGGATCGGCGTCACCCTCGACGACGGCCAGACCTACTACGTGAACATCGGCCTCCGGTGATCACGAGCCAGTAGCAGTACGACGACGAGGCCCCGCCCGGCTGCCAGCCGGGCGGGGCCTCGTCGTGTGCGGTGTGAGGGGGCGCGCGGGTCGACGCCGCTCCGCGGTCAGGCGGTCAGCCGCTCCACGGCGGCGTCGATGCGCTCGTCGGTGGCGGTCAGCGCCATGCGCACGTGCCGCGCGCCGGCCGGGCCGTAGAACGAGCCGGGCGCGGGGACGATGCCCAGGCCGGCCAGCCAGTCGACGGTCGCCCAGCAGTCCTCGTCGCGGGTGACCCACAGGTACAGGCCCGCCTCGGAGTGGTCGATCCGCGCGCCGGTCGCCCGCACCGCCGCGGCCAGCCGCTCCCGGCGGGCCCGGTAGCGCTCGCGCTGCGCGTCGACGTGCGCGTCGTCGGCCAGCGCCGCGGCCATGGCCGCCTGCACGGGCCCGGGCACCAGCAGCCCCAGGTGGCGGCGCACCTCCCACACCTGCCGGACCAGCGCGGGGTCGCCCGAGAGCAGTCCGGCGCGGTAGCCGGCGGCCGTCGACTGCTTGGACAGCGAGTGCACCGCCAGCAGGCCGGTGTGGTCCTCACCCGCGACGGCGGGGTGCAGCAGCGAGCGCGGCTGCACGTCCCAGCCGAGCGTCGCGTAGCACTCGTCGGAGACGACCGGCACGCCGTGCGCCCGGCCCCAGGCAACCCAGGTGCGCAGCTCGTCGTCGGACAGGACGCGGCCGTGCGGGTTGCCCGGGGAGTTCAGCCACACCAGGACGACGCCGGCGGGGTCGTCGGGCGGGGTGTCGGTGCGGCGCACGGCGAGCCCGGACAGGACCGCGCCGACCTCGTAGGTCGGGTAGGCGACCTCGGGGATCAGCACCGTGCCCTCGCGCAGGCCGAGCAGCGTGGGCAGCAGCGCCACGAGCTCCTTGGAGCCCACGGTCGGGATCACCGACGGGTCCGCGGCGAACGGGTCGGCCACGGTCACGCCGAGCCGGCGGTGCAGCCAGCCGGCGGCCGCGGCCCGCAGCTCACGGGTGCCGAGCGCCGTCGGGTAGCCCGGGGAGTCCCCCGCGGCGGCGAGCGCCGTGCGCAGGATCTCGGGGGTCTCGTCGACCGGCGTCCCGATCGACAGGTCGACGAGGCCGCCCGGGTGCTGCGCGGCGCGCGCCCGGGCGGCCTCGAGGCTGTCCCAGGGGAAGTCGGGCAGCCGGCCGGCCGCCGTCCCCGGGGCGGTGGTCGTCAGTGCCCCTCGCCCTGCGGCGGGAGGGCCGCCACCAGCGGGTGGTCCTTGCCGATCTTCCCGGTCTTGGCCGCGCCGCCGGGGCTGCCCAGGTCGGAGAAGAACTCCACGTTGGCGTTGTAGAAGTCCTTCCACTTGTCCGGGACGTCGTCCTCGTAGTAGATGGCCTCGACGGGGCAGACCGGCTCGCAGGCGCCGCAGTCGACGCACTCGTCGGGGTGGATGTAGAGCATCCGGTCGCCCTCGTAGATGCAGTCCACCGGGCACTCGTCGATGCACGCCTTGTCCAGGACGTCGACGCAGGCCTGGGTGATCACGTAGGTCACGGAGGGTCCTCCCTGGGGGACGTGCGGGCAGCGGCCCCGGCTTGCGCCGGACCCGCGCGTGTCGCCCGTCAGTATGGCCCCGGCTCCCGGGGCCGGGCGCGACGGGTGGACCCGCCCGCCCCGGTGGAGGGACGCGGGGGCGCGCCCCGCAGGATCGGGTCGTGGGACAGAGCCGCTCGCCCCTCGGCGTGGCCGACCTGGAGCGGGTGGCCGCGCGCGGCTGGCGCGGCACGGAGGAGGAGCCGCTCGGCGACTGGCTGCTGCGCGCCGGGGGCGGGTTCACCGGCCGGGCCAACACCGCGCTGGTCACCGGCGACCCCGGCCGCCCGCTGCCGGAGGCGGTCGGCGCGGTGGCCGACTGGTACCGCGCGCGCGGGCTGCGGCCCGGCGCGGCGCTGCCCGGCGTGCAGGCCCGCCCGGCCGACGCCGCGTTCGCCGCCGCGGGCTGGGAGCGCGGCGAGGACGTCCTGGTGCTCACCGCCCCGCTGGTCCCCGGCGCCGGCGACGGGGTGCCGGTCGAGCTCTCCCCCACCCCCGACGAGGGCTGGCTGGGCGCCTACCGGCACCTCGGGAACGCCCTGCCGCCCACCGCGCCCGCCGTGCTCGGCAACGCCCCCGTCGTCGTGTTCGCGGCCGTGCGGCCGGAGCCGGGCGCGGCGCCGGTCGCGGTGGCCCGCGGCGTCGTCACCGACGACTGGCTGGGCGTCAGCGCGGTCACCGTCGCCGAGGACGCCCGCCGCCGGGGCCTCGCGACGGCGGTGATGGCGGCGGTGACCCGGTGGGGCGCGGACCGCGGCGCGCGCTGGGTGTACCTGCAGGTCACCGTCTCGAACGCGGCGGCCCGGGCGCTGTACCGCCGGGCCGGCTACGTCGAGCACCACCGCTACCACTACCGGTGGGCGCCGGACTGAGTCCCCGGCTCACCCCGCCGGGGGGACACGTGCCGCACTCCGGGGCGCAGCGCGGTCCCCCCGGCAGCGGGCGGCGCGCTGACCCTCAGGCCGGCGGGCCGGCCGGGCGGCGCGGCGTCGCCAGCACCCGGCCCACGGCGACCGCCGCGGCGACCACCCCGAGGCCGAGGAACGCGAGGGTGACCGCGCCGAGCCCGCCGGTGCCGACGGCGACCAGGTCGCCCTCGGGCCGCGGCATCGTGGCGCCGACCGCGACCACCAGCCAGGTGACCGCCGGCAGCAGCGCCACCACGCGCGAGCCGGTGAGCCGGTGCGCGCCGGTGACCAGCAGCCAGTTGCCCGCGACGGCGGCCAGGACCGACAGCGGCAGCAGGACGCCGGCCACCCGCAGCGGCAGCCAGAACACCTCGACCAGTGCCAGCCACCCGGCGACCAGCACCGCCGCGAGCCCGGCGAGGACCAGCCCGGGGAGCCGGCTCACGCGTCCAGGCCGGCGAACAGGTCGTCCTCCCAGCCGTGCGGCCCGTCCCCCGCGGGGCCACGCTCGCCGCGCACCAGCCGGTAGTGCTCGACGCCGAGCACCTCCTGGCCGAAGTTGTTGGACAGCGCGAAGAACGGCCCGTCGACGGTGATCTGGGTGGCGTGTGCCCGCATGGCGGCGTCCTTGCGGGCGGCGTGGGCGCGGCCGTCGACGGCGGCGGTCACCACCTCGTCGGGGACGGCGAAGGGGATGTCGTCGATCTCGCCGAGCTGCTCGAACGGCGAGGCCTCCCCGAGCGCGGCCATGGCCTCGGCGCCCTCGCGCAGCACCGACCGCGGCACGCAGGCCCAGTAGACCTTGGCGACGTCCCACGCCGCGCCCAGCTCCGGGCGCCAGGCGGGGTCGGCGGCGCGCTCGACGGCGGCCATCGCGACCCGGTGGGCCTGGATGTGGTCGGGGTGCCCGTAACCGCCGTTCTCGTCGTAGGTGACCACGACCTGCGGCCGCACCTCCCGCACGACGGCGACCGCGTGGCCCACCGCCTCGTCGAGGTCCGCGTTCCAGAAGGCGCGGGGGTGGTCGTTGGCCGGCGTCCCCATCATCCCGGAGTCCCGGTAGCGGCCGGCGCCGCCGAGGAAGCGGCTGTCGGTGACACCGAGCGCACCCATCGCGGCGGCCAGCTCGCCGATCCGGTAGCCGCCGAGCTGGTCGGCCTCGTCGGGGGCCAGCTGCGCCAGCTCCGGGACGAGGACCTCCCCCTCCTCCCCCAGCGTGCAGGTGAGCAGCGTGACCTGCGCACCCTCGGCGACGTAGCGCGCCATCGTCGCGCCGTTGTTGATCGTCTCGTCGTCGGGGTGGGCGTGGACCAGGAGGATGCGGCGGTCGGCGGTCACGGGCGCACAGTCTCCCACCGGCCCGCGCGGCGCACGGACCTGCGCCCCTGGCACGGGCCGCCGCCGGGACCGACCGTGCGGGCGTGGAGTACGGCGCCCACCTCCCCCTCGCCGACCTCGACGGCGGGTTCTCGCCGTCCGGGCTGCGGGAGTACGCGCGGGCGGCGGCGGACCTGGGGTACGCGTGGCTGTGCGCGAACGACCACCTCGTCTTCGCCCGCCCGTGGCTGGACGGCCCGACCGCCCTGGCCGCGGTGGCCGGGGACTCCGGCGACCTGACGCTGGCGACCACGGTGGCCCTCCCGGTGGTCCGCGGCGCCGCCGCGACGGCGAAGACGCTGGCGGCGCTCGACGTGCTGTCCGGCGGGCGCCTGGTGGCCGGCGTGGGCCCCGGCTCCTCGGCGGCGGACCACGCGCTGGCCGGCCGCCCGTTCGAGGACCGCTGGCGCCGCTTCGACGAGGACCTGCGCGCCCTCCGCGGCCTGCTGCGCGGCGACCCCGCGGGCGCCGGCGGGCCGCGGCTGGAGCCGGCCGCCCCCCGGCTGCCCGTGTGGGTGGCCAGCTGGGGCAGCGCGGCCGGGCTGCGGCGCGTCGCCCGCCTCGGGGACGGCTGGGTCGCCTCGGCCTACAACACCACCCCCGACCGGTTCCGCGAGGCCCTCGGCACGCTCCGGGAGCTCACGGCCGGCCGCGCCGTCCCGCTGCCCAACGCCCTGGCGACGACGTGGGTCCACGTCGTCGAGGACGCCGGCGAGGGCGAGCGGGTGCGCACCGGCGTCCTGGCCCCGCTGCTCGGGCGGTCCCCCGACGCGCTGCGGCAGCTGCCGATCGGGCCGGCGGAGGTCTGCGCGGACCGGCTCCGCGGGTTCGCGGCGGCCGGCGTGCAGCGGGTGCTGCTCTGGCCGCTGACCGACCCGGTGCGCCAGCTCGAGCTGGTCCGGGAGCGGGTGCTGCCGTTGGTCGGCACCCCCTGACGGCGACGGCGCGGCAGCTCCCCGGGGAGGGAGCCGCCGCGCCGTCGTCGCGGTGCGGGAGGTGCTACTCGACGTCGACCGGGACGACCATCCGGGCCTCGGCGAAGTGGCAGGCCGAGGGGTGGCCCTGGCCGCGGTCGACCAGCGCCGGCGCCTCGGTGGCGCAGACGTCCTGCGCCTTCCAGCAGCGGGTGCGGAACCGGCAGCCCGACGGCGGGTCGGCCGGGCTGGGCACGTCGCCCTGCAGCAGGATCCGGTCCTTCTGCCCGCGCAGGGCCGGCTCGTGCAGCGGCACCGAGGACAGCAGCGCCTGGGTGTAGGGGTGCGACGGCGAGGCGTAGACCTCCTCGTCGGTGCCCTCCTCCACGATGCTGCCCAGGTACATCACCGCGACGCGGTCGGAGATGTGCCGCACCACCGACAGGTCGTGCGCGATGAACAGGTAGGACAGGCCGAACTCGTCCTGCAGGTCCTCGAGCAGGTTGACCACCTGCGCCTGCACCGAGACGTCGAGCGCGGACACCGGCTCGTCGCAGACGATGACCTCCGGCTGCAGCGCCAGCGCCCGGGCGATGCCGATGCGCTGCCGCTGGCCGCCGGAGAACTGGTGCGGGTAGCGGTTGACGTAGTCGGGGTTGAGGCCGACGCGGTCGAGCAGCTCCTGGGTGCGCTTGAGCCGGCCCTTCTTCGGGGCGACGTCGTCGTGCACGGCCCAGCCCTCGGCGACGATGTCGCCGACGGTCATCCGCGGGTTCAGCGACGCGTACGGGTCCTGGAAGATGATCTGGACCTCGCGCCGGTAGTCCTTGAGCGCGCGGCCGCCCATGCGGGCGACGTCCTTGCCCTTGTAGAGGATCGACCCGGCGGTCGGCTTCTCCAGCGCCACGATCAGCTTCGAGACCGTCGACTTGCCGCAGCCGGACTCGCCCACCAGGCCCACGGTCTCGCCGCGGCGCAGGGCCAGGTCCACGCCGTCGACCGCGCGGACGTGACCGATCGTGCGCTTGAAGACGATGCCCTGCGTCAGCGGGAAGTGCTTCTGCAGCCCGCGGACCTCGAGCAGCGTCTCCCCGATCGCGCCGCGGGCGCCCGCCGGCGCGGGCTTCGCCAGCGTCGGGGTGCCCGGCACCGCCGCGGTGGACGGTGACGACTTCGACAGGGACGACGCCGCGGTGGCGCCGGACTCACTCGGCTGCGACACCGAGGACCTCCTCGCTGTAGTGGCAGGCCGCCTCGCGTCCCGGCACGACCAGCCGCAGCGGCGGGACGTCGGTGGCGCACTCCCGCCCCGGCGCGGCCGCGTCGCCGAGCCGGCGGTGCGGGCACCGCGGGTGGAAGGGGCAGCCGCTGGGGATGCGCGCGAGGTTCGGGGGCTGGCCGGCGATCGGCTGCAGCCGCCCGCCCTTGGCCTCGACCTGCGGCACCGAGCCCATGAGCCCCTCGGTGTAGGGGTGCGCGGGGCGGGTGAAGACGTCGTCGACGGTACCCCGCTCGACGATCTCGCCGGCGTACATGACCGCGACGTTGTCGGCGACCTCGTTGACGACGCCGAGGTCGTGGGTGATGAGGATCAGCCCCATCCCCGTCTCGTCCTGCAGGTCCTTGAGCAGGTCCATGACCTGCGCCTGCACGGTGACGTCGAGGGCGGTGGTCGGCTCGTCGGCGATGAGGATCCGCGGGTCCAGGGCGATGGCCATGGCGATCATCACGCGCTGGCGCATGCCGCCGGAGAACTGGTGCGGGTAGTCGTCGACGCGGCGGGCCGCGGCCGGGATGCGCACCCGGTCCATGAGCTCGATGGCCCGCTTGCGGGCCTCCTTCTTGCTCGTGCCGCGGTGCGCCCGGAACATCTCGCCGATCTGGAAGCCCACGCTGTACACGGGGTTCAGCGACGACAGGGCGTCCTGGAAGATCATCGAGATGCCCGGGCCGCGGATCTTCCGCTGGTCCTCGGCGGACATCTCCAGCATGTTCTTGCCCTGGAACCAGATGCCGCCGCCGGTGATGACCGCGGGCGGGGTCTCGAGGATCCCCATGATCGCCTGGGCCGACACGGACTTGCCGGAGCCGGACTCGCCGAGGATGGCCAGGGTCTCCCCCGCGGCCAGGCTGTAGCTCACGCCGTTGACGGCGTGCACCGTGCCCGAGCGGGTGCGGAACTCCACGTGCAGGTCGTCGACCTCGAGCAGGGGCGTGCCCTGCCCGGCGAGCTCCGCGGTCGGCTTGGTCAGGTCGAGGTTGGTCATGCGCGCTGCCTCGGGTCGAGGGCGTCGCGCAGGGCGTCACCCATCATCACGAACGCCATCACGGTCAGGGTCAGGATCAGGCTGGGGAACAGCACCAGGTGCGGTGCGCTGCGGACCTGGCTCTGGCCGGCCGCGATCTGCAGGCCCCAGGAGATCGCCGGTCGCTGCAGCCCCACGCCGAGGTAGGTCAGCGTCGCCTCCGCGGCGATCAGCACGCCGATGGTGATGGTCGCGTAGACCAGCACCGGCGCCACCGCGTTGGGCAGGATGTGCCGGACCAGGATCCGCCGGCTCGAGGCGCCCATCGCGCGGGCCGCGGCCACGTAGTCCTGGCTCTTCACGGCGATGACCTGGGAGCGGACCAGCCGCATCGCCGTCATCCAGCCGAACAGCGCCAGGGCGATGGCGACCGCCCCGGGACCGCGGCTGTTGATGATCGGGATGTCGGTGGCCGGCCCGACCCGCAGCAGCACCAGCGCACCGAGGATCAGCGGCAGCGCATAGAAGATGTCGGCGAGCCGGGACAGGATCCCGTCGGTGAAGCCGCCGGCGTAGCCGGCGATGGCCCCCACGAGGATGCCGAGGACCAGCACGACCAGCACGGCGGTCACGCCGATGATCAGCGAGCCACGCGCCCCGTAGACGACGTTGGCCAGGTAGTCGCAGCCCTGCTGGTCGAACCCGAACCAGTGCTGCGCCGAGGGCCGGCCCTGGGAGTCGGACAGGTCGCAGGCGCGCGGGTCCGCGCCCCGGGCGAACAGCTGGGGGAACAGCGCCATCAGGAGGAAGAAGACGCCCAGGACGGCGCCGATCCAGAACAGCGGGTTGCGCTTGAGGTCTCCCCAGGCGTCGCTCCAGAGGCTGTTCTGCCGCTCCTTGGTGACGTCGACCGAGGGGCTGGCCAGGCCGGTGGTGGTACCGGCCTCGACCTCGTCCTTGCGCAGGTCCAACTGCTGCTGCTCAGTCATAGCGGATCCTCGGGTCGAGGACGGCGTAGAGCACGTCGACGACCAGGTTGAAGAAGATGAAGAAGAACACCATCAGGGTGACGATGCCGACGACGACCGCGCCCTCCTGGGCGCGGACGGAGTTGAACACCTCCCGGCCGATGCCGGGCAGGTTGAACACCGTCTCGGTGACGATCGCCCCGCCCAGCAGCGTGCCGATGTCCGCGCCGATGAAGGTCACGACCGGGATCAGGCTGTTGCGCAGGGTGTGCCGGACGATGACCGTCCGGCCGGGCAGGCCCTTCGCCCGCGCCGTCCGCACGTAGTCCGCACGCAGGTTCTCGGCGATGCTCGTGCGGGTCAGCCGCGCCACGTAGGCCAGGGAGCCCGAGGCGAGCACCAGGCCGGGCAGCAGGTAGCTGTAGAAGCCCTCGTTGGTGCCCGCGATGGGGAACCAGCCGAGCTTGAGCCCGAACAGCAGCTGGGCGACGAAGGCCAGCACCAGGATCGGGATCGACACGATGAGCGTCGTCGAGACCAGCACCAGGCTGTCGAAGAAGCTGTTGCGCCGGATGCCGGCCAGCACGCCGGCGACCAGCCCGATGACGATCTCGAACATGATCGCGGCGATCGCCAGCTTGACCGTCACCGGCAGCGTCCGCTCGATGGTGTCGATCACGGGGCGGCCGCGGAAGTCGGTGCCCAGGTCCCCCTGGAACAGGTTCTTCAGGTACTCCCAGTACTGGACGTAGAGCGGGTCGTTGAGGTTGAACCGCTCGCGGAGCTCGGCGATGACGGCGGGCGAGAGCGGCCGGTCACCGCCCAGCGCGCGGATGGGGTCGCCCGGCAGGGCGTACACCATCGCGAAGATCAGGAAAGACGCGCCCAGCAGGACCGGGATGGTGAGCAGCAGGCGGCGCGCTACGTAGCGGCCCATGGTCCCCCTCGGGGTGTGTGCGCCGCCGGGGCTGCGGCGGCGCCGGTGTCCATCGTGCCCGCAGGGCCACACACGCGCCGCCGGGGGCGACCGTCCTGGTCGGACGGGCGCCCCCGGCGGGTGGTGCGGGTCCTGCGGGGCCGGGTCAGGCGTTGTTGACGGTGACCTCGGAGGTGACGATCCGCTGGAACAGGTCCAGGCGGACGTTGGAGACGTTCTCGGAGGTCACGGACTGGATCTCCGTGAAGAACATCGGCGCCATCGGCATCTCCTCGGCGATGATGTCCTCCGCCGCCTGGTAGTCCTCCACGCCGGCCTCGACCGTCTCGGCCTGGTCACCCTGGGTGATCAGGCTCTCGACCTCGGGGTTGGTCCAGAAGGAGTAGTTCGAGCCGGCCGGCGCGAGCGACTGCGTCGTGAACAGCGGGGTCAGGTAGCTGTCCGGGGCCGGGTAGTCGAAGCTCCACCCGTAGCGGAACGGACCGGTGCCGCCCTTCGACTCGAGCAGCGGCAGGTACTCGGCGAAGTCCAGGTTGCCCTGCAGGGTGTACTCGACGCCGAGGTTCTCGCGCAGCTGGTTGCCCACGGCCTCCATCCACGCGTCGTGGCCGGCGCCGGAGTTGAACCACAGGTCGACCGGCTGGCTGCGGTCGAAGCCGGCCTCGTCCAGCAGCTGGTTGGCCTGGTCCGGGTCGAAGGTGCAGTAGGTGCAGCTGCCCTCGCGGTAGCCGTCGACGACCGGCGGGATGAACGAGTCCGCCGGGGCACGGGTGCCCTGGAAGATCGCCTCGGAGATGGCCTCCCGGTCGACCGCCATGGAGATCGCCTGGCGGACCCGCGGGTCGGCGAAGCGCGGGTCGTAGGTCGGGAAGCCCAGGTAGGTGATCTGCGAGGACTCGGTCTCGATGAACCGGTCACCGAACTCGTCACGCGCCGACTGGATGACGTCGGGCGGGATCACGTCGACGATGTCGAGGTTGCCGGCCTGCACGTCGGTGTAGGCGGTGTTGACGTCGGCGTAGACCGCGTACCGCACGCCGTCGGCCTGCGCCTTGTCGTCACCGGCGTAGTCCTCGTAGCGGGTGAGGGTGATGCCCTGACCCGGGACGAACTCCTCGTCGGCCTTGAACGGGCCGTTGCCGATGGGCTTGGTGCCGAAGCCCTCGGGGTCGTCGAAGAACGCCTGCGGCAGCGGGTAGAAGGAGTTGTAGCCCACGACCGCGGGGAAGTTCGAGAACGGCGAGGACAGCGTCACCGTGAAGGTGAGGTCGTCGACGACCTGCAGGCCGCTCATCTGCTGGGCGGCCGGCTCACCGGTCACGTTGCCGGCGTCGTCGGTCGGCGCCTGCAGGTCGGCGTAGCCCGCGATCCGCGACAGGTAGGACGCGGCGCCCTGGGCGTTCGGGCTGTAGGCGGTGTAGTTCCACGCGTTGACGAAGGACTCGGCGTCGACCGGGCTCCCGTCGTGGAAGGTCCAGCCGTCCTTGAGCGTGACGGTCCAGGTGGTGTTGTCGTCGGACTCGATCGACTCGGCGACACCCGAGTAGTCGACGGAGCCGTCCTCGGCGTACTTCACGAGGCCGGTCCACAGCGAGTTGACGACCTGGTCACCCTCGGACTCGGTGGTGTTGCCCGGGACGAGCGGGTTCTCCGGCTCACCGATGTAGACGCTGAAGGTGCCGCCGCTCGCGGCACCGCTGCCGCTGTCGCCGGAGCCGCTGTCGTCGCTGCCGCCGCCACAGGCGGACAGCAGGAGAGCGCCGGACAGGCCGACGGCGACGAGCGCCGACCGGCGCTTGCTCAACTTCACGTGTGATGCCTCCCTCGTCCCGCGCGTGCGGGGGGAACGGACTGGTCTCTGCGTACCGGGACACTGCGCACCCGGGCGCACTGGCCGAGCGCCGGCGTCCTCCGGGTGAACACCGCGGAACGGAGCCGGAACGCCGTGGGCGACCCTAGGCACCCCCGACGAGGACCGTCCACGTCCGCAACCGATTTGTGACCGAGGCTCACGACTCCTGTCACACCACTGCAACAGCACCGGTCGACGAGGGCGCGCACCGCAGGGCTTACGGTCCGCAGTGGTTCACCCCGGAGGACTTCCGCCATACGGGCGATCCGGGTGTGCTCACCCTACTCCCGGGTACTCCACGGCCATCCGAGAGGGAGGAGACCACCATGAGCGGCATCGACAAGCTGCAGAACAAGGCCCAGGAGCTGGCGGGCGAGGGCAAGGAGCGCGTCGGCGAGGCCACGGGCGACCGCGACCTGCAGGCCGAGGGCGCCAACGACAAGGCCGCCGGCAACCTCAAGCAGGCCGGCGAGAAGGTCAAGGACGTCTTCAAGGGCTGAGCCCGGACGACCGCACCTGGGGCGCCGTTCCGCACGGGACGGCGCCCCAGGTGCGTTCAGAGGCGGCCGAGCAGGTCCCGGACCGCGGGCAGCAGGGGGCGGTCGGCGGCGATCCAGTCCAGGCCGTCGAGGTCGGCGGCGCCCATCCAGCGCAGCTCGCGGTGCTCGTGCGCGACCGGCTCGCCCGAGGCCAGCCGGGCCCACCAGACCCGCAGCGTCGAGGCGCCGGGCGCCCCGCCCGCCACCCGGCCGTCCAGCGGGACCTCGCCGAGGAAGGCCTGGGGCGCGACGACGACGCCCATCTCCTCGGCGCACTCGCGGACCAGCGCGGCGACGTCGTCCTCCCCCGGCTCCACCTTGCCGCCGGGGAACTCCCACAGTCCCGCGAGCGGCCCCGACCCCCGCTGGGCGACCAGCACCCGGTCCCCGCGGACGACCGCCGCGCCCACCACCTGGACGACGTCGAGGGCGCGCACCGCGGCCGCGGCGGCGAAGCCGTCCAGGTGCCGGCGCATCGCCCGCAGCACCCGCCGGCGCAGCACCGTCTGGTCGACCAGGCCGCCGAGCGCCCCGGGCAGGCCGGTGTCCCAGTCGACCTGCTCGTCGACGACGGTGCCGGCGCCGGTCGCGGTGAACCGGCGCTCGTGGGTGAGGCTGCGCCACCTCCGCCCCGGCCCGGCGGCGTACAGGTCGCGCACCGGGCGGACCGACTCGACCTCCTCCAGCGGGAACGGCCAGGGGCGGCCGAGGGCCCGGGCGACGTCGAAGGCGACGGTCAGCGGCGCCGCCACGACCGTGGTGAAGCGCAGCCGGTACACGCCGTCACCCTGGCAGACCGGGCAGGATGGGCCCGCGGGACCCGGCAGCCGGCCCGCAGGAGGGAGCACCGTGCGCATCACCGCCCGGGTCGACTACGCCGTCCGCGCGGCGCTCGAGCTGGCCGCCGCGGCGCCGGGCGCACTGACCTGCGACCGGATCGCCACCAACCAGGGCCTCCCCGCGCGCTTCCTGCAGGGGATCCTCGGCGACCTCCAGCACGCCCGGCTGGTCACCAGCCAGCGCGGCCGCGAGGGCGGGTACCGGCTGGCGCTGCCGCCGTCGGAGATCTCCATCGCCCGGGTCATGCGGGTGGAGCAGGGCTTCCTCGCCGAGGTGCACGGGCAGCGGCCCGAGGACGTCAGCTACCCCGGCGCCGCCGAGGAGCTGGCCAGCGTGTGGGTCGCCGCCCGCGCCGCCTACCGGCGGGTGCTGGAGGAGGTCACCCTCGCCGACGTCGTCGCGGGGAAGCTGCCCGGGTACGTGGCCGAGCTCGCCGCCGTCGAGAGCGCCTGGCGCTCGTTCGGCGACGACTCCCCCTGAGGACGACCCCCGCGGACGCCGTCCCCTCGGGTCACACCGGCCGGGGCCGGACGTGTGCGACCATGGGGGGCGTGACGGACCGCGGCAGCCTCCTCGTCGCGCGTCTGCACGTCGACCTCGCTCTCGTCAGCAGCGCCGCCTGTCGCGCCTCGCGCTGACCACCAGTCCTCCCCCGCGGCCCGGAGCCGCGACCCCGACCTGGCAGCGCCCTCCCGCGCGGGTGCAGACCGGCGCGGACGGCGCAGGAAGAAGTGCACCGTGTCCGCACCTCCCCGTCCGAGCAACCGGCCCGCGCGCCATGACGCCCCCCAGCGCGGCCAGGGCCAGTGGGCGCTGGGCTACCGGGAGCCGCTGAACCCCAACGAGCGGATGAAGAAGGACTCCGACGGGCTCGAGGTCCGTCAGCGGATCCTCGACATCTACTCGCGGACCGGCTTCGACGGCATCGACCCCGGCGACCTGCGCGGCCGGATGCGCTGGATGGGCCTCTACACCCAGCGCGCCCCCGGCATCCCCGGCGGCAAGACCGCCGTGCTGGAGCCCGAGGAGCTCGAGGACTCCTACTTCATGATGCGGGTGCGCACCGACGGCGGGGCGCTCACCAGCGAGCAGCTGCGCACCCTCGGGGGCATCAGCACCGAGTTCGGCCGCGACGTCGCCGACGTCACCGACCGGCAGAACATCCAGTACCACTGGATCCGCATCGAGGACGTCCCCGAGATCTGGGACCGCCTCGAGGCCGTCGGCATGACCACGACCGAGGCCTGCGGCGACACCCCGCGCGGCATGCTCAACTGCCCGCTGGCCGGCGTCCTGGAGGACGAGGTCCTCGACGCAACCGACGTCATGGCGCAGACCGTCGCCCGGTACGTGGGCGACCCCGCGTTCAGCAACCTGCCGCGCAAGTGGAAGACGTCGATGTCCGGCTGCGTCGACCACTGCACCGAGCCCGAGATCGACGACGTCTCCTTCGTCGGCGTCGTGGGTCCCGACGGCGAGCCCGGCTACGACCTGTGGGTCGGCGGCGGCCTGTCGACCAACCCGATGTTCGCCCAGCGCGTCGGCGTCTTCGTGCGGCCGGAGGAGGTCACCGAGGTGTGGGCGGCCTGCACCTCGGTGTTCCGCGACTACGGCTACCGCCGGCAGCGCAACCGGGCCCGGATCAAGTTCCTCATGGCCGACTGGGGCCCGGAGCGGTTCCGCCAGGTGCTGCAGGACGAGTACCTGCACCGCGCGCTGCCCGACGGCCCCGCGGCCGCGCCGCCGAAGAACGAGTCCCGCGACCACGTCGGCGTCGCGCGGCAGAAGGACGGCCGCAACGCCGTCGGCTTCGCGCTGCGCACCGGCCGGATCAGCGGGACCGTGCTCACCCGGATCGCCGACCTCGCCGACCGGTACGGCGCGGGCCGCATCCGGACGACGACCCAGCAGAAGATGGTCGTCCTCGACGTGCCGGACGAGCACGTGGAGGACCTGGTCGCCGCGCTCGCCGAGCACGACCTGCTGGTGCGCCCGAGCGCCTTCCGCCGCGGCACCATGGCCTGCACCGGCCTGGAGTTCTGCAAGCTCGCCATCGTCGAGACCAAGCAGCACGCCCAGGACCTGTACGCCGAGCTGGAGAAGCGGCTGCCCGGCTTCGACGAGCCGATCGGCATCAACGTCAACGGCTGCCCGAACAGCTGCGCCCGGTTCCAGACCGCCGACATCGGCTTCAAGGGCTCGATGGTCCGCGACGAGAGCGGCGAGATGGTCGAGGGCTTCCAGGTGCACCTGGGCGGCCACCTCGGCGTCGACGCCGCCTTCGGCCGGAAGTTCCGCGGCCACAAGGTGACCAAGGCCGAGACGGCGGACTACTGCGAGCGGGTGCTGCGCGGCTACCTGGAGCGGCGCGAGCCCGGCGAGCGGTTCGCCGCCTACGTGGCGCGCGCCGAGGAGAGCTGGCTGCTGTGAGCGAGGAGGCGGAGGACACGGGCGGCCGCGGGGGAAGGCAGCGCCAGCTGCCCGTGTTCCACTGCCCGTACTGCGGGGACGAGGAGCTGACCCCGCACGGGGACGAGGGCGAGTGGCACTGCGCCGCGTGCCTGCGGACCTTCACCGTCCGGCTCACCGGGACAGGAGTGCAGGCATGACGACCGCCGTCCGGCCCACGCCGGAGCTCGCCGCCGAGGCCGACGCCCGCTTCGAGGGCATCGCCGACCCCGTCGAGCAGGCCCTCGCCGTGCTGCGCTGGGCCGGGGAGACCTTCGGCGACGACTTCGCGATCACCTCGTCGATGGCCGACGGGCTCCTCGCGCACCTGGCCTCCCGGGCGGTGCCCGGGGTCAACGTGGTCTTCCTCGACACCGGCTACCACTTCGCCGAGACGATCGGCACGCGGGACTGGATCAGCGGCGTCCTGCCGATCACGCTGGTGAACGTGACGCCGCCGCAGACGGTGGCCGAGCAGGACGCCGAGCACGGCCCGGCGCTGCACGACCGCGACCCGGACCTGTGCTGCTCGCTGCGCAAGGTGCAGCCGCTGGCCACCGCGCTGGCCGGCTACGCCGCGTGGGGCTCGGGGGTCCGCCGCGACGAGGCCGCCACCCGCGCGGGCACGAGGGTCGTCGACTGGGACGCCAAGCGGGGCATGGTGAAGGTCAACCCGCTGGCCGCCTGGACGCAGGACGACGTCGACGCCTACATCGCCGAGCACCGGGTGCCGGTCAACCCGCTGCAGGAGATCGGGTACGCCTCGATCGGCTGCGCGCCGTGCACCCGCCCGGTCGCTCCGGGCGAGGACCCGCGCGCCGGGCGCTGGGCCGGCCGCGGCAAGACCGAGTGCGGCCTGCACCTGTAGGAGCATCCCGACGTGCCCCGGCCGCCGCGACTGTCCCCCGACGAGGTCGCGGCCGGCCTGCGCGCGCTGCCGCTGTGGTCCGGTGACGTCACCGGCCTGCACCGGACCGTGCAGCTGTCCTCGTTCCGCGCCGCGGTGGAGGCGATCGTCGCCGTCGCCGACGTCGCCGAGGAGATGGACCACCACCCCGACGTCGACCTGCGGTGGCGCACGCTGCACCTCACCCTCGTCAGCCACTCCGCGGACGGGGTGAGCGCGCTCGACCTCGAGCTCGCCCGCCGCATCGACGAGCTGCTCCCGGGGTAGCGCCGGTCCCGCGGAGCACGGGCCGGGGCGGCCTCCCGATCAGGAGATGGTCCCGATGACCGCCGAACTGAGGACGTCCGTCGACATCGACGCCCCGCCCGAGCGCGTGTGGGCGGTGCTCACCGACCTGCCCGCCTACGCGGAGTGGAACCCGTTCGTCACCGAGGCGGGCGGGGACGTCGTCGAGGGGAGCCGGCTGTCCGTCCGGGTGCCGCCGGTGAACGCCCTCGTCCGCTCGGACCTGCGGCCCACGGTCCGGCAGGTGGTCCCCCTCCGCCGGCTGCGGGTGTGGAGCCGGCTGGACCGGCTGGGCGTCCCGGGCCTGTTCTCCGTCGAGCACACCGTGACCCTCACCGACCACGACGGGGGCGTGCGGCTGTGGCAGCAGGACCGGTTCGGGGGCCTGCTGGCCCCGCTGCTCGTCCGGTCCCTGAACCAGCACCGGCTCGCGGCGTTCCACGCCATGGGCGCCGCGCTCAAGCGGCGGGCCGAGGCGACCGGACCGGCGCTCAGCCCTCGGTGAGGGACCCCGTCCCCCTCACCCCTCGCGAGCTCGGGGCGAGCCTCCGGACGCGGCCGGAGCAACCGGACCGGGGCTCAGCCCTCGACCGGCAGCACGAGCAGGCGCAGCAGGCGGTCGGCCTCGGCGTCGGGGTCCTCGGTGAGGCCGGTGTGCACCGGACCGGGCTGGACGACGGTGCTGCGCGGTGCGGTGAGCCAGCGGAACCGGGAGCCCAGCGCCTCCCGGCCCGCGGCGCCGGCGGCGGGGTCGGCGGCGCAGACGTCGGCGGCGGCCTGCAGCGCCCGGCCGATGGCGGCGGGGTCGGCGGTCGGGTCCAGCGCGCGCAGCCGGTCGACGTCGAGGTGCACCCGGCTGCCCAGGTAGTCGCGCTGCCGGCAGTAGACGAGGACGCCGGCGTTGAGCGCCTCGCCCCGCTCCACCCGCGGCACCACCCGCAGGACGGCGTACTCGAAGGTCTCCCGGCTCACCGCTGGGTCACCCCCGGCGGCGGGGGCGGGCCCAGCCACGCCGGCCGGTTCTCCCCGCGCGGCGACCGGCGGCGGCCCCCCGCGCCCGCGGCGGCCGCGGCCACCACGCCGGGCAGCCACGCGTCGCGGGCGGCCAGGCGGGCCAGCAGCTGGGATACGTAGCGCTCCCGGACGGCGGCCGGCGGCTCGCCGGGCTCCGGTCCCTCCAGCCAGTCGTCGGGCACCTGGGCCAGCACGCGCTCCAGCAGCGGCCGGGTGACCCGCGGCGCGAGGTCGGCGTCGGCGGCGCGCAGGTCCGGCGAGCACTCGACCAGCGCGTGCTGGGCGGCGTCGTAGGGGCGGGCGACGGCGGCCGGCGCGCCCGTCCACGAGTGGTGGAAGGTGAGCGCGGCGCCGTGGTCGATCAGCTGCAGCCGGCCGTGCCAGAACAGCATGTTGGGGTTGCGCCAGGACCGGTCGACGTTGCCCACCAGCGCGTCGAACCACAGCACCCGGCCGGCCAGCTCGGGCTCCACCTCGCCCACCCCGGCCTCGAAGTCCAGGGCGCCGGGCAGGTAGTCCAGCCCCAGGTTGCGCCCGGCCGAGCGCTGCAGCAGCTCCTGCACCTCGGGGTCGGGCTCACCGACGGCCAGCTCCGGGACGACGTCCACGGTGACCAGCGCCGGCACCGGCAGCGCCAGCGCGCGGGCCAGCTCGCCGCAGACCACCTCGGCCACGAGCACCCGCACGCCCTGGCCGGCCGCCCGCCACTTGACCACGTAGGTGCCGAGGTCGTCGGCCTCCATGAGCCCGGGCAGCGAGCCACCCTCGCGCAGCGGGGTGACGTAGCGGGTGGCGGTGACGGCGGGCAGCACAGTGCCGGTCAACCTACGCCGGTCCAGACTGTGCCCATGGGCCTGTTCCGGGCCGTGTCGCCCGAGGGCCTGCGCGACGCGCCGCTCACCTATGCCGAGGTCGGCGCCACGCGCGCCGCCGAGCTCCCCGCCGGCTACCGCACCGGCACGTGGACCGAGGTCGTCGGCTCCGGCCGGGCGGCGTTCGAGCGGGTCGCCGCGGCGGTGTTCGCCTGGGCCCCGCAGCGCAGCACCGGCCTGCGGGTGCGCGCGACCGGCCCGCCCGGCGAGGTGGGCACGGTCGTCGTCCTCACCGCGGGGCTGCCGCGGCTGGGCTACGACATCCCCTGCCGGGTCGTCTGGGCGTCGACCACCGGCGACGAGCGCGGCTTCGCCTACGGCTCGCTGCCCGGCCACCCCGAGAGCGGCGAGGAGTGCTTCACCGTCCGGCTCGACCCCGGCGGCGACGTCGTCGCCTCGATCCGGGTGTTCTCCCGGCTGGCCTCCCCCGCCGCCCGCCTCGTGCCGCCGGTGAGCTGGGCCCTGCAGCGGCTGGCCACCGCCCGCTACCGCGCGACGCTGCGCCGGGCCGCCCGCGACCGATGAGCCCGGGCACCCCGGGCGGTCACCCCTGCATGGGTCTGGCCGAGGAGATCGAGCAGGTGGTGTCCGGCGCCGTGGCGGACGGCGCGGTGCCGGGCGCCGCGTGGCTGGTGCGGCGCGGGGACGAGGTGGCCCGCGGCGCGGCGGGCACGCACACCCCGGGCGGGGACGACCCGGTCGCCCCGGACACCGTCTTCCGGATCTCCTCGGTGACCAAACCGGTGGTGGCCACGGCCGCGCTCACCCTGGTCGACGACGGCACGCTGGCCCTCGAGGAGCCGGTGGACCGGCTGCTGCCCGAGCTGGCCGGCCGGCGGGTGCTCGCCGACCCCGCCGACGCGGCCGCCGGCACGGTCGAGGCCCGGCGGGCGGTCACGGTGCGCGACGTCCTCACCTTCCGGCTCGGTCTGGGCATCGACTTCACCGCGCCCTGGCCCACCCCGACCGTCGCCGCGCTCGGCGAGGCGGGCCTGCCCGCCGGGCCGCCGGCGCCGCAGGCCGCTCCCCCGCCGGACGAGTGGCTGCGCCGGGTGGCCGGCGTCCCGCTGGCCCACCAGCCCGGCGAGCGCTGGCTGTACCACACCGGCGCGAGCGTGCTCGGCGTCCTCGTGGCCCGCGCCGCCGGCCGGCCGCTGCCCGAGGTGCTCGCCGAGCGGGTGCTGGTCCCGCTCGGGATGACCGACACCGGTTTCGGCGTGCCGGCGCCGGCCCGCGGCCGGTTCGGCCCGCACTGGACGCCGCCGGACGAGCACGGCGAGCGGCAGGTCCACGACCCCGCCGACGGCCAGTGGGCGTCCCCGCCGCCCTTCCCCGACGGCGGGGACGGCCTGGTCTCCACCGTCGACGACCTCGGCGTCCTCGCGCGGGTGCTGCTCGCCGGCGGGGAGCCGGTGCTGCGCGAGCCGACCGTGCGCGCGATGCTCACCGAGCAGGCCGGCCCGGTCGACGACGAGGGCGGCGGCTGGGGCCTGGGCCTCGGCGTCCGGCGCAGCGACGAGCCCGGCGGCCGGCACGCCGGCTCCTTCGGCTGGGACGGCGGGCTGGGCAGCACGTGGTGGACCGACCCGGTCACCGGCACCACCGCGGTCCTGCTGACCAACCAGATGTGGTCCTCGCCGACGCCGCCGGCGGTGTTCGACGCCTTCCGCGCGGCCGCCTTCGGTCCCCGCTAGGCGCGCCGGGCCGCCACCGCCGCGGCCACCCGCTCGACGAGGTCCTCGGGCACCGGGCGGCGGTAGGGCAGGTGGACCGCGTCCCTGCCCGAGCGGTGCGGCGCGACCTCGGCCTCCAGGTCGCCGTCGAACACGGGCACCGGGTAGAGCGCCGCGTGCCGCTTCCACGCGGCGTAGTGCAGCCCGTAGCGGCTGCCGAGCATCGCGGCCGGCATGCCGTAGCGGATCGTCTCGGTGGCCCCGGGCATGCCGCGGAGCACGGCGGCGCGCACCCGCCCGAGCGCCGTCCGCGCCTCCTCGGGCAGGGCCGCCAGGTACTCCTCGACGGTGGCGGGGACGGGCATCGCGGGCTCCTCGGGCTCGGGCGGCTGCGGGGATGCTGCCCGGGCGACCGGTCCCTGCGCCAGGCGTCGCGACGCTAGACGTCGCGGCGCTCGACCAGGCCCGCGCCCAGCACCCAGGCCCCGACCGCCCACGCCGCCGACACCGCCAGGCCCATCTGCCAGCTCGTGGGGACGGCGAGGAAGGACTCCTCCCCCACCCGCAGCGCCGGCAGCGCCTGCGACAGCAGCTCGGCGGTCCGCCCGCCGGCCAGCGCCAGCGCGGGCGGGGCGACGAACACGAGCGCGACGCCCACCCCGAGCGCACCGGCGGTCGAGCGCAGCACCGCCCCGAGGCCAGCGGCGAGCACGGTCACCAGCACCGCGCCGGCCACCTGCAGGCCGGCCGACCGCAGCACGTCCGGGTCGCCCAGGGGCACGCCGCCGGGCACCGCGACCAGCGTCCGCGCGGCCAGGGCGCACGCGGCCACCAGCAGCGCGGTGAGCAGCGCCGCCCAGGCCGCGACGACGGCCGTCTTGGCCACCAGCAGCCGGGTGCGGCGCGGCGCGGCGACCAGCGAGGACAGCGCCATCCCGCTGCCCAGGTCGGAGGTCACCGCGAGCACCCCGAGGACGACGAGCACCACCTGGCCGAAGGCGAACCCGATCAGCGCGACTCCGACCGCGGCGTCCGCGTCCGGCGCCGTCGGTGTGGTCGCTGCGGCCAGCCACCCGAACGCGCCGACGACGAGCAGGTACACGGCGCTGCACCACCAGGTCGAGCGCAGCGTCCGCAGCTTGGTCCACTCGGCGCGCAGCACCGCCACCGGGCCGACCCTCACGCCGCACCCGCCCGGTACTCGACGTCCTCGCCGGTCAGCTCCAGGTAGGCCGCCTCCAGCGAGGCGACCACCGGCGTCAGCTCGTGCACCGGCACCCGCGCGGCGAAGGCGACGTCGCCCACCGCGGCCGGGGCCAGGCCCTCCACCCGCAGCGCGCCGTCGGTCTCCAGCGCCACCCCGGCCCCCGCCCGGCGCAGCGCGGCGGCCAACAGCGGCACCTGCGGGCTGCGCACCCGCACCGCGGCGTGCCGGCCGAGGAGGTCGGCCATCGGGACGTCGGCGAGCAGCCGGCCGCGGCCGAGCACGACCAGGTGGTCTGCGGTGTCCTCCATCTCGCTCATCAGGTGGCTGGACACCAGCACCGTGCGGCCCTCGTCGGCCAGGTCGCGCAGCAGCCCGCGCACCCAGCGGATGCCCTCCGGGTCCAGGCCGTTGACCGGCTCGTCGAGCAGCAGCACCTCGGGGTCGCCGAGCAGCGCCGCGGCGATGCCGAGCCGCTGCCCCATGCCCAGCGAGAAGCCGCGCACCCGCTCGTGCGCCACCGCGCCGAGGCCGACCAGCTCGACGACGTCGTCCACCCGCGAGGCGGGCAGGCCGTTGCCCTGCGCCAGCGCGAGCAGGTGCGCGTACGCGGTGCGGCCGGGGTGGCGCGCCCGCGGGTCCACCAGCGCGCCGACCCGCCGCATCGGCACGTCGAGGGCACGGTAGGGCACGCCGAGCACCGTCGCCGTCCCGGCGGTGGGCCGGGTCAGGCCGAGGACGCAGCGCATCGTCGTCGTCTTGCCCGAGCCGTTGGGGCCGAGGAAGCCGGTCACCCGGCCCGGGTGCACGGTGAAGCTGACGTGGTCGACGGCGACCCGCGCCCGGTAGTGCTTGGTGAGCCCGTCGACCTCGATCACGCCGACAGTGTGGCGACCGGGGGCCGCAGAGCCCGGCAGGCTAGTCCCGGGCGGCCGCGGCGCGTTCCCGCTGGAGCAGCTCCTTGCTGCGCACCAGCCGCAGCAGGGTGACCACGATCAGCCCGCCGGCCATGTTGAGCAACGTGACGTACCAGAACCAGGCCAGCCAGTCGCCGTAGCCGAACGGCGCGGTGCCGGTGTGGAGGGCGCCGAAGACCAGCAGCGAGTCCAGCACCGAGTGGAACAGCTGCAGCCCGGCCAGGACGAACGCGCCGGCGAACGCGGCGACGATCTTGGCGCCGTCGGCGGAGGTGCCGTTCTGCATGCGGGTCATCAGCGTGATGACGACGCCGCCGAGGAAGGCCAGGCACACCGCGCGCAGGTCCAGCGGCGACTCGACGAAGTGCCGCGCCGACTCCACCACGGTCGGCCCCAGCTGCGGGAAGCCGTGCACCACCACCCACATCGCCAGCCAGCCGCCGACGAGGTTGCCCGCCAGCGTCCCGGCCCACAGCCGGCCCAGCTGCGACCAGCTCGCCCGGCCGGCGACGACGGCGGTCACGGGCAGCAGGAAGCCCTCGGTGAACAGCTCGCTGCGGGCCAGCAGCAGCGCGACGAAGCCGACGCCGAACGCCAGCCCCGCCAGCAGGTGGCTGCGGGTCTCGGCGTAGACGGCGAGCAGCGCGAGGACGCCGATCGCCACCTCCAGGCCGCCGGCGAGCCCGGTGGTGAGCACCTCCCGCCAGGTGCGGTGCAGCCGCTGCGCGCCCTGGCTGACCACCCGGTCGAAGGCCTGGACGACCTCGTCCTCCGCGGGCGCGTCGGTGTCGCCGAGCTGGATCCGCCGCTGGTCGGTCACCGCGCGCACCTACCCTCGGCCGCGTGCGTCCATCCGAGCCCGGGCCGGTGACCCTGCACCTGTGGGGCGTCCCCGGCCGCGCCGTGCCGCGGGCGGTGCTGCGGATGGCCACGGTCCGCCCGGCGCTCGCCCGCCTGCCGGGGCTGCGGTTCGCGAAGCTCCTGGGCACCGGTGACGGGCGGACCTTCACCGTCCGCGACGCCGACCCGCGCCGCTGGGGCCTGCTGGCGGTCTGGGACGACGACGCCGCCGCGGACGGCCTCGACGACTCCCCCGTCGCCGCCAGCTGGCGGCGGATCGCCGACGAGGAGTGGTCGGCGCGGCTGCGCCCGCTCGCGGCGCGCGGGCTGTGGTCGGGCCGCGAGCCGTTCGGCCGGCCGCGGCCGCAGCGCTGGGACGGGCCGGTGGCCGCGGTGACCCGGGCGCGGCTGGTGCTGCGCCGGGCGGCGCGGTTCTGGTCGGCGGTGCCGCCGGTGTCGGCGGACCTGCACCGGGCGCCGGGCCTGCGCATGGCCGTCGGCATCGGTGAGGCGCCGCTGGGCCTGCAGGGCACCTTCAGCGTCTGGGACTCCGCGGCGGCGCTCAACGCCTTCGCCTACGACCGCCCCGAGCACGCCGCGGTGGTCCGGCGGACGGCGCAGGAGGGCTGGTACGCCGAGGAGCTGTTCGCCCGCCTGGCGGTGCTGTCCACCCGCGGCACCGTCGACGGCACCGACCCCGCGGCGGGCTACAGCTCCACGTAGAGGTGGATCTCCTCGCGGTCGTCCCCGGGGGCGAGCCGGATCGCGCCGGGCATCCGGCCGAACTCGCGGTAGCCCAGCCCCTGGTAGAAGCCCTCGATGCCGTAGCCGCCGCGCACGGTGAGGTGCAGCATCTCCAGCCCCAGGTCGCGGGCGGCCTCGTGCACCCCGGTCATCAGCGCCCGGCCCAGCCCCTGGCCCTGGTGGGCCGGGTGGACCTGCACCCGCAGCACGGTGGCCCAGTGCCGGCGCAGGGGGCTGACCGACAGCGACAGCACCGCCCAGCCCGCGAGCTCGCCGTCCGCGCGCAGCACCACGACCCGCTCGCGGCCCTGCGCCACCCGCTCGAGCAGGGCGTCGAGCACCGGCGCGACGTCGTCGCGGGTGACCGGGGGGACGAAGCCGACCGCGCCGCCGGCGTTGGAGACGTCGGTCCAGCAGGCCAGCAGGGCCTCGCGCAGCTCCGGACCGACGTCCTCGACGGCGGTGGCCACGGCAGACGGCACGGCGCTCGGCATGCCCCCGATCATCGTCCGCGACGCGCGGCACCGACCGCCCGGCCCCTGGACCCCGGCCCGCCCGCGGGCCAGGCTCGCCGGCATGACCGACGCTCCCGGCCCCGTCCCGGTCCCCCGCCCCGCGGACGACGAACTGCGCGTCCCGTTCTGGATCGTGCTCGCCGGTGTGGGCGCCGGCGCGTTCTGGGCCCTGGCCGGAGTGGCCCTCGGCTCCTGGCTGCGCTCCCGCCGCTGAGACGCCGGACAGGCCGCGGGGGGCGTCAGCCCGACGAGCCGCTGGGACCGAAGCGCTCCACCCGGACGTCCGGCTCCGGCACGCCGAGGCCGACCAGCAGCTGGCTGGCCGACTCGGCGAACGGCGTCGACCCGCAGACGTAGGCGGTCTGACCCGGCTCCCACAGCGGCACCAGGTCCGCGGCGGTCAGCCGCCCGGCCGGGCGGATGCCCGAGGGCTCGCGGGTGGTGACCACCAGCGCCCCGCCCGCCCGCAGCTCGTCGGCGTAGGGCAGCTCGGCCAGCGTGCGGGTGGAGACGGCGATCCGCAGCAGGTCCTCGCGGCCCAGCTCGCGGGCGGTGCGCAGCATCGACACGAACGGCACGACGCCGGTGCCCCCGCCCACGAGCAGCGCCGGCTCGTCGCCCTCCCAGACGAACCAGCCGCCGATCGGCCCGCGGACCTCCAGCTCGTCGCCGAGCTCGACGACGTCGGCGAGGTAGGTGGACACCTCGCCGTCGTCGAGCCGCTCGACCAGCAGCTCGACCAGCGGGTCCCCCGGCGCCGACGCCAGCGAGTAGGACCGCTGGGCCCGGTAGCCGTCCTCGGCGGTGAGCCGGACGACGTAGTGCTGGCCGGCCAGGTGGTCGACGCGGTCGGGCACCTCCAGCCGCAGCCGGACGGTGCGCGGGGTGGGGCGCTCGACCTCGCGGACGGTCGCCGTGCGCCAGCCGCCGGCGGGCGCCCGCCGCCGCAGGCGAGGTGAGGGATCCGTCGGCCCCGCTGCAGGGTCCCGCCGCGAGCCTGCGAGCGGTGGGGGGCAGCGGGGTCCTTCGTCAATCACCCTGGTACCGCTGCTCGCGCCACGGGTCGCCGCGGTCGTGGTAGCCGTTCTGCTCCCAGAACCCCTGCTGGTCGCGCTGCAGGAGGGTCAGCCGGGTGACCCACTTGGCGCTCTTCCAGAAGTACAGGTGCGGCACGAGCAGCCGCACCGGGCCGCCGTGCTCGATCGGCAGCGGCTTCCCGTCGAACTCCCAGACGATCCACGCCTTGCCGCCGGTGACGTCCTCGAGCGGCAGGTTGGTGGTGTAGCCGGTCTTGGACGTCGCGATGACGAAGTGCGCGTCGGCGGTGGGGCGGGCGGCCTCCAGCAGGGTGTCCACGCTGACGCCGGCGAAGTGCGTGTCGAACTTCGACCACGTGGTGACGCAGTGGATGTCGCCGCGGTAGTCCGAGGCCGGGAGCCGGTGGACGTCGTCCCAGGTCCAGGTGGTCGGGTTCTCCACCCGGCCGTCGACGGTGATGCTCCAGGTCTCCGGCGCGATGCGCGGGGTGGGCTCGGCGGTCAGCACGGGCCAGTCGCGGCCGACGTCGTACTGGCCGGGGGGCAGTCGCGGGTCGCGCTCGCGCCGGCTGCGGCCGAGGAAACCCCTGGTCGGTCCTGCCACGCGTCCTCCTCCGATGGGGGGTGGGTGTGCCGACACGCTCCCACGCCCCGGCAGGCGGACACCAACGTCCTGACCAGGGCTGAGGGTTCCCTTACGAGAGGTGAGTCACGTCGTGTTCACATGGCCGACACGGGGGCATGGAGCCTAACTTTGTGCCGTGGTGACGGTGACGAACTCGGGCCAGCGGCGGACCCCGAAGGTCGCGAAGACCAGCTCGGTCGCGAAGAAGGCCGTGATGGCGGTCAGCGGGATCATCCTGGTCCTGTACTTGATCGCGCACATGGTCGGGAACCTCAAGCTCTTCGCCGGCGCGGAGACCTTCAACGGCTACTCGGAGTGGATCCGTCGCATCGGCGAGCCGGCCGTCCCGGGCCAGACGGTGCTGTGGATCATCCGCGTCGTCCTGCTGGTGGCGGTGGTCGCCCACGCGTGGGCCGCGATCTCGCTGTGGCGGCAGGCCAAGCGCGCCCGGCCCACCCAGTACGTGGCCCGCAAGGCGGTGGCCCAGAGCTACGCCTCGCGCACCATGCGCTGGGGCGGCGTGATCCTGGCGCTGTTCATCGTCTACCACATCCTCGACCTCACGCTGGGGGTCGCGAACCCCGAGGGCCACGACTCCACGCCCTACGACCGCGCGATCGCCGGGTTCTCCAACCCGTTCGTCACCCTGGTCTACGTCGTCGCGCTGCTGGCCCTGGGCTTCCACCTGCGGCACGGCATCTGGAGTGCCACCCAGACGCTGGGGCAGAGCAACAAGACGCGCGAGCGGACCGTCAACGCGTTCGCCACCGTCTTCGCCGTCGTCCTGACCGCCGGGTTCCTGATCCCGCCGCTCAGCGTCCTCGTCGGCATCATCGAGTAGGAGCACTCCCCATGGCCCTCGACCTGTTCACCGTCGGCGACCCGATCGCCGACACCAAGGCCCCCCGGGACGTCCCGATCGGCGAGCGCTGGAGCGAGCGCCGCTTCCGGGCGAAGCTGGTCAACCCGGCCAACCGCCGCAAGCTGACCGTCATCGTCGTCGGCACCGGCCTGGCCGGCGGCTCGGCCGCCGCCACGCTCGGCGAGGCCGGCTACAAGGTCAAGTCGTTCTGGTACCAGGACAGCCCGCGCCGGGCGCACAGCGTCGCCGCGCAGGGCGGCATCAACGCCGCCAAGAACTACCGCAACGACGGCGACTCGGTGCACCGGCTGTTCTACGACACGGTCAAGGGCGGCGACTTCCGCGCCCGCGAGGACAACGTGCACCGGCTGGCCGAGGTCAGCGTCAACATCATCGACCAGTGCGTCGCCCAGGGCGTGCCCTTCGCCCGCGAGTACGGCGGCCTGCTGGACAACCGCTCCTTCGGTGGCACCCAGGTGTCGCGGACGTTCTACGCCCGCGGCCAGACGGGTCAGCAGCTGCTCTACGGCGCCTACCAGGCCCTCGAACGGCAGATGGCGGCCGGCACCGTCGAGCAGTTCGCGCGCACCGAGATGCTCGACCTGATCGTCGTCGACGGCCGGGCCCGCGGCATCGTGGCGCGGAACCTGATCACCGGCGAGATCAGCACGCACTTCGCCGACGCCGTCGTGCTGGCCACCGGTGGCTACAGCAACGTCTTCTACCTGTCCACGAACGCCAAGGGCTCCAACGCCACGGCGATCTGGCGGGCGCACAAGCGGGGCGCGCTGTTCGCCAACCCCTGCTACACGCAGATCCACCCGACCTGCATCCCGGTGCACGGCGAGTACCAGTCGAAGCTCACGCTGATGAGCGAGTCGCTGCGCAACGACGGCCGCGTGTGGGTGCCCAAGGAGCGCGGCGACACCCGCGACCCGCGGCAGATCCCCGAGGACGAGCGCGACTACTACCTCGAGCGGATCTACCCCTCGTTCGGCAACCTGGTCCCCCGCGACATCGCCTCGCGGCAGGCCAAGAACGTCTGCGACGAGGGCCGCGGCGTCGGCCCCAACGGCCTGGGTGTGTACCTCGACTTCGCCGAGGCCATGCAGCGCCTGGGCCGGCCGGCCATCGAGGCCAAGTACGGCAACCTCTTCGACATGTACGCCCAGATCACGGGTGAGGACCCCTACGAGGTCCCCATGCGGATCTACCCGGCCGTGCACTACACGATGGGCGGTCTGTGGGTCGACTACGACCTGCAGTCGAACATCCCCGGCCTGTTCGTGATCGGCGAGGCCAACTTCTCCGACCACGGTGCGAACCGGCTCGGCGCCAGCGCCCTCATGCAGGGCCTGGCCGACGGCTACTTCGTGCTGCCGAACACGATCAACGACTACCTGGCCTCCGGCCCGTTCGACAAGGTCGACCCGCAGCACCCGGCCGCCGTCGAGGCGCTCGAGGGCGTCCGCGCGCAGACCGAGAAGCTGCTGTCGATCAACGGCACCCGGACCACGGCCTCCTTCCACCGCGAGCTCGGCCGGCTGATGTTCGACCTGTGCGGCATGGAACGGTCGGAGGAGAGCCTGCGCAAGGCGCTCGACCGGATCCCCGAGATCCGGCAGGAGTTCTGGACCAACGTGAAGGTCCCCGGCGAGGCCGGGCGCTTCAACCAGAGCCTGGAGCACGCCGGCCGCGTCGCCGACTTCATCGAGCTCGCCGAGCTCATGTGCGTCGACGCGCTGCACCGCAACGAGAGCTGCGGTGGTCACTTCCGGGCCGAGAGCCAGACCCCCGACGGGGAGGCCCTGCGCGACGACGAGAACTTCGCCTACGTCGCGGCCTGGGAGTGGACGCCCGAGGGCGTCCCGCCGGTCCTCCACCGGGAGGACCTGGAGTTCGAGTACGTCCACCTCGCCCAGCGGAGCTACAAGTGATGAACCTCAAGCTGCGTGTCTGGCGTCAGCGGAGTGCGGCGGAGAAGGGGAAGATGGTGACCTACGAGGTCACCGACGTCTCCCCGGACATGTCGTTCCTCGAGATGCTCGACGTGCTCAACGAGCAGCTCATCCTCGACGGTGAGGACCCGGTCTCGTTCGACCACGACTGCCGCGAGGGCATCTGCGGGTCGTGCGGCGTGATGATCAACGGCCGCGCGCACGGCAACGGCCTGTTCGACAACCACCCGCAGACCACCACGTGCCAGCTGCACATGCGGTCGTTCAAGGACGGCGACACGATCGACATCGAGCCGTGGCGGGCGACGGCGTTCCCGGTCATCAAGGACCTCGCCGTCGACCGGTCGGCCCTCGACCGGATCATCCAGTCGGGCGGCTACATCAGCGCCCCGACCGGCACCGCCCCCGAGGCGCACTCGATCCTGGTCGCCAAGAAGGACTCCGACGCCGCCTTCGACGCCGCCACTTGCATCGGCTGCGGCGCCTGTGTGGCGGCCTGCCCGAACGCCTCGTCGATGCTGTTCACGGCCGCGAAGGTCACGCACCTGGGGCTGATGCCGCAGGGCCAGCCCGAGCGCAACGACCGCGTGGTCAACATGATCCACCAGCAGGACCTCGAGGGCTTCGGCGGCTGCACCAACATCGGCGAGTGCTCGGCGAGCTGCCCCAAGGGCATCTCGATGGAGAACATCTCCCGGCTCAACCACGACCTGCTCGGCGCCCTGCGCGCCGGCGCGCGTCCCAAGAGCTGAGCCCGGCACGTTCCGCCGACGGGCGGGGACTCCTCACGGGGTCCCCGCCCGTCGGCGTCTGCGGGGCCGGCGGTGGCGCCGGGTCGGTTCGAGGTGCAAACTGACGGCGTGACCGCGCTCTACGACCTCGCGGACCTGCCCGGCCGCCCGTGCACCATCGCCGCCGCCCTGGAACTGGTCGGCGAGCGGTGGTCGCTGCTGGTGGTCCGGGAGGTCTCGCTGGGCAACCACCGCTTCAGCGACATCGCCCGCGGCACCGGGGCGCCCCGGGACCGGCTGACCGCGCGGCTCAACGCCCTGGTCGCCGCCGGGGTGCTCGAGCGCCGGCAGTACAGCGACTCGCCGCCCCGGTCGGGCTACCACCTCACCGCGTCCGGCCGCGACCTGCTGCCGGTGCTGCAGGCGCTGCTGCAGTGGGGCGACCGCTGGGCCGCCGAGGATCCGCCGGTTCGCTTGCAGCACGCGCCGGCCGGGCACGAGGAGCACACCGTCGACGCCGAGTGGGTGTGCCGCACCTGCGGCGAGCCGGTCAACTCCTCGCGGGTCGAGCGGGTGCTCACCCCCGCCGGCCGCGCGCTGTCCGGGCTGCCGGCGACCGAGACCCATGAGCACTGAGGCCGGCACCGGCACCGACCCCGTCACCGGCGCGCCGGCCGGGTGGGGCGAGCCCCGCTCCCGGACGGTCACCTGGTTCGACCCGGTGGTCACCGCGGCCGGCGGCCGGGAGCGCTCGGGGCTGGAGACGCTGGAGGCCGTGCGCGACGGCGTGCTGCCACCGCCCCCGATCGCCCAACTGCTGCAGATGGACCTGGTCGCCGTCGAGGAGGGCCGGGTCGAGTTCGCCTGCGCCGTCGACGAGTCGGTCTACAACCCGATCGGCGTCGTCCACGGCGGGCTGGTCTGCACGCTGCTGGACTCCGTCGCCGGCTGCGCGGTGCACACCACGCTGCCGCACGGCGTCGGCTACACCTCGATCGAGCTCAAGGTGACCTACCTGCGCGCGGTCACCCAGGCCAGCGGGCCGCTGACCGCCGTCGGCACGGTGGTCAAGCCCGGCCGCCGGGTCGCCTTCGCCGAGGGGCAGGTCACCGACGCCGCCGGCAAGGTGGTCGCCACGGCGTCGAGCTCGCTGCTGGTCTTCCCGCTGCCGGTCTGAGTCAGCGGCGGCGGATCCGCACGACGACGCGGTGGGTGCGGCCGGACACGGCGGGCGACGGTAGCGGCGCGACCGCCCGCGGTCACCCGGTTCCCCGGCTCCCCCGGAACCGGTCGACGACGAGCTCGGGGACGACGTAGGGCTCCCCCGGCACCGCCTTCTCCGGGAAGTCGAAGACGGCGACCATCGACTGCAGCGGGTAGTCCGGGGTCACCGCGACCTCGCGCACCGCCCGCCCGTCCACGGAGAACGCGGCGCCGTCGGGCCGCCAGTCGACGGCGTAGGTGTGCCAGTCGGCGACGTCGATGCCGGGCCGGGGCGCGGCGAAGTCCTCGGCCAGCCGCGGGTCGCGGAAGGGGTGGGTGCCCATCCCGACGGCGGCGCCCTCGACCGGGTCGACGGCGTCGCCGAACACCTCCATGACGCACAGCTCGCCCGAGCGCTCCGGCGCGTCCTCCAGCCCGACCAGCCACCAGGCGACCATCGACCGCGGCGTCACGGTGGCGCGGGCGCGCACCTCCAGCCGCCCGTACCGCGGCGTCCAGCCCCAGTGCGCCGGCTGCTCCTCGCGGACCACCGCCCCGGGCCGCACCGGCTGCTGCCCGACCGTGCTGCCGACCGGCCCGGAGAACACGCCGGACTGGATGCCCGACACCCGCAGCGGCGGGTGGTCGTCGGGGCACCACAGGGGCGTGTCGTCCGGCAGGTACAGCCGCAGGCAGGAGTCGCGGACCTCGTAGCAGGCCGCCGTCGCCGCGCGGGAGCTCCACTGCGGCAGGTAGTGCGGGACCCAGACGTCGCGGTCGAGGTCGTCGCCGTCGAAGTCGTCGACGAACTCGCCGGGGTCGCTCATCGCGACTGCAGCGCGTCCAGCGCCACGGCCATGGACGCGGCGACGCGGAAGTCCAGCCGAGGGTCGGGGACGGTGACGTCGTAGCGGTCGCGGACCGACTTCCGCCGCTCGACGACGAGCACCGGCTGCCCGGTCGCGGTGTCGACGAAGTCGAAGTGGAAGACGAACGGCACCCAGACGTCGCCGAGGTACGGGATCAGCTCCCAGACCCGCCGCAGGATCGCGATGAACGGCCGCCGCTCCCGGCCGACGGCGGTCAGCCCCGGCACCGAGAGGTCCCACGTCGAGCGCAGCAGGCTGGCGCCGAACCGCTTGCTGAACGTGCCGAGCGGGCGGCCCTGCTCGTCGAGGACGTCGTGCTCGGCGTGCACGTCGAGGCGCTGGCGGGCGCGGAAGGAGAAGACCGGCCGGGTGCGCTCCTCGTCGGCGGTGAACAGCACCTCCTCCTTGAGCTTGAGCCGCTTCTGCTGCGCCATGGCCAGCAGCTCGCCCTCGGTGCCGTCCGGGCCGACGGCGCGGACCTCGTAGCGGTTCACCATCACGGTGATCCGCTGCCGGACGGCGAAGCGCGGGACGACCATCGCGGCGCGGGGCTCGTCGGCGTACGGCACGGTCACGGCGGCACCTCCGGGCTCGGGTCCTGACCCCCATCGTGGTCCCCGCGTCCAGAGACACGCCGTGCGCAACCAGGTAGAACACGAGAATCTCGTCCTCACCAAGCGAGTGCACAACCGCTGTGCCAGGGTCGGCCCCAGGGGGAGTGTGTCCACTCACACAGGTGCGGAGGTCGTGGTGTCGCAAGGGTCCCGTCGCGTCGGCGTCGCTGTGGTCGGACTCGGGGGTGCGGTCGCCACGACCGCCGTCGCCGGGCTGGAACTGCTCCGGATCGGGGCCGCGGGCACCGACGGGCTGCCGCTCGCCGGGCTGGAGGTGGCCGGCGGGCCGGTCGAGGCGACGACGGGCCTGGCCGGCTACGACGCCCTCGTCGTCCGCGGCTGGGACCTCGACGGCTCGGACCTGCGCAAGGCCGCCGAGCAGCACGCGGTCCTCGACTCCCGGCAGCTGGAGCAGGTCGGGCCGGCGCTGTCCGCGCTGACCCCGTGGCCCGCGGCCGGCGACGCCGACTTCTGCCGGAACGTCACCGGCGGCAACGTGGTGCTCGCCGAGACCCGCCGCGACCAGGTCGACGCCGTCCGCGCCGACCTGCGGCGGTTCCGCGAGGAGGAGTCCCTCGACGGCCTGGTGCTGGTCAACCTCGCCTCGACCGAGCGCTGGCCCGACCCGACGGCGCCCGCGCTGCAGACGGTCGAGGCGTTCGAGACCGGGCTGGACGCCGACGACCGCGCGATCACCCCGGCGATGGTCTACGCCTACGCCGCGATCGCCGAGGGCGTCGGGTACGTCAACTTCACGCCGTCGCTGGCCGCCGACGTCCCGGCGCTGGTCGCCCTCGCCGAGGCCCGCGGCGTCCCGGTCGCCGGCAAGGACGGCAAGACCGGCCAGACGATGATGAAGACCGTCCTCGCGCCGGCGTTCCGCGCCCGCTCGCTCACCGTCGAGGGCTGGTACTCCACCAACATCCTCGGCAACCGCGACGGGCTGGCCCTCGACGACCCCGACTCGCTCAACAGCAAGCTGCAGACCAAGGGCAGCGTCCTGGACTCGATCCTCGGCTACCCGGTCGAGGACCACGTCGTCCGGATCGACTACTACCGGCCGCGCGGGGACCAGAAGGAGGCCTGGGACGCCATCGACCTGGTCGGCTTCCTCGGGCAGCGGATGCAGGTCAAGGTCGACTTCCAGTGCCGCGACTCGATCCTCGCCGCCCCGCTGGCGCTGGAGCTCGCCCGGCTCACCGACCTCGCGCAGCAGCGCGGCGAGGGCGGGGTCCAGCGGCAGCTGGGCTGGTTCTTCAAGGCCCCGATGACCGCCGACGGCAGCGTCCCCGAGCACGCGTTCCACACGCAGGAGGCGACGCTGCTCGACTGGCTGGCCGCCGGCACCCCCGCGCGGTGACCGGACTCGACTCCCGGGGGACGCTCACCGCGCTGGCCGGCCTCCGGCCGCTGCTGGCCGAGATCGGCGACGCCAAGCGGGTGCGCGTCGCCGGCCGGCCCGGCTCGCTCGCCGAGCAGGCCTTCGCCCGGGCCTGGGCGCGGCTGGTGGCGGGTGAGGACGTCGCCGACGTCGCGGAGTCGGAGACGGCGGCCGCGGTCGCCCGCGCCCGGCTCGCCGGCATCGACGCCGGCGTGCTGACCGCCGCCGGGCTCTCCGCCGACGAGGCGCTCGCGGTGCTGCGCCGCGGCTTCGACGAGGTCGCCGGGCCGCTCGACGCCGGGCTGCGGGACCGGCTGCGCGCCGCGCTCGGCCCGCTGCCCTCCCCCGGCTCCCCGCCGGACCTGGCCCCGGCGCTCAACGCCCAGCCGCGGGCCGGCGCGACCGCGCCGGGCAGGCCGCGGATCGTGGTCGAGCCGCCGGAGAGCCACGGCGACCACTGCCTGACCGTCGCCGTCTACGGGGTGCTCGTGGCTCCGGTGGTCGGCGCCGACCCGGTCGCGCCGTTCCTGCTGGGCCTGGCCCACCACCTGCACAACGTCGTCCTGCCCGACGCCGGGTTCGCCGGCGAGGTGCTGCTCGGCGACGCGCTGGACCGGGTGGTGGCCACGCTCGAGGAGCGGGAGCTGGCCGCGCTGCCGGACGCGCTGGCCGGCCGGGTGCGCGGGGTGCTGGCGCTGCGGCCGGGCGCCGACGTGCCCGAGGCGCGGGCCTTCCACGCCGCCGACGTGCTGGACCGGGTGCTGCAGGTGCACCACCACGCGCGGGCCGCGGCGTTCACCTCCGCGCAGGCGCTGGAGGACCTCGAGCTCGTGCACGCCGGTCCGGTGCAGGCCTACCACCTCGACGTCCTCGCGGCGGCCGGGCTGTGACTCTCGCGGTCGATGCCCCCGTCGTCGACGGGATCCCGTTCGCCCGCGCCGGCCGGGACGACCTGCGCGCGGAGGTCGCCGGGCTGGTGGCCGCCGGGGAGACCGACCGCGCGCGGGTGCTGCTGCTCGCCGACGCCGACGACTGGTGGACCGCGCCGCCGCCCCCGCCCGAGCAGCTGGCGCTGGTCCCCTTCGCGCGCACGCTGCGCGAGGCGATGGCCCTGCTCGGCATGGGACGGGTCGCCGACTACTTCGCACACCGCTGGTCGGACCCGACCCACCTCGCCGGGCTGGCGCTGCTGCAGGCGCACTGGCCCGGGGACCGGCCGGTGGTCGACGTCGCCTGCGGGATCGGCGCGCACCTGCGCGAGCTGGCCCGCCGCGGGGTGCGCGACCTGCTCGGGGTCGACGTCGTCTGGGCCAAGCTGTGGCTGGCGCGGCGGTTCGTCTGTCCGTCGGCGCGCTACCTGTGCGCCGACCTCACCGCCGCGCCGTCGCCCGCCGTCGGCACCCCCGCGTACGTCATGTGCCACGACGCCTTCTACTTCCTCCGCGACAAGCCGGCCGCCGCGGCGGCGATGCACGCGCTGGCCGGGGACGGCGGCACCGTCGTCGTCGGGCACGCGCACGTCGCCGACCCGCACGGGGAGCCGCTGCCGCCGGAGGGCTACGCGGCGGTGCTCGGCACCGACCTGCTCTACGACGACGACGAGCTGACCCGCTCGCTGCTCGAGGGCCGCCCGCCGCGGCCGGCGCCGCCCGCGGACCTGCGCGCCAGCGAGGCGGTGGCGCTGGTGGCCGGGGACCCGCTGTCTCCCGCGCCGGCCGACCTCGGCGAGCCGCTGCCGCCGCTGTCCCCCAACCCGCTGTACCGCGACGGCTTCCTGACCTGGCCGAACGAGCGCTACGCCGTCGAGTACGGGCCGCGCTCGGGCCACCTGCCGCCGCTGTGGCCCGACCCGCTGCCCGCCGACGCCGCCCGCCGCCGGCTGCTGGTGGACCTGCCGGAGGCGTGGTGAGCGCCCGGCCCTCCCCGCGAGATCGGCGGTCTCGTGGCGAGCGGGCGCTGATGGCCACGAGACCGCCGATCTCGTGCCGTGGGGGTGCGGGGTGAGCGTCGGGTGGGGCGTCGCCGGCTGCGGGTGGGTGGCCCGCGACCACGCGCTGCCCGGGCTGCTCGCCGTCGACGGCGCCCGGGTGGTGGCGCTGCACGACCTCGACCCGGCCGCGATGGACCGGATGCCGGTCGAGGGTGCCCGGCGGACGACCGACCTCGCGGAGTTCCTCGCCACCCCCGGCCTGGACGCCGTCTACGTCGCGGTGCCGAACGCCGGGCACCGGCCGCTGGTCGAGGCGGCGGCCGCGGCCGGGAAGGCGGTGCTGTGCGAGAAGCCGCTGGCCGCCGACGCCGGCGACGCGCAGGCGCTGGTGGCGGCGTGCGCGCGGGCCGGCGTGCTCCTCGGCACCGCCTACGACCAGCGCTGGCACCCCGCGCACGTGCGGCTGCGCGAGCTGGTGCCCGAGCTCGGCACGGTCACCGCGGTCCGGATCGTCTACTGCTGCTGGCTGCCCGGGGACTGGACGCCCGACGGCCGCCCGCACGACAACTGGCGGGTCGACCCGGCCCGCGCCGGCGGCGGCGCCGCGATCGACCTCGCCCCGCACGGCCTGGACCTGGTCGGCACACTGCTCGGCGAGGACGTCACCTCGCTGTCGGCGCTGCTGCAGACCCGCGTGCACGACTACGGCGTCGACGACGGCGCGCTGCTCACCGGGACCACCGACGGCGGCGTGCTGGTGAGCCTGCACGTCGCGTTCAACACCCCCGACGCGCTCCCCCGCCGCCGCCTGGAGGTGGTCGGCACCCGGGGCATGGCGGTCGCCGTCGACACGATGGGCCAGACGGCGGGAGGCTCGCTCACGCTGTACCGCCCCGACCCGGTGGACGTGCCGTTCCCCGACACCCCGCCGTTCGGCGACCCCTTCACCGCGCAGTTCGCCGCCTTCACCGCCGCGGTCGCGGGCCGCGCCCCGGCGACGACGGCCTGGCCGTACGACCCCACCCGCGACCTCGCCCTGCACCGCCTGCTCCTCGCCGCTCTCCCCGGAGGGAAACCGTGAGCTCGCCCGACGTCCCCGGCGCCATCGACCGGGCCACCGACCCCGCCGCCGAGGACGGCGCGCGGCACGTGTCCAGCCAGGCTCGTCAGGGAGGTGTCGACACCAACCCCTACCGCGGCCTGCTGCCCGACCTGCCCGCCTACGCCTGCACCAACTGCGGGCACTGGCAGCGCTGGCCGGCCCCGGGGCCCGCCGTGTGCCCGGTCTGCGCCGACGTGCGCAACGCACTGCCCGAGCACGGCTTCGAGTTCGTCACCGACAAGCAGGCCGACGAGCTGGTCACCGGCTTCTGGCGGCCGGCGCCGGTCGACGGCGTCACCGAGTTCGGCACCGAGCCGCGCTTCGGGCTGGACAGCCGCGGCTGGGTGATCGAGACCGACATCGGGCTGGTCGGCTTCGAGTGCGCGCCCTGGTACACCGCCGACATGCTCGCCGAGCTGCGCCGGATGGCCGCCGGGAAGGGCGGCTTCCCGGTGCTGGCGTCGTCGCACGTGCACGGCTACGGGGCGCTGTGGCAGCTGCAGCGGGAGCTCGAGCCGCGGGTGGTGTGCGTCAACGTGCACGACCTCGTCTGGACCAAGGCCTTCCGGGTCACCTGGCCGGCCGACGACGTCCTGGCGCTGGCCCCCGACCTCACGCTGCACCGCACCGGCGGGCACTTCCCCGGACACTCGGTGCTGCACGACTCCCGCCGCGGGGTCCTGTTCTGCGGCGACTCGCTCAAGGTCGACCTCTCCCCCGACGGCGACCCGGTCGCCCTCTCCGCGCACAAGGCGTTCCACGCGCAGATCCCGCTGTCGCACGGGGAGCTGCGGGCGATGCTCGCCGTCGTCGCGGAGCTGGACTTCGAGGTGGTCGCGACGCCGTTCGAGATGGTCCCCGGGGTCACCACCGACCACGTCGTCCACCTGGTGCAGCGGCTGCTGTCCGGGCCGCCGGATGCCGCGCCCGTCCCGCTGGACGAGCTGTGACGGCGGTCGGCACGACGCCGTCGCAGCGGTACCGCGACAGCTTCCCGGTCCCGGTCGAGGACTTCGCGATCGAGGGCATCGACGTCCTCGACGTGCCGCTGCACTCGGCGGTGCTGCCGCCCTCGGAGCTGCACCCGGGCGGCAGCGGGCTCGGCTACGGCGCCACCCGCGAGGAGGCCCGCACCGGCGCGATGGGCGAGATGGCCGAGATGGCGCTGTCGCTGCGGGCGCACCAGGGCGTCCCCCGCGAGGAGGGTTCCCACGCGGAGATGACCCGCCGGCACGGCCGCGACCGCGTGGCCGACCCGCGCACCCTCTGCCTCGAGGCCGGCAGCGCATACGACGACGACCGGCCGCTGCAGTGGCTGCCGATGAGCCGCCTGCGCGACGGCGAGCGGGTGCTGGTGCCGGCCGAGCTGGTGGCGTCGGCGCCCGACGACCTGCCCGGCGCCCCGCCGCCCGGCGGCTGGCTGACCACGGTGATCACCAACGGGCAGGGCGCGGCGTTCGACGCCGACCGGGCGGTCACCCACGCGCTGCTGGAGGTGCTGCAGCGCGACGGCAACGCCACCGCGTTCCGCGCGATGGACCGCGGCGTCGTCGTCGACCTCGCCGGGCTCACCGACCCCGACGCGCGGGCGCTGCTCGACCGGCTCGACGCCGCGGGCATCGACGTGACGGTCAAGCTCGCCTCCACCGACTTCGGCGTCGTCGACGTGTACGCGGTCGGCTGCTCCCGCGACGGCTCGGAGCCGGTGCCGATCATGGCGACGGCGTGCGGGGAGGCGGCGCACCCCGACCGGGACACCGCCGTCCGCAAGGCGCTGCACGAGTTCGCCTCGGCGCGCAGCCGGAAGGCGTTCATGCACGGGCCGTTCGACGTCGTCCTGCCGGCGACGCCGCCGGGCTATCTGGAGCACTGGCGCACCGGGCACCCGCCGGAGCGGCTGGTCGAGGAGGACCGTGCGCTGCAGGCGATGCTCGCCTGGACGCGGATGGGCACGGCCGCGCTGGTCGACCTGCTGCAGGACACCGTGCTGTCCCGCCGGTCCACCGTGGCGCTGGCCGACCTGCCCGCCTGGTCCGGGGACGACCTGCACGCGCACGTCACCGGCGCGGTGCAGGCCGCCGGGCACGACGTGCTGGTGGAGCTGCAGCCCTCGGCCGGTGACGCGGTCGCGGCGAAGGTGCTGGTGACCGGCCTGGAGGTCGAGACGATGTCCTACGGCCGGATCGGCGAGCGCGGGGTGCGCCGGCTGCGGGAGCGGGACGACCCGCTGGTGGCCGTCGGTGCCGACCCGGGCGGCTGGGCGCGGGTGCACCTGACCGCCGGCGCCGAGGAGCGCCTGGGCGGGCCGGCCTGGTTCGACCGCGCCGGCGCCGACCGGCGGGTGGGCGCCCTCTACGCGCTGTACCGGGAGCCGGGCCGGCACGTCGTCGCGGAGGTCCTGGCGTCAGAGGCAGGAGCGCGGTGAGCCTGCGGTACGCGTACAACACCAACGGGCTGACCTCGCACCGGCTGTCGGACGCGCTGCCCTTCCTCGCCGACTGCGGCTACGCCGGGGTGGCGCTCACCCTCGACGTCGTCCACCTCGACCCGTTCGCCCCGGACGCGTTCGCCCAGGCCGAGAAGGCGCGGGCGCGGTGTGACGAGCTCGGGCTGGGCGTGGTGGTGGAGACCGGCGCCCGGTTCCTGCTCGACCCGCGGGCCAAGCACGAGCCGACGCTGGTCACCGCCTCCGCCGAGGGGCGGGCGCGGCGGCTGGCCTACCTGCGGCTGGCCTGCGACCTCGCCGAGGTGCTGGGCGCGGAGGCGGTGAGCTTCTGGGCCGGCGTGCCGAGGCCGGGCGTGGACCGCGACGCCGCGTGGGGTTGGGTGGTCGACGGCGTCCGCGCGCTGGTCGACAGCCACGGCGGCCGCTCCTACGCGCTCGCCGTCGAGCCGGAGCCCGGGATGCTCGTCGAGGACTGCGACGGCTGGGCGCGGCTGGCCGCCGAGGCGCCGGGCATCACGCTGGCGCTGGACACCGGGCACTGCGTCGTCGCCGGGGCGTACGCGCCGGAGGAGGCGGTGACCCGGTTCGCGCCGTCCCTGGGCACGGTCGCCGTCGAGGGGATGCGCCGCGGCGTGCACGACCACCTGCCGCTGGACGAGGGCGACGTCGACCTGCCGGCGGTGCTGCGCGCGCTGCGGGAGGCGTCGTTCGGCCGGCTGGTGACGCTGGAGCTGTCCCGCGACGGGCACCGCGCGCACGAGATGGTGCCGCGCTCGATCGAGACGCTGAGGAGGGCCGAGCAGGCGTGAGGATCTGCTTCGTCAGCCGCCGCTACTGGCCCGCGGTGAGCGGGATGAGCGTCTACGCGGAGAACCTGCTGCGCGAGCTGGTCGCGCTCGGCCACGAGGTGGTGCTGGTCAGCCAGTACCGCGACGACGAGGCCGGCACCCGCGTCTACGGCGGCGGCCCGCCCCCGCCGGACCGCGTGCCCGCCGGGGTGGAGGTGCACGCGCTGCCCAGCCGCGGCGAGACCGTCGTCCCGGCCGACTGGGAGGGCGACGTCGAGGAGATCGTGCGCACCGTCGTCGGCCTGCACGCGCAGCGCCCGTTCGACGTGCTGCACGCCCAGTACGGCTACCCGCCGGGGCTGGCGGTGCTGGCCGCCGCCCGGGAGACCGGGCTGCCGGCGGTGGTGAGCATCCAGGGCGGCGACGGGCACTGGGTCGGCACCTGCTGCGCCACGCACGCGCACGCCATGCGCGCCGTCGTCGACTCCTCGAGCGCGGTGCTCATCGGCAGCGCCAGCTTCCGCGACGAGGTGGTCGGCAACCTGGGCAGCGACCCGGCGCGGTTCACGATCGTCCCGGGCGCCACCGACACCCGCCGGTTCGCCCCGGCCGAGCGGCCGCTGGGCGCGCTGCAGGACCCGCCGGTGCTGCTGTTCCACGGCCGCGTCGACCGCCGCAAGGGCGTGCTCGACCTGCTGGAGGCGCTGCCCGACGGCGTCCGGCTGGTCGTCTCCGGCATCGGCCCCGACCTGGACGAGGCCCGCGCCCGCGCCGACGGGCGGACGACGTTCCTCGGCTACGTCCCGCCCGGCGAGGCGCCCGCGGTCTACCGCTCGGCCGACGTCTTCGTCAGCCCCACCTACAGCGAGGGGTTCTCCAACACGCTGCTCGAGGCGATGGCCAGCGGGCTGCCCACGGTAAGCACCGACTCGGTCGGCGTCGTCGACTGCCTGCGCGACGGCGGGAACGGGCTGCTGCACGCGCCGGGCGACGTCGCCGGGCTGCGGGCCGCGCTGGACCGGCTGCTGTCCGACGCCGCGCTGCGGCAGCGGCTGGCGGCGACGGCGCTGCAGGAGGTGCGCCGGCTGTACTCGTGGCCGGTGCTGGCCGCCTCGATCGACGACGTCTACCGCTCCGTGGCCGGGTCGGCGCCGTCCGCGGACTGGACGATGCCGCCGGCGGTCGACCTCTCCTGCCGGTTCCGCGGCGCGGCGCACCTGCTGTGAGGGTGACCGCGGTCAGCCCGCACCTCGACGACGCCGCGTTCTCCGTGGGCGGCACCCTCGCCGCGCTGGCCGACGCCGGGCACGAGGTCACCGTGGTCACCTGCTTCACCCGCAGCGTGCCCGGCCCCGAGGGCTTCGCGCTGGCCTGCCAGCTGGACAAGGGCCTGTCGGCCGACGTCGACTACATGGCCCTGCGGCGGGACGAGGACGCCGCCGCGATGGCCGTGCTCGGCGCCACGCCGCTGCACCTGGGCCTGGCCGAGGCGCCACACCGCGGCTACCACAGCGCGGCCGACCTGTTCACCGGCGTGCACGAGGACGACGACGCGTGGCTGGACGTGCGGGCCGCGCTGACCGGCCTGCCCGGCGACCTGTGGCTGGCCCCGCAGGCGCTGGGCGGGCACGTCGACCACCTGCAGGTGCTGCGTGCCGTCGCCGGGACCGGCCGGCCGGTGCTGTGGTGGCGCGACTCGCCGTACGTGCTGCGCTCTCCGGACGCCGTCCCCGGCCCCGACCTGCCCCCCGGGCTGACCCCGCTGGAGCTCCCGCAGGACCTCGGCCGGCGGGCCGACGCGTGCGCCCGCTACGCCACCCAGCTCGGCTTCCAGTTCGGCGGCGCGGACGCGATGCGCACCGCGCTGGCCGGCCTGCCGGAGGTGCTGCTCGCCGGCGCCGAGACCCGGGATCTCGCCCCCGGGGTGGTGTCCCCCGCCAGCTCGTGCTCTGCCCCCGATCGTGGGCAGAGCTCGAAAGCGGGAGGCGGACAGGTGTCCGGCGCTCGCTCGTGCTCTGCCCACGACTGTGGGCAGAGCACGACTGCGCTCAGGTGAACCGCTGCTCCAGGTGGACCGAGACCTCCTGGCCCGCCGCGTCCTTGCCGATCGCCCGGCACAGCGCCTTCCGCAGCGGCAGCCAGTGCGGCCCCTCCCCGGACGGCATGCACGTGGCGGTGAAGGGGTGGCCGTCGATCGTGCCGCCCACCTTCACCGCCTTGCGGGTGCCGAACAGCTCGGCCGAGCCGGGGACGGTGAGGTAGGTGAGGAACGCGCCGTCCTTCTCGATCGGCGCGGTGAACGTGGTCGCGAGGTCCTCGGGGGTCATGCCGGTCAGACCGGGGCGGACCTCCGGACTCATCGCCGGGCCGACGCACCGGGAACCCCGTTGCCCCACCGGCCGCCGCCCTGGGACCGTGGCGGCCCGGGGACCCAGCGACGCCCCGAGAGCGGAGTCCGCCATGACCGACGAGGCCGTCACCGTCTACTACAAGCCGGGGTGCCCCTACAGCACCGCGCTGCGGGCCAGGATGACCGCCACCCGGCTCCCCCACCGCGCGGTCCGGTTCGCCGACGACCCGGAGGCGGCCGCCGAGGTCCGGGCACGCCACCCGCAGGGCTGGGAGGTCTCGCCCACCGTCGTCGTCGGCGGCCGGTACCTGACCAACCCGAGCCTGCGCGAGGTCCGCCAGGCGATGGCCGGGCGCTGACGGCGCTCGCGCCGCCCCGGGACCGTCCGCGGGCGCCGCTGCGCTCCGCGCCACCCCGATCCCGGTGGGAGGAGCCGGCATGACCCCGGTGAGCGCGCAGGTCCACCTCGACGCGGCGCCCGGTGCGGACCGGAGGCCGTCGTGATCCGCACCTACCCGCACGGCGTGACCTGCTGGATCGACACCGAGCAGCCCGACCCGGCCGCCGCGGCCGCCTTCTACGGCGCCCTCTTCGGCTGGGAGTTCACCGACGCGGTGCCGCCGGGCGCGCCCGGCTCCTACCTCGTCGCGACGCTGGACGGGCAGGACGTTGCCGCCGTCGCGCCCGGCGACGGCCCACCGGCCTGGAACACCTACGTCGCGGTCGACGACGCCGACGCGACCGCCGCCGCGGTGCCCGGGCTGGGCGGCACGGTGCTCTCCGGCCCCGAGGACGCCGGGCCGGGCGGGCGGACGGCGACCTGCGTGGACCCGCAGGGGGCGGCGTTCCGGCTGTGGCGGGCCCGCCGGCGCCCGGGCGCCCAGCTCACCAACGTGCCGGGCACCTGGAACTTCTCCGACCTGCACACCTCCGACCGCGCGGCCGCGATGGCCTTCTACCGGCCGCTGTTCGGCTGGCGCGACGTCGACATGGCCCAGGACGCCGGCACGATGCTGCAGGTCCCCGGCTACGGCGACCACCTGGCCGCGACCGTCGACCCGGGCATCCACGAGCGGCAGGCGTCCGCGCCGCCCGGCTTCGCCGACGTCATCGGCGGCCTGCTGGTCACCGGCGACGAGCCGCCGCACTGGCACGTCGTGGTCACCGTCGCCGACCGGGACGGGTCCGCGGCCACCGCCGAGCGGCTCGGCGCCACCGTGCTGCGCACCGCCGAGGACACCTGGACCCGCACCGCCCTGCTGCGCGACCCGCAGGGCGCCGAGCTCACCGTCAGCCAGTTCACCCCGCCGGACGGCGACTGGTGACGTCCGCGCCCGGCCGGCTCCGCGACCTCGACGAGCGCATCGACCGGGACGCCCCTCGCCCGGCATGATCGGCGGGTCCCCCCGCTGACCTCCGAGAGGGGAACCGTGTCCGCACCTCCCCGCACAGTCCCGGCCTCGCGGCCGGCCCCGGGCGCGCTCGACGGCAGGGTCGCCGTCGTCACCGGCGCCAGCAGCGGCATCGGCGCCGCGACGGCGCGCTCGCTGGTGGCCGCCGGCTGCCGGGTCGCGCTCCTGGGCCGCCGCGGCGACCGCCTGCAGGCCGTCGCCGACGGCACCGCCGACCCCGCCCGCACCCTCGCCGTCGCCGCCGACGTCTCCGACGGGCTCGACCTCGCCGACGCCCTCGACGCCCTGCACGACCGGTTCGGCCCCGCCGACCTGGTCGTGGCCGGGGCCGGCGTGCTCACCGGCGCGCCGTTCGAGGACGGCGTGCCCGCCGAGTGGATCGAGATGATCGACGTCAACCTCGGCGGCATCCTGCGCACCGCGCAGACCTTCGCCCGCGACCTGCTGGCCACCGCCGAGACCGGCCGCCCGGCCGACCTGTTCCTCATCGGCGCGCTCGCCGGCCAGGTGCGCTTCCCCGGCTACGCCGTCTACTCGGCGGTCGAGGCCGCGGTCGCCCAGCTGGCCCGGGCGCTGCGCGCCGAGTACGGCCGCCGCGGCGTGCGCGTGCACGTCGTCGCCCCCGGCCTCACCGACACCGACCTCGGCTCCGAGATCAGCCACGACGGCACCGCGCGCGGCTGGGCCGAGCACCGCGAGGTCGTCGTCCCGATGGACCCCGACGACGTCGCGCGCACCGTGCTGTTCGGCGCCGGCCTGCCGCCGCGGGTCAACGTCGCCGAGCTGCTGGTGCTGCCCACCCGCCAGGACCCCTACCTGCCCACGCGGCGCGGGACGGGGGTCCGGTGAGGGGCACCCCGCGGGGCGAGCTGGAGCGGCCCTCGGCGCTCGGCCGCGTGCTCCGGCTGGCCGACTCCGACGCCGCGGCCGCTGCCGTGCTGCTGGCCGCGACGCTGGTGGCGCTGGTGTGGGCCAACGTGCCGGGCTCCACCTACGAGGAGACCTGGCACACGCCGTTCGCCGTCAGCCTGGGCGACACGGTCCTCGAGATGGACCTGCGGCACTGGGTCAACGACGCGCTGATGGCGCTGTTCTTCTGCCTGATCAGCCTCGAGGTCAAGCGGGACCTGGTGCTCGGCGAGTTCCGCGACACCCGCCGCATCCGCATCCCGGTCGTCGCCGCGCTGGCCGGCCTGGTCGTGCCCGCCCTGGTCTTCCTCGCGGTGACCGGGCTCAGCGACCAGCCCGGCGAGGCGCGCGCCGCCTGGGGCGTCGTGATCTCCACCGACACCGCGTTCGTGCTCGGCCTGCTGGCGGTCGTCGGCCGGGCGGTGCCGGTCAACCTGCGCGCGTTCGTGCTCGCGCTGTCGGTGGTCGACGACGTCGGCGCGCTGGCGGTCATCGCCGTCGCCTACACCGAGGACCTCACCCTGCTGCCGCTGGCGGTGGCCGCCGTCGGGCTGGCCGCGGTCGTCTGGCTGCGGCGGATGCGGGTCTGGCGCGGCGGGGCCTACCTGCTGGTCGCGGTGCCGGTCTGGCTCGGCGTGCTGGCCTCCGGCGTGCACCCGACGGTGGCCGGCGTCGCGATCGGCCTGCTGCTGCCGGTGTACCCGCCCAGCGCGGACGAGGTCGACGCCGCCGAGGCCGCGGCCCGGGACTACGGGCGGACGCCGACCTCCAGCGGGGCGCACCGGGCGGTGCTCAGCCTGACCCGGTCGGTGTCGATCAACGAGCGCGGGCAGCGGCTGTTCCGGCCGTGGGTCAACCTCGCCGTCGTCCCGGTGTTCGCGCTGGCCAACGCCGGGGTGGTGCTCAGCGCCGAGACCCTGTCCGCGGCCGCGACCTCCGGGCTGACCTGGGCGATCGTGATCGGGCTCGTCGTCGGCAAGGTGGTCGGCGTGACCACCGCGTCGCTGGCCGCGGTCCGGCTCGGGATCGGCCGGCTGCCGTCGGGGCTGTTCCCGCGGCACGTGTTCGCCGCCGGCGTGCTCAGCGGGGTCGGCTTCACGATCTCGCTGTTCATCATCGACCTGGCCCTCGACGACGAGGCGCTGGCCGCGCAGGCGCGGATCGGCGTGCTCGGCGCGTCGGTCCTCGCGGCGCTGCTGGCGCTGGCCGCGGTCGCCGTCGTCCGGGCGGTGGACCGGTCCCGGCTGCCCGGCCGGCAGCGGCTGGCCCGGCCGGTGAGCGCCACGCGCGACCACGTCCGCGGCCGGGTCGGCGCGCCGATGGAGCTCGTCGTCTACGCCTCGTTCGTGTTCACCAACGCCGGGCGCACCGCCGAGGTGGTCGACGAGCTGCGGCAGGTCCTCGGCGACGACCTCGTCTTCGTCTACCGCCACCTGCTCACCGACGACCCGGCCTCCGCCCGCGCCGCCGAGGCGGCCGAGGCGGCCGCCGCGCAGTCGCGGTTCTGGCCGATGCACGACGCGCTGGCCGCCCGGGCCGGGCGCCTGGACGACCGGGCGATCCGCCGCTGCGCCGTCGACGCCGGGCTGAACCTCGCCCGGGTCGACGACGCCGTGGCCTCCGGCACGCACGCTGCGCGCGTCCGCGAGGACGACGACGACGCCCGCGCGATGGCCCTGGACGAGCCGCCGCGGTTCTTCGTCAACGGCCAGCTCTACGACGGGCCGCTCGACGTCGGGCCGATGCGGACCGCGCTGGAGCAGACCGCCGGGCGGTCGCGGGTGCGGGCGGCCGCGCCGGCGGACGCGCCGGCCGAGGACGCGCTGCCGGTGCGCTCGCCGGCGGTGCGCGAGACCGCCGACGCGGAGCCGGTGGCGTGACCGCGCCGGGAGGGGTGCGGCCGGTCGCCGGCCGCCGCGCCGTCGTCATCGGGCTGCCGCTGATCGCCGACGCCGTGGTCGCCGAGCTGACCGCGGCGGGGGCGGTGGTCGAGCAGGTCGGCTCCGCGCGCGACGTGCTCGCGGCCGCGGACGGCGTGCGCGAGCGGCTGGGCGGCGTCGACCTGGTGGTGGCCGTGCTGGGCGGCGTCGGTGGCGGCCCGTTCGGGCTGTCGCCGGCCGAGCGCTGGGCGGAGATCATCGAGCAGGGGGCCGGCGACGCGGTGCTGGCGGCGCGCGCGTTCCTCGACGACCTGCTCACCGCGGCGGCCAACGACTCCGCGGCCGACCTGGTGCTGGTCGGGTCGGCCGCGGCGTCGGAGCTGGTGCCCGCGTTCGCCGTGCACGCCGCCACGGCCGCCGGCGCCGCCCAGCTCGCCCGCACGCTGCGGCTGGAGCTCGGCGGCACCCTGGTGCGGGTGCGGCACGTCGCCGTCGGCTGGGTGTCCCCCGCCGCCGCGGCCGACGGCGGGAACGCGCTGCTCCCCGAGGACGTCGCGCAGACCGTGCTGTTCACCCTCACCCTGCCGCCGACGACGAACGTCGCCGAGGTGTCGCTGCTGGCCACCCGCAGCGGCTGAGCGATGAGTGCGGGGGCCGGCGCCGGTCTCCCCTGCACCCGGCATGAGGAGGCGGACGGTGGACGAGCGGTTCAGGGCGACCCTGCGGAAGAGCCCGGCACCCGGTGGGTGGACCCACCTGGTGTGGCCGGAGTCGGTGCGGGTGTTCGGCACCCGCGGGCTGGTCAAGGTGGCCGGGACGATCGACGGCGAGCCGTTCCGCAGCTCCTTCATGGCGCTCGGCGACGGGACGCACGAGCTGCCGGTGGCCGCGGCGATCCGGAAGGCCATCGGGAAGCAGGCCGGCGACGAGGTCGAGGTGCACCTGCTCGAGCGGATCGGGACGCGGTGAGCGGGGTGGCGCCCGGGCGGGTCGCGGCCGCGTCCGCGGCCGCGTTCGTGGCGAGCTCGGCCTGGTACACGGCCTTCGGCGGGCGGCTGGCCCGCCTCGACGAGGCCTACGCGCAGCCCGGCCCGTCCCCGGCGGCCATCGCCCCGGTGGAGCTGGTGCGCAGCGGGGTGGTCGCCGCCGCGGTGTCGGTGCTCGCCGACCGGCTGCCGGCCCGCGGTCCGCGCGCGGCGCTCACGCTCGGCGCCGGGCTGTGGGCGGCGTTCCCGCTGGTGCTGCTCACCGGGTCGGTCGTCCACGAGCGGGTGCCCTGGCAGCAGGCCGCGATCCACGCCGGCGACTGGCTGGTCAAGCTGCTGCTGGTCTCCGCCGTCGTCGGCCGCGACCGCTGAACGGGTGCGCCGGCGCCGCGTCCCGGGGCCCGGGACGCGGCCTCCGCGTACCCGCCCGCGGTCAGCCGGCGGCGGCCCCCGCCCGTGCGCGGTCCCGCCACTCCCGCGGGCTGACGCCGTACCCCGCCCGGAACCGGCGGGCGAAGTAGGAGGCGTCGGTGAAGCCCCAGCGCCGGGCGACCGCGGCGATCGAGCGGTCACCCGGCCCGGCCAGCTCGGCCCGGGCGCCCTCCAGCCGCTGCGCGATGACCTCCTGCTCGAGGCTGAACCCGGCCGCGGCGCAGATCCGGTACAGCTGCCGCACCGACACCGCGTGCGCCCGGGCGATGCGCTCGGCGTCGAGGTCCGGCTCGGTCAGGTGCCGGCGCACGTAGCCGCGCACCCGGGCCGGCAAGGTCTCGCCGAGCACGTCGTCGGCACCGCGGGCACCGTCGGCGGCCGAGGCCAGCAGCGCGCGGGCCAGGTCGACCGTCGCCGACGCCAGCGAGTGCACCAGCGGCTCGGCGGCGAGCAGCGCGACGTCGCGGGTCAACCGGGTGACGTGCGCGCGCACCAGGTCGTAGAGGGGGCTGCGGGCGGCGACCGGCAGGGCCCGCCGCACGGTGTCGATCGGCAGGCCGAGGGAGGCGGCCGGGATGCGCAGCGCCCGGCACACGCCCCGCCCGGACCAGGCGTACGCGTAGGCCGAGGACACCTCGCTGAACGACAGCTCGCCGGCTCCCACCAGCCGGCGGGAGCCGAACTGCTCCTGGCGGGCGGTGCCGGTCTCCTGCACGGCGAGGGAGAGCACCGGCTCCGGGTCGGCGCGCGCGTGGCGGGCGGTGCGCAGCAGGATCACGTCGCCGGTCAGGTCCAGGCGCAGCACCGAGATCCCCGCCAGGTCCCAGCCGTCGAGCCGGGCCCGGGCCGGCGCCGAGGGGGCGAGGAAGCGGATCCGCGAGGACATCGTGGCCTCGAGCAGGTCGGCCACCCGCGCGGGACGGCGGTCGGCGGCAGCGAGGGCGTCGGTGTCGACGAGGGTGGCCATGGGGCCTCCAGGGCCGGCAGCAGGTCGGCGGGCAGGGTCGGCAGGGGGCGGGCGGGTGGGTCGGCACCGTCGCCTCGGCGCCGATCCTGGCCGGGGGCGCGGGCCGGCGGAAGGCAGTCGCCCCGGCGACCTCGGCAGCCTGGGTCCGGCACCGGTCAGGCAGGGCACAGCCGTGGCCGCGGGTGCGCCCCTAGCGTCCGCGGCGTCCGCGGCCCGGTCGGGTGGCCGCACCCCTCTCCCGGAGGCCCCGCCGTGACCGCTGCCGCCCCCGTCCCCGTCGTCTTCGTGCACGGCCTGTGGCTGCACGCCACCAGTTGGACGCCCTGGGTGGAGCTGTTCGCCGCCCGCGGCTACGACCCCGTCGCGCCGGGCTGGCCCGGGGAGCCGGCCACCACCGAGGAGGCGCGGGCCCGGCCCGAGGCGGTCGCCGGCCTGGGCATCGGCGAGGTCACGCAGCACCACGCCGACGTCATCGCGGGGCTGCCCGCGGCGCCCGTGGTGGTGGGCCACTCGTTCGGCGGGCTGGTCGCCCAGAAGCTGCACGGCATGGGCCTGACCCGCGCCTGCGTGGCGCTCTCGCCGGCCCAGTTCCGCGGCAACCTGGTGCTCCCGCCGGTGCAGCTGCGCACGGCGTGGCCGGTGCTGTCCCGTCCCGGCCTGCGCACGGGGACCTGGGCGCACACGCCGGACAGCTGGGCGCGCGGCTTCGCCAGCGCGGTGCCGCGCGAGGAGGCCGACCGCCTCTGGGAGGCCTACGCGATCCCCTCCCCCGCGCGACCGCTGTTCCAGGCGGGGTTCGCCGCGTTCACACCGCGCAGCGAGGCCGCCGTCGAGACCCGGCGGGAGCGCGGGCCGGTGCTGGTCCTGGCCGCCGGGCGCGACCGCACGGTGCCGGCGGCTGCCTCGCGCGCCGCGTACCGGATCCAGCGCCGCCACGGCACGGGCGTCACCGAGTTCGTGGCCTTCCCCGACCGCGGGCACTCGCTGGGCGCGGACTCCGGCTGGGAGGAGGTGGCCGGCACCGTGCTCGCCTTCCTGGCCCGCCACGGCGTCGGCGCGCCGTCCCCCGAGCCGGTGGAGGGGGTGCACTGAGGTCGGGGCCGCCGCCGCGGGCTCCCGTGATCGGCACGGGTGGCGCCGGGACGACCGGGGTAGGGGCGCCCGGACGGCAGCGCCGGGCCACCCTGGCCCGGCCCCGAGAAGTGGGGAGGCGACCATGGCACTGCCCGAACGGGACTCTGTTGTCGACTGGGTCGGCAGGACGGTGGTCGACCGGCACGGCGCGGAGATCGGCACGGTGACGCACCTGCTCGCCGACGAGGACACCGGCCGGCCGGAGTGGTTGTACGCGGACATGGCCGGCACGACGGTCGTCGTCCCGCTGTTCGACGCGACCGGCGAGGGCGACCGGGTGCAGGTGGTGGTCGACCGCGGGCTGGTCGACGGCGCCCCGCGCTTCGGCGAGAGCCGCGAGCTGACCACCGACCAGGAGGCCGCGCTCTACCGCCACTACGGCATCGAGGCGACCACGGAGACCTCCGAGAGCCTGCTGCCGGCGCCCGACGCGGAGCCGCCGGCGACGACCGCCGTGGCGGTGGCGGACGAGGAGGTGGCGCCCCTGCCCACCCCCGACGCCGACGAGGAGCTCCCGCCCCCGCCGCCGGTGGCCCAGCCGGGCGACGAGGACTTCGGCCGCGCCGACCAGCCCGAGAGCCGGTCGCTGACCGCCCGCGCCGGCGGGGCCGCGGGCGGGCTCGCCGCGCTGCTGGCGCTCGGCGGCCTGCTGTTCGCGGTGCTGCGGCGGCGCCGGCAGCCGGCCGCGCCCGTGTCCCGCCGTGCCCGGCGCGGCGCGAAGGCCGCGAAGCGCACCGGGCAGAAGGCCGCCCGGCGGACCGGGCGGAAGGCCGCCCGGCAGGCGCGCGCGGTGCCGGCGGCCGGCCGGGCGCGGGTGGAGCACCTCGTGGCCGCGGCCGCGCCGGTCGTCGCCGACGCCGCCGCGTCGGTGCGGGAGGCCGCCCGGGGCGGAGCGTCCGCGGCCGGGCCCGCCGTGGCCAACGCCGCGCACCTGGTCAGCGAGGCCGCCCGCGGGGTCGGCGAGGCCGCTCGCGGCGGCGCGTCCGCGGCGGGGCCCGTCCTGGCGACCGCCGCCCAGCGCGTCGGCGAGGTGACCCGGACCTCCGCCGCGGCGGCCGCTCCGCTGCTGGCCACCACGGGCCACGCGCTGCAGACCGGCGCCAGCGTCGGCGCGGAGGCCGCGAAGCAGGCCCTCGACGCCCTCCCGGAGCTCACGTCCACGGTGGTCTCCCGGGCGACCGAGGCCGGCGCCGAGATCGGGCAGGCCGCCCTCCGCGCGGCCGCGCGGGTCGGCGGTGCGGTCGAGGCGGTGCCCGAGGAGGTCGCCGAGGTCGGCCACCGCATCCGCAAGCGCGGCCGCCGCGCCGTCCGGCTGACCTCGCTCGGCGCCGGCCTGGGCACCGGCTACGTCGTCGGCGCCCGCTACGGCGACTACGAGCAGATCCAGCGGGCCGCCGCGCGCGTCACCGGCCGGGGCTGACGACGTCCGGGCACTCCTTGTGCCCGGACGATCACTCTCGGCCCCGCCTCACTCGCTGCCGGGACGGCGACGCCCGTCCGTCCCGGCAGCGACGACGCCTCGGTCCACCATCAGCCCTCCCACCAGCACCCGCGGGAGGCACCGTGCACGCCAGGCGCGCCGTCGTCGTCATCACCGGGACCATCGGTCTCGCCGTCCTCTCCCCCGGCGCGGTCGCCTCGGCCACGCCGGGCGGGTGCCAGGCGTTCGGGCAGAACGTGGCCGGGCTTGCACAGTTGCTCGGGTCGGTGTTCGGCGCGACGGCGTCCGGGGTGGCCAGTTCTGCTCCGGGGGCCTTTCGCGCACTGGTCGTGCAACCGGAGCAGGAGATGTTGTGCCTCTCGCGCTGAGCCGCCTCGTTGTGCCACGGATCACATGAGCCCTAGCCTCCGGGGCGGTCCCTGCTCGACTCCCCCGAGGTCAGGTGCACGATGAAGAAGCTCATCAACGACCCCGCCGACGTCGTCTCCGACGCCCTCCGCGGCATGGAGCTGGCCCACCCGGACCTGCTGCGGGTCGACCACGAGAACCGGGTGGTGTTCCGCCGCGACGCGCCCGTGCAGGGCAAGGTCGGCATCGTCTCCGGCGGTGGTTCCGGTCACGAGCCCATGCACGGCGGCTTCGTCGGCCGCGGCATGCTCGACGCCGCCTGCGCCGGGGAGGTCTTCACCTCACCGGTGCCCGACCAGATGCAGGCGGCCACCGCGGGCGTCTACAGCGGCGCGGGCGTCCTGCACATCGTGAAGAACTACACCGGCGACGTCATGAACTTCGAGATGGCCGCCGAGCTGGTCGCCGCCGAGAGCGGCATCGAGGTGGCCACCGTCGTCGTGGACGACGACGTCGCCGTCACCGACAGCCTCTACACCGCCGGCCGCCGCGGCGTGGGCACCACGGTGCTGCTGGAGAAGATCGTCGGCGCCGCTGCCGAGGAGGGCCGGCCGCTGATCGAGGTGGCCGACCTGGCCAAGCGGGTCGACGACGCCGGCCGCAGCATGGGCATGGCGCTCACCTCCTGCACCGTGCCCGCCGCCGGGACACCGACCTTCCAGCTGGGCGACGACGAGATGGAGATCGGCATCGGCATCCACGGCGAGCCCGGCCGGCGCCGGGTGCCGCTGGCTCCCGCCCGCGAGGTCGCCGCGATGCTGGTCGAGCCCATCCTCGCCGACCGGAGGTACACCGACGGCGTCATCTGCTTCGTCAACGGCATGGGCGGCACCCCGCTGATCGAGCTGTACGTCGTCTACGCCGAGGTGGCCGCGATCCTCGAGAAGGCGGGGATCGGGATCGCCCGGTCGCTGGTCGGGCCGTACATGACCAGCCTGGAGATGGCCGGCTGCTCGGTCACCCTCCTGCAGGCCGACGACGAGATGCTGCGGCTGTGGGACGCGCCGGTGGTCACCCCGGGCCTGCGGTGGGGGGCCTGAGCGTGGCGGTGGGCGTGGGCGACCTCACCGCCTGGCTGCGCCGGTTCGCGGAGTCCGTGCACGAGCAGCGGGACCGGCTGACCGCGCTCGACGCCGCCATCGGCGACGCCGACCACGGCGCCAACATGGACCGCGGGATGACCGCCGTCGTCGCCACGCTGGACGAGGCCCCGCCGGCCGACGCCGCGGCGCTGCTCAAGAAGACCGGCGCCACCCTGGTGAGCAAGGTCGGCGGGGCCAGCGGCCCGCTGTACGGGACGCTGTTCCTGCGGATGGCCGGCGCGGCCGGCGGCGGCGACCTCGACGACGCCGCGTTCGCCCGGGCGCTGCGGGCGGGCCTGGACGGTGTGGTCGCCCGCGGCAAGGCCGAGCCCGGCGACAAGACGATGGTCGACGCGCTGGGCCCGGCCTGCGACGCCCTCGACGCCGCGGTGGAGGCGGGCAAGCCGCTGGCCGACGCGCTCACCGCGGCGGCGGACGCGGCGGCGCAGGGCCGGGACGCGACCGTGCCGATGGTCGCCCGCAAGGGCCGGGCCAGCTACCTCGGCGAGCGCAGCGCCGGGCACCAGGACCCGGGGGCGACGTCGACGGCGCTGCTGGTCGAGGCCGCCGCGGCGACCCTGGGACGGTCGTGAGCGTCGGCCTCGTCGTCGTCTCGCACAGCCGGGCGCTGGCCGACGCCGCCGTCGAGCTGGCGCGGCAGATGCTGCCGGGGCGGGAGTTGGCGATCGCCGTCGCGGCGGGCACCGAGGACGGCGGGCTCGGCACCGACGCCGCCGCGGTGGCCGACGCGGTCGGGCAGGCCGACTCCGGCGACGGCGTCGTCGTGCTCATGGACCTCGGCAGCGCGGTGCTCTCGGCCGAGACCGCGCTGGAGTTCCTCGACGACGACGTCCGGTCGCGGGTGACCCTCTCCCCGGCGCCGCTGGTGGAGGGGCTGGTCGGCGCGGTCGTGCTGGCGTCGACCGGCGCCTCCCGCGCGCAGGTCGCCGCCGAGGCCGAGCGCGGGCTGGCGCCCAAGCAGGCGCACCTGGCGTGACGCCTGGGACGCACGGGACGGCGACCTTCCCACGGGGGCGCCGCCGGCCGATGAGCCGGGCATGCGCGCCAGCCACGTCGCCACCGCACTCGCCGCCTTCACCGCCGGCCTGACCGCCGCGTCCGCGCTGCACCGCCGCGCCGGCCGCCCGGCCCCGGCTCCCGCCGTCGACACCGCCGTCGACACCGCCGTCGAGCCGGCCGCGCCGGTCGTCGCGCGGGACGCCGTCGTCCTCCCCTTCCCCCGCCCGGCGCTGCCCGCCGAGCAGGTCCCCGAGGCACCCGCCGCCCGGCCGGCCCGCTGCGGCGACACCGGCGGCGTCACGAAGGCCGGCGCACCGTGCGCCGCCCGCGCCACCAGCGGCGGCCGCTGCCACCACCACCCGCTGGCCGCCTGATCCGCCGCGCTGCGGCTACGCCCTGTCGTCGACCGCGTTGACGTAGCCCTCCCGGCCGATCAGCCGGTAGCAGAGGTACCCGTTCGCGTTGGCGTCGAGGGTGGCGAAGGCTGCCTCGACGTCCGCCACGACCTGCTGCCGCGGCTGGTCCGGGTTCAGGCCCACGAGGACCCTGGTCAGCTGGCGTGCGTCGGCCGGCGTCAGCCCCGCCGAGCAGGTGCCCGCCTGCGGCGGAGCGGCCGTGGCGGGCGCAGCGAGGCCGACGGCGGCGAGCACGCCGGCGGTGACGACGGCAGCGCGGATGGACGGGCGCACGAGGACCTCCGTGGTGTCGCCCGGACCCTCGATGTGATCCGGGTCACTCCTCTTGGGAGACCGGACCGTAGCGTCCGACGTGCGGGAACGGAGTGCTCGTCGTCGTCCCCCTGCGGTAGACAGCGCTGGTGGGCCGGGGTGCGGGAGCCGAGGTGCTGGACCGGCGCGCGCTCGGCCGCGCCACGCTCGCCCGGCAGCTGCTGCTCCGGCGGGACGGGCGCGGCGCCCTCGACGCGGTCGAGCACCTGGTCGGGCTGCAGGCACAGGAGCCGCAGGAGCCCTTCGTCGGGCTGTGGTCGCGGCTGACGGCGTTCCGGCCGGCCGGGCTCGACGAGCTGCTCGGGTCGCGCCGCGTCGTCCGCACGCTGCTCATGCGCCGGACGCTGCACCTGGTCACCGCGGGCGACTGCCTGCGCCTGCGGCCGGTGCACCAGGCGATGCTCGTCGCCCGCGCACGCGGCACGCTGGGGCGCCGGCTGCCCGGTGTGGACCTCGCCGAGCTCGCCGCGGCCGGGGAGCCGCGCTTCGCCGAGACGCCGCGGCTGCTGTCCGAGGTGGGCCGGTTGGTCGGCGACCGCTGGCCGGACGCCACCGCCCGCGACCTCGGCGACGCGCTGTCCAGCCTGGTGCCGCTGGTGCAGGTCCCGCCGCGCGGGCTGTGGCGGCAGCGCGCCCCGGCCCGGAACACCACGGTGCGCACCTGGCTGGGGCGCGACCCGGAGGGCGGGCCGCCCGACGCCGTCCTCGACGACCTGGTGCTGCGCTACCTGCGCGCCTACGGGCCGGCGGCGACGGCGGACCTGCGGTCCTGGTCCGGCCTGAGCGGGCTGCCCGCGGTGGTCGCCCGGCTGCGGCCACGGCTGCGGACCGCCCGCGACGAGCGCGGCCGCGCGCTGCTCGACGTCCCCGACGGCCTCCTCCCCGACCGCGACGAGCCCGCGCCGGTGCGCTTCCTGCCCGCGTTCGACGACGCGGTGCTCGGCTACGACGACCGGTCGCGACTGATCGCCGACGAGCACCGCGGCCTGAGCGTGGCCGGCGCCCGCCTCGTCCTCGTCGACGGCACCGTGGCCGGCACCTGGACCACCCGCGACCGGGACGACGGCGGCGTCGCGGTGACCGTGCAGCCGCTGCGCCCGCTCACCCCGGCCGAGCGCGACGAGGTCGAGGCCGAGGGCACCGGCCTCGCCGCCTTCCTCGGCGACGGCGTGCCGGGCCGGGTCGCGGTGACCGGCTGATCAGGCGGCCGTGTCCCGCAGCGCCCGCTCGAGCCCGTCGAGCACGAGGTCGAGGCCGTAGCCGAACTCCGCCCCGTAGTCGTAGCCGGGCCGCAGGACGTGCTCGGTCGTGAACTCCGCGAGGTGCGGATAGCTCGCGGCGAACCGGACCATCAGCTCCGCCGCGAGCTCAGCGGTCTCCGCCGGCGTCTGGAACGGCAGCGCGCGCTCCTGCAGCGCGAAGCCGTACACGTAGCTGTCGATGGCCGAGTACGCGTGCGCGGCCAGCACCACGGGGAAGCCGGCCGCGCGCAGGCAGCCGAGGACGGCGTCGTGGTGGGCGAGCGTCGCGTGCCCGGGCGAGCGCCGGGACTCCAGGAGCCCGACTGCCCACCGGTGCCGGGCCAGCGCCGCCCGCATGGCGTCGGCCCGCTCGCGCATCGCCGCCCGCCAGCCGGCCCCGGCGTCGGGCACCGGCACCTCGGCGAACACCAGGTCGACCATGCCGTCGAGCAGGTCGTCCTTGCCGCTGACGTGGTGGTACAGCGACATCGCCTCCACCCCGAGGGCCTCCCCGAGCCGCCGCATGGTCAGCGCCCCGACGCCGTGCTCGTCGGCGAGCGCCACGGCGGCCTGGAACACCCGGTCCCGGCTCAGCGCCTTCCCGTTCGAACGACGTCCCGGCACCTTGACGACCTTACGCCGTAAGGTGCAGCCTTACGTCGTAAGCCACCCCGTCGAGGAGGAGTCATGTCCGGACAGTCCGCCGTCGTCCCGTCCGTGATGACCGCCGTGGTGCAGCAGCGCTACGGGCCTGCCCCCGAGGGCCTGCTCGCCGTCGGGGAGGCGCCCGTGCCGCGGCCGGGCGAGGGCGAGGTCCTCGTGCGCGTGCTGGCCTCCAGCGTCGACCGCGGCACCTGGCACTCCATGGCCGGTCTCCCCTACCCGGTGCGTGCGGTGTCGGGCCTGCGCCGGCCGAAGGCGGCGAACCCGGGCCGGAACCTGGCCGGGGAGGTCGTCGCCACGGGGAGCGGGGTCGCCGGCGTCGCCCCCGGCGACCAGGTGTACGGGATCGGCCGGGCCACGTTCGCGGAGTACGCCGTGGCGCCCGCCCGGAAGCTCGCGCCACTGCCGCCCGGCCTCGGCCCCGAGCAGGCCGCCACCGTGCCGGTGTCCGGGCTCACGGCCCTGCAGGCGGTGCGCGACCACGGCCGCGTCCGCGCCGGGCAGCGGGTCCTGGTGCTGGGCGCGTCCGGCGGCGTGGGCGGCTTCGCCGTGCAGGTCGCCCGGGCCGCCGGCGCCGAGGTGACCGGGACGGCGAGCACCGCCAAGGTCGACCTCGTCCGCGGCCTGGGCGCGCACACCGTCGTCGACCACACCCGGCAGGACCCGCTGGACGGGGGCGCCCGCTACGACGTCGTCCTCGACACCGGCGGCAACCGGCCGCTGCGCGCGCTGCGCCGCGCGCTCACGCCGCACGGACGGCTGGTGATCGTGGGCGGGGAGAACGGCGGCCGGTGGCTGGGCGGGACGGACCGCCAGCTGCGCGCCCAGGCGCTCTCGCCGTTCGTCGGGCAGCACCTGGGCACGTTCGTCGCCCGGGAGGACGGGGCGGACCTGCGGGAGCTCTCGGCGCTGGTCGAGGCCGGCGCGCTCACCCCCGCCGTCGACCGGGTGTTCCCGCTGGAGGAGACGGCCGCGGCCGTCCGGCACCTCCTCGACGGCGGCGCGCGGGGCAAGGTCGCCGTCCGCGTCGCCGGCTGACCCCAGGACGGCGGCCGCCTCCGCGGCCGGGACCACGCGCCGACCCCGGGTTGCCGGGGAGCCGGGACTGGGCCAGGGTCGCCTCGCGGTCCCGGCCGGAGGAGGGTGCCCGTGGAAGCCGACGTGATCGTCGAGATCCCCAAGGGGTCGCGGAACAGGTACGAGTACGACCACCGGCTCGGCCGCATCCGGCTGCTGCGGATGCTGTTCACCGCCACCGGCTACCCCGGCGACTACGGGTTCGTCCCGGACACCCTCGCCGAGGACGGCGAGCCCATCGACGCCCTGCTGCTGCTCGGCGAGCCGACCTTCCCCGGCTGCCTGGTGCGCGCCCGGGTCATCGCCGTGTTCTGGGTGCACGACGAGCGCGGCCCGGACGCGAAGCTGCTGTGCGTGCCGGCGAGCGACCCGCGGATGGAGCACCTGCAGGAGCTCGAGGACGTCCCCATCCACCAGGTCGCGGAGATCTGGCACTTCTTCGAGATCTACGAGGCGCTGACGCCGGAGAAGTCGGCCGAGACCCGCGGGTGGGAACGGCGGGCGCAGGCCGTCGCGGCGCTGGAGGACGCGCAGCGGCGGTTCGCCGAGCGGGCCGCCGGTGAGCCGGACGGATGACGGGGGCTTCCGCCGCGACCGCCCGGACGCCAGGGTGACCGGGTGACCCAGGAGCTGCGGCTGACCACCACCCTCGCCCCGCGCGGCCCGGCGGCCGCCATCGTGCTGACCGACGAGCAGGCCGCGGGCCTCGGCGCCGGCGCCAAGGCGTTCCCCGTCCGGGTCACCGTCGGCGGGGTGACCGTGGAGGGGCGGGTCGCGCGGATGGGCGGCGAGAACCTCATCGGGCTGAGCAAGGAGCGCCGGGCCACGCTCGGCGTGAGCACCGGCGACACCGTCGACGTCGTCGTCGCCCTCGACCGGGCCGAGCGCACCGTCGAGGTGCCGCCGGACCTGGCCGAGGCGCTGGCCGCGGCGGGCGTGCGGGAGGCCTTCGACCGGCTGTCCCCCACACACCGCAAGGAGCACGCGCGGTCGGTGGCCGAGGCGAAGAAGCCGGAGACCCGCGCCCGCCGGGTGAGCGCCGTGGTGGCCGCCGTCTCCGGCTGAGGCGGACGGTGGGGAGCGGCGCGACCCCGTTTCGGACGGCGGCGTCTCACCCGGCGAGCCCGCTCGCGCGCGCAAGGTGACGGGCACACGCGGCGGGACGCCGGCGGGCCCACTGTGACGGAGCGGGTCCTTGTGGCCCTGGTCCGGGCCCTCCCACACTTCCCGCGCGCCCTGCGTCGGGCACCTGCCGCACCGGCGGCAGTTCCTCAGAGTCGAGGGGCTCCCATGACGCAACCCACCCCCTGCCCGATCCTGGACCTGAACCTCGGGCCGCTGGACCTGAACCTGCTGGGCCTGCACGTGCACCTGAACGAGGTGGTGCTCGACATCGAGGCCATCCCCGGGCCGGGCAACCTCCTGGGCAACCTGCTGTGCGCGATCGCCGGGCTCCTCGACGGCGTCGACCTGGGCGGTGTCCTGGGCAACCTCCTGCAGGAGCTGATCGACGCGATCATCCGCCTCCTCGAGGGCATCGGCGGGGGCGGCGGCGGAGGCGGCGGCGGCGCCGCGCCGGTCGCACGGCAGGCGGCGGCGTGACCGACGCGCAGGAACCGCGCGAGCCCGCGGCGGCGGCCGCGGCCGAGCTGGAGCGGCTCCAGGAGCTGCTCCGGCGGGCCGGCCGGGACCGGGCCGACCCCGGCGAGGTGGCGCGGGCGGTCGGGGCCTACTGGCGCGACCACGGCCCGGCGCTGCGGTCGGCGGCGGCCGCCCTCGGCGACTCCGCGCGGGGGCAGGTGCTGGCCGAGCTGTACCGCATGCGGGACGAGCTCGGCCGGCAGCTGCAGGGTCAGCGGGCGTCGGCGCCCCGCCCACCGGAGCCGGGGACCGGGGACCAACCGGGCTGAGGGCGCTCAGAGGGAGAGGACCAGGCCGCGGCGCGGGTCGGCGTCGCCGTCCAGCAGCGCCGCCCACGCCTCGGTGACCGCCTCCGCGCCGGTGCGGCGCTCGACGGTCAGCAGCCCGGGCGCCCGGGTCGCGGCGAAGTCCGGCCAGGCGGCGCCGATCCGGCGGGCGGACGACGGGTCCAGGGCGGCCGCCGCGTCCTGCGCGGAGAACACCTCCGGCTCGGGCCCGGGCAGGCCGCTGCTCGCGAAGGACGCCCGCGTCCAGTGCGTCGCGCCGACCACGACCGAGGTGCGCAGGACGCCCGCGGTGCGGCGGTGCACCGCGGCGCGCAGGTCCGGGTCACCGGCGAGGTCGACCAGCACGACGCCGCGGTCCGCCGGCAGGGCGTCGACCTCCTCGTAGGTCAGCACCCGGTCGTACAGGCCGAGCGCCGCCGTGGCCGCGGCGTGCCGGGACGACGTCAGCCCGACCAGCTCCGGCGGGTCCCCGAGCGCCCGGACCGCCGCCGCGGTGCACACGGCGGTGCGGCTCGACGCCGACGTCAGGACCACCACCCCGGCCCCGGCCCGGGCCACGCGGTCGGCGAGCAGCCACCCGGTCTGGAACAGCGGCCGAAGCACCGCCGCGACGTCGTCGAGCCCGGGTGGGAAGCCCGCCTCGGGCACGGCGCGGGCGTAGCGGCCGTAGACCCGGGCGAGGGAGGCGCGGGCGGCCGAGCGGTCGGCCAGCCCGCCCGGGCCCGCGGCCACCTCGAGGGTGACCCGGCTCGACATCGGCCAGAGGCCGAAGAAGCGGTCCCCCGCCGCGACGCCGTCGACACCGGAGGCCGTGGCCCTGCCGAAGCCCCAGACCGGGACCCGGCCCCAGCCCTCCGGCGCCGGGAAGTGATCCCAATACCGCCAGGAGTCGCCCAGGACGGCGTAGGTGAGGTTGTTCGCGGTCAGCCCGAAGCGCTCGACGGCGAACTGCACCGTGCCCTGCGGCACCTCGGTCCGCAGCGGCTCCCCCGGGTCGCAGCGCACGGTCCGCAGGTCGTCGCGCCGGACGAGGACGTCGACCACGTCGTCCCTCCCCTCTCCGTGCCGGCCGGCGCCGGGCTCCCCCGGCGCCGGCCGGGAGCTCTCACGCGCGGCGCGCGGTGAGCAGCAGGTACTCCCAGTCGAGGACGACGCCGTCGGTGCCGCGGTCGTACCGGGCGGCCAGCGCGGCGAGGTCGTGGTCGAGCGCGGCGACCCGCCCGGGGTCGTCGCCGACGTTGCGGTAGGTCGCGATCGTCGGCCCGTAGACCGCCTTCCACGAGTCCCGCCACGCCTCCGGCGACGGGTAGCCGCCGACCGTCACGGTCTGCCGGCGGGCGACGAGGTCGGTGACGCGGTCGCCGAGCAGGTCGCGGACGTGCTGCTCGTCGCCCCACAGCGGCGGCGGCTGCGCACCGGGCGGCGGCGGGGGCGCGTAGGGCTTCATGGTCCGGAACATCTCGCCGACGAAGCCCTCCGGCGTCCAGCTGACGAGCCCGATCCGCCCGCCGGGGCGGCACACCCGCACCAGCTCGTCGGCGGCCTGCCGGTGGTGCGGCGCGAACATCACGCCGACGCAGGAGAGGACGACGTCGAAGCTCGCGTCCGCGTAGGGCAGCGCCTCGGCGTCGCCCTCCTCCCACGTCACCTCGGCGCCCTCGCGCGCGGCGAACGCGCGGCCGGCCGGGAACAGCTCCGGCGTGAGGTCCGAGGCCACGACCTCGGCGCCGGTCAGCGCGGCGGGCACGGCGGCGTTGCCCGTGCCCGCCGCGACGTCCAGGACGCGGTCCCCGGGGCCCACGCCGGCCGCGGCGACCAGGACCCGCCCCAGCTCCGGGATGAGGTCCCGGGCCACGGAGGGGTAGTCGCCCAGCGCCCACATCGCCCGGTGCTTGGCCTTCAGCGCGCGGTCGGCGGTCGCGTCGATGGTGTCGGTCATCGGGAGTGCTCCTCGTCGTCGTGCGGGGTGCGTCCCCGCGGTGTGCCGACGACGCTGCTGCCGGCGGGTTGCAGACCGCGTGCACCGCGGATGCAGCGGACGTGCACCGGTCACGCGCCGGTCCCCCCGGTGACGATCCGCGCGAGTGCGGCGCGGGCCTGCGCGACCGCCGCCGCCTCCGCGGCGCGGGGGTCGCCGGCGGGCGCGCCCTCGGCGGGCGGGCCGAGCGGGGAGGGCTTGCCCGCCGCCACCAGGCAGGCGTGCAGGGCCGCGGCGTCGGCCTCCGCGCCCACCCGCTGCAACAGCCGGGCCACGTAGCGCAGGTCCAGCCACTGCTGCGTCGAGTCACCGACCCGGTCCCAGTGGTCGATGACGGCGAGCAGCGCGCGGGCGGCCGCCACCGGGTCGCCGTGCACCGCCCGGGTCGCGGCCGCCTCCATCAGCGCGATGCCGTGCCACCAGAAGTTGTGCACGGCCGCGGCCAGCGCGCCCGCCTCGTCGAACAGGGCCAGCGCCCGGCCGGGGTCGGACTTCTTGAGCACCAGGCCGAGGGCGTAGCGGCCCATCGACTGCGCCGTCGGGTTGGCGGTGGCCTCGGCGACGTCGAGGCTCTCCAGGGCGGCGGCCAGACCCTCCTCCGGCCGGCGGCGCACGGCCTGGCACACCGCGACGTAGTACAGCGTCCACACCAGCCGGATCCGGTCGCCGCCGGCCCGGGCCCGCTCCGCCTCGGCCGCGTAGTGCGCCAGCGCGGTCCCGACGTCGCCCTCGTAGAGCGCGACGTCGGCGAGCACGTCGCCCGGGTGGGCGATGCGGGCGGTGCCGGGCAGCGGCAGCCGGCCCCGGGCCAGGCGGGCCGTGGCCCGGGCGTGCGCGAAGTCGCCGCGGTTCCACGCGCCGCGGGCGGCGGCGCCGACGGCGGCCGGGTACAGCGGGTGGCCGGGGTCCACGACGGGCAGCAGCTGCTCGGCCCAGGCGTAGGCCTCGTAGCCGACCCGCAGGTGCACCAGCTCGGGCACGGCCGCGACCAGCCGCACGGCCAGGTCCCACTCCCGGTCGGCGGCGGCGCGGGTGAACGCGGCGCGCAGGTCGTCGTAGACGCCGAGGGCCTCCTCCGCCCACGCTCGCTCGTCCGGCCCCTGCAGCCCCGCACCGGCCCGCTCGGCGTAGTCGACGTGGTGGGCGACGTGCCGCCGGGCCAGCTCCGCGGACTCGCCCGCCGCCCCGGCCTGCGACCGGCCGTACGCCCGAAGGGTCTCCAGCAGCCCGTAGCGGCTGTGCACGCCACTGCGGGCCACCACCATGGACCGGTCCACCAGCCGGGTCAGCCGGTCCAGGACGTCGTCCTCGGGAGCGGCGGGGTCGGCGACGGCGTGCACGGCGCGCAGGTCGGCCCCGCCGGCGAAGACCGACATGCCGCGGAACAGCCGCTGCTCGTCCTCGGGCAGCAGCCGGTAGGACCACTCGATCGCGGCCACGAGGCTCTGGTGCCGCGGCACCGGCCCGCGCCCGCCGCCGAGCAGCGGGGCGTCCTCCAGCCGGGCGGCCACCTCGCCGGGGCTCATCACCCGCATGCGGGCCGCGGCCAGCTCGATGCCCAGCGGCAGGCCGTCGACGCGGCTGCAGATGGCGGCGACGGCGTCGGCGGCCGCGGGGTCCAGGCGGAAGTCCGGCGTCGCGGCGCGGGCGCGCTGGACGAACAGCGCGGTGGCGTCCGCGAGCGGCAGCGGCGGCACCGGCCACACCTGCTCGCCGTCGACGCCGAGCGGCTCCCGGCTGGTCGTCAGCACCACCACGCGCGGGCAGCGCTGCACGACCTCGGCGACCAGCGCCGCGGCGTGCCGCAGCACGTGCTCGCAGTTGTCGACGACGAGCAGCAGCGACCGCCCGCGCAGGTAGTCGAGCACGGTCTCCTCCACCGACAGCCCCGACCGCTGCCGGATGCGCAGCGCCGCGGCGACGGCGTCCCCGACCGGGCTGCCGTCGGGCAGGGCGGCGAGCTCGCACAGCCACACGCCGTCGTCGAACCGCGCCCGGTCCCGGGCGGCGACCTCCACCGCGAGCCGGGACTTCCCCGTCCCGCCGACGCCGGTCAGCGTCACCAGCGGGCCGGCGCGCAGCGCGTCCAGCACCCGGGCGACCTCGGACTCCCGGCCGACGAACCCGCTGGCCCGGCGGGGCAGGTTGCCCGGCGGCGGCCGCGCGGCGAGGGCGGGGTCGTGCACGAGGATCCGCCGGTACAGCTCCCGGGCCGGCGCGGCCGGCTCCACCCCCAGCTCGTCGTCGAGGCGGGTGCGCAGCTCGTGGAAGGCGGCGAGCGCGTCGGCCTGGTGGCCGGTGGCGTACCGCGCCCGCATCAGCGCCACCGCCGGCCGCTCCCACGTCAGGTGCCGGCGCACCAGCGCCTCCAGCTCGGGCACCGCCTCGGCGGCGCGGCCCAGCTCGACCAGCGCGTCGGCGCGGTCGGCGGCCGCGCCGACGCGCAACTCGGTCAGCCGGGCGGCCTCCGCGGCGGCGAAGTCGTCGTCGGCGAACTCGGCGAGCGCGTCGCCCCGCCACAGCGCCAGCGCGGCGTCGAGGTCGGCCAGCGCCCGCGCGGGGTCGCCCGCGGCGGCGGCCGCCCGGGCGGTGCGGACCCGCTGCTCGAACTCGGCGGCGTCCAGCGTCGCGCCGTCGAGGTCCAGGCAGTAGCCGGGCGGGCGGTGCCGGAGCGGCGCGGCGTCGCCGAGCACGCCGCGCAGCCGGGAGACGTAGGCGCGCAGCGCGGGAACCGCGCCGTCGGGCGGCGCGTCGCCCCACACCGCGGCGAGCAGCCGGTCGGCCGGCACCACCTCGCCGCGGGCGACCAGCAGCGCCGCGAGCAGGGTGCGCGGCTTGTGCCCGCCGACGGCGACCGGCCCCGAGCCGTCCTCGACCTGCAGCGGGCCCAGGACCCGGAAGTGCAGGTGCGTCGCACCGGTCATCGCTGCCTCGCCTGCAAGCGGACTGCAACGGGCGCGGCCGACCCTAGCGGCGGCCCCGGGAGCGCGACCAGACGCGAACCCGCTCCCGACCTGCACGAGGAGGCAGCACCATGACCGCACCGGTCCGGCGGCTCGCCGTCGGCGTGACCCCGATGGAGACCCGTCCCGACGTCGTCCTGCACCTCGCCGACCGCGCCGAGGAGCTGGGCTACGAGGCGTTCCTGCTGGCCGAGGGCTGGGCGCACGACGCGCCGGTCCTGCTCGCCGCGATCGCCACGCGGACCCGGCGGATCCGCCTCGGCACCGGCGTCCTCAACGTGTACGGGCGCAGCCCCGCGCACCTGGCGATGCTCGCGTCGTCGCTGGACACGCTGTCCGGCGGCCGGTTCGTCCTCGGCCTGGGCGCGGGCTCGCCGCAGCTCGCCGAGGGCCTGCACGACGAGCCGTTCACCGCGCCGGTCGCCCGCCTCGGCGCGGTCACCCGGCAGGTGCGGGCACTGCTGGCCGGCGAGCGGATGACGCCGTCGCGGCCGGGCGGGCAGCGGCCGCTGCGGCTGGCCGTGCCGCCGCGGCCGCACCTCCCGGTGCACCTGGCCGCGCTCGGGCCGGCGGCCGTGCGGCTGGCCGGGGAGGTGGCCGACGCCTGGTACCCGTTCCTCCTCCCGCGGTCCGGTCTCGCGTCGGGCCTCGCCCTCCTGCGGGAGGGCGCGGGCGGCACGGGACGTCCGGTGCCGCTGGTCAGCCCCGGCATCCCGGTGGCGGTGGCCGACGACCCGGCGGTCGCGCGGGCGACGGCGTCGTGGTGGCTGACCACCTACCTGACGGCGATGGGCCCGCTCTACCCGCGGACGATGCGCCGTGCCGGTCTCGGTGCCGCCGTCGACGCGGTGCTCGCCGCCGGGCCCGGCGAGGTGCCGGCGGGTGCGGAGGTGCTGGTCGACGAGCTGCTGCTGGCCGGCGACGGCGGCTCCGCGGCGGCGGCGCTCGACGCCTGGCGCGCGGCGGGCGCCGAGCTGCCCGTCGTCGTCCTGCCGCCGGGCCGGCCGGTGGCCGAGCTGGACGCCGCGCTCGAGGCCCTCAGCCCGCAGCGGGTGCCCGTGCCGGCGTGACCTCAGGGGCCGCCGGTCAGCAGGAGCTGCTCGAGGACGTCGGGCGCGGACACCAGCACGAGCCCGCCCAGCACCGCCGGCACCGTCCAGGCGGCGATGCCCGGCAGCTGACGCGGCGCCCGGACGGCCACGACCAGGACGGCGAGGACCGCCAGGACCGCGAACCCGACGACGACCGGGGCCTCGGCCGGGTACGAGGAGGCGCGCCGGTACGCGTCGGCCACGAGCAGTCCGACGGCGGCCGCCGCGCCGACCGGGCCCGCGCGGCCCCCGGTGCCGATGCCGGCGAAGACGGCGCCCAGCACGACTCCCGCCACCCCGGCGAGGACCAGCCACTGCACGACCTGGCCGGGATCCACCGCGTACGGCATCCCCGGGTACTCGATGCCGTAGACGACGTCCTTGCCGACGTAGAAGGCCGGCACCGCGGCCGCCAGCGTCAGGGACGAGATCACGACGGCCCGCAGCCGCGGCTGCCGGGCGCTGAGCAGCGCGACCGTGGTGGTCCACAGCCCGAAGGTGTGCGACAGCGGGCGGAGGAGGTCGTCGTGGTAGGCCCAGGCGGCGAAGGCCCCGGTGAGCACGCCGGCGGTCACCGCGACGAGGAGCCGCAGCCGGAACGCCCGCGGCGGTGCAGCGGTCCCGGCGACCTGTCCGTCCACCCGCACCTCCGGTCCCTCGGCCGACGGCACCGTGGCAGCCGCCGGGACCGGCCGCAAGGAGCCGGGCCGGTGCCGGGCGCGGGCGTCCACGGGTTGGCCCGCCTCCACCTGGGTAGCGGCGGCGGGAGCGACCGACCAGAGGGAGGACGGACATGGGCAAGCTGTCGTTGGGACTGGGCCTGGGGATCGGGTTCGTGCTGGGCGCACGGGCCGGACGCGAGCGGTACGAGCAGATCGCGAGGACGGCGCGGGACCTGCTGGGCCGGCCGGAGGTGCAGCAGACCCTGGAGAAGGCCCGCGAGGCCGCGCCCGCCCCGCTGCAGGGCGGGATCGACAAGCTCACCGCGCAGGCGTCCGGGGCCGGCGGCACCGGCGGGGGCGCGGGCGGGGGCACGGGCGGCGGGACCGTCGACGCCGGGACGGTGGCCGCGGGCAGCAACGCCGACGCGGTGGTCCCCCCGACCCCGCCGACGGTCGCGGAGGCGTTCGTCCTCGAGGACGCCGACGTCGAGACGCCGACCACCCCCGCCGCGGACACGCGGACGACCGGGGGGACGGCCGGCCCGGTGCCGGACCCGCTGATCCCGCCCGCCAAGTCCGGCCAGTAGCCGGGGGGCTGCTCGCCCGTCTCCTCCGGGGTGTCACACGCGGGACGCGGCCGGTGTCTCCATGTCGACACACCGCACACCCTGGAGGAGACATGGCGAGCAGCACCCGGGTCCCCGCGACCGAGATCACCGGCCTGTACGGGGCCCTGCTGAAGACGATGAGCCGGCGGGTGCTCGGGCAGGTGCCCGAGGGCGCCGGGGTCCTGTGGCACCACCCGGCGGTGCTCAAGGACTCGATGGCCTTCGGCCGCAAGGTCGACTCCTGGAACCGGCTGGACCCGCACCTCGCGACGTTCGCGGCCATGTCCGCGGCCGCCACGGTCGGCTGCGGCTTCTGCCTGGACCTGCACCACTTCCTCGCCCACGACCGCGGGCTCGACGAGGCGAAGGTGCGGGAGGTGCCGCGCTGGCGCGAGTCCGCCGCCTTCACCCCGCTGGAGCGGCGGGTCATGGAGTACGCCGAGGCGATGAGCCGGACCCCGCCGGCCGTGACCGACGAGATGTCGGCCGCGCTGCTGGACGAGCTGGGACCGGCCGCCCTGGTGGAGCTGACCGCCAGGATCGCCTTCATGAACTCCAGCGCGCGCAGCAACGTGGCCCTCGGCATCCGGTCGCAGGAGTTCTCGGCGTCCTGCGGCCTGCCGCCGCTGGCGGCCCCGTCGGCGGACGGCGTCGCCACGGCATGACCGAGGACCCGTTCGTCGCCCACCGCGGCCTGCTGTTCACCGTCGCCTACGAGATGCTCGGCTCCGCCGCCGACGCCGACGACGTGGTGCAGGAGACCTGGCTGCGGTGGGCGGAGGCGGACCGGGCGGCGGTGCGCGACCCGCGGGCCTACCTGGTGCGGATCGTCACCCGCCAGGCGCTCAACCGGCTGCGCACCGTGGCCCGCCGCCGCGAGGACTACGTCGGCGAGTGGCTGCCCGAGCCGCTGCTGACCAGCCCGGACGTCGCCGAGGACGTCGAGCTGGCGGAGAGCGTGTCGATCGCGATGCTCACCGTGCTGGAGACGCTGTCGCCGACCGAGCGCGCGGTCCTCGTGCTGCACGAGGTGTTCGACGTGCCCTACGACGAGATCGCCGAGGCGGTGGGCAGGTCCGCCGCCGCGGTGCGGCAGATCGCCCACCGGGCGCGGGAGCACGTGGCCGCGCGCCGTCCGCGGACGACGGTCAGCCGCGCCGAGCAGCAGCGCGTCGTCGACCGGTTCCTCGCCGCGCTCACCGCCGGCGACCTGCAGGGCTTGATGGACGTGCTGGCGCCCGACGTCGTCGCGGTCGCCGACGGCGGGGGCCTGGCGCCGGCCGTGCTGCGCCCGATCGTGGGACGGGAGCGGCTGGCCCGGGCGCTGTCCCGGTTCGCCGACCTCGTGCCCGACGTCGAGATCACCACGCCGCTGGTCAACGGCGCGGTCGCCCTGCGGATCGACCCCGGCGGCGAGTTCGACACGGCGATCACCGTCGTCGTCGAGGACGGCCGGATCAGCCGCGTGTACGCGATGCGCAACCCGCACAAGCTCGGCCGCCTGGACGAGCCCGCGGACCTCCGGCGGTGACGGCGGGGGTCAGAAGGTCTCGTCGGTGTGGGTGCGCCGGACCGGGCCGCCGTCGGGCGCGGTGCCGTACGCGTCCGTCCGGGTGACCCGGCGCCGCCGCGGCCCGAACAGCGCCACCTCGAGGAGGATCCCGAGTGCGCCGACGGCCATGAGGATCCAGCCGACCACCCGCAGGTCCACCCCGCTGACGTCGACCGTGACCGCGAACGCCAGGATCGCGCCGAGGGCCAGGAGCACGATCGCCGTACCGAGTCGCATCACCGACCACCTCTCCCCTGCGGCCCCGGCCGCGGGCTGTGGGCCCGCCGCCGGTGGCCACCACGGGCGACGGACGTCGCCGCCACCAGCGAAGATCCCACCGGCGGGGACCGCGCGCGACCGGAGGCGGCCGGCGGCCCCGGGGCGGCTCCGGCAGGGGGCTCCGGCAGGGGGCTCCGGCAGGGGCACGGCGCCGGCCCCCTCCGCACTCCGCGCCGGGGGCCCGGCGCATCGTCCGCCCGGTGTGAGGCGCCCGCCCGCGTCGGCGGTCAGGCTGCTGCACCGGGCGGGACGCTCCCGCCGGGAGGGGGTGGCTCCATGACCGGCGCCTTCCAGACGAGTCGGCCGGAGGCGAACTGGCAGGCCGAGGCGCACGTCGGCGCCTACGGCTACGACGAGCGGCCCACCGGCTGGGCGTCGTGGATCCTCTTCGCCGGGGTCCTGCTGGTGCTCAACGGCCTGTTCGCGGTGATGGAGGGCGTCACCGCGCTCGTCAGCGAGGAGTTCTACGTGGTGCGCCCCGAGGCGTTGTTCGTCGACGCGGACTACGCCGTCTGGGGCTGGGTGCACGTCGTCCTCGGGGTGGTCGGGATCGCCGTCGGCGCGGGCCTGATGCGGGGCAACCGCGTCGCGCGCGTCGTCGCAGTGGCGCTCGCCGGGCTCAGCGCGCTCGTGCACGTGCTGTTCCTGCCGGCCTACCCGTTCTGGTCGGTGCTGGTGATCGCGTTCGACGTCGTCGTCATTTACGCCGTCACCGTGCACGGGCGGGAGGTGGCGTCGAGGCGGTGACGGCAACGGGGCCGGGGGGTCGGCGGACCCGGGTCCGGGGGGAACCCGCTGGTCAGCGGCACGTATAGCGGAACGAGAAAGTCTCGTACCGGCGACGCAGGCCGTTGACCCCGAACGGGCGGACCGCTTGAGTCGCGGCCCCCAACCCGTCGGAAGGACCCCCTCCATGCTCAGGAAGCTCAGCGTCGTCTGCCTCGGTGCAGCCGCCCTCGTCGTCACCAGCGCCGGCGTCGCCTCGGCCGGCGAGATCACCGGCAACGGCAAGGTCGTCCACGCGCCGCAGCACGCCGCGTCGGTCTGCTCGTTCTCGGGCCTCAACGACGACACCGCCGAGGACCCGAGCCGCACGCAGAACTACGGGCAGCTCGTCCGCCAGGGCCTCAAGCCGTACCTGCCGAGCGCCGGCGAGGCGTGCAACCCGAACTCCGGCTTCGAGGAGTAGGCGACGCGTCCCGGGCCCCGCTGGTCACCACGACCGGCGGGGCCCGGTGCCGTCCGGGGGTCAGACGTTGAAGCGGAACTCCACGACGTCGCCGTCGGCCATGACGTAGTCCTTGCCCTCGATGCGCACCCAGCCGCGGGACTTCGCCTCGGCCATGGACCCGGCCTCCATCAGCTGGTCGTAGGAGACGACCTCGGCCTTGATGAAGCCGCGCTGGAAGTCGGTGTGGATGACGCCGGCGGCCTGCGGGGCGGTGGCGCCGACCGGGATGGTCCAGGCGCGCGCCTCCTTCGGGCCCGCGGTGAGGTAGGTCTGCAGGCCGAGGGTGCGGAAGCCGACCTTGGCCAGCTGGTCCAGGCCCGGCTCGCTCTGCCCGATCGACTCCAGCAGCTCGGCGGCCTCCTCGGCGGGCAGCTCGGCGAGCTCGGCCTCGGTCTTGGCGTCGAGCAGGATCGCCTCGGCCGGCGCGACCAGCGTCCGCAGCTCGGCGATCAGCTCCTCGTTGGCCAGCTCGTCGGCGTCGACGTTGAAGACGTAGAGGAACGGCTTGGTCGTCAGCAGCGTCAGCTCGCGCAGCGGCGCGGGGTCCACCCCGGCGGCGAACAGCGTCTTGCCGGTGTTGAGCACCTCGACGGCGGACTGCGCCGCCGACAGCAGCGCCGCCCGCTCCTTGTCCTTGCGCGACTCCTTCTCCAGCCGCGGGATGGCCTTCTCCAGCGTCTGCAGGTCGGCGAGGACGAGCTCGGTGTTGATCGTCTCGATGTCGTCGGCCGGGTCGACCTTGCCCTCGACGTGCACGACGTCGGGGTCGCTGAACACGCGGATGACCTGGCAGATCGCGTCGCTCTCGCGGATGTTGGCGAGGAACTTGTTGCCCAGCCCCTGCCCCTCGCTGGCGCCGCGCACGATGCCGGCGATGTCCACGAACGACACCGTCGCCGGGACGACCTTCTGCGAGTCGAACAGCTCGCCCAGCTTGCCCAGCCGCTCGTCGGGCACGCCGACGACGCCGACGTTCGGCTCGATGGTGGCGAAGGGGTAGTTGGCCGCCAGGACGTCGTTCTTGGTCAGCGCGTTGAACAGCGTCGACTTGCCGACGTTGGGCAGCCCGACGATCCCGATGGTGAGACTCACGGGAGTCCAGCCTACGGGGCCGCCCGGAGCACGGACGACGAGCGGCGGGTCCCTGTCGGCTCCGGTGGAACACGTGCGACGCTCGTCACACCACCGAGACCAGGAGGTCCTGTGACCCTGACGACGACGTCGCGACACGCCATCGCCACCGGCCCGCTGCCCGCGCACACCCGCGTGGCGATCGTGGGCAGCGGCTTCTCCGGCATCGGCACCGCCGTCGCCCTGCAGCGCGCCGGCATCGACGACTTCGTCGTCCTGGAGCGCGCCGACAGCCTCGGCGGCACGTGGCGCGACAACGAGTACCCGGGCGCCGCCTGCGACGTCCCCAGCCACCTGTACTCGTTCTCGTTCGCGCCGAAGCGGGACTGGTCGCACGTCTACTCGCGGCAGCCGGAGATCCGCGCCTACCTGGAAGACGTCGCCGCCCGGTACGGCGTGCTGCCGCACCTGCACTGCGGCACCGACGTCGTCTCCGGCCGGTGGGACGACGACGCGCTGGTCTGGCACCTGGAGACCTCGCGCGGCCGTCTCACCGCCGACGTCGTGGTGAGCGGCGCCGGCGGCCTGGTCGAGCCGCACCTGCCCGACGTGCCGGGCATCGGCACGTTCCAGGGCCCGTCGTTCCACTCCGCCCGCTGGGACCCCTCGGTGGACCTGGCCGGCAAGCGGGTCGCCGTCGTCGGCACCGGCGCCTCGGCCGCGCAGTTCGTGCCCGAGCTGCAGAAGGTGGCCGCGAAGGTGGTCGTGTTCCAGCGGACGCCGCCGTGGGTGGTGCCGCGGCAGGACCGTGCCTACACCGCGCGCGAGCACCGGCTGTGGGCGCGCGTGCCGGCGCTGCTCCGGCTGGCCCGGGGCGGGCAGTACCTGGCGCGGGAGGCCCGGCTCGGCATGTGGACCGGCAGCGGCCGGCTGCGCGGCTTCGTCACCAGGCAGGCGCTCGCGTTCCTCGAGCAGCAGGTGCCCGACCCGGAGCTGCGCGCCACGCTGACGCCGGACTACGCCATCGGCTGCAAGCGGGTGATCGTCAGCGACGACTACCTGCGCTCGCTCACCCAGCCGAACGTCGAGGTGGTCGCCTCGCCGGTGGCCGAGGTCCGCCCGCACGCGGTGGTCGACGCCGACGGCACCGAGCACGAGGTCGACGTCGTCGTCTACGGCACCGGCTTCCGGGCCATGGACATCCCGCTCGGGCACCGGCTGGTGGGCCGCGAGGGGCGCACCCTGCGCGCGGAGTGGGACCGCGACGGCGTCCGCGCGCACCGCGGCACCACCGTCGCCGGCTTCCCCAACCTGTTCCTGCTGCTCGGGCCGAACACCGCGCTCGGTCACACCTCCGTCGTCCTGATGATCGAGGCGCAGATCGGCTACGTCGTCGCGGCGCTGGAGCGGATGCGGGAGACCGGCGCCGGCGCGCTGGAGGTCCGCCGCTCGGCGCAGGACGCCTACGACGCCCGGCTGCAGGCCGAGCTCACCGACACCGTGTGGAACGCCGGCGGCTGCCGCTCCTGGTACCGCGACGAGCAGGGCCGCAACTTCACCCTGTGGCCCACGCACACGTACACGTTCATGCGGGAGATGCAGCGGTTCGACGCCGACGCGTACGAGCTGCGCGCGGCCCCCCGCGTCCCCGTCCCCGCCTGATCCCGTCCCGTCTGACCCGGAGCCCCCGACCCCCATGCGCACCTCCACAGCCGCCGCCGGCCTCGTCGTCCTCGCCGCCGGGGCCGTCGTCGCCCGCCGCCGCGCCGCCCGTCCCGACGGCGCCCAGCTCCCCACCCCTGCGCCGGCTCCCCCGCCGCAGGGGCGCGTCCGGACCGTGACCACCGAGGACGGCGTCGACCTGCACGTCGAGGAGTTCGGCGCCGAGCGGCCGACGGCGACCGTGGTCCTCGCGCACGGCTACGTGCAGTCCTCGCGGCTGTGGGCCGGCCAGGTCCGCGACCTGCTGGAGGCCCGCCCCGATCTGCGGGTGGTCACCTACGACCACCGCGGCCACGGCGCCTCCGGCCCGACGTCGCGGGACCGCGCCACCATCGAGCAGCTCGGCCGCGACCTGGCCCGGGTGCTCGACGAGGTCGCCCCGGACGGGCCGGTCGTGCTCGGCGGCCACTCGATGGGCGGCATGACGCTGATGGCGCTGGCCGAGCAGCGGCCCGGGCTGTTCGGCGACCGCGTCGCCGGCGTCGCGTTCGTGGGCACCAGCTCCGGCGGGCTGGACGCGGTCACCTACGGGCTGCCCGGGCCGGTGGCGAAGGTCGTCAAGCGGGCGCTGCCGGTGCTCAACGAGCGGGCGGTCCGGGCCGAGCAGGCCGGGAAGTCGCGCGCGGTCGGGAAGGCCGACATGTGGTTGATCTTCAGCGCCGCGGCCGACCCCGCGGACCTGCAGGCGGCGATGGAGGTGCACCGCGCCTGCTCGGCCGAGACGGTGGCCGCCTTCCTGCCCACCTTCTCCGACCACGACCGCGCCACGGCGCTCGAGGCGCTGGCGGAGGTCCCCACGCTGGTCGTCGTCGGCGACGCCGACCGGCTGTGCCCCGTCGAGCACAGCCGGACGCTGGCGGCGGCGCTGCCCACCGCCGAGCTCGCCGTCTACCCGGGGGCCGGGCACATGGTGCAGCTGGAGCGCCGTCCCGAGGTCAGCCGCCGGCTGCTCGCGCTGGTCGACCGGGCCCTCGCCGCGGCCGCCGCGCCCGTGGTCGAGGAGCGGAGCGCCTGAGACGGGCTCAGCGGGACCGGTCGTAGCCGAAGAAGCCGCGCTTCTTGATCAGCGCGGCCACCTCGGGCGGCACCATCGCCTCCCAGCCGGTGTCCTCGGTCGGGATCCGCTTGAGCACGTCCCGGCTGAGGATCGGCAGGTGGTCGGGCTTGTGCTCGAGCCCGACGAAGCTGCCGCGCCGGTTGAGGTAGTCGAACAGCGGGCGCAGCTGCTCGGCCACCTCGAGGGTGTCGACGGTGACCACCTGGCCGTCGCGCAGCATCGGGTAGACGAACAGCCGCAGGTCGTTCTTGAACAGCCGGCCGAAGCTCTCGAGGATGCCGCCGGGCAGCCCGGCGTGCCGGTCCTCGTCGAACAGCTCCAGCAGGCTGGGCAGCCCCATGACCATGCCGATCCGGCCGTCGGTGCGCCAGGCGAGGTACGCGGCGAGCCGGTGGTGGGCCAGGTAGTCCGAGATGAGCACCGGCAGGCCGCAGGCGGCCAGCAGGTCGGCCCGGGCGAGGAAGTCCCGCCGGTCGACGACGTCCCCGCCGGCGCGCAGGTTGGCCATGGTGAGCTCGGCGAGGACGAGCACGTCGCGCTCGGCGACCGCCGGGTCCCGCTCGAACGCGGTGCGGGCCGCCTCGAGCATGTCGAGGTTGACCACCGTCGGCGGGCGGAAGCTGCCGCGCTCGACCAGGATCGCCTTCTTGCGCAGCGCCTCGCTGGGCTGCAGCACCTTGCGGTCGGGGCCGAACATCGCCGCGCCGGAGAGCCCGACCTGCACGAGCTTGAGCGCCATCACCCGGTTGTCGACCATGCGGAACTCGATGCCGCTCATCTCCAGCAGGTCGATCTCGATCCGGCCGGTGGTCAGCCGGTCGAGCAGGCTCTCCACCAGGCGGTCTGGCTCGTGGTGCTGGAAGAAGGCGGCGTGCAGCAGGTTCACGCCGACGATGCCGAGCGCTTCCTGCTGCTGGGGTGCCTCGTCGTCGAGCATCCGCACGTGGACGACGACCTGGCTGGGTTCGTCGCGCGGGTGGGCCTGGAACTTCACGCCCATCCAGCCGTGGCACTCGTTGCCGCCGCGGTAGCTGCGCGCGACGACGGTGTCGGCGAACGCGAAGAACGACGTGTCGTCGCCCCGCTGGTCGGCGAGCCGGTCGACGTTGAGCTGGAACTCGCGGTCGAGCATCGCCTGCAGGCGGCCCTTGGAGACGTAGCGGTCGGCCTTGCCGTAGACGGCGTCGCTGACCGCCATGTCGTAGGCCGACATCGACTTGGCCACCGTGCCCGCCGCACCCCCGGCGCGGAAGAACCAGCGGGCGACCTCCTGCCCGGCCCCGATCTCGGCGATCGTGCCGTACCAGCGCAGGTCCAGGTTGATCTGCAGGGCCTTCTGCAGGGTGTCGACGCCGGCGTCCATGGGGCACCTCCGGGTGCGGTCTGGGTGCTGGGCGAGCGTAGTCACCCGTGACCCACGTCACCTTCCCGCGAGCACCGCCGTCGCTCTCCGGGGCGCGGTCAGGCGGCGGGGGCGAGCAGGGGCGCCGGGGTGGTGATCTCGGTGCCGTCCGGGCGCCAGGTGCACCATCGGCCGTCGGGTTGTCGTTCCACCCGGAAGCCGTGGTGGACCTGGGTGTGGTGCCGTTCGCAGAGGAGAGCCGCCTTCTCCAGGGAGGTGTCGCCGCCGTCGATCCAGTGGATCAGGTGGTGCACGTCGCACCACCACGTCGGCGCCCCGCAGAAGGCGAACACGCAGCCGCCGTCGCGGAGTTCCGCGGCGCGGCGGATGTGCCGGCTCATCAGCCGCTGCTCCCGGCCCAGATCGAGGGGCGCGCCGTCGGGCCCGAACACCACCCGGGACACCGCCCCGTCGCAGGCCAGCCACCGCGCCCGCGCGGCGGAGATGGTGGCCCCGAAGCCCATCCGCCCGGCGTTCGGGCCGCCGTGCGGGTCGACCAGGTCCTCGACATCGATCACGACGGCGATCTGCGGCTTGCGCCCGCGCAACTGCGGCAGCGTCCCGGCGGCGAGCACGTCGTCGGCGACCTGCACCAGCGCATCCCCCAGCCGCTGGGCGCGGGTGCGCGCGTCACCGGCCGGGCGGTCGGCCTGCACGTGCGCCTCGAGCGCGGCCTGGACCTTCTCCCCGCCCACGGCGTCGAGGTGGAACCGGCCGGACAGCGAGCCGTCGGCGTGCTTGGCCAGGGTCAGCGACCGCCCCTCGGTCGGGTCGGGTTCCGGGCCGTCGGGGTCCAGGTCGGTGCAGTAGTGCTGCACCACCTGCACCAGGTCGGCGTGCTCTCGCTCGATCGCCATGCCGGTGAGGACCGCGTCGATGACCGCCAGGTCCACCCCCGCCGCCGCAGCCGTCACCAGCCGCTCGGGTGTCATCGCCCGCGCCGCGACGGCGACCTGCTCGGCCGACACCAGACCGCCGTCGTGCGCCTCAGCCAGCGCCGGCAGGTGCTCCAGCGCCCGGCCGTTGCGCACCAGCCGCGACGCCTCCGCGACCGACAGCCGGCAGTGCCCGCGCAGCCAGGAGGCCATCGACCTCAGCCCGTCCCGTTCCGGTGCCTGGGAGAGCTCCGCCGCCCGTACGGCCCGGGCGAGTCCGGCGTCGATCCGGTTGCGCTCGGCGACCAGCGCGGCGACGTCGTCGAGGACGTCCCCGCCACTCAGCTCACCCGAGCACATGATCGAAGCCCAGGGGATCCGGCAGCCTCGTGCAGTACGAATCCCCAGGTCACAAGCCTGTCCACAGATCCGCGCCGCACGTCTCACACCCGGTCGCGGACCTCGCGCGGACACGCTTCGAGCGCGCCCGCCCGCTCGGCCACCCGCCGGAGCCCGGGCGTCAGCGCGAGGGACACGGCCAGCGACGCCGCCGCGAACACCGCCATCGCGGTCCCCGGCGGGACGACGTCGCCCAGCGCCCCGGCCAGCACCGCGAACACCCCCTGCCCGGTCATCCGCGTCGCGGACTCGACGCCGAGCACCTGCCCGCGCAGTCCGGGCGGCGTCAGCGCGACCAGCCACTCCTGCTGCGCGAGCGACGCGGCGTAGCCGGCCGAGGCGAGCGCGACCAGCACGACGGCGACCGGCACGGACGGCCCGAGCGCGAAGGCGAGGAACGGCGCGGCGAGCAGCAGCCGCAGGGCGGTGTTCGACCGCCGCCGGCCGGCCGGGGTCGCGAACCGCCCGACCACCAGGTCGCCGGCCATCATGCCGACGGCTCCGGCGGCCAGCAGCCAGCCGCCCCGCTCCCCCGCGTACGGCACGAACAGCGCCTCGCAACCGACCACAAGCCCGTTCGGGACGCACAGCGCCACGAGCAGCGTCCGCGTGTCCCGCCGTGCCAGCAGCAGCCGGTTGCCGCGCAGCGTCTCGGCCAGGCCGGCCCGCCCGTGCCGGCGCGGCGGCCGCTCGGCCAGCCCGAACCGCAGCACCGGCACGGCGGCGGCGGAGACGACCGCGGCCAGCACGAACACCTGCGTCGTCGTCAGGGCGGTGAGCAGCAGGCCGCCGGCCGCGAAGCCGACCACCTGGAAGGCGCCGCCCGCGACGTTCATCGTCGACCGGGCCAGCGGGAACGCCTCGGCGGGCACCAGCTCCGACAGCAGCCCCCAGCGTGCCCCCGACCTGACCGAGACCACGTACGCCGTGGCGACGACGAGGAGCAGCCGCGCCACGGGGTCGAGTCCGGGCAGCGTCTGCAGGGCCAGCGCCGCGGTGGACAGCACCCCGACGAGCACCAGCGTGCGCCGCGGCGGGCCGGCGTCCGCGGCAGACATGAGCGTCGTCGCGCCGAGGGCCTGCGCGACCGACGGACCGAACATCGCCACCGCGGTGAGCAGCGCCGACCCGGTCTGCCGGTGCACCAGCGTGGCCAGCGCCAGCGACGACGTCGTCGCGGCCGTCGTCGTCAGCGCGGCGCCGGTCCACAGCGCCCGGAACTCGGGGTGGGCGAACAGCGCCCGGTAGGTGAGCACGTCAGGACCGTGCGGCGCGGGCCGCCGCCGTCCCACACTTTCGCCTACGGTCGAAAGGTGGGTGAGTTCATCGTCGACGCCGACGTCATGGCGCGCGCCCGCTTCGGCACCTCGCAGCTCACCGAGACCCTCGCCGGGCTGCGGCTGCTGCTCGCCGAGCAGGTCCCGCCGTGGCACCGGCCCTGGCGCGACGCCCACGCCGCCGCGCTGCGCGAGCGCCTCGACGCCGACCCGGTCGGCGCCGCCCTGCTGCGCGCCGCGTTCGGCGCGACCTGGACCGCGGACTTCCTCACCGTGCCGCCCGCCGCACCCGACCTCGGGCTCGACGAGGAGCTGGCGTACCTCGAGTCCCTCGACGACGGCGCCGTCCGCGCCGACCTGGAGGTGGCCACCGGACCGGTGCCGCCGGAACTGCACGGCACCGGCCTCGCCCGCACCGCCGCCGACCTGCTGCGCTGGACGTGGGAGCACACGATCCGCGACGACTGGCCGCGGCGGCTGCGGGTGCTGCGCGCCGACGTCGTCGCGCGGACCGCCCGGCTGAGCCGGGAGGGCTGGTCGGGTGCGCTCGACGGCATCGCGCCCGGGGTCCGCTGGCTCCGGGACGGCCGGCTGCAGGTGAACGCGCACCCGTACCCGCCGCGCGACGTCCGCGGCCGTGACCTGCTGTTCATCGCCGCGCACAGCCGCGGCAGCTGGGTGAGCTGGCGCCTGCCGGACACCTACGCCGTCGTCTACCCGGTGTCCGGCACGCTGGCGTCGGGCCCCGCTCCGCTGCCCGAGCCGCTGGTCCGCCTGCTCGGCCGCAACCGCGCGCGGGTCCTCACCGCCCTCGACGCGCCGCGCAGCACCAGCGCGCTGGTCGCCGGGACGGGCCTGCCGCTGGGCAGCGTCGGCGGGCACCTGCGGGTGCTGCTCGACGCCGGCCTGCTCGAGCGCCGCCGGTCGGGACGCGAGGTCCTCTACTGGCGCAGCGACGCCGGACAGGCCCTCCTCGACGCGGCGGGCTGACCGCCTTCCGCCCGAACTCCGCCATTCCCGATCGGGAACTCCACGGTCGTCGAGACTCCGTCAGGCGGCATCAACGTGAGCTGCTTCGGCCGACTGCCCGAGGACCTGGCGGCACCTGCCCGGACCTACGTGGGCTCCGTGCCCTGCTACGGCCCCACGACCACGGTCGAGGGACGCATCGTCATCACGACCAGTGGTCGCGTGTCGCTGCAGTGCCACTTCCCGTCGGCGTGACGGCCGTCGCCCGCGGTACCGACCCCGCGGTCGGGTCCCGCCAGCCACGGGCTCAGTTCGGTCGAGCGGCCCCCGGCTCCCCCGTGGCCGGCGCGGCCCCGACGAGCCACCGCAGCCCGCCGCCGGGTGGCTGTCCGCAGAGCCGGCGGCCGGGCTAAGTGTGGCGGTGGCCGAGGTCCAGCTGTGGCCGCAGGTAGGTGTGCCACCGCCCGTCGGCGGTGGAGTCCACCCCGAGGAACTCGGCCCGTCCGGGCGGGCCGTCGGGGTCGTGCCAGACGATCCGCACCGGGATGCCGTCCGGATCGGGGATGTCCACGCCGGCTGCGTATCCGGGGGCGCGCCGCACCTCGGTATGCCCGATGCCGAGCCGGTCGCAGCGCTCCACGACGTCGGTCAACAGTTGCTCGGTGGGTGCGGTGAGGGCGAACACGTCGAACCCGGCGAGGTCCGGTCGGCCGGCGCAGAACTCCCGCTGGCGCAGGTCGATCTCGATCTCTCCGTCCCGGTCGCGCATTGACACCCCGCGCACCTCGCCGTCCTCGGCGTACTCGGTGACCAGGACCAGGTCGAACAGCTCGGCGTACCAGGCGGCGCTGCGCTGCAGGTCGGTGACCGGCAGCTTGACGTGCTCGATCCGGCTCAAGCCGATGCCCACGGCGCACTCACCCCCGCTGTGGGGTCGGCGGATGTGTGGGGCCGCGCGCGCCCGTCGGTCCAGGCGCCGCCGACCACGACCGCCGTCACCCGCTGCAGGGCGGCCGGGTCGGTGAGTGGGTTGCCGGCGACCAGCAGGAGGTCGGCGTCGAGGCCGGGCCGCAGGCGCCCCTTGCGGCCGGCGAGCCCGAGGTGTCGGGCCGGCACGGACGTGGCGGAGGCGAGCGCCTCGGCCGGGGAGAACCCGCACTCGGCCAGCTCGGCGATGGCGTCGGGGAGCAGGCCGTGCGGCTTGGCGGCGCCGATGCCGGCGTCGGTCCCCGACACCAGCACGACGCCGGCGCGGTGCATGGCCTCGACCGCGGCCAGCCGCTCGGCCCGGCCGCTCTCCGGGGTGAGCCCGGCCCGGGCGAACATCGCCACCAACGGCGCGGGCGCCGGCTCGCCGGCGGCCCTGCCCAGCGTCGGGCACACGACGACCTGCCGGCGAACCAGAGCGGCCAGCACCTCCGGCGGCGGCCGGAGCCCGTCCGGGGTCAGGCAGGTGCAGTGCTCGACGCCGTCGCTGCCGGCCGCCAGCGCCTGCTCCACGGCGGCCAGGGCGTGCGCGTGGACGGTCACCGGCAGCCCGGCGGCGTGGGCGGCGTCGACCACCAGCCGCAGCTCCTCGGTGGTGAACTGGCAGGCGAGGACGTCGGTGCCCGGCGTGGTGCCCCCGCCGCTGGCCATCACCTTGACCACGTCGACGCCGCGCTCCGCGCGCTCGGCGACCGCGGCGCGCAGCTGCTCGGGCCCCGCGGCCTCCCCGCCCATGTGCCAGCAGTGCCCGCGCACGCTGGTGATCGGCGGCCCCGAGGCGACGATCGTCGGCAGGCCCGCGGTGCCCTCGTCCCGGCGGTCGAGCACCGCCCAGCGGCGGTCGCCCAGGTCGCGGACGGTGGTCACCCCGGCGGCCAGCTGGGTCCGCAGCGAGTCGTCGACGACCCCGGCGAGCTCGTCGTCGGCGAGTCCCGGCAACCGCTGGAGCGCGCCGTTGCGGCCGTCGGCGCACAGGTGCACGTGCACGTCGACCAGCCCCGGCAGGACCGTCGCGTCGCCGAAGTCGTGGACCGGCCAGCCGTCCGGGACCGATGCCGCTGCGGGCTCGACACCGGCGATCCGGTCGTTCTCGACGAACACGGCCGCGCCGCCGGGGAGCGCCCGCTCGCCGTCGAAGGCCCGGGCTGCGCGGATCACCGACCTGCCGCTCACGGGAGACCTCCTGCCCTCGAAGCCGCCCGCGCCCCGCGCGCCGATCCGGCCGACCGCTGAGCCGGCTGCCGGGCGCGCGGCCCGGACCTCCGGCCGGTGGGCACGGCTCCCGGCACGCTCACTGCGCCGTGGCGTCCCCGGCGCGATCGGCGGTGCGGACCAGCGCGTCCAGGATCGTCGGCCACACCTCCCGCGGCAGGGAGTGGCCCACGCCCGGCAGCACGAGCAGCTCGGCGCCGGCGATGGCCGCGGCGGTGGCGCGGCCACCGGCGACGGGGAAGACCGGGTCGGCCTCGCCGTGCACCACCAGCGTCGGGACACGGATCCCGCGCAGTTGCTCGGTGCGGTCACCGGAGGCCAGCACGGCCAGCACCTGGCGCACGACGCCGGCCGGGTCGTAGGCACGGTCGTAGGACCGACCGGCGACGTCGGCCAGCCACGCCTCGTCGGTGCGATACCCCGGTGACCCGACGCGCCGGAACAGCTGCAGCACCTGCTCGACGTACTCCTCCCGGCTGGTGGCCGGCGGCTGAGCCTCCGCTCCCATCCGGTCCACCGGCAGCGCCGGGGCCGACATCATCGAGGTCAGGCTGCGCACCCGGGCGGGGTGCCGGACGGCGAGCGTCTGCCCCACCATCCCCCCGAGAGAGACGCCCACGACGTGCGCGCTGTCCAGCCCGAGGGCGTCCAGCAGCCCGGCGACGTCGTCGGCCATGTCCTCGAGGGTGTAGGCCGCCGAGGACAGGTCTCCGGCGGCGGCTGCCGCCACGTCGGGCACCGCGTCGTGCAGGTGGGTGGACAGCCCCGTGTCGCGGTTGTCGAACCGGATGACGAAGAAGCCGCGGTCGACGAGCGCCTGACACGTGTCCTCGTGCCAGAGCAGCATCTGCGCGCCGGCACCCATGATCAGCAGCAGTGGCCGGGCCGACGGGTTCCCAAAGGTCTCGTACGCGATCTCGATGCCGTTGGCCCGGGCGACCTGCACGTCCGTGCCGGCCGCGGTCTCCGACGTGCTCATGGCAGTTCCCGCCCCCGGTGTCGTCGTCGAGACCGATCACGTTGCCGCTGGTCGGCTGCGCGGCCCAGAGTCCGAGTGCCTCTCCCGTGATCATGGGCGGCACCCGGGGCACCGGTTCTTCTGACACCGCTGCCGGGACGGAAGACACCTGCGACCGGTTGAGGGGAGTCGGTCGCGGTGTTGGGCTGCTAGTGCGGCCTCAACCGGTGGCCGGTGGCCGGCGGTCGTGGTCGCCGGCGAGTCGGACTGGCCGCTGCTGGTCCGCGTCGTCGACGTGACCGGCACCGGTCCCGACGGGCTGGTGCACGTCGACGTGCTCGGCGTCCTCTTTCCCTGCGACCTGAACTTCGAAGGCGAGCGGGCCGGCGTCGTCTTGGCCCCGGTGCCCGCCGTCGGTGCGCCGCCGGTCGGGGACGTGGTGTACGCCGGCACCAGCCGGATCGCCTGGTCACCGTCGGGTGACGGGTGGCAGCCATCCGGCCCAGGCGAGTTCTCCAGCAGCCACCAGGACAGTGCGCTGTAGAGGTCGGTGACCTGGAACGGGGTGAGCAGGTCGTAGAGGTCGATGCCGAGGGCGCCCCGGACCCAGTCGGCGTAGCCGGCGCCGCGGAACCCGAGGGGGTCGCCGTCGGAGGGCCGCCAGACCCACGGCGTGGCCGGGTCCGTGCCGCGGTCGCCGGGTCCGTGCCGCGGTCGCGAGGCAGCGCCGCCAGGCGCTCGCGGATCACCGGGGACGGGGGATTCCACCGCGTGCCGCGGGTGACCGCCTCGCGGCTGAACAGCGGCTGGTCCGGGCTCACGGCGTAGCAGTCCAGTGCCATGTGGGACACGGTCACGGGCCGGAGCCCGCCGGCAACCCGCCCATCTCGTGGGGGCACCGCCAGGCACCGGCCCTTGTCCCGCCCTGCGTGGAGATCCGACAGCTCGAAGACGCCTCCGGCAGCAGGTCAGCGCCGTTGTCCACAGCTGCTCTCGGCAGGCCGCTGAGAACGGCCCATAGCCGCTGCGTGTTGCGCGAGCAGAGCCGGTCTTCTCGGGGGCTCGCGGCGCCCGGTCATGCGGAGAATCGGACGCACGGCGCACTGACCCGTTGCACGTAGCGATGACGGGGGAACGGTCGTTAGCATCCAGCGTGGATGCAGAAGCGGGGCCGAGCCGAACCGCGATGTCGGCCGCGCTAGCGCGTTCGGCTCATCTGATCCACCGCGGCCCGCGCGCAATCCTCGCCGACTGGATGGCCTGGCCTCTGGTGGGTGCTGATGCGGACGCGGTCATCGCCGATGTCCGCCCCCTGCTGGGTGAGGACGAGATCCCGTTCGCGGCCTGGTTCGCGGCGCGTCAACGCCTGGCTGAGGAGTGGCTCGCTGCGTCGGGAGCCACGCAGTACGTCGTGCTGGGTGCTGGGCTGGACTCCTTCGCGTGGCGGCAGACGGGCTCAGTCCGCGTGTTCGAGGTAGATCACCCGTCGACGCAGGCGTGGAAGGCGGCGCGCTTGGAGGCCATAGGTGCGCCGGTGCCGCCCGAGCTTGTGCGCGTACCGGTCGACTTCGAGCGCGAGCGCATCGGTCCTGCGTTGACGGCAGCCGGTCTCGACCCTGCGCGTGACGTGTTCGTGAGTTGGCTAGGGGTGATCCCGTACCTGACACCAGACGCCATCGCGCAGACACTGAGCGACCTCCCCGCTGGGTGCTCACTAGGAGCCGGCTACGTCCCCCCGGTTGCAGCCCAGGACACCGACGCGCAGCGGCTCGGCGCGGTCGTCGAAGCCCGGGTAGCTGAACTCGGCGAGCCCTACCTGACGACCCCGACCCAGACCGAGTTCGCCGAGCTCATGACCAGGAACCACTTCGCTGTCATCGAGGACGTCGGTCCGCACGACATCGAGGACAGGTACGGGCTGCGGGCGCTGAACCACGAACGCATGGCTCTCGCACGCAAGGACGCCTGAGCGCCAACCTGCGGGAACCCGCACGCGTATCACCTGCACAACCGCAGGCCCCCTGAACGAGCCTTCGCAGAGGGCGAGCAGCGGATGTTTGGCCGGGCCAATGATCAAGTGTTGGCCCGGTCGGCGGCGAACACTCTCAGCAGCGCACCACGTCCCCGGCCGTGGCCGGGCGGACGGAGTGCTGGACGTGTCCGGTCATGCCGGCGAGGGTCCTCGCCGGCCGGCCGCTGCTCCAGGGATCTGCGTCCCGCTCTTTGCCCCGGCCAACCGGGCGGCGTGTCTCGAGCCCAGGCTTCGCGCCTTGTTGCTGGAGCAGTCAGCCCGTCGCCAGCCGGGACGGCCGCGCGGTGGGTCCGCCGTCCACCGTCCGGTGGACGAGGAGGTCAGGGACGCGGAGCCAGGACCGGGCGGCCGGCCAGCGCGCTGACCACCTCGACGGCGTCGTCCCACCAGCGCCGGTAGTGGTCCGGGTCGGCGTTGCGCTGGGTGCGGTGCGCGGCGATCGTCGGCGGCAGCGACTGCCAGTCGGGGACCTCCTGCAGCGCCAGGAAGAAGTTGGTGGCGCTGGTGGTGGGGTCCATCCGGTCCTCGTAGGAGCCCCAGGCACCGTTGTCGCGCTGCTGGAACAGCCCCCGGGAGTCGGGCCCGGCGGCGTCGCCGCGGTCGAGCACCAGCAGCGAGGACTCCCCCATCGCCGTCATCACCCCGATGACCTGCGCGCAGGTGTCCAGGCCCAGCACCGCGGCCGCGTTCACGATCGCCGCGGCGTTGGCCAGCTGCTCCCCGCGGTACCCGGCGACCGGCCCGTCGGGCACGGCGGCCGGGTCGACCCGCACCCCGGGCTCGGCGGCCGCGCAGTCCGCCGACCGGGGCGCCGGCGTCGTCCCCTGGCGGACCACGAGGACCGCCGCCAGCAGCACCAGGACGCCGACGACGAGGGCCACCACCCGCCGCTGCCGGGGCGGGGCGGCCTCCGTCGTCTGCACACCCGGCCAACGGACGGCGGGCCACAGAGGTCCCCCGCGGTCCCACGGCCGCGTCCGGAAACCGCCAGTCCCCCGCTCCGACCGGTGCCATGCTCGGTGCCGTGCTCTCCCCCCTCGACGCCGAACGCTGCTACCGCGCGGTCGCCAGCCGCGACGCCCGGTTCGACGGCTGGTTCTTCACCGCGGTGCGCACCACCGGCATCTACTGCCGCCCCTCCTGCCCGGCGCGCACGCCCGCGGCGACCAACGTCTCCTTCTTCGGCACCGCCGCCGGCGCCCAGGCCGCGGGCTACCGCGCCTGCCGCCGCTGCCGGCCCGACGCCGTCCCCGGCTCCCCCGAGTGGGACGTGCGCGCCGACGTCGTCGCCCGCGCCATGCGGCTGATCGCCGACGGCGAGGTGGAGCGCACCGGCGTGCCCGGGCTGGCCGCCCGGCTCGGCTACTCCGAGCGGCAGGTGCACCGTCTGCTGGTCGGCGAGCTCGGCGTCGGCCCGCTGGCGGTGGCCCGCGCCCAGCGCGCGCAGACCGCGCGGGTGCTCATCGAGACCACCGACCTGCCGATGGCCGACGTCGCCTTCGCCGCCGGGTTCGCCAGCATCCGCCAGTTCAACGACACCGTCCGCGAGGTGTTCGCCTGCACGCCGACCGAGCTGCGCAGCCGCCGGCCGGGCACGGTCGGCGGGACGCCGGGCTGGCTGACCCTGCGGCTGGCCGCCCGCGCCCCGTTCGACGCCGCCGAGGTGCTGCACTTCCTCGGCGCGCACGCCGTCCCGGGCCTGGAGGAGTGGGACGGGACGACGTTCTCCCGGGTCCTCGACCTGCCCGCCGGCCCCGGCGTCGTCCGGCTGTCCCCCGCCGCCGAGGGCGGCGCCGCGGTGACCGCCCGGCTGCTGCTCACCGACCTGCGCGACCTGCGCGCCGCCGTCCCCCGCTGCCGGCGGCTGCTCGACCTCGACGCCGACCCGGCCGCCGTCGACGAGGTCCTCGGCACCGACCCGGCGCTGGCCCCGCTGGTCGCCGTCGCGCCCGGCCGCCGGGTGCCCGCCTCCCCCGACGCCCCGGAGGCGGCGGCGCGGGCGGTGCTCGGCCAGCAGGTGTCGGTGGCCGGCGCCCGCACGCTCACCGCGCGGGTGCTGACCCTGGCCGGGACGCCGCTGGCCGATCCGGTCGGCACGCTCACCCACGCCTTCCCGCGGCCGGAGGCCCTGGCCGGCGCCGACCTGTCCGCCGTCGGCCTGACCGGCGCCCGCCGCCGCACGCTGGGCGGCCTGGCCGCCGCGCTCGCCGACGGGCGGGTGGTCCTCGACCCCGGCTGCGACCGCGAGCAGGCGGCCCGCGACCTGCTGGCGCTGCCCGGCATCGGGCCGTGGACGGCGGCGCTGGTGGTGATGCGCGGCCTGGGCGATCCCGACGTGTGGCTGCCCGGTGACCTCGCGCTGCGCCGCGCCCTCGCCGCCCTCGGCAGCTCCGACGCCGAGGCCGCCGGCCGCTGGCGGCCGTGGCGCTCGTACGCCGCGATGCACCTCTGGGCGCTCGCGGCGCCCACACTGTTCACCCGCTCCCCCGCCGATCGGAGTGCGTCATGACCCCGTCCGCCCGCTACGCGACCGTGGCCACCCCGCCCGGTCCCTTCACCGTCGTCGTCACACCCGGGCCGGACGGCGGCGACGTCGTCCTGGCCGCCGGGTGGACCGGCGACGTCGCCGAGCTGCTGCCCGTCGTGCACCGCGCGCTGCGGCCCACCTGGGTCGAGCGGGTGGAGCACCTGCCGGTCCTCGACGTCGTGGAGGCGCACGCCGCCGGCGACGTCGGCGCGATCGACGCCGTCCCCGTGCGGCAGCGCTCCGGGCCGTTCCTCGAGGACGCCTGGGAGGTGCTGCGCACCGTGCCGCCCGGCCAGCCGGACACCTACGCCGAGTTCGCCGCCCGCTGCGGCCGGCCCTCGGCGGTGCGGGCCGCGGCCAACGCGTGCGCCCGCAACGCCGCCGCGCTGTTCATCCCGTGCCACCGGGTGCTCGGCTCCGATGGCGGACTGGGCGGCTTCCGCTGGGGCACGCCGGTCAAGCGCTGGCTGCTCGACCACGAGGCGGCGCACGCCCCGGTGCCCGTCGACGCCTGACGAAGGACCCCCTGCCCCCGCCACTCGCAGGCTCCCGGCGGGCCCGTGCAGGGGGCCGCGCGCGCGAAAGGCGGAAGCGCCTCCCGGGAGTTGTCGGTCGGGTGTTGCACCCTGCTGTCCGTGGACGCTGCCTCCCTCCTGCTCGGCCTGCTCCTCGGGGTGCTGCTGGGGGCGGCCGTGACCCTCGGGGTGGTCGCGCTCCTGGCCCGCCGCCGGCCGGCCGGGGCCGGGCTGGACCCGCTGCACGAGTCGCTGGACCACCTGCACCGGCTGCTCGCCGGCATGGAGCAGGCCCGGGCCACCGCGCACGGCGAGCTCCGCGAGCAGATGGGCACCGTCGGGCAGACCAGCGCGATGCTGCGCCAGGAGACCGCGGCGCTGGTCACCGCGCTGCGCACGCCGCACGTCCGCGGCCGCTGGGGTGAGATCCAGCTGCGCCGGGTGGTCGAGGTGGCCGGGCTGCTCGAGCACTGCGACTTCGTCGAGCAGCCGTCGTCGACCAACGACGAGGGCGCCGGCGTCCGGCCCGACCTCGTGGTCACCCTCGCCGACGGCCGGCAGGTCGTCGTCGACGCGAAGGTCCCCTTCACCGGCTACATCGAGGCCACCCAGGCCACCGAGGAGACGGTGCGGGTGCAGCGGGTCGCCGCGCACGCCCGGCAGCTGCGCGCGCACGTCGACGCCCTGTCCCAGCGCCGCTACCCCACCGCGTTCCGCCCGGCCGCGCCGTTCACCGTGCTGTTCGTCCCCTCCGACGGGTTCCTCACCACCGCCCTGGAGGCCGAGCCGGGCCTGCTCGAGTACGGCTTCGGCCGCGACGTCGTCATCGCCACCCCGAGCACGCTGCTCGCGCTGCTGCGCACGGTGGCGCACTCCTGGCGGCAGGAGCGCCTCGCCCGCGACGCCGACCAGGTCATCGAGACCGGCCGCCGGCTGCACGCCCGGCTCACCACGCTCTCGGGCCACCTCACCCGCCTGGGCTCGGCGCTGGGCTCGACGCTGACCCGCTACAACGAGACGGTCGGCTCCTACGAGCGCTCCGTGCTCGCCGCCGCCCGCCGCTTCGACGACCTCGGCGTCGGCGAGACCCCGGTGCCCACCCCGCCGGAGGTCGAGGCGGTGGTGCGGCAGCTGCGGCCGGCCGGCGACGAACCGGCACCCCTCGACGACGCCGGGGAGGACGACCCCACCCCGCTGCGCTGGCGGCTGCCCGACGGGCGCTGAGCGCGGGACGTCCCTCCCGGCCCGCGGGACACGTCCGTCACACCCACCCCGCGGCCCACCGAGAGTTGCCAAATCGACAGGGCGACCTGTCGCGCGTCGAGCCCGGGAACTCCCCCTGCGGGCGGTCTCCCGTCGCTACCGTGAGGACCGACAGCGGCCCGGAGGGGCCAGGACGTCCGGACGGGGAGGTACGCCATGGCCTCGGCGAGCACTGCCGACACCTGGCGGGACAGCGGGGTGGGCGCGCAGCGCCCCCACGCCGGCCCGCGGGCGGGGCGTCCCGACGCCACCGGCCCGGACCGCTCGATGCGCATGGGCCTCCCGCCGGTGCCGCCGCCCCCGCCGCGCGGCCGTCCCGGCGACCGCGGCGCCGGCCGGGGGGCCGTCCCGGCGCGCCCGCCCGTCGAGGCCCGGCCCATGGCCCGCCCGCCGCTCGCCCGTCCCGCGCAGCAGCGCACCCCGTACCCGGGCGCCCACCCGCTCGCCGAGCGCCCCGAGCCCGCGGCGCCGCCCCGCGCCCACGGCACCCGTGCCGCCGCGCGCGCGGCCGAGCGGGCCGCCGCGGAGCCGACCCAGGGGAGCCGGATGCGCGGCCTGCTCGTCGTCCTCGGCGTCTTCGTCATCACCCTCGCCGGGGGCGCCGTCGACTCGTTCCTCGGCACGGGCCTCGGCACGCTGACCCTCGTCACCCTCGTCGCGGCCGCCGCCGTCGGCACGCTGCTGGTGCGCCGCCGCGACCTGCTCTCGGTCGTCGTCGCGCCGCCGCTGGTGTTCGTGGCGGTCGCGCTGGTCAACATCGGCCTGGCGCCGTCGGCGACGTTCAGCCTGCCGACGCTCGCCACGGTGCTCATCCGCGGCTTCCCCACGATGGCCGTCGCCACCGCCGTGGCGCTGGTCCTGGCGGTCGTCCGCTGGGCCGCCCGCCGCTGAGGCCACCCTCCGGACGCAGCTCGTGCGGCAGCGCGAACACCAGCCGCTCCTCGGCCGCCTTCACCGTCTCGACGTCGGGGTAGCCGCGCCCGGCCAGGAGGTCGAGCACCTCGCCGACCAGCACCTCGGGCACCGACGCGCCGCTGGTGACGCCGACGGTGCCGACGCCCTCCAGCCACGCCGGGTCGATCTCGGCGGCGTAGTCGACCAGGTACGCGGCGCGGGCGCCGGCCTCCAGGGCCACCTCCACCAGCCGCACCGAGTTCGACGAGTTGGTCGAGCCGACGACGATCACCAGGTCGCACTCGCCGGCCATCTGCTTGACCGCCTGCTGCCGGTTCTGCGTGGCGTAGCAGATGTCGTCGCTCGGCGGGGACTGCAGCCCGGGGAACCGGGTCCGGAGCTGGTCGACGGTCGCGAGCGTCTCGTCGACCGACAGCGTCGTCTGCGACAGCCACACGACCCGCTCGGGGTCGCGGACCTGCACGTTCGCGACGTCGTCGGCGCCGTCGACGAGCTGGATGTGCTCGGGGGCCTCACCGGAGGTGCCCTCGACCTCCTCGTGCCCGCGGTGGCCGATGAGGAGGATGTCGTAGTCCTCCTTGGCGAACCGCTTGGCCTCCTGGTGCACCTTGCTCACCAGCGGGCAGGTGGCGTCGATGGTGCGCAGGTTGCGGGCGGCCGCCTCCTCGTGCACGGCCGGCGAGACGCCGTGGGCGCTGAAGACGACGACCGCGCCCTCGGGCACCTCGTCGGTCTCGTCGACGAACACCGCGCCGCGCCGCTCGAGGGTGGCCACCACGTGCTTGTTGTGGACGATCTGCTTGCGGACGTACACCGGGGCGCCGTGGATCTCCAGGGCCCGCTCGACGGCGACCACCGCCCGGTCGACACCGGCGCAGTAGCCCCGGGGATCGGCCAGCAGGACCCGTCCGCGCTGATCAGCCATGACCCCATGGTAGGTGGCGCCGGGCCCGCGGCCCCGCCGTCGCGGGGAGCGTGACGAGCCGCACGCCGCCCGACCGGGTGGGCCGGCAACCGGCCGCTGTGCCGTTCGACGCGCGCTGCGGCAGGCTGGGCGCATGTCCCGTGAGATCCCGGAGCCGATCCGCGCCACCGTCGGTCTGGCCGCCACCGTCCTCGACGACGTCCGCAGCCTCCCGCAGACGCTGCCGGGCCTGCCGGTGCGCATCGTCGGCATCGCGCTGCAGGCGGCGATGAAGCTGCAGCAGCAGTGGTCGGGGCTGGTCGCCCGCGGCGACGAGGTGCTCACCGGGCTGCGCGGTGACCGCGAGCCGGGCCTGGCCACCTTCGACGAGGACGAGGAGGCCGCCGCCGGCGGTGCTCCGCTCGTGGCCCAGCCGATCGACGTGCTGCGCGACTCCGCGTTCGACCGCGCCCCCGACGTCGACACCGTCGGAGACGCCGCCGAGGTGGACGTCGTGGAGGTCGACGTCGTGGAGGTCGACGTCGACACCGACGCGGCCGGCCTGGTCGACGACGAGCTCGCCGGGCTACCCCCGGAGCCCTCCCCCACCGCGGTCGTGGCCGCCGTCGAGGACGTCAACGACGAGGTGCTGGGCGCCGAGGAGGCCGCGTCCGCGCTCGACGCCGCCGACTCCGCGCTGACCGCCGAGGACGCCCTGGAGAGCGCGCTGCTCGAGGCCGAGGGCGCCCCGGCCGCGAGCGACCCGGGCGGCTCCCCGGTCGGCGAGCTGGCCGGCGCCCCCGACGTGGGCACCGACGACACGGTGGTGCCCGACGCCGCGGACTCCGGCGTGCCCGACACCGGCATCGGCCTCGCCGACGGCGCCGCCTCCCCCGACGCCGGCGTGCTGGGTGAGGACGCGGAGGCCGACGCGGCCGCGGCCGAGGACGCCGCGACCGAGGTCGACGTCATCACGCCCGACGGCCGGGTCACCACGGTCGAGGGCACCGTCACCGACGAGGGCGTCGTCGCCCCCGAGGACGGCGGCGAGCAGCCCGCCGCCACCCGGGGCACGGCCACCGGCGAGGCCAGCGACGTCGTCACCGGGGAGCACGCCCGCGTCGACGAGGAGCTGGGCGCCGAGCCCGCCCCCGGCGAGGACAGCGGCGCGGCCACCGACACGGTCGAGCCCGAGCCGGCCGCCGAGGCCACCGACGAGGGCGGCACGACCGTCGCCGCAGCGACCGGGGTGCGCACCGACGTCGGCGAGGCCGACACCGCCGAGGAGGACGCGGCGATCGCCGAGGGCGCGGCCGTCGACGCCGTCGGCGGGGACTCCGCCGCCCCGACCGACGACGCGCAGGGCGGCAGCGAGCTGTCCGGCTCGCAGGCCGCCGGGGCCGCCCCGATCGAGGGCTACGACTCCTTCACCGTCGCCCAGCTGCGCGGCCGGCTCCGCGGCTACCAGCTGGCCACGGTGTCGGACCTGCTCGCCTACGAGGAGGCCACCCGCGCGCGGGCGCCGTTCCTCACGATGCTGCGCAACCGGCTGGAGAAGCTCGAGCAGCAGGCCGTCGAGACCAGCCCCCTGCAGCCGCGGGGGTGAACCGGGGTGCCGGGCGGGGCCGTCGGTCCCGCCTGGCACCCTCGGGGCCGTGAGTGCGCCCTCGTCCCCCGAGTCGCCCTGGCCGGTCCGGACGGTGGCCCGCAAGGTCGCCGAGTGGATCGGCCGGCTCGGCGAGGTCTGGGTCGAGGGGCAGGTCGCCCAGCTCAACCGGCGCAGCGGCGCCGCGACCGTGTTCCTCACCCTGCGCGACCCCGCCGCCGACCTCTCGGTGCCGGTCACCTGCGCCCGCGACGTCGCCGACCGGCCCGGCCTGGAGCTCACCGAGGGCGCCCGCGTCATCGTCCGCGCGCGGCCGGACTACTACATCGCCCGCGGCTCCTTCTCCCTGCGCGCCACCGAGATCCGCGCCGTCGGCCTCGGTGAGCTGCTCGCCCGCATCGAGCGGATCCGCCGGCTGCTGACCGCCGAGGGCCTGTTCGACCCCGCCCGCAAGCGCCCGCTGCCCTTCGCCCCCGCCGTCGTCGGGCTGGTCACCGGCAAGGACTCCGCCGCCGAGCGGGACGTGCTGGTCACCGCCCGCCGCCGCTGGCCCGCGGTGCGCTTCGCCGTCCACCACAGCCTGGTGCAGGGCGTGAACGCCGCCGCGTCGGTGATCGACGGGCTGCAGCGGCTGGACCGCGACCCCGAGGTCGAGGTGATCGTCATCGCCCGCGGCGGCGGGTCCGTCGAGGACCTGCTGCCCTTCTCCGACGAGGGCCTGGTCCGCGCGATCGCCGCCTGCCGCACGCCGGTGGTCACCGCCGTCGGCCACGAGACCGACACCACGCTGGTCGACCACGTCGCCGACGTCCGCGCGGCCACCCCCACCGACGCCGCGCACCGCGTGGTGCCCGAGATCGGCGAGCAGCGGCGGCTGGTCGACGGGCTGCGCGACCGCGCCCGGCACCTGCTCACCGTGCGCCTCGAGCAGTCCGAGCGGTGGCTGGAGAGCGTCCGCAGCCGGCCGGTGCTCGCCGACCCCGAGCGGCTGCTGCACGGCCGGGCCGACGACGTCGCGGCGCTGCGCGACCGGGCCCGCCGCACGCTCACCCACCGCGTCGAGTCCGCCGAGCGCGACGTCGACCACGCCCGCGCGCGGGTGGCCGCCCTGTCCCCGCAGGCGACGCTGCAGCGCGGCTACGCGCTCGTGCAGCGGGCCGACGGCGCCCTGGTCCACGACCCCGCCGAGGTGGCCGACGGCGAGCGGCTGTCGGTGCGCGTCGCGGGTGGGCGGCTGGGCGTCCGGGTGGACGGGCAGGATGGGGAGCCGTGAGCGAGCCGACGACGGAGCAGCCGACGCAGACCTACGAGCAGGCCCGCGAGGAGCTGGCCGAGGTGGTCCGCCGGCTCGAGGCCGGGGGCCTCACCCTCGAGGAGTCCCTCGGCCTGTGGGAGCGCGGCGAGCAGCTCGCGCAGCTGTGCCAGCACTGGCTCGACCGCGCCCGCGAGCGGCTGGCCGCCGCGACGCCCGCCGAGCGGGAGGGCTGACCCCGCCGGGCCTCAGCTGGGGACGCTGACCGGCGCGACGGCGGCGGCGACGGTCTCCAGCTCGTCGTCGGCGGCCGAGCCGGTGACCACGGTGGTCACCTCGCCGGTCTCCAGCGACAGCACGGTCTCCCCGCGCCCGTTGGTCTGCCGGGTCCAGGTGCGCCCGGCCAGGTCGACGCTGCCCTCGTCCTGCGCGCCGTCGAGGACGGCGGTCAGCCGGTCGGCGTCGGGGTCGTCGGTGGTGAGGAAGCCCGCGTACTCGTCCGACGGCGTCACGTAGCCGATCTCCAGGGTCACCGGCTCCCCCTCGCCGGCGTCCGCCGCGTCGGTGCGCGCGCTGGTCGGCCGGTAGCCGTCGGGCAGCTCGGCGGGCACCTCGACGGTGTAGGACGCCCGCTCGGCGGCGAGCCGGACGCTGCTGGTCGGGTCGATCGGGCGGACGGGGTCGATGCCGCTCTGCCGGAAGGCGACCCAGCCGGCGACCAGGAGGACGATGACCACCAGCGGCAGCAGCGACCGGAGCATGTTGGCCGCGCTCATCCGGTTCGCGCGCTCCGCGGCGGTCGGCGCCGGCGGCGGCTGCTCCTCGGGGGCCTGCTGGCCCGACGGGCCGGAACTGGTCATGCCCCTAGGATCGCAGCACCGATCCACGACCCCGCCGCCCCGCTCCCGGACTGCCCCGCGCGCCCGACCGGCCCCGGGGACGGGTCGCGGGCGGCGGACACCGGCAACGGTGCCGGACTAGGAGGCCACGTGACCCTGCCCGTACCCGACGGCCCCGTGCCACCCGCCCCCCGCCGGAGCACCTTCCGCACCGACCGCCCGGCGCCCGACCGCAACCTCGCCCTCGAGCTGGTGCGCGTCACCGAGGCCGCCGCGATGGCCGCGGGCCGCTGGGTCGGCCGCGGCGACAAGAACGGCGGCGACGGCGCCGCCGTCGACGCCATGCGGGCGCTGATCGGCACGGTGAGCATGCGCGGCGTCGTCGTCATCGGCGAGGGCGAGAAGGACCAGGCCCCGATGCTCTACAACGGCGAGCAGGTCGGCGACGGCTACGGGCCCGAGTGCGACGTCGCCGTCGACCCCATCGACGGCACCACCCTGATGGCCAAGGGCATGCCCAACGCCATCGCCGTCATGGCGGTCGCCGACCGCGGCGCCATGTACGACCCGTCGGCCGTCTTCTACATGGAGAAGATCGCCACCGGCCCCGCCGCCGCCGACGTCGTCGACATCACCGCGCCGGTCGCCGAGAACATCCGCCGGGTCGCGAAGGCCAAGCGGAGCCGCCCCGAGGACGTCACCGTCTGCATCCTCGACCGGCCGCGGCACGACCAGCTCGTGCACGAGGTCCGCGAGGCGGGCGCCCGGATCAGGTTCATCACCGACGGCGACGTCGCCGGCGCGATCGCCGCCGCCCGCGAGGGCACCGGCGTCGACGTGCTGATGGGCATCGGCGGCACCCCGGAGGGGATCATCGCCGCCTGCGCGCTCAAGTGCATGGGCGGTGCGCTGCAGGGCCGGTTGTGGCCCAAGGACGACGAGGAGCGGCAGAAGGCGGTCGACGCCGGCCACGACCTCGACCGCGTGCTCACCATCGACGACCTGGTGCGCGGCGACGTGTTCTTCGTGGCCACCGGCATCACCGACGGCGAGCTGCTGCGCGGCGTCCAGTACCGGGCCGGCGGCTGCACCACCCAGTCGCTGGTCATGCGCTCGCGCTCGGGCACCATCCGCTCGATCGACAGCCTGCACTCGCTGGAGAAGCTGCGTGCCTACTCCGCGGTGCCCTTCGACCGCTCCGAGGACGAGTGAGCGACGACTGGACGACGACGGCCCCGGGGCGAGCGCCCCGGGGCCGTCGTGCGTCGCGGGACCGGCCTCAGCCGAGCCGGCCCTCGCAGTTGGCGACCTCGTAGGTCACCCGGCCGGCGCAGGTGCCGGCGTACTGCTCCCACTGCGAGCCCGACGGGGAGGAGTCCCACAGGTCGTCGCAGGCCACCCAGTCGCCGGCGAAGCAGCCGTCGGCCAGCGGCTGGAACTCGCCGTCCGGGTCCTCCCCGAGGCCCTGCGGCGGGACGGGGTCGCCCTGCTGCTCCGGCGCGCCCTCACCGAGCCGCGACACGCACTGGCCGGCCTCGTACGGCGCCCGGCCGGCGCAGGTGCCCCCGTACTGCTCGTAGGCCGAATCGATCGGCGTCGAGACCCACAGCTCGTCGCAGGCGGAGAAGTCACCGGCGAAGCAGGCCTCGGCCAGCGGCTGGAACTCGCCGTCCGGGTCCGAGCCGAGCCCCTGCGGGGGCACCGGCGCCGACGTCGAGCCCGCGCCGCCGCCCCCGCCGGACGACGACGAGGACGACGAGGAGCTGCTCGACGAGGACGACGACGAGGACGGGCCCGAGGACGACGAGCTGGACGCGGACGAGGAGGTGCCGGTCCGCGTCGGGTCGGCGACGGTCGAGCCGCCGTCGTCGCGGAGGAGGAAGAACAGCCCGACGGCCGCGGCGGCGACCAGCAGCACGCCCGCGATCACCGAGGCGACGACGACGTTCTTCCTGTTGCCCTTCTGCGGCGGCTGGCCGTAGCCCGGCTGCCCGTAGGGCTGCTGGCCGTACTGGTCGTAGGGCTGGCCGTACTGCTGGTTCGGGTCGTAGGCCTGCTGCCCGTACTGCTGGTTCGGGTCGTAGCCGGGCTGCCCGTACGGCTGCTGGCCGTACGGCTGCTGGCCGTAGGGCTGCTGGCCGTACTGCTGCGTCGGGTCCTGGCCCGGCTGGCCGTAGGGCTGCTGACCGGGCTGGGGGAAGGGGGAGGTCTGGTCGCGCTCGCCCGGCTGGCCGTACTGGCCCGGCTGGAACTGGGACGTGGGGGGCGCCGGCTGACCGAACTGCCTCGTCGGGTCGTCGGACTGCCCCCACCCCTGCCGGCCGGGCTGCTCGCCCTGGGGGTCGTTGCCGCCCGGCGGCGGATACGGCGGCTGGGACATGGTGCGGACTCCTCGGATCAGGTAGATGCGCCGGTCAGGCTAGGTGCGCCGGGTGGCGGCGACCAGCACCGGCAGGTCACGGACGGGCCCGGTCAGTCGAGGTCGGTGCACAGCGGCAGCGACCACGCCTTCACCCGGCCGCCGCAGGTGAGCGCGTACTCCTCGTACTCCGACAGCGGCGGCGACTCGGCGAACAGGTCGTCGCAGGCCTGTAGGTCGCCGTCGAAGCAGCCCTGGGCGTGGGCGTCGAGGACGGGGTCGGACCCGAGGACGCCGGGCGGCACCGGCTCGGACTGCTCGACCTCGCCCGGCCCGCCCCCGGTCCCGTAGTCGTAGTACTCGGAGGGAACGCCGCCGTAGAGGGCGTCGCCCACCGCCTCGCCCACCGCCTCGCCCACCGCCTCGCCCACCGCGCGGCCGGCGTCGTCCGCGGCGCCGCGCAGGACGAGCGCGCCGACGACGGCGGCGAGCACCAGCCCCAGGGCGAGGCCGCCCGCGAGCAGGGCGGCGGGGAGCACGCGCGAGGCCGGCGCGGGTCCCGCGACCGGCGCCGGCGGGGCGGCGGGTGCCCGGCCGGCGGTGGGGTCCCAGGTTCCCCACGGCGTCCAGCCGCCCACGGGGACGGTGCCGGGCGCGCCCGGGGGATGCGGGTGGGTCACGGGGCCTCCTCGGGCCGAGGGCGTCGCCGCACCGTAGGACTCGGAGCCGCCCCGTCCCGGGTCCCACTCCGAGCCTGCGCGCAGTGGGGAGGACGGGGCCCTTCTAGGGTCACGCGTGCAGCAGCGATCCCATCGACACCACACGGGAGCCAGCGTGGCCACCGAGCAGGACTACCGCGTAGAGCACGACTCCATGGGGGAGGTCCGTGTCCCCGCGTGGGCCAAGTGGCGGGCCCAGACCCAGCGCGCCGTCGAGAACTTCCCCATCTCCGGCACCCCCGTCGAGCGCGAGCTCATCGCCGCCCTGGCCGCCATCAAGGGCGCCGCGGCCCGCGTCAACGCCGACCTCGGCGTCCTCGACGGCGAGGTCGCGCGGGCGATCGCCGCCGCCGCGGCCGAGGTCGCCTCGGGCACGTGGGACGAGCACTTCCCCATCGACGTCTTCCAGACCGGGTCGGGGACGTCGAGCAACATGAACACCAACGAGGTCATCGCGACCCTCGCCACCGAGGCCGCCGGGACGTCGGTGCACCCGAACGACCACGTCAACGCCTCGCAGTCGTCCAACGACGTCTTCCCCTCGGCCATCCACGTGGCCGCCACGCGGGCGATCGTGCGCGACCTCGTCCCGGCCCTGCGCCACCTCGAGTCCTCCCTCACCCGCAAGGAGACGGAGTTCGCCGAGGTCGTGAAGAGCGGCCGCACCCACCTCATGGACGCCACCCCGGTCACCCTCGGGCAGGAGTTCGGCGGCTATGCGGCGGCGATCCGGTACGGCGTCGAGCGGCTGGAGGCCTCGCTGCCGCGCATCGGCGAGCTGCCGCTGGGCGGCACCGCCGTCGGCACCGGGATCAACACCCCGCCCGGGTTCGCGGCCGCGATCATCGACACGCTCGCCGAGGAGCTGGACCTGCCGCTGTCCGAGGCGCGCAACCACTTCGAGGCGCAGAGCTCCCGGGACTCCCTCGTCGAGGCCTCCGGCCAGCTCAAGACGATCGCCGTCGGCCTGGTGAAGATCGCCAACGACCTGCGGTGGATGGGCTCGGGCCCGCGCACCGGCCTCGGCGAGATCCAGCTGCCCGACCTGCAGCCGGGCAGCTCGATCATGCCCGGCAAGGTGAACCCGGTGATCCCCGAGGCGGTCATCCAGGTGGCCGCCCAGGTCATCGGCAACGACGCCGCGGTCACCTACGCCGGCACCACCGGCGTCTTCGAGCTCAACGTGACGCTGCCGCTCATGGCCCGCAACGTGCTCGAGTCGATCCGCCTGCTGGCCAACGTCAGCCGGATCCTGGCCGACCGCTGCGTCGACGGGATCGTCGCCAACGTCGAGCAGTGCCGGACCTACGCCGAGTCCTCGCCGTCGATCGTGACGCCGCTGAACAAGTACATCGGCTACGAGGAGGCCGCGAAGGTCGCCAAGCAGTCGCTGGCCGAGCAGAAGACGATCCGCCAGGTGGTGCTCGAGCGCGGCTACGTCGAGCAGGGCAAGCTCACCGAGGCCCAGCTCGACGAGGCCCTCGACGTCCTCTCGATGACCCACCCGTGACCGTCCGGGGTGGGCCGGGGACCCGGCCCACCCCGACGGGGACGGTCCCTGTCGTCCTCGGGGCCCGACGCCAGTAGCGTCGGGCCACCATGACCGAGACAGCCAGCACCTCCGAGGTATCCCTGCGACACGCGGGGGGTGACCTCCCGCTGCGCACGGTCCCGGCGACGGAGGGCCCCTCCGGGCTCGACGTCTCCAAGCTGCTGACGACCACCGGGCAGGTGGCGCTCGACGTCGGCTTCGTCAACACCGCCTCGTGCACCTCGGCGATCACCTACATCGACGGCGACGCCGGCGTCCTGCGCTACCGCGGCTACCCGATCGACCAGCTCGCCGAGCACTCCAGCTTCCTGGAGGTGACCTACCTCCTGATCTACGGCGAGCTGCCGACGGCCGACCAGCTGGCGGCGTTCGACACGCGGATCCGCCGGCACACGCTGCTGCACGAAGACCTGAAGATGTTCTTCAACGGCTTCCCGCGCGACGCGCACCCGATGCCGGTGCTGTCCTCGGCGGTCAGCGCGCTGTCGACCTTCTACCAGGACTCGCTGGACCCCTTCGACCCCCAGCAGGTGGAGATCTCCACGCTGCGCCTGCTCGCCAAGCTGCCGACGATCGCCGCCTACGCCTACAAGAAGTCGGTCGGCCAGCCCTTCCTCTACCCGGACAACTCCTGCGGGCTGGTCGAGAACTTCCTGCGGATGACCTTCGGCTTCCCCGCCGAGCCCTACCAGCAGGACCCCGACCTGGTGAGGGCGCTCGACATGCTCTTCGTCCTGCACGCCGACCACGAGCAGAACTGCTCGACGTCGACGGTGCGGCTGGTCGGCTCGTCGCAGGCCAACCTGTTCGCCTCGGTCTCGGCCGGCATCAACGCGCTGTTCGGGCCGCTGCACGGCGGGGCCAACCAGTCGGTGCTGGAGATGCTCGAGTCGATCCAGCGCGACGGCGGGGACATCGGCCGGTTCGTCGCCCGCGTGAAGGACAAGGAGCCCGGCGTCAAGCTCATGGGCTTCGGCCACCGGGTCTACAAGAACTACGACCCGCGCGCGGCGATCGTGAAGAAGACCGCCGACACGGTGCTCGACAAGCTCGGCGGGGACAACCAGCTGCTCGACCTCGCCCGCCAGCTGGAGGAGGTCGCGCTCTCCGACGACTACTTCGTCGAGCGCAGGCTCTACCCGAACGTCGACTTCTACACCGGGCTGATCTACCGGGCGATGGGCTTCCCGACCCGGATGTTCACCGTGCTGTTCGCGCTGGGCCGGCTGCCCGGCTGGATCGCGCAGTGGCGGGAGATGATCGCCGACCCGACGACGAAGATCGGCCGCCCGCGGCAGGTCTACACCGGTGAGACCGAGCGGGCGTTCGTCCCGCTCGCCGAGCGCTGACCCGGGCCGCCATGGGCAGCGAGCCGCCCGGCGACGACCTGCTGGTCCTGCCCCCGATCCCGCTGGCCACCGGGCGGCTGCTGCGCGACGACGACGACCGGCCGGTGCCGATCACCGGCGTCGAGCTGGTCGTGCTCACCGAGGACGGGGCCGAGCACCGCATCCCGCTGGTGGCGCGGCACGGCGCCTGGTGGCCGCCCGACCGCTGACCTCCTCGTGCAGTTCCGCGGAGGTGCGCGGTGCACGTCCGCGGAACTGCACGGCGCATCGGCCCGGTCCCCCGGCCGGGCGCATCCCCTCCCCCGTGGGGGTGAGGCCGCCCCTCCCGTCCCTCCTCCGGGTCCCCCCGGCGGTCGATCTGACGGCGAGCGCTCCACGCCGGAGCGCGGCCAGCCGATCGAGACCGCCCGGGGGACCCCGCCGTGCCCGCACCACGCACGCCCGCTCCCGCGCGCACGGCCGCCCCGTCCCGGACCGCCGCTCCACGCACCGCTCCCCGCCGCGAGCTCACCGCCCGCGAGGCAGAGGCGCTGCGCGCCCTGCTGGCCGCCCGCGCCGCCACCGGCGCCCCGGCTCCCCCGCGCCGCACCGGCACCGCGACGAGGAAGAAGCGCCGGAAGCCGCCCGCCCGCCGCCGGCCCGCCACCCGGACGCCGCGCGGGCGCGGCCCCTGGCGCACCCGGCTGCTGGTCGTCGGCCTGGCCACCCTGCTCGTGCCCGTCCTCACCGTCCTGCTCGCCCCTGCCACCTCCGCACCCGGCTCGGCCACCGTGGCTCCCGACCCCGCGGGCCTGGCTCTGGCCGCCCGCAGCACCCTGCTGCAGGACGCCGACGCCTACCGCCGGCTGCAGGCCGAGGTCGCCACGCGGCAGGCGGAGCTGCAGGCCGCGGTCGAGGCCGAGCAGGCCGCCCGGGCCGCCGTCGCCGCCGAGCAGGTCACCGTCGGCTCGGCCGCGGCCGACCTCTACCGCGCCTCCGCGCTGGCCCGCATGCCGGTCCTCGGCCTGTCCGCCGCGGCCCCCGCGACCACCGGCGACGTCCTCCACCGCCAGGCGCTGGCCGACCGCGCCGCCCGGGAGCGGGAGACCGCCGTCGTCCGCGCCGAGCGCGCCGCGGCCGCCGCCCGGGCCGCCGCCGCCCGTGTGACCGCCGCGCAGGACGCCGTCGACGCCGCCGCCGCGCAGGCCCGCACCGTGCTGGCCGGCGTCCGCGCGACCGTGGACGACCTCGGCCTCGACGTCTCCGCGCAGCTGGCCGCGCTGGGCACCGTCCCCGCCGCCGGCGCGCAGCAGGAGCGCAACACCGCCGCGCTGCAGCGCTGGCAGGCCCACCTCGCCGAGCTGGCGTCGGCCGGGATCGAACCGCCGTCCGCGGCCGAGCTGGCCGACCCGGCGACGCTGCCCGACGGCTTCTCCCCCGCGCTGGACGCCGCCGGCCAGGCCGTGCCCGGCGTGGCCTGGGCCGTCGTCGGCAACCGGCCGGTGACCGTGCTGCCGGCCGAGACCGTCGCCGCGGTGAGCAGCGCGCTGTCCCAGCTGGGCCGGCCGTACGCCGCCGGCGCCACCGGCCCGGACGCCTTCGACTGCGGCGGGCTCACCGCCGCGGCGTGGCTGCTGGCCGGCTACGACCTGCCGGCCGGCGCGGCGGAGCAGTGGGCCGCGGCGGCCGTCGTGCCCGCCTCGCAGCTGCAGGTCGGCGACCTGGTCGTCTCCGACGGCGGCGCGGACGTCGCCGTCTACCTCGGCGACGGCGAGGTGCTCGGCGCCTCGGCGGCCACCTACCAGGTCGGCGTGCGCCCGATGCCCGGCGACGCCCGCGCCGTCCGGGTCACCCTGCCCGCGCCCGCGACGCCGAACGCGCCGCTGCCGCCGTCGGCGTCCGGCCGCGGGGCCTGCGGCGCTCCTCCAGCGCCGGCCGGGCCGGTGAGCCCCGCGTGGGGCGGCTGGTCCAACGGCCGGATCCCCGCCGAGGCGCTGTGCCCGGTCGCCCGCGGCCACGCGCTGCGCTGCGACGCCGCGGCCGGCTACGCCGCGCTGGGCCGGGCCTACGAGGCGGCGTTCGGCGGCCCGCTGTGCATCACCGACTCCTACCGGCCGATGGCCGCGCAGGTGGACGCGTTCCGCCGCAAGCCGGCGCTGGCCGCGGTGCCGGGGACGTCGAACCACGGCTGGGCGCTGGCGGTGGACCTGTGCGGCGGGGTGAACGTGGCCGGCACGCCGCAGTGGACGTGGATGACCGAGCACGCCGGGCGGTTCGGCTTCGTCAACCCCGACTGGGCCCGTCCCGGCGGCGAGAAGCCCGAGCCCTGGCACTGGGAGTTCGGTCACCTGGCCTGAGGAAGGCCCCCCCACCGCTCGCAGGCTCGCGGCGGGACCCTGCGGAGGGGCCGCCTCAGAGCCAGCGGAGGTCGGGCAGGGCGGCCCAGGGCAGGCGCACGCACGCCTCGCCGGTCAGCCCGGCCAGGCGGTCGGTCACGCCCGCGGAGGCGCACGCCAGCGGCCGCAGCGGCGTGACGACGACGTGCGGCTCGGCCACCCGCAGCCCGGCCTCGGCGATCCGGCCGAGCAGCCGCTCGGGATCGGCCAGCGCGGCCGTGGCGAGCATCGGCGCGCCGGGGTGCGACCACAGCGCCACCGGCCCCTCGACGCGGAGGACGCCCCCGGCCTCGGCGGCGCGGGCGGTGGCGGCGGTGCGGGTGCGGGCCACCGCGGCGGCATCCGCGCGGTCCGACGGCGTCCACGCGACGGTGTGCTCCCCGCGGCGGACGACCACCCGCCAGCCGACGGCGGTGCACGCGGGGCCGGTCCAGTCGAGGACGGCGACGCCGGCGTCGGCGGCCGCGGCGTCGCTGACCGGGCGGGCGGCGACGAAGGCGGTGAGCGCGGCGGCGACGCCGTCGGCGGTCGGGGCCACCCCGGCGTCGGTCATGTCCTCGGCGAGGTCGTGCAGCGGCACCCGCACGCGGCGCTCGTCCTCGGCGAGGACCAGCACCGGCCCGCGGGCGGGGTCGGCGAGCACGGCGGCCCGCAGCCCACCGGTGGCCAGGCCCGGCAGCACCGCGTCGGCGGCGGCGCGGACGGCGTCCACGGCGACCGGCGCCGGGCGCAGCCGCTGCAGCAGACCCGACGCGGAGCGGCCGGGGCGCCCGGGCGTCACGGGCGGCGCCCGCCGAGGGTCGCGCGCAGGTCGCCCGGCAGCTCGGCCAGGCCGAGGACGCTGTCGAGCTCGGCGGCCGACAGCCGCACCGGCAGGACGTCCTCGGCCCAGCCGGTGACGCGGCGGACGCGGGCGGCGGGGTCGGGCCAGACGGCGTCGCGGGCGGCGGCCACGTGCAGCTCTGTGAGGACGTCGGCGAGGTGGACGGCGGCGACCGGGTGGACGCCGGGCCGCTCGACGGCGGCGCGCACGACGCCGGCCAGCAGTTCGCGGTCGGCACCGGAGAGCCAGTGCGGGAGCAGGACGACGGCGGGGTCGCCCGCAGGCAGCACGCTCACCGCACACCTCTCCCCGACGGCGTCTGCGGTCCCCCGGCGGCGGTGCAGCGGGGACTCGCGGTCACGTCCTCGATATCGGCAGTCCGGGACCGGGTTGGACCCTGACAACCGGACGTCTTCGGGCCGTTTACCGGGACGTCACTCGGACAACTCGGCGAGCCGGTCCTTGAGCGCCCGCTCGACGCGGTCGGCGTGCACGTTCATGTTGCGCACCGAGGTGCCGAGGTCGGCCGACACCTGGGTCTTGGTCTGCCCGCCCCAGGTGGTCAGGTACCAGGTGGCCCAGCCCAGGACGTTGGGCTGCGCGGCCCGCTGCCCGCGCGCGGCGGTCGGGTCGGGCGCGCAGGCCGCGGTCAGCGCGTGCGACAGCAGCGTCTGCTCCGCCTCGTCCATGATCTGGTCGGGCGCCTCGCTGGAGTCCGGCAGCAGCACCTCGGCCGCGTCCGGGCCGCCGTCGAGGGACTGCAGGTTGCGCAGGCCGTTGAGGGTGGCGACCGTCTGCGAGTTGCGCCGCAGCGTGGCCACGCTCTGCCCCATGAAGGCCGCGAGCTCGCGCTCGGTGGGGCGCCGCTGGTGCTCGGCCTGGAAGGCGGCGATCGCCTTCTGCTGCCGGTTCTCCGTGTCGGCGGCGGTGCGGCCGTGGGCGTTGCGGCCCAGGTCGTGCACCCACTTGGACAGCTGGGTGGCGAGGAAGGCGCCGAACGGGACGCCCTTGGTCTCGTCGTACTGGCCGACCGCCTTGAGGATCCACTCGGCGACCTGCTGGCCGAGGTCGTCGGGGTCGGGCAGGTGCATCCGGATCGTGCTCATGTTGCGCTGCAGCCGCTTGAGGCTCACCGGCTGGTAGTGCCGGCACAGGTCCTCGAGGAAGGCCGGCGGCAGGTCCCGCGGCGCGCGTCGGCGGACACCGGCCTCGGCGCGCAGGCCCACGGTGGCGACCTCGCGGGTCGCGCACCAGGCGCGGATCCAGTCGGCGAGCACCTGGCCCTGGCCGCACGGGCCGTCGACCCGGTAGAGCCCCTCGCCCTCGTCGTGGCTGACCGTGACGCCGTCGGGCAGGTCGGCGCGGAACGCGGCCAGCGGCAGGTCGCGGTCGACGCGGAAGTGCACCCGGTCGCGGGCGGTGATCGGGACCCGCGCGAAACCCTCGGCCTCGGGGATCCCGCCGAAGACGAGCGGCGCGCGGGCGCCGGCATCGGCCGGCTGGTCGGTGGTGGGGACGGCGGACGGGGAGGTGCTGGTCACCGGGTACTCCTGGTCGATCGCGGGGAAGGCGTCGGCGAGGGGCGGGTCGCTATGCCGGGACGCGCTCGAGGGCGAGGGCGCCGTCCGGGGCCTCGACGTCGGCGTCGTCGGCGCGGAGGAGGGCCTCGGCAGCGGCGCGCTCGGCGGCGGAGGGCTCGGCGGCGTACACCGGCATGTGGTCGTACAGGACCGTGAACAGGTCGCTGACGAAGGCATAGGCGGCCTGCGCCTGCGGCGAGAAGCGGGCGATCGCCTCGCGGGGCCCGAGCTCCACGCCGACGGTGACGCGGACGACGCGCTCGTCCTTGCCGAGCCCGGTGACCGAGAAGGCGACCGACGGGTGGGCGGTGGCCAGCGCGGCCAGCTCGGCCAGGCAGCGCCGGGTGGACCCGCGGCGCGGCCGCAGCTGGACGTGGACGACGACGGTCTCGTCGGCCTGCTGGGTCCCTGCCATCACGCTGTGCTGCATCCTCATCGCCCCCTGTGTCGTGCTCGGGGGCAACTCTCGCGCATGAGCGGACGGTGACCGGCACACAACTCGCCGTGCCCTGTGCAATCTCCTGGGCGACCTTCGTCAGGTCTTGCCCAGGACGGAGCCCTCCCCGGTCCGGCGGGCCGTCGCATCGGCGATCTTCGCCGAACCGCCGGCCCGCCGTCCGTGGCGTGTCGTCAGCGCGCGGGCCGCTCCGGCGAGCCGGGCCGCTCCGGGGCGGCGGGGGCTGCGAGGGCGGCCGGCGGCGCGAAGGCGGCGAGCGCGCCGAGCGTGTCCGCGGTGACCTGCGCGGCGAGCAGGTTGGCCTCGGCGATCTGCCGGTAGACCTCCTCGCGGTGGATGGTCACCTCGCGCGGGGCCTTGAAGCCCAGCCGGACGGTGCCGCCGCGGACCTCCACGACGTGCACCTCGATGTCGTCGCCGATGCGGATGGTCTCGCCGACGCTGCGGGTCAGTGTGAGCACGGGTACCCCTCCATGGGTGTGTGACGGCCTCCTGGCACCCCGCCCGGCGGGGCGGGGGATCGAGCGGTCGGACCGCTCCCCTCCTCTATCGGCGCAGGGGACGCCGGATCGGATGACGGCCGTCGGGGAGCACGACCTGGGTGGCCCGCCAGTTCGCCGGGTTGAGCACGACGGGGGCGCGCAGGTTCGCCGTCGCCGCCGCCGGGCCCCCGGCCGGCACGGTGACCAGGCAGAACAGCGAGGCGTCGGCCGGGTCGGCGAGGTCCAGGTCGGCCAGCACCTGGGCCGGCAGCACGGGCGCGTAGTCCGGGAACCACCGGGCCGGGGGGACGGCCAGGAACCGCGGACCGTCGGCGTCCAGGGACTGCAGCCAGAACAGCAGCCCGTCCCCGTCGGCCGTGACGAGCACGTAGTCGCGGAAGTCGGGGAAGCCCGGCAGCGGGGACACCATGCCCAGCAGCGGCAGGGTGACGACCGGGGCGAGGGTCACCGCAGGAAGTCCGCGAGCGAGGGCTGGATGACCTGGGCGGTCGCCTGCAGGGCCGCCTGGTAGCCGGTCTGCTGCATGTTCAGCTGCAGGATCGTCTTCGGCAGGTCGACGTCCTCGACGTTGGCCAGCTGCTTCTGCAGCGCCAGCGACCGGTCGGAGTTGACCTGCGCGGCGTTGTCGATGCGGGCGGCGCGGGCACCGACGGTCGACGCGGCGGTGAGCAGCCGGTCGATCGCGCCGTCGAGGGCGGCGAGGTCGCCGTCGATCGAGGCGCCGGCCCGCACGTCGGCGGCGATCTTCCCGACGACGGCGAACAGGTCGTTGCCAGGGGGGCCGAACGCCTCGACGCCGGTGACGTCGATGCGGACCTGCTCGTCGTTGGAGATCCGCCGCTTGATCGGGACGACGCCGGTGCCGTCGGCGTTGCCCACGCCGACCCAGGTGCCGTCGGCCTGGTACGCCTTGGCGCCGCTGGTGGCGCCGCCGAAGACCGGCCGGCCGTCGACGTTCTCGTTGGCCAGGCCGAGCAGGCTGTCCCGCAGCGCGGAGATCTCGGCGGCGATCGCGGTGCGGCCGGCGTCGGTCAGGGCGCCGTCGTTGGCGGCCTGCACCGTCAGGTCCCGCACGCGGCGGACCTGCGCGACCATCGAGGTCAGCGCGGTGTCGGTCGTCTCCATCCAGCTCTGGGCGTCGGAGATGTTGCGCGCGTGCTGGGCCGTCGCGGCCTGGTCCTTGCGGATCTGCAGCGACCGGTTGACCGCGGTCGGCGAGTCCGAGGGGCGGCTGACGACCTTGCCGGAGGTGAGCTGCTCCTGCAGCTTGCCGAGGTCGGCGAGGTTGCGGGTGAGCCCCTGCAGGGCGGTCTGGGCGACGGCCCGCTGCGTGATGCGCATCCCGGTCACCGGCCCACGACGCCGGTGCGGTTGATGAGGGTGTCCAGCGCCTGGTCGATCGCGCTCACCATGCGCGCGGCGGCGTTGTAGGCGTGCTGGAAGGAGAGCATGTTGGTCATCTCCTCGTCGAGGTTGACGCCGGAGGTCGACTCGCGGGCGGCGTCGACCTGCGCGGACACCACGGACTGGACCTCGGCGTTGCGCGTGGCCACGGAGGACTCGACGCCCAGGGCCACCACCAGCCTGCGGTAGGACGCGTCCAGGCCGGCGGGGTCCAGGCTGAGCTGGAAGAAGGCGTCGGCGTTGTCGCCGTCGGCCGATGGCGAGCCGCCGGTCCCCGACGGCGGGGTCGACGCCGCGGCGACCTGCTGCGGGGTGAGCGGGCGCACGGTGATGTTGGCGGCGGTGACCACGGTGCCGGACCCGCCGGTGCCGAACAGCGCCTGCCCCGGCGCCCCGGTGAGGTCGTACCCGCCGGTGTGCGCGGCGTTGAAGGTCGTCGCGACCGAGCGGGCGAACTCGTCGAGCTGCGTGCGGTAGGCCGGGACCGTCTGCGTCAGGGCGGTGAGCTGGCCGGCCGCGGTGCCGCCCACGCGCAGCGTCGACCCGCCGGGGTGGGTCTCCAGCCGCGGCGCGTCGGCCCCGATCCCGTCCGCGCTGTCGGAGCCGGCCAGCCGGACGGCGGTGGCGGTGCTGCCGGCGACCAGGCTGGTGCCGCCGACGGTCACGTCGACGACCCCGTCGGCCCGCGGCACGGCGGTGGCGCCGATGCTCTGCGACAGCTGCAGGACCAGCGCGTCGCGCCGGTCGGAGAGCTCGTTGACCGGCAGGCCGGACAGGGTGGCCTGCCGGATCGCGCCGTTGAGCTCGGCAACCGAGGCGGCCGCGGTGTCCACGTCGGCGACCAGGGCCTGCAGGCCGTCGCGGGTCTGCTCCCACTGCTGGTCCAGCGCGGCCCGGGTGGTGCGGATGCCGTCGGCGAGGACGTCGAGCCGCTCGAGCACCTGGCTGCGCGAGGCGAGGGTGAGCGGGCTGTCGGCCAGGTCGGAGAAGCCGGACCAGACGTCGGACAGCATGCTCTGCAGGCCGGTGTCGCCGGGCTCGCGGAACGCGTCCTCGATCTGCGAGAGCGCGTCGGCCTCCGCGGTGAGCTGCGCGCTCGAGGAGGTCTCGAGCTGGGCGCGGGCCTCGAGGAAGGCGTCGCGCACGCGGCGGACCCCGTCGGAGTCGACGCCGCCGTCCACGCCGGTGCTGACCGAGTGGATCGCGGGGACGGCGGTGCCGCCCATGGCGGTCTGGTCCACGCGCTGGCGGGAGTAGCCGGCGGTGTTGACGTTGGCGATGTTCTGGCCGGTGACGTCGAGGCCGCGCTGGGCGGCCCACAGCGCCGTCGACGCCGTGTTGAGGGCGGAGAAGGTGCTCACAGGGCGCCGTCCAGGGTGACCGCGCGGGAGGACCCGTGCTCGGAGCGGCCGGTGGCGCCGTAGGTGCCGGCCGTGGGGTGGCGGACCGACAGCAGCGCGTCGCCGATCGCGGACAGGCCGCCCTCGATGAGCTCGCGGTTGGCGTCGGAGAGGCTGCGCAGGTCGGTGACGAGGACGAGCAGGGCCTCGTGGTGCTTGGCCAGCAGGTCGTTCCACGGTGCGGGGGCGGACTCGGCCAGCTGGCGCAGCGACGGGTTGACCCCGGTGCCCAGCCGGACGGCGATCGCCTCGGTGGCGGCGGCCCGCTCGACCTCGAGGACGCGCAGCTGGTCGAGGACGACCTCGATCTCGTGCGCGATCCGGGCCAGCCAGCGGGTCTTGCCGGACAGGATCAGGTACTGCTTCTCCTCTGCCTTGAACAGCAGCAGGTCGAGCAGCTCCTGCTCGCGCCACAGCAGCGTCGACAGGTGCTGGAAGTCCACGTCCGCCACCGCCTCCCTCGTCTCCCGGCGGGTGTCCCCGCCTTCGCGGACAGACGGTCGGCAGCGGGCAAGCGGCCCTCAAGCCGAGTTCCCAGGATTGGCAGGAGTTGTGCGTCCGGGACGGTGCGGTCCCTGCCGAGAGAGGGACCGTGCCAGCAGCCCGCTCCGCTCCCCCGCAGCCGTCGGACGCCGTGCGCCCCGAGGTCCTGCGTTCCGAGGTCGAGGTCGAGGCGCTCGTGACCGAGCACCTGCCCCTGTGCTCGTTCGCGGTCAACGCGGTGGCCTCGCGCATCTCGCTGCCCGGCCACGTCAGCCGGGAGGACCTCCTGTCCTGCGCGAAGGTGGCGCTGGTCGAGGTGGCCCGCCGCTTCGACCCGTCGGCCGGCGCGACGTTCGCCACCTACGCCCTGCCCCGCCTGCAGGGCGCCGTCCTGGACGAGCTGCGCTCGGGCGACTGGGCCAGCCGCTCGGTCCGGGCCGCGGCCCGCCGCACGGACGCCGCGTCCGACGCGCTGACCATCCGGCTCGGCCGCCCGCCGACGCGCGAGGAGCTCGCCGACGCCCTCGGCGTGCGCCGCGAGGACCTCGACGCGCTGCAGGTCGACGTCCACCGCGCCGTCATGGTGAGCATCGACGCCGAGTCCGGCGCGGAGGGCGGCACGCTGGACCTGCCCGACCCCGGCGAGTCCCCCGAGCGGGCGGTGCTGCGCGGCGAGCGCGCCCGCTACCTGCAGGACGCCATCCGCGCGCTGCCCGACCGGCTCGACGAGGTCGTGGAGCGCAACTTCTTCGGCGGGGAGTCGCTCACCGACATCGCCGCCGACCTCGGCGTCACGCTCTCCCGCGTCTCGCAGATGCGCGCCCGCGCGCTGACCCTGCTGCACGCGGCGATGAGCGAGGTCTGGGAGGGCCGGGCGGTGCCCGCCGACGGCGGCGTGCGCGCCCGCAACCAGCAGCGGCTCTACGTCGAGCGGGTCACCGGGCGCGGCACCGCGCTCCCCGACCGCGGCCTGCCGCCGATCCCGGCGCCGCGGCGGACGCCCTCCCGGGCGGCCGCGGCCTACGGGGTCGCCCGGCCGGCCTGACCCGTCGACGAGGACGACCGAGGAGCACCGAGATGACCATCAAGCACGTCAAGCGGGTGACCTTCGTCTGCCCGATCCAGCCGACGGGCGGGCCGGAGGCGATCCACCAGGCCAGCCAGGTCCTCAACCGGCAGGGAGTGCGCAGCGACATCCTCTACCTGGGCAACGCCAACGTCACCATCGCGGGCGGCCGGGTCGAGGTGGTGCCGCCTCCGGACAACCCGTGTCTGCGTGTCTACGAGCAGTACGAGCCGCGGGTGTGCACCGGCGCGCTGCTGCGGCGGCACCACCTCTTCGTGCTGCCCGAGGTCTACGCGAGCAGCGCCTTCGACCTCGCCGGCGCCTCGGTCGCGGTGTGGTGGCTGTCGGTGGACAACGTCCACGTGACGCACGACGAGACCGCACTGCGGCGGGTGTTCGCGGCGACCTCGCTCAAGCACTTCCACCAGAGCGAGTACGCCGCCGACTTCCTCCGGCGGCACGGCGTGCGCACGAGCACGCCCCTGTTCGACTACACGACCCCGGAGTTCACCTCCCACGAGCCGCTGGGTCCCGGCCCGGACGCCGGCATCGCCCACAACCCCGTCAAGGGAGCGGACCTGTCCGCCGCCTTCTTCGGCAACCACCCCGAGCACCGGGCGGTGCCGATCCAGGGCATGAGCAAGGCGGAGATCGTCGACCTGCTGCGTCGGACGTCGGTGTACGTCGACTTCGGGCACCTGCCCGGGAAGGACCGGCTCCCCCGCGAGGCCGCCGTCAGCGGGTCGGTCGTCTTCGTGCGACGGGCCGGCGCCGGCCGGTTCGCCGAGGACTTCCCGGTCCCCGACTTCTTCCGCTTCGACGACGCCGACGTCCACTCCGGAGAGCTGGCCCGGCGGGTGTCCGCCGTGCAGGCCGAGCCCGCTCCCTTCTGGGCGCAGCAGGAGACCTTCCGGCGGACGGTCCGGGGCGAGCGGGACGAGTTGCACGCGCAGGTCGCGGCGCTGCGCGGCCGTCAGCAGGCCGCCTGACCAGCCCCCCGACGACGACAGGCGCGGAGCTCGCTCGAGCTCCGCGCCTGTCGTCGTCCGTGGCGCCTGGGCGCCGGACCTCATGCCCCGATGCGGTCGGCGCGGGAGCGGACGTCGCGGGCCTGGCGCCACGCCGCCGCCCACTGCTCGGCGGTGTGCTCGGTGAGGTGACGGGCGAGGACCTGCTCGCGTGCGGCGGCGGCCTGCTCGCGGCGCCAGTCCGGGTCCTCGACCGCGCGGGTGATGGCGGTGGCCCAGTCGCGAGGGCGCTTGGCGCGGTAGCCCAGACCCAGCCGCTCGTACTCGGGGCTGGCCGCGCGGACGGAGAAGACCCCACGGGCGGAGTACTCGAGCACCTTGAGCCAGCTCTTGCAGCTGTTGAACTCGTCCAACCGCAGCGGGGCGATGCCGACGTCGAACCGCTCACCCAGCGCCGCGGCGTAGCCGTCGACGTCCATGATCCACGGGATCTCCACCGGGTCCTCGCTGAGCCGCAGCAGCTCGCGGGCGTTGCCGGCCAGGCCCATGATCGCGAAGCGGCTGCGCCCCGCGGTGCGGTCGAGTGCCTGCTGCAGGCCCGTGCCCATCTCCTGCAGGTCGTAGGGGTGGCTGCCGACGGTGCCCGCCCAGCCGACGGTCACGACGTCCGGCTCCCGCTCGTAGGCCGGCGTCAGCTCGGCGGTCCGCCGCGGGATCGCGTTCGGGACCACCGTGCCGCGCCCCCGCGGCGCGAACTGCAGGAGGTTCGGCGTCGAGCAGGTGAGGAAGTCGGCCTCCCGCGCGATGGCCTCGGCGATCCGCCCGACACCGCGGCGCACGAGGACCTCGTGGCCCTGGTGCCCCGGCGGCAGGGCGGTCAGGTGGTCGTCGATCTCGACGACGACCGCGACACCCTGGGCCTGCAGCAGCCGGAGGCAGTCGAGCATCTCCCGGGTCTTGGGCAGCTGGAGGACGACGACGTCGGCGCCCTGGGCGTCGACCTCGCGCACCACCAGCGGACCGCCCGGGTTCGCGGGATCGGGGGCCATGACGGTCTTCAGACCGTGCTGGACGGTCACCTCGACGTCGAGGCCGGCCTCCCGGACGGCACGGGCCGGCTCGGCCATCCGGTGGTACATCGAGCCGGTGAACACGGTCGTGGTCAGCAGCACCTTCATGGGTGGGCACGTCCTCACCGCGCTCAGGGAGAGCGCTGGGTCGCGACGCCCGGCGGCCGCGCCGGCCGGGCTGGGAACGGGTGCGGGGCGTCCGGCACCGGACGGGCCCCCGCCGCCGGTACACGATCCCGGCCGCGCGCCACGGCCCTCCCCCTCCCCGCCGGGACACGCCGCCGGGTACCCCGCCCGTCACACCCGTCCGTCGCGTCCCGGCCCTCTCACCTCGGCGGAGGGAGGACGCGGCAGAAAAGTGGCCCGTTCGCCTCAAGATCCACGCCGGTCCGGCCGTAACCCCCTGTGCACGACCCGCAGCACGGATGCAGCGGGATCCCGAACGGCCCGATTCCAAGGAGGAACACCATGGGTCTGCGCGTCAACAACAACATCGCCGCGTTCAACGCCTACCGGAACCTGAACGTGACCGATGGTGCGATGAGCAAGTCCCTGGAGAAGCTCTCCAGCGGCCTGCGCATCAACCGGGCCGCCGACGACGCGGCCGGTCTGGCCATCTCCGAGGGCCTGCGCTCGCAGATCGGCGGCCTCAAGGTCGCCGTCCGCAACGCCCAGGACGGCATCTCGGTCGTCCAGACCGCCGAGGGCGCTCTCACCGAGACGCACTCGATCCTGCAGCGCATGCGTGACCTCGCGGTTCAGGCGGCCAACGACGGCGCCCTCAGCGACACCGACAAGGCCAAGGCCGACGCCGAGTTCTCGGCGCTGAAGGACGAGCTGGACGACATCGCCAGCAAGACCACCTTCAACGGCACCAACCTGCTCAGCGGCAGCTACTCGTCCAAGGCCTTCCAGGTCGGGTCGAACGCCGGCGAGACGCTGTCGGTCAGCATCTCGAGCATGCAGGCCTCGTCCCTGGGCGCCTCCGGCTCCATCGCCACGGCGTCGGGTGCCTCGGCCGCGATCAGCGCCATCGGCAACGCCATCGGCAAGGTCTCCGAGCAGCGTGCCGCTCTCGGTGCCGTGCAGAACCGGCTCGAGCACAAGATCAACAACCTGAACGCCACGGTCGAGAACCTGACCGCGTCGGAGAGCCGCATCCGCGACACCGACATGGCGCAGGAGATGGTGGCCTTCACCCGGAACCAGATCCTGTCCCAGGCCGGCACGGCGATGCTGGCCCAGGCGAACCAGAGCTCGCAGGGCGTCCTGCAGCTCCTCCGGTGACGGAGCGCCTGACGCGCTAGCGCACAGCACCACCCGGTGAGGGGGGAGGCTCCGGCCTCCCCCCTCACTGCACACCGGGGGCAGGTCACACCCGCCCCACCCGTCCCCTCCCGCACGACCTCAGGAGAGCGCAGCGATGGTGAGCCTCAGTGTCGACGGCCTGGTCTCGGGCCTGGACACCACGAGCCTGGTCACCCAGCTCGTCGCCGCCGAGGGGATCACCCAGACCCAGCTCAAGACCCGGCTCTCCGAGACGCAGAAGGCCGCCGAGGCCTACCGCTCCATCAACACGAGGGTCGACGCCCTGCGCACCGCCGCGGAGGCGCTGAGCAAGGACGCCACCTGGACCGCCGCCAAGGCGACCAGTTCGAGCACCGCCGTCGCCGTCGCCGTCACCGGCACGCCGCAGACCGGCTCGATCAGCTTCACCGTCGACTCCGTCGCCGCCGCGCACACCGTCGTGGGCGCGACCACGACCTCGGCCACGACCGCCGGCGCCTACACCACCCTCACCGTGCGGACGGCCTCCGGCGACACCCCGGTCACCGGCCTCGGCACCGGTTCCCTCAACGACACCGCGGCCGCCATCAACAAGGGGAACCACGGCCTCAACGCCACGGTCCTGCAGGTGAAGCCCGGCGAGTACGCACTCCAGGTCACCTCGAAGACGACCGGCGCGGCCAGCAGCTTCTCCCTCGTCGGCGGTTCCTTCACCACCCTCCGCGAGGGCGCCAACGCCAAGATCACCCTCGGCGGGACCACGGCCACCACCACCGGCCTGCCGATCGAGTCGGCCACCAACACCTTCACCGGCGTCATCCCCGGCGGAACGCTCACGGTCAACGCCAAGAGCACCACCTCCGTCACCGTCGACGTCAGCGCCGACCCCGATGCGGTCGCGGCCAAGGTGCAGGCCTTCGTCGACGCCGCCAACGCCGCGCTCACCGAGATCGCCAAGCAGTCGGCCAACGGCAAGGACTCGACCGCCGTGCTCCGTGGCGACAGCAACCTGCGCCGGCTCACCGACCAGATCTTGAACGCGGTCTCTGACGTCGTCGCCGGCCCGGGATCCCCCGGAACGTACGGCGTCGCGCTCACCCGCGACGGGAAGGTCCAGTTCAGCAAGGACGCTTTCCTGGCAAAGCTGCAGGCCGACCCGGCGAAGGTCCGGACCGCGCTCGCCGGCACGGTCGCCGATCAGAAGGTCGACGGCGTCGCGACGCGGGTGCAGGAGCTGGCCAAGCGGACCACGAACTCGACCACCGGCACGCTCACCCTGCTGGCCAAGGGCCGGGACGAGTTGGCCACCGACCTGCAGGGTCGCATCGACGACTGGGACCTGCGCCTGGCCGCCCGCAAGAAGGCCCTGACTGCGCAGTTCACCGCCATGGAGACCGCCCTGAGCTCGCTCAAGTCGCAGTCGACCTGGCTCGCCGGCCAGCTGGCCGGCCTGGCCTGACCCGATCTCTCCTGATCCCCGCTCCCCCGTCCCCGATCCAGGAGCTCCCCCGATGACCGCCGCCTCCCTCCGCTCCCGCTACCTCGGCGACGCCGTGAGCACCGCCTCGCCGCAGCAGGTGCTGGTGATGCTCTACGACCGCCTGGCCCTGGACCTCGAGCGCGCCCGCACCGCGCTGGCCGAGGGCCGGCGCGCCGACGCGCGCGAGCAGGTGCGCCACGCCCAGGAGATCGTCTTCGAGCTGCTCGGCAGCCTGCGGGTGGACGCCTGGGAGGGCGGCCCCCGCCTCGCCGCGCTCTACAACTGGCTGATCGCCGAGCTCAACCAGGCGATGGTCAAGCAGGACGCCAACCGCGTCCGCTCCTGCCTCCAGGTCGTCGAGCCGCTGCGGGACGCCTGGCGCCAGGCCGCCGCCAGCCTGGCGGGCACCGCATGACCGCGGCACACTCCGCAGACGAGCAGCGTCGCGCGGAGTGGGCCAGCGTCCTCGAGGAGATGGAGGTCGAGGTCCTCGACGCCGAGCGGGCCATCCGCGGCAACCGCGCCGAGGAGATCGCCGCCTGGGGCCGGCGCATGGAGGACTGGACCCCGCCCAGCGTGCTCGGCCCGGTGCCGACGGACCTGCGCGAGCGGGCCGCCCGGCTGCTGCAGCACCAGCTCGCCGTCGCCGAGGAGCTCGTCGAGCGGATCACCCAGTCCCAGCGCCAGCGCGACGTCGCCGCCCGGATGGCCTACCGGCCCCGCCCGGTGGCCGCCTTCGTCGACAGGGCCCTCTGACCCCGACTGGCACGACCCCACAACGCACCGGCCCGGCCGGGTCCGCCTCGCGGCGGGCCCGGCCGTCGGCGTCCCCGGGCCGGCCCGCCTCCTGCGCACGGGAGGCGGCTCGGGAGGCGACACGGGCCCCGGCAGTGCGCACCCGGCTCGTCCTCGTCATCCGTCACACCCGTCACGCGAGTTACGGAACGTGGTCAAGGTGTGACGGACCGCTGCCGAGAACGGTCCTGCACGGACAGCACCACTCTCGCCACGGATCGGCGGCCCCTCCCCTGCGCTCGCGCGCCGGGGTCCCCCGACGTACCCGGAGGCCAGTCGTGTCCTGCCGTCCTGCCCGCCGGCGGTCCACCCGATGACGATCAGCGACGTCACGATGACGACGCTGCACGCGGCGCTGAGCGGTCTGGCCCAGCGCCAGCGCGTGACCGCGGACAACATCGCCAACGTCCAGACCCCGGGCTTCCTCGCCGGCCGGACCGACTTCGAGTCCTCGCTGCGCACCGAGCTGCGCCAGGGCAGGACGCCGACGGTCTCCGGCGGCTCGATCGCGCGCTCGTTCGAGCCCACCCGCGAGGACGGCAACAACGTCAACCTCGACAGCGAGACGGTCATCGCCACCGAGACCGGCCTGCGCTACCAGTTCGCGCTCACCGCGCTCGACGGCAAGTACAGCGGTCTGCGCACGGCCCTGAGGACGTCCTGACGTGTTCGACAGCCTCGACATCTCCGGGTCCGGCCTGTCCGTCCACCGCCGTTGGATGGACGCCGTCTCGGACAACATCTCCAACATCAACACGGTCAGCTCGACCGACGGCGAGGCGTTCCGGGAGCGCATGGTCGTCGCGCAGGCCGTGGACTACGGCTCCGGCGAGGGCGGCGTCCGCATCGCCCGGGCCGAGTTCGGCAGCGGCGAGGGCCGGCTCGTGCACGAGCCCGACCACCCGCTGGCCGACGCCAAGGGCTACGTCCGGTACCCGGACATCGACCTCGGCGACCAGATGACCCAGCTGATCATGGCCCAGCGCGGCTACCAGGCGAACCTGTCGTCCCTGGAGCGGGCGACCACCGCCTACCAGGCCGCCCTCCAGCTCGGGAAGGGCTGACCGTGAGCTCCCCCATCGACGGCATCTCGCTGCCCGGCATCCCGGCGATCGGCGCCCTCGGCGGCGCGGCCGGCACGACGGCCGCGGCCCCGGCGGCCTTCCCCTCGGGCGAGGGCTTCGCCGCCGTGCTGACCGGCGCGCTCGACCAGCTCGGCAGCATGCAGGAGGCCAAGGACGCCCTCGCCGTCCAGGGCGCCACCGGCGACCTGCGTGACGTGCACGACTACATGATCGCCGCCCAGGAGGCCTCCGTGGCCACCGAGATGGTGGTGACCTTCAAGAACAAGGCGGTCGAGGCCTTCACCGAGATCATGAGGATGCCCGTCTGATGCCTGCCGCACTCGCCGGTCCCCTGGCGAAGATCAAGGGCACGCTCGCCACCATCAGCCTCGGCCAGAAGGTCGTGATCGGCCTGCTGGTGGCCGGGCTGGCTCTGGGCGGCTTCTTCTTCTACCGCTGGATCACGACGCCGACCATGGCGCCGCTGTTCTCCAACCTGGCCTCGACCGACGCCTCGGCGATCGTCGACGAGCTCAACGCCTCCGGCGTCTCCTACGAGCTCGCCGACGGCGGCGGCACGATCCTGGTGGCCAACGAGCAGGTCTACGACCTCCGGCTGCAGATGAGCGGCAAGGGCCTGCCGGCCGGGTCGGACACCGGGTACGCGCTGCTCGACGAGCAGGGCATCACCACCAGCGAGTTCCAGCAGCAGGTGCAGTACCAGCGCGCCATCGAGGGCGAGCTGGCCAACACCCTCGAGGCGCTCGACGGCGTGCAGACCGCCGTGGTCCACGTCGCGCTGCCCGAGGACGAGGTGTTCGCCTCCGACGAGGGCGAGCCGACCGCCTCGGTGCTCCTGGACCTGGAGCCCGGCACCGAGCTCGCCGGCGAGCAGATCCAGTCGATCACCAACCTGGTGTCCTCCAGCGTCGAGGGCATGGACCCCGACCAGGTCACCGTCTCCGACTCGACCGGCCAGCTGCTGTCGGCCGCCGGCCAGGGCGTGAGCGCCGCCTCCGGCGACGCCCGCTCGCAGATGGAGACCGACTACGAGAGCCGCCTGGCGTCCAACGCCCAGGCCATCCTCGACACCGTCCTCGGCCCGGGCAACGCCCGCGTCGCCGTGCGCGCGGACCTGGACATGTCGCAGAGCGACAGCACCGCGACCACCTACGGCTACACCGAGGGCACCCCGCCGGTCTCCGAGCAGCGCTCGACCGAGCAGTACACCGGCGACGGCACCGCCGTCGGCGGCGTCCTCGGCCCGGAGAACACCGCCGACGCCGCGAACGGCACCGGCGGCGGGAACTCCACCTACTCGACCGAGTCCACGACGGCGAACAACTCCGTGGACCAGACGGTCACCAACACCGTCACCGCGCCCGGCGAGGTCAACCGGCTCACCGTCGCCGTCGTCCTCAACGACACGGTGGCCGGCAACCTCAACCAGACCCAGGTGCAGGACCTCATCGGCAACGCCGTCGGCCTGGACACGGCGCGCGGCGACGACATCAGCGTCGCCTCGCTGGCCTTCGACACCACCGCCGCCGACGCCGCCGCCGCGGAGATGACCGCGGCCCGCGAGGCCGAGCAGCAGGCGCAGGTGTGGGCGCTGGTCAAGAACGGCGGCATCGCGCTCGGCATCGCGCTGCTGGTCCTCGTCGTGTGGCTGCGCTCGCGCCGCCGCGGCGACGACGAGGAGGACGAGGACGACGAGCCGCTGGAGCTCGACGAGGGCCTGATCGCCGAGCTCGAGCGGCTGCGGGTGTCCAGCTCGCGGGACGACACCGCCGTCCTGGACAACCGGGCGCTGGAACTGGAGGCCGCGGAGCGGCAGCGGGTGCGGGGGGAGATCGCCACGATGGTCAGCGAACGTCCGGACGAGGTGGCGCAGATGCTGCGCGGCTGGCTGAGTGACGTCAAATGACGCTCGCACCGGTCGAGCAGCTGGTGGGCGCGGGCGGGACCAACCTGCCCGCGCTGCCGCCGGCTCCCCCGCGCCCCGAGATGCCCGGCCTGCGCAAGGCCGCCGTCTTCCTCGCCCAGATGAGCAAGGAGGAGGCCGGGCTGCTGCTGTCCAAGCTGCGCCCGCGCGAGGTCGAGGCCCTCACCCGCGAGATCATGAAGCTCGGCTCGGTCGAGCCCGAGGACGTCGACGGCGTGCTCACCGAGTTCTCGCAGATGATGGCCGCGCAGCGGTACGTGGGCCGCGGCGGCGTCGACTTCGCCCGCGAGATCCTGGCCGCCGGCCTCGGTGAGGACAAGGCCGAGGGCATCCTCGCCCGGCTCAACGTCGTCTACACCGAGGTGCCGTTCGCCTCGCTGCGCAACGCCGACGTCCGCCAGCTGGTCACCTTCCTCAAGGACGAGCACCCGCAGGTGATCGCCCTGGTGCTGGCCCACCTGTCGGCCGCGCAGTCGGCGGAGGTGCTCTCGGGCTTCTCCCCCGAGCAGCAGGCCGAGGTGGCCCACCGGATCGCCACGATGGACCGCACCTCGCCGGAGATGGTCCGGCTGGTGGAGGAGGAGCTCGGCCGCCGCATGGGGTCGCTGCTCGCCCACCAGGACATGTCCACCGTGGGCGGCGTCGAGACCCTCGTGGAGATCATCAACCGCTCGCCGCGGCCGACCGAGCGCTCGATCCTCGAGTGGCTGGACACCTCCGACCCGGAGCTGGCCGAGCAGGTGCGCGCGCAGATGTTCGTCTTCGAGGACATCACCACCATCGACGACCGGTCGATGCAGCTGGTGCTGCGCGAGGTGGAGGCCAACGACCTGGCCACCGCGCTCAAGGGCGTGCGCCCCGACGTCCGCGACAAGGTGGTCCGGAACCTCTCCGAGCGCGCCGCCGAGAACCTCGCCGAGGAGATCGAGCTGCTCGGCCCGGTCCGCGCCCGCACGGTCGAGGAGGCGCAGGGCAAGATCGTCGCGGTCATCCGCACGCTCGAGGAGCAGGGCGTCCTGACCATCTCGCGCGGTGGGGACGATGAGTTCGTCGCCTGACGGGTCCCGTCCGACGGCGCGGGAGTCGGTGCTGCTGCGCGGGGCCTCGGCCAGCGCGGCGGCGCCCTACCGGCAGGTGGCGGGGACGACGGTGCCCGAGCCGCGCACGGCGCCGCAGACGGTGACCCACCCGCCGACCCAGCAGCTGACCCGGCCGGTGACCCTCCCGCCGCCCCAGTCGCCGGACGAGATGCTGACCCGGCCGCTGACGAGGCCGGTCGTGGACGGCGCGCCCGCCGTGGTCGAGCGGCGGTCCACGGTCCGCCGCGCCGCCGACGTCCCGGTGCCCAACGGCCGGGGCGTGCGGCGGCTCGGCGACGTCTACGCCGAGGAGCTCGCCCGGCTGCGCGAGTTCGCCCGCGCCGAGGGGCACGCCGCCGGCTACGCCGAGGGCATGGCCGAGGCCGGCCGGGTCGTCGCGGAGGCCGAGGCACAGGCGGCCGCCCGGCTGGCCGACGTGCAGGCCCGCTGGGAGCGCCGGATGGCCACGGCCACGGCCGCGCTCGGCGCCGCCGTCGTCGCCCTCGACACCGCCGCGGTGCCCACCGCCGAGGACGTCCGCGACACGCTGGTCGACGGCGTCCTCACGCTGGTCGAGGACCTGCTCGGCCGCGAGCTGTCGACCTCGACCACCGCCGGCGTGGACGCGATCCGCCGCGCGCTGACCCTGCTGCCCGCCGACGCGCCCGCCGTCGTCCGGCTGCACCCCGACGACCTCGCCGAGGTCCCGCCGGCCGCCCTCGCCGCGCTGCCGCCGTCGGTCACGGTCGTCGGCGACGACGCCGTCGAGCGGGCCGGCGCGGTCGCCGAGTGCGGCCCCCGCCGGGTCGACGCCCAGCTGTCGACGGCGCTCGCGCGGGTGCGGGCGGTGCTGTCTCCGTGAGCACCACGCGCACGCTGATCGAGCGCGCCCGCCTGGCCGCCCGCCCGCAGCTCACCGGCTCGGTGGTCGGCGCGATGGGGCTCACCCTCACCGTCGAGGGCGTCGCCGCCGCCGTCGGGGACCTCGTCGAGGTCGGCCCCGGCCCCCGCGGGCTCGTGGCCGAGGTCGTCGCCGTCTCGCGCGACCGGCTCACCTGCATGCCGCTGGGCGAGCTCGGTGGCGTGCACGCCGGCGCGCCGGTCCGGAACACCGGCATGCCGCTGCAGGTGCCGGTCGGCGAGGCGCTGCTCGGCCGGGTGCTCGACGGCCTGGGCCGCCCGGTCGACGGGCACGGCTCGCTCGGCCCGGGCGTCGACTGGGTCGACCTCGCCAGCGAGACGCCGCACGCGCTGTCCCGGCGCCGGGTGGAGGAGCCGCTGCCGGTCGGCGTCCGCGCCCTGGACACCCTCGTGCCGGTCGGCAAGGGCCAGCGCCTCGGCATCTTCGCCGGCTCCGGCGTAGGCAAGTCGACGCTGCTCGCGCAGATCACCCGCGGCACCGAGGCCGACGTCCGCGTCATCGGGCTGATCGGCGAGCGCGGCCGCGAGGTGAAGGAGTTCCTCGAGGAGAACCTCGGGCCCGAGGGCATGGCGCGCACCGTCGTCGTCGTGGCCACCTCCGACGAGCCGCCGCTGGTGCGCCTCAAGGCCGCGTTCGTGGCCACCCGCATCGCCGAGGGCTTCCGCGACCAGGGCCGCGACGTGCTGCTGCTCATGGACTCGATCACCCGCACCGCCATGGCCCAGCGCGAGGTCGGCCTGTCGGCCGGGGAGCCGCCGGCCACCCGCGGCTACCCGCCGAGCGTCTTCGCGATGATGCCGCGGCTGCTGGAGAAGGCGGGCCCCGGCGCGACCGGCTCGATCACCGGCCTCTACACCGTGCTCGTCGAGGGCGACGACCACAACGAGCCGATCGCCGACACCGCCCGCTCGATCCTCGACGGGCACGTCGTGCTCACCCGGAAGCTGGCCACCACCGGCCACTTCCCCGCCGTCGACGTCCTGGAGTCGATCTCCCGGGTCGCCGGCGCGGTCACCGCGCCCGCGCGGATGGCCGACGCCCGCGAGATGCGCCGGCTCATGGGCGCGCTGCGCGACGTCAAGGAGCTGGTGGAGATCGGCGCCTACCAGGCCGGCAGCGACCCGCTCGTCGACCGCGCCCGCGCGCTGTCCCCCGCCATCGACGCCTTCCTGCGCCAGCCGCTGGAGGACTCGACCTCCCCCGACGACGCCTGGGCGATGCTGCACCGGCTCGTGACGGCCGGCTGACGTGGCCCGGCCGGCCGCCTTCCGCCTCGAGCCGGTGCTGCGGGTCCGCCGCGCCGCCGAGCAGGCCGCCGAGCGGGCCGCCGCCGAGGCGGCCGCCGCGGCCCGCGAGGCGGAGCGCCGCGCCGAGGCGCAGGCCGCCGCGCTGGCCGCCCGGGTGCCGCCCGCGTCCGCGCCCGCGCACGTCTTCGTCGCCGCGATGGTCGCATCGGCCGCCGCGGCTGCCGATGTGACAGCTGCACGGGCGACGGCGCAGGCCTCGGCCGAGCAGGCCGGGCTGCTGCGCGCGCGGTGGACCGCCGCCGCCCAGCAGACCAAGGCGCTGGAGAAGCTGCGCGAGCGGCACCTCCTCGCGCTGCGGACCGCCGAGCTGGGCGCCGAGGAGCGCGCGGTCGACGACCTGGTCACCGCCCGGCACGCCGGGACCGCACCCGAGGGAGAGGAGGACCCGTGGAGGGACTGACCGCGGTGCACGGCCGCATCGCCGCGATCCAGAACCGGATCCTCACCCTCGCCTCGGCGTCGGCCACCTCGACGTCGGCCGCCTGGGCCGGCGCCGCGGCCGCCGCCGGGCTCACCGGCACCGCGGCCACGGCGGCGACCGGCACGACGGCGACCGCCGGCAGCGGCCTGGAGGGGCAGGCGGTCGCCGCGGCGCAGCGCTACCTCGGCGTGCCCTACGCCTGGGGCGGCACCGACCCGTCGGTGGGCCTGGACTGCTCCGGGCTGGTCCAGCGGGTCTTCGCCGACGTGGGCATCGACCTGCCCCGCACCAGCTCCCAGCAGGCCACCGCGGGCACCCCGGTCGCGAGCCTGGCCGAGGCCCGCCCCGGGGACCTCGTGTTCTTCGACAACTCCCTGTCGCGCCCGGGCATCGACCACGTCGGCATCTACGTCGGCGACGGGAAGATGATCGCCGCGCCGCAGGAGGGCGACGTCGTCCGCGTGCAGGACGTCGGCACCCCGACCGTCATCCGCCGGGTGCTGCCGGCCTCCGCCGCCGCGTCGGCGGCGGTGGCCCCCTCAGGCGCCGGCCTCGCGGGCGTCCCGTACGCCGACCTGTTCACCGCCGCTGGCGCCCGGCACGGCGTCGACCCGGCGCTGCTCGCCGCGGTCGCGGAGGTCGAGTCCGGCTTCGACTCCGCCGCCGTCTCGTCCGCGGGCGCCACCGGCCTCATGCAGTTCATGCCGGCCACCGCCCGGGGCCTCGGCGTCGACGCCACCGACCCGGCGTCGTCGATCGACGGCGCCGCCCGCTACCTGCGCCAGCTCACCGACCGGTTCGGCTCGACCGACCTGGCGCTGGCCGCCTACAACGCCGGTCCCGGCACGGTGGCCCGCCACGGCGGCGTCCCGCCGTACGCCGAGACCCAGTCCTACGTCCGCAAGGTCACCAGCGCCGCGGAGGCCTACTCGTGACAGCTCCCGTCCTGACCGCCGCCGCGGCCGCGCCCGCCCCGGCCTCCCCGGCCGGCGGGTCCGACCCCGGCTCGGCCGCCGGCTTCGCGTCCGCCCTCGACGACGCCCTCGACGACGCCCTCGACGACCCGATCGCCGGGCGCCCGGGCGCCGACCGCGGCGTCGGCCGTGACGGCGACCGGCCCGGCCGCGCCGTGGGCCGCGACGGCGACCGGCCCGGTCGCCCCGGGACCGCCGACACCCCCACTGACGCCGGACCGGCCGACGGGCGGCCCGCGGGCGATCCCCCCGTCCCGCCGGGCGCGCTGCCGGCCGGTTGGGCGCTGGCCCTCGCCCTCGGCACCGCCGTCCCCGGCGCCGGCCCGACTCCCCCCGGCGGCACCGGCCCCACCGCGCCCGGCGCGGCCGCCGCGCACGGCGCCGTCCCCGCCGGTGCCGTCGCGGTGCCGGGCGTCGCCGCCGGCCTCCCCCAGGCCGCCGCGGCGCCGGTCCCCGCCGACGCCGGGGTGCCGGCCGGGGCGGGCACCGCGCCCGCCGCCCTGCCCGGCGCCGCCGTCCCGGCCCCCGCGACCCCTCCGCCCGCGGCCCCGGGCGCGGCGGCGCTGCCCGCCGGGCTCGTCGTCGTCGCCGCGGACCCGCAGCCGGCGCCGGTCCCGCCGGCCGCCGCTCCCACCGAGGCGCCCGCCGTCCCGGCCGCCGCACCGGTCCCCGCCGTGGCCGCGGACCCGGGCACGCAGGAGCGCGACCCGGGGACCGGCGGGGCCCTGCCGTCGGTGGTCCCGGCGCCCGCCCCGGCACCGGCCCCCACCGCGACGACCCCGGCCGCGGCCCGGCCCGACGTGCCGCAGCCGCCGGTGGCCGCCCAGGTCGCCCCCACCGTCGCCACGCTGGCCGCTGGGCCCGACGGCACGCACACCATGACGCTGGTGCTCACCCCCGAGACGCTCGGCCCGGTCGAGGTCCGGGTGAGCGTCCAGCACGGCACGGTCGAGCTGAGCCTGCGCGGCGCCTCCGACGCCGGCCGCGCCGCCCTCCTCGACGCCCTGCCCGACCTGCGCCGCGACCTGGAGGCCTCGGGCCTGGTCTGCTCGCGGCTGCAGGTGGACCGCGACCCGGCCGGCTCCGGCTCGTCGCAGGCGCAGGCCGGCTGGCAGCAGGGCGAGCACGGCCGCGGGTCCGCCCAGGGGCGCGGCCCCGCCGACGACCGCGGCCGGCCGTGGCTGCGCACCCCCGACCCCGACGGGAGCCGCCCGGCTGCCGCCGCCGACCACCCCGCGTCGAGCGTCCTCGACGTCCGGGCCTGAGAGGAGCCGACGATGACCGAGCCCGTGGGCGGCGTGGGCGGCAGCCCGGCCACGTACACGGCCACCACCGCGGTGGACCGCAGCGACCAGATGGGCAAGGACACGTTCCTGCAGCTGCTGGTCGCGCAGATGCGGTACCAGGACCCGAACAGCCCGACGAGCACGACCGAGTTCATGTCGCAGACCGCGACGTTCACCCAGGTCGAGAAGCTCGAGGAGATCGCCGCGCAGAACGCCGAGCTGCTGGCCCTGCAGCGCTCGCTCTCGGCCGGCGCGCTGGTCGGCCACGGCGTCAGCTGGACCGCCGAGGACGGCACCACGCAGACCGGGACGGTGTCCTCCGTCCGCTTCGGCGGGGACGAGCCGACCGCCGTCGTCGGGGGCACCGAGGTGCCCCTCGGCCGCCTCAGCGAGATCTCCCTCCCCGCCTAGAGAAGGACCCCCTCGCCCCCCACCGCTCGCAAGCTCGCGGCGGGCCCCTACGAGGGGGCCGCCGACCCCACCTGAGAGGACCTCCCCGTGCTCCGCTCGATGTTCTCGGCCATCTCCGGCCTGCGCGCCCACCAGACCAAGCTCGACGTGACCGGCAACAACATCGCCAACGTCAACACCGTCGGCTTCAAGAGCAGCCAGACCGTCTTCGAGGACACCCTGTCCCAGGTGATCCGCAACGGCTCCTCGCCGACCGCCGAGACCGGCGGCACCAACCCGGCACAGGTCGGCCTCGGCGTCCGGGTCGCCGGCGTCACCACCAACTTCGGCCAGGGCTCCACCCAGAACACCGGCCGCGCCACCGACTTCATGATCAGCGGCGACGGCTTCTTCGTGACCCGCGCCGGCAACGAGAACCTGTTCACCCGCGCCGGGTCCTTCGACTACGACGGCGCCGGCAACCTGGTCACCCCCGACGGCGCCCAGCTGCAGGGCTGGATGGCCGGCACGGACGGCACGGTGGACGCCAACGGCCCGATCGGCCCGCTGTCCATCCCGTTCGGCCAGGTCATGTCCCCGACCGCGACGACGACGGGCGCGCTGGCCGGCAACCTGTCGACGGCGTCCGTGGCGGCCGACCCGCTGGCCTCCCCGCCGGTCGCGGCCACCCAGGTGCAGACGCAGATCACCGCCTACGACTCGATCGGCACCGCGCACCAGGTCGCGCTGACGTTCACCAAGACCGGCCCCAACACCTGGTCGGTGGCCGCCAGCGAGAACGGCACCGCGATCGGCGCCGCGCAGACGCTCACCTTCGACCCCTCCACCGGCCGGCCCTCCGGCGGAAGGACCTTCACCCTCGGCGTCACCGGCGCCAACTGGCCGGGCACCATCCCGCTCGACCTCACCGGGATGACCGAGTTCGGCGGCAAGACGGCGCTGACCCCGAGCGGCGTCGACGGCAACGCCATGGGCACGCTGCAGTCGATCTCGCTGAGCAACGACGGCACGATCATGGGCGTCTACTCGAACAGCCTGCGCGAGCCGATCGGCAAGCTGGCGCTGGCCACCTTCGCCAACCCCGGCGGCCTGTCCAAGGCCGGCAACTCCAGCTACCGGGTGGGCGACAACTCCGGCCAGGCCGTCATCGGCGAGGCCGGCACCGGCGGCCGCGGCTCGCTGACCGCCGGCGCGCTGGAGATGTCCAACGTCGACCTCGCCGAGGAGTTCACCGGCCTGATCGTCGCCCAGCGCGGCTTCCAGGCGAACAGCCGCGTGATCACCAGCTCCGACGAGATCCTGCAGGACCTGGTCAACCTCAAGCGCTGACGGCGCGTCCGACCGAGCTCGCGGCCCGGCACCCGGTCTCCCCGGGTGCCGGGCCGCGCCGCGTCGTCCCCCGGTCGCCTCCCGGTGCGCGTGTGACGTGCGGGAACGCGGTGCCCGGCTCACCCCCGGGGGTGATGCGGCGGGCCGGGTTCGGCTCAAGCAGTCCCCGCGCGGGACCGATGGTCCCTGTAGCCGGCGCCGCGCCGTCGCGGCCCCTCCCCCTTCCCGAACGAGCCAGAGGACCCACCCGTGATCCGAGTGACGCGCCTGAACGGGGAGCACTTCGCGCTCAACCCCGACCTGATCGAGCGGGTCGAGGGCCACCCCGACACCGTCGTCTTCCTCGTCGACGGCACCAGGTACGTCGTCAGCGAGGACGTCGACGCGGTGCTCGACGAGATCCGCGAGTACCGGGCCAGCATCCTCGCGACCGCCTACGCCATGGACCGCGGCAGCTACCGCGCCGGCACGACCGCCGGCACGGGCGCCCCGGCGAGCGACCCGGCCGGCGACACCCGCCGCGCGTCGGTCGTCCCCTTCCCGGCCCGCGAGGAGCGCTGACCCGTGGACCCGTCGACCCTGATCGGCTTCGTCGTCTCGCTCGTCGCGCTCCTGGTCTTCATGGTCCTGGAGGGCGCCGACCCGACGTCGCTGCTCTTCCTCCCGGCCATCGTGCTGGTCATCGTCGCCACCTTCGGCGCGGCGATGTCCGGCCAGACGATGGCCGACCTCAAGAAGATGGGCGGCTGGTTCAAGGCCGGCCTGGTGCCGGCCAAGGTCCCGGCGGCCTCCGAGCAGATCCAGACCCTGGTCAGCCTCGCCGAGAAGGCCCGCAAGGAGGGCCTGCTCGCGCTGGAGGCGCAGGTCAAGCAGATCCAGGACCCGTTCCTCAAGCGCGGTCTGCAGATGGGCATCGACGGCACCGACCCCGAGGAGCTGCGCGCGGTCCTCGAGAGCGAGATCGCCGCCAAGAAGGCGGAGGACAAGGTCGCCGCCAAGTTCATGACCACGATGGGCGGCTACGCCCCGACCATCGGCATCGTCGGCTGCATCGTCGGCCTGATGAACGTCATGGGGAACCTCAGCAACCCGGCGGCCCTCGGCCCGATGATCGCCTCGGCGTTCGTCGCGACCCTGTGGGGCGTCATGGCGGCCAACTTCTGGTTCCTGCCCATGGGCGCGAAGATCCTGCGGGTCAGCGAGCTGCAGGCCGCCCAGATGGAGCTGCTCGTCGAGGGCATCGCCGAGATCCAGGCGGGCACCAGCCCGCGCGCCGTCCGGCTCAAGCTCAGCGCGCTGATCCCGCCGAGCGAGGCCGCCAAGGAGGCGGCGTGACCGCCGCCCGGGCGCGCGCGTGAGCGCCGGCGGCCACGGCGGCAAGCGCCGGGCGAAGAAGCACGAGGAGGAGGAGCACGAGAACCACGAGCGGTGGCTGGTGTCCTACGCGGACATGATGACGCTGCTCCTGGTGCTCTTCGTGGTCCTGTTCGCGATGAGCCAGGTGGACAAGGAGAAGTTCGCCGCGCTGGCCAGCGGCCTGTCGGAGGCGTTCGGCGCCCCGGTGAGCGCGCTGAGCAGCGCGGGCACCAACTCCGACGCGTCGGTGCTCGACTCCCTCGACGCCGCCGTCGACGTGCAGCTCCCGCCGGCCCCGGCCGCGGAGTCCGACGTCGACGCGGCGGCCGCCCAGGCCGCCGCCCAGGAGGCCGCGAACGTCGCGGCCGAGGCGCGCGCCGAGTACGACCAGCTCGCCGCGGCGCGCGACGCCATCGACGCCGCCCTCGCGGCGGCCGGGCACGCCGGGACCGCGCGGTACGAGATCGACGAGCGCGGCCTGACCGTGCACATCGTGTCCGACCCGGTGCTGTTCGGCCCGGAGGAGGCCACGCTTCAGCCGCAGGGCCGCACCATCCTCGACGCCGTCGCCCCCACCCTGGCCGCGCTGCCCAACGACCTCGCGATCGAGGGGCACGCCAACTCGCTGCCCGTGACCCCGGGCGGGCCGTGGCCCTCCAACTGGGAGCTGTCGGCCTACCGGGCCACCACGGTGGTGCGCTACCTCGCCGCCGCCGGCGTCCCGCAGGACCGGATGTCCGGGACCGGCTACTCCGACACCCGTCCGGTGGTGCCGGCGAACGACCCGGACGCCCTGTCCCTCAACCGCCGCGTCGACGTCGTCGTGCTGTCCGACGCCTCCGCCGAGGCCCGGGAGCTCCTGCCCGGCCTCGACGCCCCCGCACAGGCCGCGCCCGCCCCGGCCGCCGCCCCTGCCCAGGAAGGCACCCACGAGTGAGCACCAAGAGCAAGGCCAAGGAGAAGGACGCCGCCGAGGACGCGGAGGCCAAGGGCGGCGGGAAGAAGAAGCTGCTCGCCGTCGTCGCCGTCCTGCTGGTCGCCCTCGGCGCCGCGGCGTACTTCTTCCTGTTCGCCGGCGGCGAGGCCGCGGCCGAGGAGCCCGAGCACGGCGGCTACACCGCGCTGGAGCCCGTCGCGGTGAACCTGGCCGGCGGCGGCTACCTCAAGATCGGCATCACCCTGGAGTACACCGCGGCCGCCGCGTCCGGCGGGCACGGCAGCGGCGGCGTCGACGGCTCCAAGGCCCTCGACATCCTCATCTCCACCTACTCCCAGGCCCAGCCGGCCGACGTGACCGGCGCCCGCGAGGCGCTCAAGGAGTCCCTGGAGCACCAGATCGTGGAGGCATACACCGAGGACGGCGTCCCGATGGTCATGCACGTCTACCTCACGGAGTACGTCACCCAGTGACGCAGTAGTCCCACCCGTCCCACACTCCCCGGCTGACCGGCGGCGCCCCGCGCCGCCGGTCAGTTCGCGTCCCGGCCCCGCCGATGAGGGGACCGTGACCCGCCCCGACACCGCGACCGCGCCCCCAGGGCCCGGGCCGCAGGCGCCGGCCGGTGGCGGCCGCAGCCGGCGCGGTGCGCCCCGCACCTACGACTTCCGCCGCCCCACCAAGCTCTCCCGCGAGCACGTCCGCGTGCTGCAGATCGCCCAGGAGGCCTTCGCCCGCCAGGCGACGACGGTCCTCACCACGATGCTGCGCACCGGCGCCCGGATGGAGCTGCACGGCATCGAGCAGCACTCCTACGACGACTTCCTCGCCACGCTGCCCGACCCCTGCTTCCTGACGACGTTCACCATCGAGCCGCTGGGCGGCAAGGGCCTGCTGGCCTACCCCCTGGACATGGCGATGGCCGGCGTCGACCACCTGCTCGGCGGCTCCGGCACCGCCCAGCAGCCCGCGCGGCCGATGACGGCGATGGAGACCACCATCACCACCTCGCTGCTCACCCGGCTGCTGCAGGAGTTCGCCGCCTCGTTCGCGCACGTCACCGAGCTGCAGCCGGCCATCGACGGCATCGAGTACAACCCCGCCCTCGCCCAGGCCGCGGCGGGCTCGGACACCGTGATGGTGGCCCGATACACGATGTCGATCGGCGGCCGCGAGGGCGCCGCGTCGCTCGTGCTCCCCTTCAGCTCCTTCCAGCAGGCCCTCGACAGCGCCGCCTCCCCGCAGCTGTCGGAGTCGGCCCAGCGCACCCGGCAGCGCGCCGCCGAGCTGCTCGCCGCCCGCCTGGAGCTGGTGCCGGTCGACGTCAGCGTCCGGTTCAGCCCGCTCGAGGTGTCCTCGGAGGACCTGCTCTCCCTGACCGTCGGCGACGTGCTGCTGCTGCGGCACCCGCGGGACGCGCCGCTCGAGGTCACCACCAACGACGCCGTCTTCGCCCACGCCATCGCCACCAACCACCGCCGCCGGCTGGCCGCCGCCATCGTGCCCGCCCCGTCCGCCGTGAAGGACCCCGCATGACCGCCACGCTCGACACCACCCAGGCCGCCACCCATGCTGCTGCAGAGACCATCACCGCCGTCGTGGTGGCCGCCGCCCGGGCCGCGGCCGCGCTCGTCCCCTCCGGCGCCGAGCTGGTCCCCGGGCCCGCGGTCACCGACCCCGACGCCGTCCCGGTCCCGCCGGCCGCGGCCGCCGCGGTCGGCGCCCGGCTGTCCGGGGAGATCACCGGCGACGTCGTCCTGGTGCTGTCGGCGGAGGTGGTCGAGGCGCTCGACAACTCCCCGGTCGGCCCGATGGACGTCGCGACCGCGCTGCGCCCCGCGCTCGAGGCCGCCGCGGCCACCCTGGGCCGGGTGCGGGTCGACGCCGAGCGCACCGAGGACCCGGTGACCGCGCTCGACGGGCTGCGCGACAAGGGCATGTTCGTCGCCGTGCCGCTGGTCGCGGGCGCCGACCACCAGGCCACGCTCGCGCTGCAGGTGACCCTGCCGACCGCGCCGCGCACCCCGCGCAACAGCCTGGACCTGCTGCGGCACGTGGCCATGGAGGTCACCGTCGAGATCGGCCGCACCCGGATGACCGTCGGCGAGCTGCTCTCGCTGCACCCGGGCGAGGTGGTCGAGCTCGACCGCGCCGCCAGCGCCCCGGCCGACCTGCTGGTCAACGGCACCCTCATCGCGCGCGGCGAGGTCGTCGTCGTCGACGAGGACTTCGGCCTGCGGATCAGCGAGATCGTCACCGACGCCGCCGCCGAGCTGGGGGCCGCGCAGGCATGACCTGGATGCTGATCCGGCTGGTCCTGTCGCTGGCCTTCGTCGGCGGCGTGCTGTGGTTCGCCGCGCGCCTGGCCAAGAAGCGCGGCCTGGGCTCCAGCGGCGGACTCGTCGAGGTCGTGGCGCGCCAGCGGATGGGACGCACCAGCACGGTCAACGTGCTGCGCATCGCCGACCGGGTGCTCGTCGTCGGCGCCACCGAGGAGCAGGTCACCCTGCTCGCCGAGCTCGACGGCGACGCCGTGGAGGCCACGCTCGCCGAGCGCGCCGCCGCCACGCCGGCCGCGGGCGGCCCGGCCGTCCCCGCGCCCCGCGTCGGCGGCGCGCTGGCCGGCTCGGTCTTCGACCGGTCGGGCTGGCAGGGCTTCGTCACCCAGCTGCGCGAGCGGACGGTCCGTCGCTGATGATCGCCACCGCCCCCGCGCGCGCCCGCGCGCGCCGGGCCGCCACCCTGCTGCTGGCCCTGCTGGGCTGCGCGCTCGCCGGCGTGCTGCTCGCGGGTCCGGCCGCGGCGGCGCCCACCGCGCCGACCGCGCCCACGGCACCGACCGTGCCCGCGGTCGACGGCGGGGTCGACATCTCGGTCGGCAACGGCAGCCCGAGCACCTCGATCACGCTGATCCTCGCGATCACCGTGCTGTCGGTGGCGCCCGCGGTGCTGCTGCTGTGCACGTCGTTCACCAAGATCGTCGTCGTCCTGTCGCTGACCCGGAACGCGCTGGGCCTGCAGTCCTCCCCGCCCAACTCGGTGCTCACCGGCATCGCGCTGTTCCTGACGCTGTTCGTCATGGGGCCGGTGCTCTCCGACATCAACGACGTCGCCGTGCAGCCCTACATGGACGGCGCGATGTCGGTCTCCCAGGCCTACGACGTCGGCGTCGTGCCGCTCAAGGAGTTCCTGCTCGACAACACCCGCGACGACGAGCTGCAGCTCATGGTCGGCCTGTCCGGGGAGGAGCAGCCCGAGGACCGCGCCGCGGTGAGCATGACGACGCTGGTCCCGGCGTTCGTCCTCTCCGAGCTCAAGAGCGCCTTCATCATCGGGCTGGTCGTGTTCATCCCGTTCCTGGTGATGGACATGCTGGTCAGCGCCGCGCTCATGTCGATGGGCATGATGATGGTGCCGCCGTCGATCGTGTCGCTGCCGTTCAAGCTGCTGTTCTTCGTGGTCGTCGACGGCTGGGCGATGATCACCACGTCTCTCGTGGGGTCGTACGGATGACCGACGCCGACGTCACCGACATCGCCGTCCAGACCATGATGGTGGCCGCGAAGGTCGCCGCCCCGGTCCTGCTCACGGCCCTGCTGGTCGGCTTCCTCATCTCGCTGTTCCAGGCGGCGACCCAGATCCAGGAACCGACGCTGTCGTTCGTCCCCAAGATGATCGCGGTGAGCATCGCCCTGCTGGTCACCGGCAACTGGGTGCTCTCCGAGCTGGTCGACTTCACCCACACCCTGTTCGACCAGCTGCCGCGCCTGCTCGGGCGGACCTGACCGGCATGGACCTCGAGGTCCCGGCGGTCACCCTCGCGGCCCTGCTGCTGGCCACCGCCCGGGCGGCCGGCTTCGTCCTGCTCGCCCCGCCGTTCACCACCCGCACCATCCCGGCGCCGGTCAAGGGCGCCCTGGCCCTGGCGCTGTCGGTCGCCCTGGTCGACCGCGTGGCGCCGGGGCTGCCGGAGCCGACCACCGGGTTCCTCGTCGTCACCGCCGTCAGCGAGGTGGCCATCGGCGCGGCGCTGGGCTTCGTCGTCCAGCTGTTCTTCACCGCAGTGCAGTTCGCCGGCGAGCTCATCGACCTCACCGGCGGCTTCTCGCTGCAGCCGGCCTACGACCCGCTGGCCATGACCACCAACTCGGTCATCGGCAAGCTGCACTACCTGCTCGCGACGACGCTGCTGTTCACCAGCGGCGGGCACCTCGTGATCGTGCGCGGGTTCGCCACGTCCTACGAGGGGCTGCCGGTCAGCGGCGGGTTCCCGGCCGGGGACGTCGGCCAGGTCGTGCTGACGGCGTTCTCGATGATGTTCCTCGCCGCGCTGCAGATCGCCGGCCCGATGGTGGCCGTGCTGCTGCTGGCCGACGTCGCCCTCGCCCTGCTGTCCCGGGCCGCCCCGGCGCTGAACATCTTCGCCATCGGCTTCCCCGTGAAGATCATGCTGACCCTCGCGCTGCTCGGGCTGACCTTCCCGCTGCTGCCGCCGGCGCTGGACGCGCTGGTGGAGCAGGCCACCCGCGCGATCGTCGGCTTCCGGAGCGGGTGAGGCCCGGTGGCCAAGGACGGACCGGGCGGTGAGAAGACCGAGAAGCCCACTCCCAAGCGCCTCAAGGAGGCGCGCAAGGAGGGGCAGATCCCGCGGACCCAGGAGCTCGGCACCTGGGCGGGCGTGGCGGTGGCGAGCGTCTTCCTGCCCGTGCTGGTCGGCAACGCCTTCGACGCGGTGGGCCGGCTGTTCGTGCGGTTCGGGTCGGTGGTCGAGCACCCGGAGGCCGACGCCGTCGGCGCGCTGCTCGGGGAGGCGCTGAGGACGTTCCTCGAGACGGCGCTGCCGATGGCGCTCGCGCTCATGCTCGTCGGGGTGCTCGCCTCGGCCGCGCAGGGCGGGGTCGCGCTGGCCACCAAGGGCATGAAGCCGACGCTCAAGAAGCTCAACCCGTTCCCCGGGGTGAAGCGGATGTTCGGCACCCACGGCCTGTGGGAGGCGCTCAAGGCGGTCATCAAGACGGCGGCGCTCGGCACCGTCGTCGTCGTGACCAGCAGCGAGGCGCAGGCGCTGGTGTCGGCGTCCGGGGCGCTGCCGCTGTCGGCGGTGGTGGCGACGTTCGCCTCCTCCGCCGTCCTCATGTTCCGCGTCGTGGCGATCACCGGCCTGGTCATCGCGATCGCCGACTACGTCGTGGTGCGCAAGCAGACGATGAGCAAGCTCAAGATGACCAAGTACGAGATCCAGCAGGAGCACAAGCAGTCCGAGGGCGACCCGCACGTGAAGGGCCAGCGCCGCTCGATGCAGCTGGCCATGTCGCGCAACCGGATGATGGCCGAGGTCGCCACCGCCGACGTCCTGCTGGTCAACCCGACGCACGTCGCCGTCGCGCTGCGGTACGAGCCGGAGAAGGGCGCGCCGCGGGTGGTGGCCAAGGGCGCCGACGAGGTCGCCGCGAGGCTGCGCGAGCGGGCCGCCGAGGCGCGGGTGCCGATGGTGCAGGACGTGCCGCTGGCCCGGGCGCTGCACGCCTCCTGCGAGCTCGGCCAGGAGGTGCCGCCGCAGCTGTTCACCGCCGTCGCCCGGGTGCTGGCCTTCGTCATGCAGCTCGGCGCCCGCGGCGTGCGCGGCGGCTTCCACCGGCCCGGGTTCGAGGCGCCCGACGTCGCCGGCCTGCCCAGGGCCGGCCGGCGGAGGACCCCGCTCGCCTCCTGAGGCACCCGCGACCCTGGGACGCCTGTGACTCGTGCGCCGTCAGCGGTCTGCCGGGGACCCCCGGCTGCCGATGGTGTGCCCGTGCGAGGGATGACCAAGGCCGCCGTGCCGATCGGCGTGGTGGCCATCGTCCTCATGCTGGTCGTGCCGCTGCCCGCGGCGGTGCTGGACCTGCTGCTGGGCCTGAACATCACCGCGTCCTTGCTGATCCTGCTGGTGGCGATGCAGATCAAGCGGCCGCTGGACTTCGCGGTCTTCCCGTCGCTGATCCTCATCGCGACGCTGTTCCGGCTCGCCCTCAACGTCTCCTCGACGCGGCTGGTGCTCACCGACGGCTACGCCGGCAAGGTCATCGAGGCCTTCGGGCACTTCGTGATCGGCGGCTCGCTCGTCGTCGGCCTGGTGATCTTCGTGATCCTCACGATCATCCAGTTCGTCGTCATCACCAACGGTGCCGGTCGCGTGGCCGAGGTCGGCGCCCGCTTCACCCTCGACGCGATGCCCGGCAAGCAGATGGCCATCGACGCCGACCTCAACGCCGGGCTGATCAACGAGCAGCAGGCGCGCAGGCGGCGCACCGAGGTCACCGCCGAGGCCGACTTCTACGGCTCGATGGACGGCGCCTCGAAGTTCGTCAAGGGCGACGCCATCGCCGCCATCATCATCACGCTGATCAACCTGGTCGGCGGCTTCGCCGTCGGGGTCATGCAGCGCGGCATGGCGCCCGGCGACGCCGTCTCCACCTTCTCGCTGCTGACCGTCGGCGACGGCCTGGTCTCGCAGATCCCCGCGCTGCTGCTGTCCACCGCGACCGGCATCATCGTCACCCGCTCGGCCTCCGACGGGGACATGGGCAGCGACCTGCTCGCCCAGCTCGGCCGCTTCCGCCAGCCGGTGCGCATCGCCGGAGGCGCGGCGCTGGCGCTGTGCCTGATCCCGGGGCTGCCGAAGCTGCCGTTCCTGGTCATCGGCGGGCTGTTCCTGGTCATGGCCGCGCGGATGCAGGAGACCCCGGCCGAGGACGACGACACGCCCGCGCTCGCCGCCGCCGAGGAGCCCGCGCCGGACTCCCCCGAGGCGATCGCCGAGCGCATGCGGGTCGACCCGCTGGAGCTCGAGGTGGCCTTCGACCTGGTCGACCTCGTCGACTCCTCCCGCGGCGGCGACCTGCTCGACCGGGTCAAGGCGCTGCGCCGGAAGGTCGCGATGGAGACCGGCCTGGTCATCCCGCTGGTCCGCACCCGCGACAACCTCGACCTGCCCTCGTCGCAGTACGTCATCTGGCTCAACGGCGTCCCGGCGGCCAAGGGCACCTCCCCCGCCGGCACCGTGCTGGCCATCGGCGACGCCCTCGACGGGCTGCCGGGCCGGCCCACCCGCGAGCCGGTGTTCGGCCTGCCCGCCAAGTGGGTGCCGGTGGAGCTGCAGCGGCAGGCGGAGATGGCCGGCGCCACCGTCGTCGACCGCTCCTCGGTCATCACCACCCACCTGGCCGAGGTGGTCCGCCAGAACGCCGCCGAGCTGCTCGGCCGCGAGGACGTGCGGCTGCTGGTCGAGATGGTCAAGCGGACCCACCCGGTCGTCGTCGAGGAGCTCACCCCGGGGCTGCTCACCCTCGGCGAGATCCAGCGGGTGCTGCACGCGCTGCTGGCCGAGAACGTCTCCATCCGCGACCTGGTGCGCATCTTCGAGGCGCTGTCGCTGCGCGCGAAGACCTCCACCGACCTGGACGGGCTGGTCGAGGCGGTGCGCGGGGCCCTCGGCGCGGCGATCAGCCACCCCTACGTCACGCCCGACGAGCGGCTGCACGTGCTCACGCTGGAGCCCGCCTTCGAGCAGCGGCTGCTGGAGGCGGTGCGGCACAGCGACGGCGGCCAGGTGCTGGCGCTGGACGCCGGCTCGGTCGACGCGCTGGTCACCGGGTGCAGCGGGCTGCTCGAGGACGCCGAGCAGCACGGCCTGTCCCCCGTCCTCGTCTGCTCCCCCCAGGTGCGGGCCGCGCTGTCCCGCCTGATGCGTCAGGTCCTCCCCCGCCTGCCGGTGATCTCCTACTCGGAGGTCTCCCGGACGGCCCAGATCGAGTCACTGGGAGTGGTGAACGGTGCCGTTGCCATCCGTTGAGGCGCCCACGCCGGAGGCCGCCGTCGTGGCGGCCCGCGAGCGGTACGGCAACGCGGTGCGGATCACCGGCGTGCGCCGCATCCGGTCCGGCGGCGTGCTGGGCTTCTTCGCCACCGAGCGGTTCGTCGCCGAGGTGGAGGACGTCGAGCCGGCCCGGCGCGGTCCCGCGCCGAGGTCCGAGTCGGCCCGCCGGATCGAGGCCGCGCTCAGCCGCGACCCCGGCCCGCTCGCCGACACCGGCGCGTTCCTGCGCGCCACCGAGCTGCACCGCAGCCGCCCCGCGGCGGCCCGGCCCACCACGCGCCCGGCCGTCCGCACCGAGCGCCCGACCCTCCCGACGGAGCTGCCGGACCCGGTGTCCGAGCTGGCCGGCCTGCTCGGGTCCGGCGACGGCGCCCCCGGCGTCGACCTGTACTCCCGGGCGTCGGTGGGCGCGACCCGCCGGCCCGCCGCCGGCACCTCGGCCTTCCGCCCGGCCGCCGTCCGCACCGCCGCTCCCCGCGCGGCCGCCGGCCCGTCCACCGCCGCCCCGTCCACTGCCGCGCCGTCCGCTGCCGCCCCCTCGGCGGCCGCGCCCTCGGCCGCCCGGCGGCCCGCCCGGGCGGCGGTGCGCCCGCCGTCCGGGCCCGCCGGACCGTCGCTGTTCACCGCCGCGCTGGCGCAGGTCGTCGCCGGTGACCGGGAGGTCCGCGAGGCCGTCGACGACGCCGTGCGCTCGGCCGCCGCGATGTCCGCCGCCGAGGCGCTGCGGGCGGTCCAGGCCGTCGCCGCCGCGACCGCCGAGGCCACGGACGAGGAGCTCGCACCCCCGTCGGTGCTGCGGACCCCGGAGCCCTCCCCGGCCGCGCCGGCGATGCCGCTGGCCGCCGCCCTCGCCGCCGCGATGGCCGCGCCCGCCCCTGCTCCCGCGGCTCCGGCTCCGGAGCCGGTCGCCCCGGTGGCCGGGGCTCCCGCCGCCGAGGAGCCCGTGGTCGAGGAGCTCGTGGCCGAGGCCCCCGTCGCCGAGGCGTCGCTGCCCGAGGCTCCCGAGGTCCCCGAGGTCGCCGAGCCCGCCGACGAATCCGGTCCCGGCGTGGACATGTGGGCCGACCCCGTGCCCGTCTCCCGCCCCGCCGCCGCCGTCGTCGCCGAGCCCGTCGTCGAGGAGCCGGTGGCCGAGGAGCCGGTGGTCGAGGCGCCAGCCGTCGAGGAGCCGGTGGTCGAGGCGCCGGCCGTCGAGGAGCACCCGGCGGACGAGGACCCCGAGGACCTCGACGACACCGAGGACTCCCTCCTCACCGAGCTGCTCGGCCCGGAGGTGGACGAGACCGCCACCGACGAGACCGGGCACCCCGCCGCCGAGGACCCCGCCGTCGAGGACACCGCCGTCGAGGACACCGCCGCCGCCGTGACCGAGGACGAGCCGGTCACCGACGTGCTGCCGGCCGTCGTCGCCGAGCCCATCGAGGTGCCGGCGCCCCAGCCGGTGGCCGCCTGGGCCGACGCGGACCCGACCGGCCCGGTCACCGGGCGCGAGGAGGCCATCGCCGAGGTGCTGCGCGCGGCCCTCGCCCACGACACCCCGGACGACGCGCTCACCGACATCCTCCGTGGCGTGCTCGCCAGCGCCTCCACCCAGGGCGGCGCGCACCGCGGCCGCCCGCCGGTCCCGGCGCCCTCCCAGCGCGTGGACCACGAGCCGGGCTGGGTCGACGCCGCGGCCGAGTCCGACGAGTGGGAGGCCGGGGAGGCGGTGCTCGCGCCGACCGCCAGCGACCCGGCCCCGCTGGCGCTCGACTCGACCGCCGTCCTGCCCCCGCTGTCGCTGCTGCCGCCGCCCACCCCGGGCGCCGAGCTGGCCGTGCCGCGGCTGCTCGGGCGCCCGCCCGTGCCGCCGGCGCGCCGCCTGCCGCCGGCGCCGGGCCAGGCCGTCGCCCGCGTGGCCGCCCCGGCGCCGGGCCTGGCGACCGTGACCCGCCTGCCCGTCGACGCCCGCGCCGCCCGCGGGTGGACGCCGGCCCGCGTCGTCGTGCCGTCGGTCCGCGAGGCCGGCGCGGTGGCGCCGGGCCGCGGCTGGGTCGACCCGCGGATGGTCGAGGCCGCCGGCACGGTCGCCCGGCTGCGCGCCCTCGGCGTGCCGGAGGACCTGCTGGGCGCCGGCTTCCCGGCCGAGGTCGCCACGTCCGGCACCTACGCCGCGCTGACCCGTGCGCTCGGCGCGGCGCTGCCCGCGGCGCCGACGGCCCCGGCCGGTGCCGGCGAGGTGCTGCTGGTCGTCGGCCCCGGCGTCGAGACGCTCGCCGCCGCCCGCTCGCTGGCCGCCGGCATGCGGCTCGACGGCGACCGGCTGCAGTGGGCCACCCGCGGCGACCTCGCCGCGCTCGCGCCCGGGTCCAGCCGGATCACCTCGGTCGACACCGCGATCGCGCGCAAGCAGGACGCCGCCGCCGCCGGGACGCCGACCGTCGTCGCGGTGGACGCCCCCATGCGCGCCGGGAGCCGGACCTGGCTCGAGCAGGTCATGGCGATCTTCTCGCCGGTCGCCGTCTGGGCGGTCGTCGAGGCGACCCGCAAGCCCGAGGACGTCGGCCCCTGGCTGGACGCGCTGCCCCGCGTCGACGCGCTCGTCGTCCAGGACTCCGACCTGACCGCCGACCCCGCCGCCGTGCTGGGCCGGACGCCGGTGCCGGTGGCCCTCCTCGACGGCGTGCGGGCGACCGCGCACCGCTGGGCCTCGCTGCTGTGCGAGCGGCTGGAGACCGCTGAGGCATGAGCCCGCTGCGCTGGGACGTCCTCACGGCGGGGTTCGTGCTGGCCCTGCCGGTGCTCGCGCTGTACCTGCGCGGCGACTTCACCCTCGACGACGTCGTCACCCGGCTGCCCTGGTGCCTGCTCGCCGGCTGGGGCGCCGTGGCGCTGCTGCGCTGGGCCGCGACGCCGCGGACCCGCCCGGCCCCCGAACGCGCGTCCCGGGCGCCGGCGCTCCGCGACGAGGACCCCACCCCCGCCGCCTGACCTCGCTCTTGCGGTGTCACCCGCCCTCCTGCGGCCTCGCAGCACCGCAGGAGCACACGTGACACCGCAGGAGCAAGGTCGGGACGTCGTCCACAGATCCACCCGGCGCACGTCGGCCCGGCCGCCGACCGGCGACGGTCGGCGCATGATCGACTGGGTGCGCACGGGACCGGTGCTGCGCAGGTCCGAGGCGCTGACCGCCGGCCTCTCCGACGACGAACTGGCGGCAGCCGTCCGGCGGGGTGAGCTGACCCGCATCCGGCGAGGCGCATACGTCGACCCGACGGCAGGGTTGCCGCACCACCGCGCGCTGGTCCTGGCGACGGCGCCTGCGCTCCGGGACGGCAGCGTGGTCAGCCACGCCTCGGCCGCCGTGCTCCACGGCCTGCCGCTGTGGCGGGTGGCTCCCGAGCGGGTGCACGTCACGAGGCGGCCGCCCGCCGCCGGGAGCGGCAGTGCCCGGGTGCACCTGCACGTGGCGCGGCTCGCCGAGGACGAGTTGACCCTGGTCGACGGCGTCCTCCTGACCGGCCTGGCGCGGACGGTCGTGGACCTGGCGCGGTCGGTGCCCTTCGAGTCCGCGGTCGTCACCGCCGACGCCGCGCTGGGCGCAGGAGGTGTGACACGTGCGGACCTGGCCGCGTGCCTGCAGCGGATGGGGCCGGTGCCCGGGTCGCGCCGCGCTGCCCGGGTCGTCGCGTTCGCCGACGGACGCAGCGAGAGCGTCGGCGAGACCCGCAGCCGGGTGCTGCTCCACCGGCTGGGGCTCCCCGCGCCCGACCTGCAGGTGCGGCTCCTGCGGCCCGACCGGTCGGTGGTGGGCCGCTGCGACTTCGGCTGGCGCGAACAGCGGACCGTCGGGGAGTTCGACGGGCGGGTGAAGTACCGGGCCAGCGAGGGACGGGACCCCGGCGACGTCGTGTTCCGCGAGAAGCTGCGCGAGGACGAGATCCGCGACTCGGGCTGGGAGGTCGCCCGCTGGACCTGGGCCGACCTCGAGGCGCCCTCCGTGGTCGACCGCCGGGTCCGCCGGGCCTTCAGCCGGGCCGGACGGCCGCTCTGACCGGGCTCGTGCGGTGTCGCCCCTGCTCTTGCGGTGTTGCAGGACCGCAGGAGCGCCGAGGACACCGCAAGAGCCCGGTCGTGCGGCGGGCGGTCCCGCCGGTCAGAGCTCGAGGTCCTCCAGCATCTCGGTGACCAGGGCGGCGATCGGCGAGCGCTCGGACCGGGTCAGCGTGACGTGCGCGAAGAGCGGGTGCCCCTTGAGCTGCTCGACCACCGCCGCGACGCCGTCGTGCCGGCCGACGCGCAGGTTGTCCCGCTGCGCGACGTCGTGGGTGAGCACCACGCGCGACCCGCTGCCCAGCCGCGACAGCACGGTCAGCAGCACCCCGCGCTCGAGCGACTGCGCCTCGTCGACGATCACGAACGAGTCGTGCAGCGAGCGGCCGCGGATGTGGGTCAGCGGCAGCACCTCGATGAGGTCGCGCGCGGCGATCTCGTCGAGGACCTCCTTGGACACCAGCGCGCCGAGGGTGTCGTAGACCGCCTGCGCCCAGGGCGACATCTTCTCGCCCTCGCTGCCCGGGAGGTATCCGAGCTCCTGCCCGCCGACGGCGTAGAGCGGGCGGAAGATCACGACCTTCTTGTGCGCCCGCCGCTCCATCACCGACTCCAGCCCCGCGCACAGCGCCAGCGCCGACTTGCCGGTGCCCGCCCGCCCGCCGAGCGAGACGATGCCGATCTCGGGGTCCAGCAGGAGGTCCAGCGCCACCCGCTGCTCGGCCGAGCGCCCGTGCAGCCCGAACGCCTCGCGGTCGCCGCGCACCAGCCGCACCTGCTTGTCCGGCGTCACCCGGCCCAGCGCCGACCCGCGCGAGCTCAGCAGCACCAGCCCGGTGTGTGCGGGCAGCTCCGCGGCCGCCGGCACGTACACCTCGCCGGTGTCGTAGAGGCCGGACAGCTCGGCGTCGTCCAGCGACAGCTCGGCCATGCCGGTCCAGCCCTCGTCGACCGAGTCCAGCGCGCGGTACTCGTCGGTCTCCAGGCCGACGGCGGCCGCCTTGACCCGCAGCGGCACGTCCTTGGTGACCAGGCAGACGTCGCGGCCCTCGGCCCGCAGGTTCAGCGCGACCACCATGATCCGGCTGTCGTTGCTGTCGTTGCGGAAGCCGGCCGGGAGCACCGCGGCGTCGCTGTGGTTGAGCTCGACGTGCAGCGTGCCGCCGTCCTCCCCCACCGGGACCGGCGCGTCGAGCCGGCCGTGGGTGACCCGCAGGTCGTCGAGCAGCCGCAGCGCCTGGCGGGCGAACCAGCCGAGCTCCGGGTGGTGCCGCTTGTCCTCGAGCTCCCCGATGACGACCAGCGGGAGCACCACGTCGGCGTCGCCGAAGCGCAGCAGCGCGCGGGGGGCGGACAGCAGGACGGAGGTGTCGAGGACGTAGGTGCGGCGAGTGGTCACGGGTCGTCTCCCCTGGGGCGCGAGACCGCGCCCCGGCTCGAAGGTGGCCGGGCCCCGGCGCAGGGGCCGGGCACCGGCCCCCCTGGTCGACGAGAACGTCAGCACCAACCGGGCCTCCCGTGGACGGCGGGGCGGGCCCGTCGTCCACCCCGGACGCTAGAGCTCCGGACCGACAGGAGCGCGCGGTCGGAGCGCGCCGAAACGCACTGTTCACCCGATGGGGTCCCATCCGCACCGCCCGTCCCAGCGACGGCCGGCGCGCACCGCTCAGTACGGCTCGCGCCCCCGCGCGTCCGGCGGCCGGGGCAGCGGGCGCGACGCCGGCAGCTCCCACGTGGCCGGCGGGCCGCCGTGCTCCGGCGCCTCCCGGGTCTGCGGCCGCGGTCCCCGCCGCGGCCGCACCGCCACCGCCCCCCACAGCACCGGCACGAGCAGCACCGGCCACTGGACGGCGAGGTCGCCGATCCACAGCAGGCCGGCGAGCAGGAGCACGAACAGCCACCCCGCCGTCCACAGGCCGAGGGCGCGGGCCTCCCGGGGGTCGCGGCGGGGCACCGGTCAGGCGTTCGAGAGCTCGGCGGTGACGACGGCGGGGGTCAGCGGCTCGTCGAGCAGGCGCACGAAGCGGTCGGCGACGTCCTGGTCGGCCGGCCGGGCGCCGAGCCAGCGGTGCAGCAGGTCGTAGCCCTCGACGTAGGTGGTGATGTAGGCCCGCCACAGGGGGTGGGTGAGGAACCGCAGCTGCTGGCGGGCCCGGTCGGGGCTGACCAGCGACCAGCGCTGGATGTAGGCGGCCACCTCGTCGGCGTCGGCACCGCGGTCGTGCAGCAGCACCGCGGCGTCCTGGCGCACCCGGTTCAGCGGCGCGGCGGCCGCGGCGATCCGCTCGGCGAGGTGCCCGTCGAAGCGCAGGCCCAGGTCGCCGAGCACCTCGGCCGACCACGGCCCCCAGCCGTCGCCGACGGCGGCGTCGACGCCGAGGTCGGCCAGTCCCTCGGCCATGAGGCACTCGGGGGTGTTGACGAGGAACACGGTGTGCTCGAGGTGGCCGGCCCGCTCGACCAGCCCGCGCTCCTTGCGGCAGTGCTCGGTGTGGTGGCCGGGGTAGGACTCGTGCGCCACCAGGTGCACCAGCTGGCTGAGCCGGTGCGGCAGGTCGGCGTTGATCGCCACCCGCGAGCGGAAGTCGCCCTCGTAGTAGTTGAAGCCCGACCACGGCTTGTCGGTGACCACCTCGTAGCGCACCGTCTCGGCCTCGGGCAGCCCGTACCGGCCGCGCACCCGGTCGCGCAGCGCGCTGGACAGCGCGTGCACCGCGGCCTCCAGCCGCTGCGGCGGGCACTCCTCGCGGCGGCGGTGCGCGGCGTAGCGCTCGGCCAGCGACCCCTCGCCGGGCAGCAGCCCGTCGAGCTCGGCGTGCGCGACGGCGTAGGCGGCCGGGTCGCCGAGGGTGAGGTCGACCTGGAAGTAGCTGCGCACCTCGTCGAGGAAGCCGACCGGCTCACCGCTCATCTTCCGGGCGCTGCACTCCAGGCCGGTGAGCTGGCCGCGGAGGAACGCGGCGCGGTCGGCCGGGAGCGCGGCCGGGTCCAGCTCCTGCAGCAGCGCCCGGGCCTGGTCGCGCAGGCCCTGCGGCGTCGGCGCCGGCTCGCTCTCGACCTCGGCACGGATCCGCTTCTCGCCGGTGTAGGCGTCGACGAAACCGGACTCCAGCCGGTCGAACCGCAGCCCCAGCCGCACGTACTCGAGGGGGACGTCGACCGCGCCGAGTGCCATGGGCCCGAGTCTGTCACCCACCGAAACGGCGGTGCCGCGCCGCGTAGGCCCGCAGCGCGCGCAGGAAGTCGACCCGCCGGAAGTCGGGCCAGTAGACGTCGGTGAAGTAGAACTCCGAGTGCGCCGTCTGCCAGAGCAGGAAGCCCGACAGCCGCTGCTCGCCGCTGGTGCGGATGACCAGGTCCGGGTCGGGCTGGCCGCGGGTGTAGAGGTGCTCGGCGATGTGCTCGACGTCGAGCACCTCGACCAGCTCGTCCAGCGACGTCCCCCGGCTGGCGTGCTCGGCCAGCAGCGAGCGGACGGCGTCGGCGATCTCCCGGCGGCCGCCGTACCCGACGGCGAGGTTCACCGTCGCGCCCGGCCGGTCGCGGGTGACCTCCTCGGCCTCCTTGAGGACGGTGACCGTCTCCGGCGGCAGCAGGCCGAGCGCGCCGACCGGGTGCAGCTGCCACCGGCGGTCGGGCGCCGACAGGTCCAGGGCGACGCCCTCGATGATCCGCAGCAGCGGCGTCAGCTCGGGCTCGGGACGGGACAGGTTGTCGGTGGAGAGCAGGAAGAGGGTGACCACCTCGACGCCGGCCTCGTCGCACCAGGCGAGGAACGAGGCGATGCGGTCGGCGCCGCGGCGGTGGCCGGCGTTCGGGTCGAGCAGCCCGGTGGCGCGCGCCCAGCGGCGGTTGCCGTCGATGATCGCGCCCACGTGCCGGGGGACGTCGGCGCCCACCAGCTGCCGGGCCAGGCGACGCTCGTACATCTGCGTCAGGACGTCGCGGACCCACTGACGCGCCCCCACGGGGCCACACCCTAGGCGCCTCGGCACACCGCCGTTCCGCTGCCTCCCGCCCGCGCGTCGCCCCTCCCGCCGGGCTGCCGGGGAACTCACAGGTCTCTGCCGGTGCGGCCCTCCCTACGCCTCCGTAACCTCGGTGTGTGACCTCTGCTGCCGACGAACTGGAGCCGGTCCGGGTACAGGCCGACGGGGCCGAGATCGAGGCCCCGCGCGGGCCGGCCGTCAGCACCGTCCTCGAGGAGGGCGAGCGGGTCGAGCAGACCTGGACACGCGAGGACTTCGGCGGCGACGACGACTGGGACCACCCCGACACGCGGCCGCGGATGCGCGGGTGGCTGCACCTGGTCGCCTTCTTCGGGGCGATCGTCGCGGGCGCCGTCCTCGTGCCACTGGGCTCGGTGCTCGGCGCCCGCGCCGGCTTCTCGGTCGCCGTCTACTGCCTGACCATCTGCGGCCTGTTCGGCATCAGCGCGCTCTACCACCGGCGCCGGTGGTCACCGCGCGGCTGGAAGGTCATGAAGCGGCTCGACCACTCGATGATCTTCCTGTTCATCGCGGGCACGTACACGCCGTTCTCGCTGCTGGCCGTCGACCAGCCGCTGGGCTACTGGGTCCTCGGCGGCGTCTGGGCCGGCGCGCTGGCCGGCGTCTGCCTCAAGCTCACCTGGCCGACGGCGCCGCGCTGGGTGGGCGTGCCGCTCTACGTGGGCCTGGGCTGGGTCGCCGTCTTCATCCTCACCGACATCCTGCACATCGCCGGCGTGACCTCGCTGGTGCTGCTGGCGGCGGGTGGCGTGCTCTACACCGTCGGCGGCGTGGCCTACGCGATCAAGAAGCCGAACCCGTGGCCGGGCGTCTTCGGGTACCACGAGGTCTTCCACGCGATGACCGTCGTGGCCGCGATCTGCCACTACATCGCCGTCTACTTCGCGATGTACAACTCGCCCTTCCTGTGAGGCCGCTCAGCTGAACGGCGGCCGCTCGTCCCACCGGGTCGACGCCCGGCCCGCCGCCCGCCAGGCCCGCGCGACGACGTCGCGGTCCTGCTCGCTGACCAGGTTGCCCATCACCCGCAGCGCCACGGTCATCAGCGCCCGGGACCGCATCCCGACCGGGCCGGCCGTGGGCAGGAACCGGGGCACCGTGAGCAGCCCGGCCAGCCGCCGGGCGATCGAGAAGGCCTCGCCGTAGTGACGGCGCAGCGTCGCGGGCCAGGCGGCCGACCAGTCGTCCTCGCCGAACAGGTCGACGACGGCCCGCCCGGTCTCCAGGCCGTAGTCGATGCCCTCGCCGTTGAGCGGGTTCACGCAGCCGGCGGCGTCACCGACCAGCGCCCAGTTCCGGCCGGCGACGCCGGAGACGGCGCCGCCCATGGGCAGCAGCGCGGACGCGACGTCGCGGACCGGCCCGTCGAGCTGCCACTCCTCGCGCCGCGCCTCGGCGTAGAACTCCAGCAGCGCCTTCAGCTGCACGCCGGCCGGCCGCCGCGCCGTCGCCAGGGTGCCCACGCCGAGGTTGACCTCCCCAGCTGCGGCACCCAGCGGGAAGACCCAGCCGTAGCCCGACAGCAGCTCGCCCTCCTCACCGCGCAGCTCGAGGTGGGAGGAGATCCACTCGTCGTCGCTGCGGCCGGAGCGGACGTAGCTGCGGGCGGCGACCCCGTAGGCGGTGTCGCGGTGCCACTCCCGGCCGAGCACCCGGCCCAGCGGGGAGCGCACGCCGTCGGCGACGACCAGCCGGCGGCAGGCGACGCGCACCCGGGCGTCGTCGGCGAGCTCGAGCACCACCGCGCAGACCCGGTCGCCGTCGCGCTCGACGTCGACCGCCCGCGCGCCGTCGACCGGGACCGCGCCCGAGCCGAGCGCCACCTCCCGGATGCGGGCGTCGAGCTCGGTGCGCGGCACCGCGCTGCCGTGGTCGGGGAACTCCCCGCCCGGCCAGGGCAGCTCCCACTGCCGCCCGAACCCGGCGGCGCGCAGACCCCGGTTGCGGGTGTGCCCGCGCACCCAGTCGCCGAGGCCGAGGTGGTCGAGCTCGGCGACCGCGCGGGGGGTCAGCCCGTCGCCGCAGGTCTTGTCCCGCGGGAAGACGGCGGCGTCGGCGAGCAGCACGTCGTGGCCGGCGCGCGCGGCCCACGCGGCCGCCGCCGAGCCCGCCGGCCCGGCCCCCACCACGAGGACGTCGGTCGCGGCGGGGACGGCGGCAGCTGCTGGCACGTCGTCCAGTGTCCCCGACGGTGAGGTGCTGGAACGGCGCCCCTTCAGGGGCCCGCGCCGAGCCTGCGAGGCGTGGGGGGAAGGGTGGTCCTCCTCAGCCGAACAGCGGGAAGCGGGCCGCCGCCTCGCCCAGTGCGGCCCGGTCGGCGTCGGTCAGCGGCTCGCGACCGGTGCCGCGGCGGGCGGCGGTGACGTCGTCCCACCCGGCCGGCAGCGGGCCGCCGAGCAGGCCACCGAGCACCCGGCGCACCTCGGCCAGCAGCTCCGGCGCGGGTCCCGGCCGGTCCAGGTGCGCCACCAGGTCGAGGTGGTGGACGGCGGCCTCGACGGCGAGCGTGGACAGCAGGTCGTCGACGCGGACGACCCAGCCCTGGGTGCCCACCAGCTCGCCGGGCCCGACCCGGCCGGCCGCCACCCCGACCGCGGCCGCCGTCTGGACGTACAGCGGCGCCAGCCCGCGCAGGCCGTCCATCACGCTGGCCCGCACGCGGGTCCGCCACAGCGTGTCGTCGTCCTCGGCCGGCGCGGGCTGCCAGGCCCGCCAGTAGGCGACCGCGTCGGTGGTGGCCGGCCCGTCCGCCGGGGTGGCCAGCGCGACCAGGCCCCGGCGGGCGTCGTCGAGCAGGTGCTGGCTGAGGTCGAGGACCGTCCAGCCGGCGCAGCCGCTGGGCTGCCAGGACTCGGCGGGCGTCAGGTCGGCGACCAGCCCGCCGAGTGCGCCGTAGGCCGACCGCAGCAGTTCCAGGCTCACCCCGCCAGCCTGGCAGGGCTCACAGCTCCGGGCCGCGCGCCCGGACCTCCTCCACCGAGGCCATGGCGTCGCGCAGCTCGGTCAGCCAGGCGTCGGCGTGCTGCCCGACCAGGCGCACGGCCCAGACCAGGGCCTCCGAGCGGGAGCGGGCGACGCCGGCGTCGACGAGCGTGTCGAGCACCAGCCGCTCGGGCTGGCGCAGCCGGGTCATCACCGGCACCGAGGCGTTGGTGAACACCTCGCGGACGTCGCCGCACGCGGCGCCCCAGGCCACCGAGCGGCCGTAGCGCTCCTGGGCGGCGTCGGCGATGGCCATCCGCTGACCGCGGGTGTCCTCGCGGAAGCGGGCGATGCGGCCGGCGCGGGCGGCGGTGGGGTCGCCCTCGCCGGCGTCGGGCTCGGCGAGCGGGCCGACGACGGTGATCTCGTCCCGGTCGACGGTGATGTCGGCCGGCCCGGTGAACCAGCCGTCGGGCAGCCGCCCGGCGAACCAGCCGGCGACCTCGGCGCGGTCGACCGGCGGGGTGTCGCCCCCGCGGCCGCCCGGGCCGCGGCGGCGCCAGCCGGGGGCGCCCATGCGCGCGAAGGGTGAGTCGGCGAAGCGGTGGTGGTGTCCGTGCACGACGGCCTCCTCCAGTGCGGTGCTTACGTGATTACACGGTAAGACCGCACGGCGGCGTCAGGAAGGGGCCATCGCTGCGCCGAGAGCGGACACGCCGGTCACCGGCGCGGAGCAGACGAAGCCCCGGCACACGTAGGCGGCGGGGCGCCCGCCCACGGCCGGCCGGTCGGCCAGCAGCGGCACCCCGGGGGCGTCCGGCTCCCCCACCACGACGACAGCGCCGGGACTCGTCGACCCCCGCGCGACCGCGGCGAGCGCGTCCCGCTCCGGCCCGGCCGGCCCGCTGACGGCGACCTCCAGCGGCCCGGCGAGCAGCGCCTCGCCCACCGCCGCGGCCCAGCCCGCCGCCCGCGGCGCCCGGCGCACCAGCACGCCGAGCTGCCCGGTCGCGGCCTCGCCGAGCTCGCGGTGCCGCGGCGACCCGGCCAGCGCCGCGTAGGTGACGAACGCCCCCGCGGCCGCGGCCACCCCCGCCGGCGTCGGCCCGTCGGCGGGGTCGAACGGGCGGTGCACCAGCGCCTCGGCGTCGGCGGCGGTGTCGTGCCACCCGTCGGCGTCGAGGAACTGCTCCGCGACGACGTCGAGCAGGTCGCCGGCCCACTCCAGCCACCGGCCCTCGCCGGTCGCCTGGTGCAGCGCGAGCAGCCCCTCGGCGAGGTCGCCGTGGTCCTCGAGCACCGCGGCCGGGGCCCCGGCGACGCCGTCCCGCGAGGCCCGCCGCAGCCTCCCGTCCACCCGGTGCACGTCCGCGAGGAGCTCCGCCGCGCGGCGGGCGGCCTCCACCGACGCGGGGGCGCCGGTGAGGACGCCGTGCTCGGCCAGCGCGGCGATCGCCAGCCCGTTCCAGGCGGTGACGACCTTGTCGTCGCGGGCCGGCTGCGGGCGCCGGGCGCGGGCGGCCAGCAGCCGCTCGCGCACGGAGGTGAATCGGGCGGCGTCCTCGGGGTCGTCGCCGGGGTCGCGGAGCAGCTGCAGCGTGGAGGTGCCGTGCTCGAACGTGCCGCGCTCGGTCACCGCGAACAGCTCCGCGGCCCAGCGGCCGTCGTCGTCACCGAGCACCTCGGTGAGCTGGGCCGGCGTCCACACGTAGGTCAGGCCCTCGACGCCGTCGGTGTCGGCGTCCAGCGCGCTGGCGAAGCCGCCCTCGGGCGTGCCGAGGTCGCGGACGAGGAAGGCGGCGGTCGCGTCGGCCACGCGGCGCGCCCACTCCTCGCCGGTGGCCCGCCACAGGTGCAGGTACACGCGCAGGAGCAGCGCGTTGTCGTAGAGCATCTTCTCGAAGTGCGGCACCACCCAGCGCGCGTCGACCGAGTAGCGGGCGAATCCACCGGCCAGCTGGTCGTGGATGCCGCCGCGCGCCATCGCCTCCAGCGTGCGGCGGGCCACCTCCAGCGACCGCGCGTCCCCGCTGCGGGCGGCGTGCCGCAGCAGGAACTCCAGCAGCATCGACGGCGGGAACTTCGGGGCGCCGCCGAACCCGCCGTGCCGGTCGTCGTGGTCGGCGGCCACCGCGGCTGCGGCGCCGTCGAGGTCGGCGGCCGACAGCGGCGTGGGCGGCCCGAGGTCCAGGCGGCGGGAGATCCCCTCGGCGATCCGGGTGCCGGCCTCCTCCAGCTGCTCGCGGCGCTGCGTCCAGGCCTCGGAGACGGCGGCGAGCACCTGCCGGAACGCGGGCACGCCGCCGGCGGGGCGCGGCGGGTAGTAGGTGCCGCAGTAGAACGGCCGCCCGTCCGGGGTGGTGAAGACGGTCATCGGCCAGCCGCCGGAGCCGGTGAGCGCCTGGGTCGCGGTCATGTACACGCTGTCGACGTCGGGCCGCTCCTCGCGGTCGACCTTCACGCACACGAACCCGGCGTTCATCTGCGCCGCGGTCGCCTCGTCCTCGAACGACTCGTGCGCCATCACGTGACACCAGTGGCAGGCGGCGTACCCGACGCTCACCAGCACCGGGACGTCCCGCTCGCGCGCCTCGGCGAAGGCCTCCTCGCCCCACTCGCGCCAGTCGACCGGGTTGTCCGCGTGCTGCAGCAGGTAGGGGCTGGTCGCGGCGGCGAGACGGTTCACCATCTGGCGCCTCCCGGCGTCGGATCGGAGGACGGGGTGCCCCGGCGCTCGGCCGGCGACACCAGGTCCCCACCGTGGCAGAGGACCAGCGCGACGACGAGACGGAGCCCGGGCTGCCGCCTGCAGGGCGCACGGACGGAGCCCCGCCCCCGGTCAGGGCACCGACAGCTCCTGCACCGGCAGCAGACCCGCCTGCACGGCGTACAACGCCGCCTGCGTCCTGCTGCGCACACCGAGCTTGCTCAGGATGTTGCTCACGTACGTCTTGACCGTCTGCTGCCCGATGCGCAGCTCGCGGGCGATCTCCTTGTTGGCCCTGCCCTTGGCCAGCAGCACCAGCACCTGCGACTCGCGCGGTGTCAACTGCGCCGGCGCGACCGGAGCCGTGACCTCGCGCACCAGCCGGGCCGCCGCGGCGGGCGAGAGGTACACCTGCCCGGCCGCTGCCGCCCGGATGGCGTGCAGCAGTTCCGGGCCCTCGGTGTCCTTCAGCAGGTACCCCACCGCCCCGGCGCGCACCGCTCCCACCACCGACGCGTTCTCCAGCACGCTGGTCAGCGCGAGCACCTCGACGTCGGGCATCTCCGTGCGGATGACCTCGGTGGCGGAGATCCCGTCCATGCCGTCCATCAGCAGGTCCATCACCACCACGTCGGGGCGGAGCTCCCGGGCCAGCGTCACCGCCTGCTCCCCGCTCGCGGCCTCCCCCACCACCTGGAGCTCGTCCTCCAGCTCGAGGTACATGCGCAGTCCCTGGCGGACCACCGTGTGGTCGTCGGCCAGCAGGATCCGGACGGCCACGGCCACCACCTCTAGGACTCGGTCGTCGGGCCTGGGCTGACCACTCCCAGCATGGGTCCCTGAGGTCCCCTCGACAGGGTCCAGGGACTCCGTCGGTCAGGGGAACCCGGCTCCCCCCGCCACTCGTCCCCTCCGCCCGCGGCAGGGTCGGCCACGTGCCGGCGGGGCGGGAGCGTCGCCGCAGGTCAGCGGCGTCCCGACGGCGGCCCCTCCCCGCTCCGGGGGAAGACCGCTCCCCAGAAGGACTCCCCCGGAGCACCTGCCGCCCAGGGCCGGGGGCGTCGTGCCCGGGGGCGGGAGGCCCGGTCAGGCGTGCGTGGGCTCCACGCCGGGCCGAGCAGCCGCCGCTCCCCGGTGCTGGCCGGTGTGGGCGGTCTTCTCCCAGTTGTGCACGCCCCGCAGGTGCCGGGCGAGAGCGCGCAGCGCCGCGTAGGCGAGCAGCACCTGGTAGGGGAACCACGCGACGGCCATCCGCAGGATCATCGTCCTGGACGGCTTGAGCCCGTGCGCCTCGGTGAACTCGTACAGGCCCACGACGTGGATCATGAAGTGCGCGGCGAGCAGCACGACCGGCACGTAGGAGATGAGTGCGATCCCCACGGGTGCCCGCAGGGTGACCATCATCAGCAGCGAGCACGGCACGTAGATCCCGAGCACGGCCTGCGCGTTGGGGAAGGCGAGGGTGTAGAAGGCCAGCCACCGCTGGGTCCGGGTCGGCATGTGCCTCCAGGTCCCCTTGGCCAGGGTCTGCATGAACCCCTGGCACCACCGGGTGCGCTGCTTGATGAAGTGGGTCAGCGTCGGCGGGGTCTCCTCGCGGGTCACGTAGCGGTCGTCGTAGATGACGCGGACGCGCTCGCCCATCTGGCTGACCCGCAGGCCCATGTCGGCGTCCTCGGTCAGGTTCGTCTCGTCCCATCCACCGAGGCGGTCCAGGACGTCGCGGCTGAAGAAGACCGTGTTCCCGCCCAGCGGGATCGCCCCGTACTTGGCGTGGTAGTGCAGCCGGCTCTTGAACCAGAAGAAGTACTCCAGCACGTTCAGCACCGAGTACCAGCGGGACGTGTAGTTCATGAGCTGGACGCCGGCCTGCACGACCTTCACGCCCTCCTCGACCATGACGGTGTTGACGATGTTGAAGATGTCGGGGTGCATGTCGTCCTCGGCATCGAAGATCGTCACCACGTCCCCGGTGGCGAAGGCCAGCGCGTGGTTCATCCCGTGCGGCTTGTTGATCGGGTCGTCGTCGAACACCACGATGTCGACGTTCTCCAGCCCCACGTCGGCGAGCTGCTCGAGCTTGGCCAGCGCCCGCTCGATGGTGCCCTCGTCGTCGACCCGGCAGATCACGAAGACCTGCAGCAACCGCGAGGGGTAGTTCGCCCGCATGACGTTCTCGATGGTCTGGGCGATGACGTCTTCCTCGTGCCGTGCCGGTAGGAGGACCGTGAACGACACCGCCGGCGACGCGAACACGTCCGGCGCCCTGGCTCGCCGCTCCGCCTCCGGCTGGTCCCAGGTGTAGACCATCATGTACAGCGCGTAACCCGCTTGCAGCGACAGGATGAGCGACAGCGCCGTCAGCACGACGAGCACCACGGACATCGGTCGCCTCCGCCGAGTGTCGGCCTGGGTGCGGGAGGGGCCCGCGTCCCCGCTGAGCGGACCTCCGCTGGACCGGCCTTCCCTGGATGTTCCGACACAGGACGGGCGGCGACATCCCGCCGGGAAGCGAGGTCGTGCCCGGACTTCCCGGGGTCGGGGGGACCCACTCGCTCGGGGGGTGCACCCCCGCCGCACGGGCGACCCCTCCCCGCGGTGGGGCGACCGGACGACGCCGGGGCGTCGCGGTGGCGCGCTCCCCTGACCTGGCGAGCACCCCCTCCCGGTGACCGGCGCCTCCCCTCCCCAGCAGAGGTCAGCGCCGTGCCCCCCGGAAGTCGGCCTGCGGTGTCGCTTCGTTGCGGGATGCGGACCGCCGACCCCGCGGCGCACGGTTCCGGTGCCGGTGGATGAGGGGGCCGACGGGCGGATGGCAGAGTCGTCGTGGAGCACTGCTCCGGTCATCGGGCGCACCCCGCGGGTGTCGACGCCCGTCAGGGCGTTGCGCTTCGCCGTGGTGGGCACGGCCGGCGTCGTCGTCAACGTGCTGGTGCTGCAGGTGCTCTACGCGGCGGCGGACCTCCCGCTGCTGGTCGCCTCGCCCGTGGCCGTCGGCACGGCGGTCGTCCACAACTACCTGGTCAACAACCGCTGGACCTTCGGGTGGCGCCGGGTGTCGCTGGCCCGGTTCGCCTGGTACGGCCTGAGCTCCCTGACCACGATCCTGCTGAACGTCGCGGTGGTGTGGTCCCTGGTCGGGGTCGGGGTGCACCACCTGCCGGCCGACCTGGCCGGGATCGCGGTGGCCGCCGGGCTCAACTTCGGTGCGAGCACGCTGTGGGTGTGGCGCGACACCGGCACGTCGGCGCGCGGAGGCGCGCCGGCCGGGCCCGCGGGGGTCGACGACGGGCCCGGGGGTGCCGGGGCCGCACCGGTGGAGCGCGGTGACCGGCGACCGCTCGCCGTCGGCGGACCCCTGCGCGACGACGCCGTCACGGACACCGCGCAGCCGCTCCCTGCTGCGTGCGCAGCGGTCCCGCGCCTGACCCCGACGCCGTGAGCGCGTCCGCGGGAGCCGGCACGGCGGGCCGGGGCGATCGCACGGCCGCGGGTACCCGGTGGGTGGCCACCCTTCGGGTGAGCCGGCGGACCCCCGAAGTGCTGGGGGCGGGACGGATTCTCGCGGGATGCCGGCGGCGGACCCCGCAACGGACGATCCACGGGACGGTCGCCCCCGGTGGGGCCTCGCCGAGAGGGGGCTGGAGCTGGCGATGACGCAGACCGTTCCCGACACCTCCGGGTCCCCGGTCGCGACGCCCGTGCGTCCGCGGACCGGGGAGGCCGCGTCGGACCGGGCCGGTGGGCCGCGGGTCGCCCGGCCGAGGGGGGCGGCTGCCGGTGCGCAGGACCCGGGGGCCGGGGCGGGTCCGCGGGACAACCGGGTGTTGGTCGCCCTGCTCGCGGCGGGCGCTCTCTCCCATGGCTACAACCTGTTCCGCTATCCGCTGTACCTGACCGACGAGGGGATCTACCTCCAGCAGGCGTGGGCGGTGCTGCGGGAAGCGACGCTGTCCCCGTACACCTACTTCTACGACCACGCGCCCGGTGGGTGGCTGACGCTGGCTGCGTGGGTCGGGATCCTGCCCGGGCAGTTCGACCTGTTCGGACACCCCGTCGACACCGGCCGGGTGCTGATGGTGCTGGTGCACACGGCGTCGGCGTTCTTCCTGTTCGAGATCGCGCGACGCTTCTCGGGGAGCACGACCACCGCGGTGGTGGCGACGGCGCTGTTCCACCTGTCGCCGTTGGCGGTCTTCTACCAGCGGCAGGTGCTGCTGGACAACCTCATGGTCTTCTGGCTGCTGCTGAGCCTCTACCTGCTCAGCAGGAGCGACGACCGCATCACCTCCTCCCTCGTCGCGGGGCTCGCCTTCGGGATCGCCGTGACGACGAAGGAGAACGCCATCTTCTTCGGCCCGGTCCTCGTCTTCCTGCTGTACCGGCGGATCCGTGGCCGGCTGAACCACCGGTTCGCCAGGGGCTTCTTCTTCCTGGCCGCAGGGACGCCGGTCACCTTCTATCTGATGTACGCACTCCTCAAGCAGGAGTTGTTCCCGACGGGCCTCAACTTCGACCTGGAGAACCCGCCCGCCGACCGGGTGTCGCTGCTGTACACGGTGTGGTGGCAGCTCAACCGCACCCAGGGGACGGCGATCAGCGGCGACAGCGTCTTCTGGCAGATGACGAACGACTTCTGGCTGCCCAAGGACGTGTTCCTGCTGGTCGCGGGGGGCGCCGCCACCGTCGTCCTGCTGGTCCGGGGACTGCGGGACTCCCGCCGCAACCAGAACCAGCTGGTCGCGGCCCTGCTGGTGCTGAGCTATGGGGTCTACCTCGCCCGCGGCAGCGTCCTGCTGGAGTTCTACGTCCTGCCGTTGATCCCGCTGCTGGCGCTCAACATCGGCCTGGTCACCGGCACGCTGGTGCGCCGGGTCCCGGTGATGGCGAGGAGGGCGCTGCTGGCGGCCGCGGCCGCGGTGCTGCTCTCGCCGATCGGTGGCTACCTGGTCGTGCACGGCGACCAGGGCCAGCTGCAGGCCCACGACATGTACCGGCTGAACCTGACGGGGATGCAGGAGGAGCAGCTGGCGTGGGTCGAGGACAACGTGCCGAAGGACGCCAAGCTGATCATCGACGACGACATGTGGATCTCGCTGCGCGAGGCCGGATACGAGTTCGCGCACTCGCACTGGAAGGCGTCGGCCGACCCCGAGGTGCGCGACGAGCTCTTCGGTCAGGACTGGCAGGAGATCGACTACATCGTGATGTCCAACAAGATGCGCGTCGCGATGGACCGCAACAACGGTGACGGGCGCGAGGACTGGATCCTCGACGCGTTGGACAGCCACTCCGAGCAGGTGTGGCACGTCGAGCAGGGCGACGTCGCCCTGCTCGTGTACCGCGTCGGGTGACGACGTCCCCGCCCGTCCCCACGGCCGGGAGGTACCAGCGAGATGAGCGACTCCACCGAGGCCCCGGACAAGGTCCTGACGAACCGGTCGGCCGCGCGGCTGCTGCGTCCGAAGCCGCGCCGGGCGGCCGAGGAGCAGGAGCCTGCGGCCACTCGCACCGGCGTCCCGGACGAGCCGGCCCCACGCCCGGCCGGCGCGGGGCCGTCCGCCCAGGAGGACGTGCGCCCCGCACCCGGCGACCCTCGACCCGTTGTCCCGGTCAGCCGCAGCGCGCACCCGTCGGAGTCCGTGACCGGCGGGACGGGCGTGCTCCCGGACGACTCGGACGTCCTGCGCGCCACGACCGGCGGCCCCGCTGGCACGGGGGCCGCGCCCGCCTCCGGCGGCGTCCGGGGACCGGCCACGGGGGCTGCCGAGCCGCCGGCCCCGGCGCGTCCGCCCGGTACCCCGGACGCCGAGGACACGCTCTCGACGGGTGCCCGGCACGCGGACGCCTCCGCCCCGGCCGACGCCCCGTCCCCGCGCCCGGCGTGGCGAACGTTCCTGCCTCCCGTCCGGTGGCGGAGGCGTCCGCCCGACGCCCCGGACCCCGAGGTCACGACCTCGACGGGTGCCCGGCACGCGGACGCCTCCGCCCCGGCCGACGCCCCGTCCCCGCGCCCGGCGTGGCGAACGTTCCTGCATCCCGTCCGGTGGCGGACCCTGGCGGTGGTGCTGGCGGTGCTCGCGGTGGCGGTGTGGGTCGGCCGCGGTGTCATCGGGAGCTCCGGTGGCGACGCCGAGCCCAGCGCGGGGAACGGGGGCGCGGAGGCCGCGGCGGAACCCCCGCCCGAGCCGGTGGTCGTCGACGGTCAGCAGATCGCGCCGGCGGGTTCCCTGATCACGTTGAACCCGGCGGTGGCCCAGCCGGGTGCGGCGATCGCGGTCGACGGCGCCGGCTTCGACCCCGGGGCGACGGTCGACCTCGCGGTGAGCCCGGCGGACGCCCCTGCGGACCAGCCTCCCGCGGGCGAGCCGGTGGGGTCGGCGGAGACCGACGAGAACGGGGGGTTCACCGCCCAGGTCACGCTGCCCGAGCAGCTGGCGACGGGCAACGTGGTCGTGACGGCCCAGCAGCGCGAGAGCGACAAGACCGCACAGGCCGAGGCGGTCGCCACCGCCGGCACGGGGTCGGTCAGCCTCAGCGAGGAGACCGGTCAGCCGGGCGACGTCATCTCGGTGACGGCGAGTGGCTTCACGGCCGGTGAGACGATCGACGTGTTCTGGGGCCGGGTGTCCGGAGACCCCTCGACGACCCTGACGGCCGGCGAGGGCGGGAACGTCGACGAGGCCCAGGTGCGGGTCGGCACCGGGACGGTGGGCCAGAACACCCTGGTGCTGGTCGGCGAGGAGAGCGGCACCACGGCCACCGCGGCGTTCTTCCTCAACGGCCTGTACCCGACCTCGGCCGCGACGCCGTACGCGGTGAAGGCCAGGCAGGTGCTGACGCTGTCCGGGGAGGGCTTCGCGCCCCAGGAGCGGGTGCTGGTCTACGTCAACGCGTCCAGCGGGACACCGCTGCTCACCGCGCAGGCCGACGGCCAGGGCAGCTTCGGCGGGGTCGGGTTCGAGGTCCCCTACGGGCTGTCGGGGGCGAACAGCCTCGTGATGATCGGGGAGCTGAGCCGGGCGACGACCCGGTCCGGCTTCGAGATCCTGCCCTACACCCCCAGCGCGGGGCCCAGCACGTACGGCGGCGCCCCCGGTACGACGTTCGGCTTCTTCGCCGAGGGGTTCGGCCCGGAGGAGGTCGTCCTGGTCTACCTGGGCCGCAACGAGACCAGCGAGGGAGAGCTGGTCACCGCCTTCCAGGTCGACGAGCGCGGCGAGGCGGGCCCGGGCGGCAGCTTCCAGGTCGACGGGAGCGACCAGGGCACCCTGAGCTTCACGCTCGTCGGACGCGACAGCGGAGGCCAGACCACCGTGGAGTTCGAGGTGAGCGCGCCGACCGGACCGGTGGACGACGTCCCCGAGCGGGGGCCGTACACGCTGCCACCGGAACTGGACGCGACGGCGGACACGCCCCAGGGCGACCAGCCACCGGAGGGCGCCCCGCCGGAGGGGGCCGCCCCACCCGAGGGCACTCCGCCGGAGGGCGCCACTCCACCCGAGGACGCGCCGCAGGAGCCGGCCGCCCCGTCCGAGGGCGGGCAGTGATGACCACCGGCGGGCAGGTGGCCCCCTCGCGCGACCCGGTGCCGGGGCGGGTCCTCGATCGGGACGGAGCCGCCTTCCTGATCGTCGACACCGAGGACCGGGTCGGTCGGGTGAACCCGGGCGTCGAGCAGCTGTTCGGGTACCCGCCGGGCGAGGTGGTCGGCGGCCCGGTCGACGTGCTGGTGCCCGACCGCTTCCGGGCCGAGGTCGCGCAGCGCCTGGAGCGGTGCCGCGCCACGCGGGTGACGACGAGCCTGCAGGTGGCCGCGCGCCGCCGGGACGGCACCGAGGTCCCCGTGGAACTCACCATCACCCCCCTCGGCCGCGACCCGGGCAACGGGCTGGCGTTGTCCTTCTGGAACGACGCGCAGCTGGAGCGCACGCTGGGGGTGGTGGACGACAGCGTGCGGTGGCTGCACGCGACCGAACGGGCACGCGTGACGCTGCTGACCCACCTCGTGCGCGCCCAGGACGAGGAGCGGAGACGGATCGCGGCCGACGTCCGCGACCACTCCATCCTGGCGATCGCCGTGGCCTCGCTGCGCCTGCAGCAGCTGCGGCGGCGCCTCAGCGACCCCGGCGACCGCAGGCTGCTGACCCGCCTGGAGGAGAGCATGCAGCTGGCCGTCGGCCGGCTGCACCACCTCGTGGGCAGCCTGCGGTCACCCGGACCGGAGCGGGACGGGTCCCTCGCCGCCGTGCAGCAGTGCCTGCAGCAGCTGCGCGCCGACACCGGCGCCACCGTCGGTCTCGACCACGGCTTGAGCGCGAGCCTGCCCGTCGAGATCCGGGCGCTGGCGTACCGGCTCACGCAGGAGGCGCTGACCGACGTGCGCAGGTACGCCCGGGTCAGCACCGTGCGCGTCCGGCTGCGCGAGGTCAGCGACGGCGTCCTGGCCATCGTGGCCGACGACGGCGTCGGGGACCCCGCCGACACCGCCGGGCCGGATCCCGGCCCCCTCGGCCTGACCCTCCTGCACGAGCGCGTCGAGATCGCCGGCGGCTGGTGCCGGATCGAGAGGACGCCCGGTGCCGGTGCCACCGTCGAGTTCTGGATCCCCCGGACCGACGAGGCGACCGACCGGGCGGAACAGCCCAACACCCGTCCAGAGGCGAACCGTGAACGCAGGTCGTGCAGTCGAGTCGGTGGGCGACGTCGGAGCGGTGCTGGTCGTCGTGCCGACCTATGACGAGGCAGCCAACATCGCATCCGTGGTCGGTCGGCTGCGCGCGGCCGTGCCCGCAGCGGACGTCCTCGTGGTCGACGACGACAGCCCCGACGGGACCGGGCTGATCGCCGACGGGCTCTCCGCCGAGGACCACCACGTGTCGGTGCTGCACCGGCCGGCCAAGCAGGGGCTCGGCAGGGCCTACCTCGCCGGGTTCCGCCAAGGTCTCGACCGGGGCTACGACGTGCTGGTCGAGATGGACGCGGACGGATCCCACCAGCCGGAGGAGCTGCCCCGGCTGCTCGCCGCGCTGACCCGGGCCGACGTGGTGCTGGGCTCCCGGTGGGTGCCCGGGGGTGCGGTCCGCAACTGGCCGGCGACGCGCCGGCTGCTGTCCCGGGGCGGCACCGCCTACGCCCGGCTGGCGCTGGGGCTCCCGATCCGGGACGCGACGAGCGGGTACCGGGCGATCCGCGCCGGCGCGCTGGAGCAACTCGATCTCGACACCGTCGCGTCGCAGGGCTACTGCTTCCAGATCGACCTGGCCCGCCGGGCGGTCGAGCGGGGGCTGCGCGTCGTCGAGGTCCCCATCACCTTCGTCGAGCGCGAACGCGGCGCCAGCAAGATGAGCGGCGCGATCGTCCGCGAGGCGCTGTGGCGGGTGACCGTCTGGGGAGTCGGACACCGCGTCCTGCACCGTCCTCGAACCGGCGGACGCCCGGTGCGGACCACCTCGGGGGCCGGGGCCCTGGTGGCGTCACGGCGGTGACCGCCGGACCCGCCCCGGGTCCGCAGGGGGCGTCCCCCTCTCGGCTCGGGCGACCTCCCCCGTGGGTGGGTCGGCGGCTCCCCTCGCAAGTGCCCGGTGGAGCTCCGAGTCCTGCGGGATGTCCGCGGTGGCCGGCCGGCCGGAGGATGACGCCAGCCCGTTCAGGAGCACAGACGGCCTCACGCACGGCACAGAGGGCCAGAGATGATCGACATCTTCGGACCCGGTTCGCAGAAGCTGCTCGGGTTCCTCGTACAGATCCCTGACCTCGGTCCCGACGACGTCGATGCCGTCGCCGGCGCGTGGCGGCGGACGCCGGCGGAGGCGCGGGCGACCGCCTGGGCGGCGATCCAGCGCGCGATGCCGCCGGAGGACCGTCCCCTGGTCCACAACGCCGCCATGGTGGCCCGCGAGCGGGCGATGAGCGTGGCCCTGTCGCACGACCGGACCGACTGGGCCTTCTGGGCGGCGGCGTGGGACGCCGCCGGCGCGCTCGCCGCCGAGCACCGCATCAGCGGCGGGTCCTACCGGGTGCTGGTCGAGCCCATGGCGGTCGCGCTCGGCTGGTTGGCACCGGACACCGCCGACCTCGTCCCGGCGCCGCGGGAGGCGCGGCTCGAACCGGCCCCGACCGAGACGGGAGGCACCGGATGAGCGCCGCCGTCGTCCGGGTCCTGGTGGCCGACGACGACGGGGCGATGCGCGACGCGCTGGCCGACACCCTCGTCAGCCACCCCGGCATCGTGCTCCTCGGCGTCGCCGCCGACCACGCCGACACCGTGCGGCAGACGGCCGAGCTGCGCCCGGACGTGGTGCTGGTGGACATGCGCATGCCCGCCGGCACCGGTCCGGACACCGCACGCGAGGTCCGGGCGAGGTCGCCGGGCACGGCCGTGCTCGCGCTCTCCGCCTTCGAGGACCACGGGCTGGTGCTCGAGGTGCTCGCCGTCGGAGCCGCCGGCTACCTGCTGAAGGGCACGCCGGGCACCGAGATCGTCGAGGCGGTGCAGCGCGCCGGCCGTGGCCAGCTCAGCATGCCCGTCGACCTCGGCACCCGGTTCGCCCGGGCCCTGCTGCGTGATCGGGAGGACCACCGGCGCGCCGCCGCGGAACTGCGGCACAGCGAGGAGGCCTTCCACGACCTCGTCGACGCGGTCCCCGCAGCCGTCGTGCTGGTCGGGCCGGACGACCGGATACGGCTCGTCAACGCGCGGACGGACCGGGTCTTCGGCCGTGTCACGCGCGAGCTGGTCGGGAAGCCCGCGACCACGCTGCTGCCCCCGAGGTACCACGGGACCCTCGCCGACCGGCTGTTCCACGCGCGGAGCGCACCGGCCGGCGAGGCCCCCGGCCCCGCGGCCGAGCTGGCCGGTGTCCGGGGCGACGGGACCGAGTTCCCGGTGGCCGTCACCACGAGGTCCCTGCACCTCGGCGACGAGTCCCTCGTGGCGGTGTTCCTGCGCGACCTCGGCACTCCCGACGCGGCCGGCACCCACCACCGGTACGTGCCGCAGTCCGCCCCCGACGCCCTCGTCGTGGTCGACACCGCGGGACGGGTGGAACTCGTCGACGGGCAGGCCGAGCTGCTGTTCGGCCACGAGCTCGGCGAGCTGCTGGGGCGACCGCTGGAGCTCCTCCTCGACGGTCCCGTCGAGGCGTACGTGCGCCGGTCGAGCGGCCCGCCACCGCCCGGGGCCGAGCGGGGCGTCGAACCGGGGGTCGAGCTGACCGGCCGCCGCGGCAACGGCACCGGGTTCCCTGCCGACGTCGTCTTCAGCCGGCTGCGCGACGGACACCGGTCCCTGGTGGCCGCCACGATCCGCGACCGGACCGAGCAGCGCCGCTCCGAGCTGGCCCTCGAGCGCAGCTTCCAGCTGCTCCGCAAGAGCGACCACGAGCACCAGTTGCTGCTGACCCACCTGGTGCGGGCCCAGGAGGACGAGCGCAAGCGCATCGCCGCGGCCATCCACGACGATCCGTTGCAGGCGATCACCGCGGCCTCGCTGCGGTTGCAGCAACTGCGCCGCCGGCTGAGCACCCCTGCCGAGCGCGACCTGCTCGCCGCGGTCGAGGAGACCGTCCAGCAGGCCATCGGCCGGCTGCGTCACCTCACGTTCGACCTGCAGCCGCCGTCGACCGAGCTGGGGCTGGTCGCGAACCTGACCGGCCACCTGGAACAGCTGCGCTCCGACACCGGCACCACCTTCACCGTGACGAACCGGCTCCGCTCCGAGCCCAGCGCGGACGTGCAGCTGATCGTGTACCGGATCGCCCAGGAGGCGTTCACCAACATCCGCAGACACGCCCGCGCCCGCACGGTGACCGTCCGGTTGTCCACCGTGGACGACGGGTGCCTCGTCGCCATCACCGACGACGGCGTCGGCTACCAGCCCGACACGGAGTCCGTACCGGGGCACCTGGGGCTGCCGCTCATGGTCGAACGCGCACAGATCGCGGGTGGGTGGTGCCGGATCGAGAGTGCCCCCGGCCGGGGGACGACGGTGGAGTTCTGGATCCCCCACACCGCCGACGCCCTGCACGGCGCGCGCCAGGACGAGGAGACCCACGCACCATGACGGTCCCGGAGAGCCCGCCGGACGCCGCGATCCGGGTGCTGCTCGTCGAGGACCACCAGGTGGTGGCCGAGAGCCTGGCCGCCCTGCTGGCGGAGTACCCCGACCTGGACGTCCTCGGCTGGGTCCCCACCGTCGCCGCGGCCGTCGAGGCGGTCCAGCGCTCCGAGCCGGACGTCGTCCTGGTCGACTTCCGGCTCCCGGACGGCAGCGGCGCCCAGGCAGCGGCCAGGATCCGCGAGCTGCGCCCCCACGCCGCCGTCGTCTTCCTCAGCGCCGACTCGTCCGACGACGCCGTGACCGCCGCCGTCGAGGCCGGCGCGGCGGGCTACCTGCTCAAGTCCGCCCCCAGCGACGACCTCGTCCGCGCCATCCACCGGGCGGCCGACGGCGAGATCCTCATCCCCGCCCAGCGGCTCGCCGAGCTGCTGACCCGGCGACGTGCCATCGCGCGCCAACGGGCCCGGCACACCCGGCTCGGCGCGAGCCTGACGCCCCGCGAGCGCGAGGTGCTCGGCCTGATGGCCAGGGGCATGGACAACCGCGCACTCGCCCGCCACCTGGGCATCGAGTACTCGACGGTGCGCAGCCACGTCCACAAGGTGCTGCTCAAGCTGGACGCCCGCTCCATGCTCGAGGCGGTCGCGAAGGCCACCGAGTCGGGGATCGTGCCGACGCCGCGGTCCCCCGGGGAACCGCGGTGACCTCGGCCCGGGGCCGGGCGGGCCACCGGACCACGGCGGAGCTCCTTCTACGCAACGACCGGTAGCGATAGGCTCCCCGGACCCGAGCCCGTGGTCTCTCCCCTCCCCCGGTCACCTCACGCGAGCATCGACACCAGGGGTGGTGGCTGCCGTGAACGTCGAGGCGTCGAGTGCCCTGCGGCACGAGACCGGCCGCCTCGGGGTGCCCCCGCCGCGGGCCGCCCTCGCGGACGGCGACGTCGCACGCCCCGCGGACGGGTCGCTGTTCCGCCGCCTGGTGGACTCCGTGACGGACTGCGCGATCGTGGCCGTCGACGTCCGGGGCCGGGTGGCGAGCTGGAACCACGGGGCCGCGCAGAGCTTCGGTCACCGGTCCGACGAGATCATCGGTGAGCCGATCGAGCGGCTGTACCCCTCCGCGGTCGCCGAGTCGGGCGAACCGGGCAGGGCCCTCGCCGAGGCGGCGCGCCGGGGCAGCTGCACGGGGGTCGGGTGGCTCCGGCGCGGGGACGGGGCCCGGTTCTGGGCCAGGACGGTGCTGTCGGCGTCGACCGACGACGCCGGGCACCTCGAGGGGTTCTGCCTGGTCGTCCAGGACCTCACCGCGCAGAAGTCGCTCGAGGACAAGCTGCAGCAGCGCGGGCGCCTGGAACAGCGCCTCCTCCGGGCGCTGGCCGAGATCACCCAGGCCGTGCTGGAGGCGGGGCCCAGCGACGAACTGCTGCGGCGCACCGCCCGGCTGGCCCGGTGGCTGGTGGGGGCGGCGGCCGCGACGGTCCTCATGCCCTCCCCCGGCGGCGAGCTGGTGCCGCGGGCCACCGACGGCCCGGACGCGGATGCGGGGCAGGGGGCGGTCTCGTCCGCGGTGTCGGCGACGGCGGCGGAGGTGATGCGCAGCGGACGCGTCTGCGTCGTCGCCGACCCGTCCGGGGAGCTCCCGGCAGGCGCAGGCCCCCCGACGGACGGCGGCGCGGGGTCCGCGCTGCTCGTCCCGCTCCTGGTCCGGAGGCGGGTCGTCGGGGTGGTCGAGCTCGTGAACCGGCACGGGCAGGTGGCGTTCGACGACGAGCAGGTGCTGACCGTGCAGTTGTTCGCCGCCGACGCCGCGGTCGCGGTGGAACGGGTCCGGATGCGCGAGCACCTGAGGCAGCTGGCCGTGACGCCGATGCTGGCCGAGCGGCCGCTGCAGGAGACGCTCGACGACCTGGCGCGCAGCGTCGTCGAGTTCGCCGACGCCGAGGCGTGCTCCGTCCACCTCCTCGACGGCGACCAGAGGCTGCGGACCGTGGGCAGCCACGGCCTGCCGACGGCCCTGGTGCTGGGACTGGATGCCGCGTACCCCGGAGGCGAGCACCCGGCGATGGAGGCGATCACCGGCCACGGCCCGGTGGTCGTCGAGGACGCGAGGGCGCGACTGCGCGGCGACGACCGGCTGTGCCCGGTGCACGGCCTCCTGGACGAGGCGGCCTGGACCACCGTGGTGTGTCTCCCGCTCATCGGACCGGTCGCGACCCGCGGGGCGCTGTGCTGCTTCTTCGCCGAGCGGCCGGACGATCCCGACGTCGCCTTCCTCAGGGTCGTCGCCAGCGACGCCGCGACCATCGTGGGCAACCTCCTGCTGCTCGCCGCGGCCCGGGAGAGGGGGTCGCTGGCCGAGCGGCAGCACCTCGCCAGGGAACTGCACGACTCGGTGTCCCAGGCGCTCTACGGGATCGCGCTGGGGGCACGCACCATCCGCGAGCTGCTCGACCGGGACCCCGGACAGATCTCCGGGCCGGCGGACTACGTGCTTCAGCTGGCCGACGTGGCCCTCGCCGAGATGCGGGCACTCATCTTCGAACTGCGCCCCGAGTCCCTGGAGCTGGAGGGACTGCACGCCGCACTCACCAAGGAGGCCGACGCCGTCCGCGCCCGGCACGGGCTCGTCGTCGAGACGGCCCTCGACGACGTGCCCGAGGTCTCGCTCCAGGCCCAGCACGCGCTGTACCGGATCGCGCAGGAGGCGCTGCACAACGCGGCCAGGCACGGGCACGCGTACCACGTCGGCGTCCGGCTCCACGCCGACGGGTCCACCGTGGTCCTCGAGGTGGTCGACGACGGGGTCGGCTTCGAGCCCGACGCCGAGTACCCGGGGCACCTCGGGCTGCGCTCCATGCGCGAGCGCGCGGCCGCGATGGGCGGGACGGTGCAGATCACCAGCTCCTTCGGCGCCGGGACGCGGGTGCGGGTCACCGTCCCGTCCGGCCCGCCACCCGACGCAGGGCCGCTGCGGGGTGGGAGCTGGCCGGGCTGACCCGCCGGGACGTCGTCCTGGTCCCGCCCGGCGCCGGGTCGCGGCGGGGCGACTGCGGGGTCCCGGCCCGACGTCACGGCTCGACGGGCTCCGCTCCCTCGAGCAGGCTCATCGCGAGCTCCGGGGAGAACTCGCCCGCCGCGGTCCCCTCGCCGATCCCGCAGTCGCCGTCGGACTCGCCCGGGGCCTTGAGCCACAGACGCAGCTCTCCCCCGTCCTCGGCGCCCGGGGCCTCGCCGATCTGCCGGTCACCGGGGTTGCACCACTCGCCGTTCGCGCCGTTGCCGTTGCGGCTGGTGTCGACGACGAAGGGCTTGGAGGTCCCCAGGGCACCGTTGAGCTCGTCCGCGTACGCGACCTCGTCGTCCGTGGCGTTGTAGTTGGACACGTTCAGGGCGAACCCGTGCGCGTCGGCGATGCCGGCCGCCTCCAGCCGCTCGGCCATCACGTCCGCGGGGACCCAGTTCGAGTGGCCGGCGTCCAGGTACACCCAGACGTCGTCCGACTGCAGCTTCTCCACCGCGTAGGACAGCAGGCGCAGCCGGTCCTCCTGCTGGTCGTCACTCAGGCAGGTGTCCAGCTGGGCCAGCGCGTCCGGCTCGAGGACGACCAGCGCGGGGCGGTCGCCGAGTCCGGCGTCGAACCCGTCCACCCACCGGCGGTACGCGTCCTCGTCGCTCTGCCCGCCGGCGCTGTGGCCGCCGCAGTCGCGGTGGGGGACGTTGTACGCGATCAGGACGGGCACCTCGCCGGCGTCGGCCGCGGCGGAGGTGTAGTCCTCCACGGCGGTGGTGATGTCACCGCTCCACGCGCCGAACCACTTGCCCGTCGGCTGGCTGGCGATCCGTTCCTCGACCTCCCGGGCCGCGGGATCGTCCGGGTGGGACTCCGCCCAGACCGCGGCCTGGGAGTGCGGGTCGACGTACAGCGACGAGCCCGGCTCCGGCAGCGACGTGCCGGACGGCGCCGGCTCCGGCGAGGACGTGCCGTACGCCGCTGCGGAGACGGCCAGCGTCGCGGCCGCGAGGGGCGCGGCGACCTTCCATCGGGTAGCGCGGACCGTGGCCCGCGGTGAGCGCAGGGGCATCGCGGGGGACTCCTGTCGATTCGGCGAGGCACCGCCGGCCTCGCTGGCGGTCACTTCGCGGAACCGCGGTGGTGTTCGCGGACGAGATCCCGCATGAGGGACGCGAAATCTGCTTCCTTGGGCTCGAACCGGTCCGCACCGGCCGAGAGCATCCCGCGGATCCGTTCCTCTTCCAGATGTGCGGACAATGCGACGATCCGCACGCCGGGAAGCACTTCCCGAATGGTGGAGGCGACTCGTTCACCACCGCCGTCGGGCATGTGCACGTCCACCAGGACGACGTCCGGGCAGTGGGCCAGGGTCAGCGTTATCGCGTCGTCCACCCGCAGTGCAGCGCCGACGAGCCGCACGGACGGCTCCTCCGTGATGAGATCGATCAGCGCAGCGAGTGAGAGCGGATGGTCGTCCGCGACGACGATCCGCAGGAGGCCCGCGGAATGGCCGTTCGGTGGAATGGACACACCAGGGACGTTAGATTTCCCGCGCGGGCGGATCAGCGTACGACGGATCGATCTCCACATCCGTCAGATGCAGTACGCCGGAATGGACGGCGGGATGATCTCCCGGGCCGACCGCCCGGTCGGGTCGCCTCCCGGTCAGCCCCCGCCCGGCTGCCCGTCCTCGGGGCCGGCGCCGGCCCGCGTGATCACTGTGTGGGTGCCGGCTGCGTGAAGGCGGTCAGGGCGGCGTCCACGACGCGGTCGACGTAGTCGCGGGTGACCGGGTCGCGGGTGATGAGCAGCCGCGTCCAGACCGGGCCGATGAGCACGTCGATGAAGAGCTCGTGGTCGACGGCCGTCGACAGCTCGCCGCGGGCCAGCGCCCGCGTCAGGATCCGCCGGTAGGCCTGGCGGCGGGTCCGGATGACGGTGGCCAGCAGGTCGGCGATCTCCGGTCGGTGCCCCGACTCGCGGATCAGCCGGGGCACGAACCGTCCACGGCCGCGGACGAACGTGTCGACGGCCCCGTGCAGCATCTCCTCCAGGTCCCCGCGCAGGGTCCCGGTGTCCGGCACGGACACGCTGTGCAGGGCCAGCCGCTCCAGCGCGGCGGCGGCCACCGCCGCCTTCGACGGCCACCGGCGCAGGATCGTGGTCTTGGCGACGCCGCTGCAGGCAGCCAGCCGGTCCAGGGTGAACCCGGCGTAGCCGTGGGCCACGAGCAGCCGGATCGTCTGCTCCAGGATGCGCGAGTCGAGGCTGTCGTCCCGGGGCCGCCCCCGACCGCGGGAGGACGCACCGGACCGGGACACCACACCCCAACGCGTAGCGGAACGGGTCACCGGACACAAGCGGGCCGAGGCGGACGTCGTGCGCCGGCCCCGGGGATCCGGTCCTCACGCGTTCCCCGCACGGAGCGTCATGCCCGGACCACGGGAAGACGATGTGCCACCTCGTGTCGCGTCCAGGGGGCCGTTTCCTGTCACTTGTGCACAGGGAAAGGCGCTCCAGATCGACGCCCGTGGGCGATCCGGGCCATGGCCTCCGCGCGGTCGTCGGCGCATCCTCACCTCGTCCGCATCCCCCTGACCCGGGAGCCCGCCATGAGCACCACCCGTACCCGCGCCGCCGTCGTCCTGGCCGCCGCCACGGCTGCCCTCGGCGTCGCCCTGCCCTCCGCCTCCGCCGCCTCCTGCAGCACGGCGTGGGGCTCCCTGCCGGAGACCGTCACCGACGGCGGCCGCGGCACCCTCGACGACGTCCGCGCCGGCCGGCACGACTGCTACGACCGGCTGGTCCTGGACCTCGACGGGATCGACGCCGCCGACGTCGGCTACGACGTCCGGTACGTGCCGCAGGTCGTGCAGGACGGCTCCGGCCGGCCGGTGCCCCTGCGCGGGGCCGCCGACCTGCAGGTCGTCGTGCACACCCCCGGGTACACCGACGCCGGGGCCGCGACCTACGACCCGCGCACCGACGCCGAGGCCGTCGCCGTCGGCGGCTACCGCACCTTCCGGCAGGTCGCCTACGCCGGCTCGTTCGAGGGCAGCAGCACCGTCGGGCTGGGCGTGCGCGCCCGCCTGCCGTTCCGCGTGCTGGTCCTCGACGGCCCCGGCGACGGCTCGCGCCTCGTCGTCGACGTCGCGCACACCTGGTGAGCAGCGCGGCCGGGCCGGGGCTCCCCCGGCCCGGCCGGCAGGAGGCCCGCCGGCGTCAGCGCGCCGGCGGGTCCGTCCGGTCGTCGCGCTCGGGGCCGCCCGGCTTGGGGCCCTCGATGGCGCGGGGAGCACGGCGCAGGTCGTCGAGCAGGTCCTGACCGGGCCGGCGCGGCGGGTCGACCAGCTCCGCCGGGGTGTCGGGGACGACGACCTGCGGCTGGTCGTCCTCCGGCTCGAAGCTGCGCGGGATCCGCTTGAGGTGCCGGTTCATCGAGCGGACCAGCAGGAAGACGGCGAGCAGCAGGACGAGGGTGAGGAACAGCCCCAGCGGGCCGGACTTGCCGACGTCCTCGGGCAGCTGCTCCTCGGCGGCCAGGACCGCCCCGGCCAGCGCGCCGCTCACCAGCCCGGCGCTCACGGGACCGGCACCTCGCTGCGGATGCCGGCGAACAGGTCGTCCTCCGGGAGCGTCGAGTCCACCAGCGAGCGGGCCAGCTCGTAGTCCTCGGTCGGCCACACCCGCTGCTGCAGGTCCATCGGGCAAGCGAACCAGCGGCCGTTCGGGTCGATCTGGGTGGCGTGCGCGATCAGGGCGGCGTCGCGCACCGGGAAGTACTCGGCGCACGGGACGCGGGTGGTGACGCGGTGGCTCATGTCCCGCTCCGGGTCCCAGTTCGCCAGCCACTCGGCGTAGGGCGACTCGGCGCCGGTCTCGAGCATCGCCTCGTGCAGCGCCCGCGTCCGGGTCAGCGTGAAGCCCATGTGGTAGTAGAGCTTGCTGGGCTGCCAGGGCTCGCCCAGCTCGGGGTAGCGCTCCGGGTCGCCGGCGGCCTCGAAGGCGTGCACCGAGACCTCGTGCGTCTTGATGTGGTCGGGGTGCGGGTAGCCGCCGCGCTCGTCGTAGGTGAGCACGACCTGCGGCCGGAACCGGCGGATCAGCGCCACCAGGGGCGCGGCCGCCTCCTCGGTGGGCACCAGCGCGAAGCAGCCCTCGGGCAGCGGCGGCAGCGGGTCGCCCTCGGGCAGGCCGGAGTCGACGAACCCGAGGAACTCCTGCTGCACGCCCAGGATCTCCCGGGCCCGGGCCATCTCCTCGACGCGCAGCTGCGGCAGCCGCTCCCAGATCTCCGGGCGGTCCAGCGACGGGTTCAGCACCGAGCCGCGCTCGCCGCCGGTGCAGGTCGCCACCATCACCTCGACGCCCTCGGCGACGTACTTGGCCATCGTCGCGGCGCCCTTGCTCGACTCGTCGTCGGGGTGGGCGTGCACGGCGAGCAGGCGCATCGGGTCGGCGTCGGTCACCTCCCCAGTGTCCCCCGACGCGCCGACGGAAGGCCGCCGACAGGTCCCCCGGAGGGCTGGATGTGGTGCCTGTCACGGTCCGTTCCGGTACCGTCCGCTCCTCCGACAGGGAGCGGACGGTCCCTGCACGGGCCCCTCGGCCGGTGTTAGCTTGGCCGGATCGACGTCGCCGCCTCCCGGCCGGGAGGCGGCCCCCGAGCTGTGCAGGAGTACCCCGCGTGACCACCCCCACTGAGAACGAGCAGGGCATCTGGCTGACCCAGGAGGCCCACGACCGGCTGAAGGCCGAGCTCGACCAGTTGGTGGCCGGCCGGCCCGCCATGGCCGCCGAGATCAACGCCCGCCGCGAGGAGGGCGACCTCAAGGAGAACGGCGGCTACCACGCCGCCAAGGAGGAGCAGGGCAAGCAGGAGGGCCGGATCCGGCAGCTGACCGACCTGCTCCGCAAGGCGCGCGTGGGCGAACCGCCGACGACGGCCACCACCGCCGAGCTCGGCACGGTCATCACCATCCGCTTCCAGGGCGACGACGAGACCGAGAAGTTCCTGCTCGGCTCCCGCGAGATCGCGGGCACCACCGACCTCGCCGTCTACTCGCCCGAGTCGGCGATGGGTTCGGCGATCCTCGGCGCGAAGCCGGGCACCTCGGTCACCTACCAGGCGCCCAACGGCCGCGACATCACCGTCGAGGTCGTCGCCGTCGAGCCGTTCGTCCCCTGACCCGGGCCCTCCCTGTGCGCGTGGCCCGCTCGCGGCGGGCGGAGAACACCGGCTTCGTCTGCGTGCACTGCGCCGCCGACGTCCCCGCGAACACCGACGGGCACTACCGCAACCACTGCCCGGTGTGCCTGTGGTCGCTGCACGTCGACGACCTGCCCGGCGACCGCGCCAGCGAGTGCCGGCAGCCGATGGAGCCGATCGGCCTGGTCGAGAAGTCCGGCAAGGGCTGGCAGGTGGTGCACCGCTGCACGGCGTGCGGCCACCGCCAGCCCAACCGGCTCGTCCGCGACGGCGACGCCCCCGACGACCTCGACCTGGTGCTCTCGCTCCCCTGGTTGTGAACCGCTCCCACCCGTGATCATCGGCGGGTGGCTGCGGTCGCCGGCGTGTCGGACAGCCACCCGCCGATGATCACGGGTCAGGCCGGGGCCAGCCCGCGGCGGCGGAGCAGGGGCGTGGGGTCGGCGTCGCGGCCGCGGACGGCGCGGAAGGCCTCCAGCGGGTCCACCGCCCCGCCGCGGGACAGCAGCCGCTCGCGGAAGACGTCGCCGTTCTCCCGCCGCAGGCCGCCGTTCTCGCGGAACCACTCGACGGTGTCGGCGTCGAGGACCTCCGACCAGATGTAGGAGTAGTAGCCCGCCGCGTAGCCGCCGGCGAAGACGTGCTGGAAGTACGTCGTCCGGTAGCGCGGCGGCACCAGGTCGGAGGCGACGCCGGCTGCCTCGAGCGCCCGCCGCTCGAACTCCGCCGGGTCGCCGATCTCGGTCTCCGGGGTGATCCGGTGCCAGGCCTGGTCCAGCAGCGTCGCGGCGAGGTACTCCAGCGTCGCGAAGCCCTCGCCCCACAGCCGGGCGGCGTCGAGCGCCTCGACGGCGGACGACGGCAGCGGCTCCCCCGTCTCCACGTGCCGCGCGTAGTGCCCGAGCACCTCCGGCCACAGCGCCCACATCTCGTTGACCTGGCTCGGGAACTCGACGAAGTCCCGCGGCACCGCGGTCCCGGCGAAGCGCGGGTAGGTCACCGCGGAGCTCAGCCCGTGCATCGCGTGGCCGAACTCGTGGAAGAGCGTGTCGACCTCGGCGAGGGTGAGCAGCGTCGGCCGGCCCTCGGGCGCGCGGGCCACGTTGAGGTTGTTGACGACCACCGGCCGGGTGCCCAGCAGCCGCGACTGGGTGACGAACGAGCTCATCCACGCGCCGCCGCGCTTGCCCTCGCGGGCGGAGAAGTCGCCGAGGTAGAGGCCGACCGCCTCGCCGTCGGGACCGCTGACCTCCCACACCCGGACGTCGGGGTGGTAGCCGGCGAGGTCCGGGCGCGGGCTGAACCGGAAGCCGTAGAGCAGCTCCGCGGCCCGGAAGACGCCGTCGACGAGCACCCGGTCCAGCTCGAACCAGGACCGCAGTGCCGCGGTGTCCACCGAGTACCGCTCGGCGCGGACGCGCTCGCTGTAGAACGCCCAGTCCCAGGGCGCGAGCTCGTCGACCCCGTCGCGGGCGGCGGCCTCGGCCAGCACCTCGGCCTCGGCCCGCGCGTTCGCCGTCGAGGGCCCGACCATCGGGGTGAGCATCGCGTCGACGGCGGCGGTGCTGCCGGCGGTCTGGTCGGCCAGCACCAGGTCGGCGTGGGTGGCGAAGCCGAGCAGCCGCGCCCGCTCCGCGCGCAGCCGGGCGATCCGCGCGGCGACCGGCCCGTTGTCGTGCTCCCCCGACGACGCGCGGGTCACCGACGCCTCGAACACCCGGCGACGCAGCTCCCGGTCCCGCAGCTTGGCCAGCACCGGCTGGCCGGTGGGCAGCAGCAGCGGCAGCACGTACCCGTCGAGGCCGCGGTCGGCGGCGGCGCGCGCCGCGGCGGCGACCTCCTCCTCGCCCAGCCCGTCGAGCTCGGCGGCGTCGGCCACCCGGACGGCGGCGGCCTCGGTGGCCAACTGCAGGTTCTGCCCGAACTGCGTGGACAGCTCCGACAGCTCCCGGTTCAGCTCCGACAGCCGGGCGCGGCCGGCCTCGTCGAGCCGGGCGCCGGCGAGCACCCGGTCGAGGTGGTGCCGCTCCACCAGCCGGACCGCCTCGGGGTCCAGCCCCGCGGAGTGCCGGGCGGCGTGGACGGCGTCGACGCGGGCGAACAGTGCCGGGTCCAGCCGCAGTGCGTCGGCGTGCGCGGCCTCCAGCGGCGCGAGCTCCCGCTCGATCTCCCGCACCCGCGGTGTGGACAGCGAGGAGGACAGGTTGCCGAACACCGCCTCGGCCCGGCGCAGCAGCGCGCCGGAGCGCTCGAGGGCCTCGATCGTGTTCGCGAAGGTCGGCGGTTCGGCCGACCCGGTGATCGCAGTGATCTCGGCGCGCTGCTCGGCCATCCCGGCCAGCACCGCCTCGCGGCAGTGCTCGAGCGTGATGTCGGCGAACGGCGGCAGCCCGTACGGCAGCGGCGACTCGGCGAACAGCGGGTTGGACACGGCGGGTGCGGTCTCGGCGCTCATCGCCGTCCATCCTGCGCCGCCGCGCAGACCCGCGTACGCAGGTGGCCCGGAACCGATGCGGTTCCGGGCCACCCGGGTACGGAGCCTCAGCGGCTGGCGGTGCGCTGGTAGAGGCGGACCGACAGCGGCACGAACACCGCGAGGATGACCGCCGTCCAGATCAGCGTGTAGAGCACCGGGTTCTGCAGCGGCCACGCGTCGGGCACCGGGTAGCCGGCGGGCACGTTGCCGAACAGCTCGCGGGCGGCCAGCGTCACCGACGACACGGGGTTCCACTCGGCGAAGGTGCGCAGCACCGCCGGGAAGGTCTCCAGCGGCACGAACGTGTTGGCGATGAACGTCAGCGGGAAGATCACGATGAAGCTGGCGTTGTTCACCACCTCCGGCGTGCGGACCAGCAGCCCGACCACCGCCATCAGCCACGAGATCGCGTAGGCGAACACCAGCAGCACGAGGAACCCGCCCACCGCCTCGCCGATGGAGGAGTTGATCCGCCACCCGACCACCAGACCGGTCAGCGCCATCACCGTGATCGAGATGACGTTGAGCCCGGAGTCGGCGATCGTGCGCCCGACCAGCACCGCGGACCGGGACATCGGCAGCGACCGGAACCGGTCGATCAGCCCCTTCTGCAGGTCCTCGGCGATGCTCGCGCCGGTGACGGTCGACCCGAACACGACGGTCTGCGCGAAGATCCCCGGCAGCAGGAACTCCGCGTAGCTGATGCCCGGCGGCAGCCCACCGATGGCGCCGCCGAACACGTAGCGGAACAGCACCACGAACATGATCGGCGACAGCGTCGCGAACACGATCAGGTCGGGCACCCGCTTGACCTTGATCAGGTTGCGCTTGGTGATGACGACGCTGTCGGACAGCGTCGCGGCCAGCGAGGTCATCGCACGCCTCCCGCGGGGACCGGCTCGGCCGGGGTCTGGTCGGTGGCGCCGGCGTCCGCGCTCCCGGCGGCCCTGTCCTCGGCGGCATGGCCGGTCAGCGCCAGGAACACGTCGTCGAGGTCGGGGCGGCGCAGCCCGACGTCGAAGATGTCGGCGGTGTGGCCGTCGAGCCGGCGCAGCGCGTCGGCCAGGACCTCCGCGCCGCCGGTGACCGGGATGCTCAGCCGGCGAGCCTGCTCGTCGACGTGCGGCTCGTCCACCGCCAGCGGCCGCAGCCGCGCCACCATCTCCGGCAGCGCACCCGCGTCGGTGACCGCGAACTCCAGCCGCTGCCCGCCGACCTGCGCCTTGAGCTCGTCGGCCGTGCCGCGCGCGATCGCCCGGCCGCGGTCGATGACCACCATCGAGTCGGCCAGCCGGTCGGCCTCCTCCAGGTACTGGGTGGTGAGCAGGATCGTCGTCCCGCCGCCGGCGAGGTCGGCGATGAACTCCCACATCGCCAGCCGGCTGCGCGGGTCGAGGCCAGTGGTGGGCTCGTCGAGGAAGAGCACCCGCGGCCGGGCGATGAGCGAGGCGGCGATGTCCAGCCGCCGGCGCATGCCGCCGGAGTAGGTCTTCGCGGGCCGGTTCGCGGCGTCGGTGAGGTCGAACCGCTCGAGCAGCTCCCCCGCCCGGGCCCGCGACTCCCGCTTCCCCAGCCGGTACAGCCGGCCGACCATCTCCAGGTTCTCGAACCCGGTCAGGTACTCGTCGACGGCGGCGTACTGCCCGGTCAGCCCGATGACCGAGCGCACCCGGTCCGGCTCGCGGACGACGTCGACGCCGGCCACCTCCGCGCGCCCGCCGTCGGGCAGCAGCAGCGTGGTCAGGATGCGGACGACGGTCGTCTTCCCCGCGCCGTTGGGCCCGAGCAGCCCGAGCACGGTGCCTTCGGGAACGGCGAGGTCCACCCCCGCCAGCGCCGTGTTCGACCCGAAGCGCTTCTGCAGTCCCTCGACCAGGATCGCGTCGTTCATGACAGGGAAACTAGGTGTGAGCACCGACACTTCCCGAACGCTTTTCGCGTCCGGCGAACGGTCCGACGCCTGTTGTTCACTCCCACGACACCTCTCCTCGTCCGGCGGTCTCGGAGGGCAGACCGCCGGACGCGGGAGAAGTGAGCGCTAGGCCTCCGCGACGGCGAAGCCGGCCTGCTCGAGCGCCCCGACGACGGTCCGCGCGTGGTCCGGGCCGCGGGTCTCGAGGACGACGAACACCTCGACCTGCCCGAGGTCCAGGCGGGTCGCGGTCCGCTCGTGCTCGACCTCCAGCACGTTGGCGCCCGCCTCGGCGAGGACGGCGAGCACCGCGGCCAGCGACCCCGGCCGGTCGGGCACCGCCAGCCGCAGCCGCAGGTACCGGCCGGCGGCGGCCATGCCGTGCTGGACGACCTTCATCAGCAGCACCGGATCGACGTTGCCGCCGGACACGACCGCGACCACCGGCGGCCGGAACGCCTCGGGCTCGGCCATCACGGCGGCGACCGCGGCCACCCCCGCCGGCTCGACGACCAGCTTGGCCCGCTCCAGGCAGAACAGCAGCGCGCGGGAGAGATCCTCCTCCCCGACCGTGCGCACGTCGTCGACCAGGTCGCGGACGTGCGCGAGGGTGAGGTCGCTGGGCGCGCCGACGGCGATCCCGTCGGCCATCGTGGAGACCCCGGTCAGCGCCACCGGCCGCCCGGCGGCCAGCGACCCGGGGAAGGCGGCGGCCCCGGCCGCCTGCACGGCCACGACCCGGGCCTCCGGCCGTCGCTCCCGGACCGCGGCGGCCACCCCGGACACCAGCCCGCCGCCGCCGGTGCAGACGACGACGGTGGCGACCTCGGGGCACTGCTCGAGCAGCTCCAGCCCGACCGTCCCCTGCCCGGCGATGACGTCGGGGTGGTCGAAGGGGTGGATGAACACCGCCCCGGTCGCCTCGGCGTGCTCGACGGCGGCCGCCAGCGCCGCGGTCAGGTCGGCCCCGACCAGGCGCGCGTCGGCGCCGTAACCGCGGGTGGCGGAGACCTTCGGCAGCGGCGCGGACTCGGGCATGAACACCGTGGCCCGGACGCCGAGCATCCGGGCGGCCAGCGCCACGCCCTGCGCGTGGTTGCCGGCGCTGGCCGCGACCACCCCGCGGGCCCGCTCGTCGGCGGTCAGCCGGGACAGCCGCACGTAGGCGCCGCGGAACTTGAACGAGCCGGTGTGCTGCAGGTTCTCGCACTTGAGGTGCACCGGGCCGCCGACCCACTCGGCCAGCGCCCGCGAGTGCTCCAGCGGCGTGCGCCGGGCGACCCCGTCGAGCAGCTCGGCGGCGGCGACGACGTCGGCTCCGGTGACCAGCTCCGCTCCCATGCCCCGATCCTCGCAGGGCGGACGATCCCGTCCGGGCCGACGCAGCCGCTCCCGCATCCTCCCTGGTCGTCGTACCGTGGCTGAGGTGACGGACGTCGCCCCAGCGCAGACCCCACCCGCACCCACGACCCTCGGCGAGCTCCGTGCCAGCGGAGCCGTCGCCCGGCCCGTCAAGGCCGAGATCCGCGCCAACCTGCTCGCCCGCCTGGGCGCCGGCGAGCCCTCCCTCCCGGGCATCGTCGGCTTCGAGGACACCGTCGTCCCCGAGGTCGAGCGGGCCCTCATCGCCGGCCACGACCTCGTCCTGCTGGGCGAGCGCGGCCAGGGCAAGACCCGCCTCATCCGCACCCTCGTCGGCCTGCTCGACGAGTGGACGCCGGTGCTCGCCGGCAGCGAGCTCAACGAGCACCCGCTGCACCCGATCAGCGTGTGGGCGCACCGCCAGATCGCCGAGCACGGCGACGACACCCCGGTCGCCTGGCTGCACCGCAGCGAGCGCTTCGGGGAGAAGCTGGCCACCCCCGACACCAGCGTGGGCGACCTCATCGGCGACGTCGACCCGATCAAGGTGGCCGAGGGGCGCACCCTGGGCGACCCGGAGACGGTCCACTACGGCCTGGTCCCGCGCACCAACCGCGGCATCTTCAGCGTCAACGAGCTGCCCGACCTCGCCGAGCGGATCCAGGTCGCGCTGCTCAACGTGCTCGAGGAGCGCGACATCCAGATCCGCGGCTACCGCGTGCGGCTGCCGCTGGACCTGCTGCTCGTGGCCAGCGCCAACCCGGAGGACTACACCAACCGCGGGCGGATCATCACCCCGCTCAAGGACCGCTTCGGCGCCGAGGTGCGCACCCACTACCCGCTCGAGCTCGCCGACGAGATCCGCCTGCTCGAGCAGGAGGCCCGCACCAGCGGGCTGGGCGCCCCCAGCGGGCACGACGCGTTCGACGCCCCCGTCGTCCCGGCGCACCTGGCCGAGATCATCGCCCGGTTCACCCGGCTGGTCCGCGAGTCCAGCCACGTCGACCAGCGCTCCGGCGTCAGCGCCCGGTTCGCGATCGCCGGGCTGGAGACCGTCGCCGCCTCCGCCGTCCGCCGGGCCGCGATCGCCGGGGAGACCCGCCCGGTGGCCCGGGTGGTCGACCTGCCGGGCGTCGTCCCGGCCAGCCGCGGCAAGGTCGAGTTCGCCGACGCCGGCAGCGACCCCGACGACGACCGGGAGCTGGAGGTGCTGGAGCACCTGCTGCGGCAGGCGACCGCGCAGACCTTCCGGGCCCGCTGCGGCGGGCTGGACCTGACCGGCCTGCAGGAGCACTTCACCGGCGGCGAGACCGTCGAGTCCGGCGAGCTGGTGCCGGGCGCGGCGCTGCTGGGCCAGCTGGGCACCATCCCCCGGCTGGCCGAGCTGCTGGGCCGCCTCGGCGTGCCGGAGGGCGAGGAGTCCGCCGAGCAGGCGGCCGCCGCGGTCGAGTTCGCCCTCGAGGGGCTCTACCTCACCCGCCGGCTGGCCAAGGACACCGACGGCACCCGCACGGTGTACGGGGCCTGACGGTGGCGCGCCCACGCCCCGGCAAGGGGTACCGGTACGGCCGCTGGCGGGGCGGGCCCGACCCGCTGGCCCCGCCCTACGACCTGGGCAGCGCCGTCGACGAGATCGGCGACTCGGTGCTCGGCGGCAGCGGCGTCCGCGAGGCGCTGCGGGAGCTGCTGCGCCGCGGCATGGACGGTCGCCGCGGCCTCGACGAGCTGCGCCGCTCCGTGCGGGAGCGGCTGCGGCAGGCCCGCACCGCGGGCCGGATGGACGGCACGCTGCAGGAGGTCCGCGAGCTGCTCGACCGGGCGCTCGCGGCCGAGCGCCGGGAGCTGTTCCCCGACCCCGACGACCTGGCCCGGCTCAAGGAGGCCGAGCTCGACGCGCTGCCGCAGGACACCGCGGGCGCCGTCCGGGCGCTCAAGGAGTACGACTGGGCCTCCCCCGAGGCCCGGCAGACCTACGACCAGATCCAGGACCTGCTGCGGCGGGAGGTGCTCGACAGCTCCTTCGCCAACATGAAGCAGGCGCTGCAGAACGCCACCGAGCAGGACGTGCAGGCGGTCAAGGACATGGTCGCCGACCTGTCGCAGCTGGTGGACGCGCACAACCGCGGTGAGGACACCGAGGAGCGCTTCCGCGAGTTCATGGACAAGCACGGCCAGTTCTTCCCGGACGACCCGCAGTCGGTGGACGAGCTGATCGACTCCCTCGCCCGCCGGGCCGCCGCGCAGGAGCGCATGATGGCCGGCCTCTCGCCCGAGCAGCGGGCCGAGCTGGCCGACCTGATGGCGCAGACCATGTCCGACCTGGGGCTGGCCAGCGAGATGGCCCACCTGCAGGACGCGCTGCGCCAGGCCCGCCCCGACCTGCCGTGGGGCCAGCGCGGCCAGGTGCCCGACGGCGAGCAGGGCCTGGGCCTCGGCGACGCCACCAGCGCCGTGGCGGAGCTGGCCGACCTCGAGGCGCTGTCCAACCAGCTCTCCCAGGGCTACGCCGGCGCCTCGCTGGCCGACGTCGACGAGGAGCTGCTCGAGCAGGCGCTGGGCCGGGAGGCCGTCGACGACCTCGCGGCGCTGCGGCAGATGGAGCGCGAGCTGGAGCGGCAGGGCTACCTCAACCGCTCCGACGGCAAGCTGGAGCTCTCGCCGAAGGCGGTGCGCCGGCTGGGCGCCACCGCGCTGCGGCGGGTGTTCGCCAAGCTCGACGCCACCGGCCGCGGCGAGCACGACGTCGCCGACGCCGGCGCGGCCGGGGAGCTCACCGGCAGCTCGCGGGAGTGGCGGTTCGGCGACGAGCAGCCGCTCGACGTCGTCCGCACGGTCCGCAACGCGGTGCTGCGCACCGCCGGCGACCCGCACGGGCACGGCGAGCGCCGGGTCCGCATCGCCGTCGAGGACTTCGAGGTCGTGGAGACCGAGCGGCGCACCGGCGCCGCGGTCGCGCTGCTGGTCGACCTGTCCTACTCGATGGCGCTGCGCGGCACGTGGGGCGCGGCCAAGTCGACCGCGATGGCGCTGCACTCGCTGGTGACCACCCGCTTCCCACAGGACGCGATCCAGATCATCGGGTTCTCGTCGACCGCGCAGGTGCTCAAGCCCGAGACGCTGGCCGAGCTGTCGGTGGACACGCTGCAGGGCACCAACCTGCAGCACGGGTTGATCCTCGCCCGCCGGTTCCTGGCCCGGCACCGCGACGCCGAGCCGGTGGTCCTCGTGGTCACCGACGGCGAGCCGACGGCGCACCTGGAGGAGGACGGCACGCCGTACTTCTGCTGGCCGCCCATGCCGGAGACCATCGCCCGGACCGTCGCCGAGGTGGAGCGGGTGGCCCGGTCCGGTGCCACGCTCAACGTGTTCGCGCTCGACCCCGAGCCGGGGCTGGTGCACTTCGTCCACGACATCACCGCGCGCGCCGGCGGCCGGGTCTTCACGCCCGACAGCGAGCGGCTCGGCGAGTACGTCGTCGCGGACTACCTGCGCACCCGCCGGGGCCGCCGGGCGCGCTGAGCCGAGCCGGGGAGGGCAGGCCGTCCCCGGTTAGCGTGGGGTCGTGCCCCGACTCCTCCGGGCCGGCCTGCTCACCGCGGCCGGCGCCCTGCTGGTGAGCTGCGGAGGTGGGGACGACGGCGGTGCATCGGCGTCGCCGTCGTCCTCCTCGAGCGCGGCCGCGACCCCGTCGTCGTCCGCCGCGCCGTCGTCCGCCGACCCCGGGGCGGCGGCGTTCTGCGCCGACGCCACGCCGGTGGTCGCCCAGCTGGGCGCGGCGCTCCAGGCCGCCGAGACCCAGGGCGTCGCCGCCCTGCCGCCCCTGCTCGACCAGGCCGTCACCGCGTTCGACGGGGTGACCGCCCCCGGGGAGGTCGCCGCCGACTGGCAGGCGGTCCGCGACGGGCTGGCGCAGCTGCGCGACCGGGTCGGCGCGATCGACCCGGCCGGCCCCGACGCCGACGCGCAGGTGGACGCCGCCGTCACCGAGGTCCAGGGGTCGGCGGCCGGGCCGGCGCTGTCGCGCATCGGTGCCTACTACGAGGAGAACTGCGGCTCCGGGGCCGCGCCCACGACGTGACCGTCACGGTCGAGGAGGTCGGCCTCGACGTCGTCCTGCCGCTGCGCAGCGCCGTCCTGCGCGGCGGCGGGCCGGCCGCGATGCCCGGCGACGACGACCCCGCGACCGTGCACCTCGCCGCCCGGACCGCCGACGGGCGGGTGGTCGGCGTCGTCCGGCTGTCCCCCGCGCCCTGCCCGTGGCGGCCGGCCCGGGCGCCGTGGCAGCTGCGCGGCATGGCCACCGACCCCGCCGTGCGGGGCGCCGGGGCCGGCCGCGCGCTGGTCGCGGCCGGCCGGGAGCTGCTCGCCGCGCGGGACGCGGACCTGCTGTGGTGCAACGCCCGCGTGCCCGCGGCCGGCTTCTACGAGCGGATGGGCTTCCGCGTGGTGACCGCGCCGTTCGACGTCGCGGGCATCGGCCCGCACGTCGGCATGCTCACCGCGCTCGGAGCGGCTGGGCGCCGCTCGAGCTGATCCCGGGGATGCGCCCGGCGCGGAAGGCGTCGACGAACAGCCGGTGGTCCTCCTGCGTCTGCCGCGCGTAGGCGTGCGCGAAGTCGACCAGGTCGGCGACGAACTCCTCGCGCCGGCCGCCGACCATCGCCGACACCGCCTCCTCGGTCTGGAAGTCGACCAGCGTGTGGTCGCTGTCGGCGTCGCCGACGCAGTGCATCTTCGCCGTCGCCCGGCCCAGCTGGGCCACGACCGGGGCGATCTCGTCGGGCTCGGTGAGGTCCTCCCAGTCCAGGTCCACCTCGTAGGGCGAGAGCTCCTGGACGACGAACCCGACGCCGTCGATCTCGGTGTGCCCGAGGAACTGCGAGGCGTTGGCCTGCAGCGCCCGCTGGCTGACCGCGGTGCGGTGCCCGTGGTGCTCGAAGTAGGAGCGGATCCGCTCGTCGCGGACGATCCGGCTGGGCGCGGCCACGTTGCCCTGCTTGAGCGACAGGACGACGTCGTTCTCCAGCGCCTGGTCGTAGCCCTCGAGCAGCACGTTGTAGGCGGGCAGGCCGGCGCTGCCGATGCCGAACCCCCCGGTGCCGATGACGTCCTTGACGTCGTAGGCGACGTCGCGGCGGCGCACCGGCGGGACGACGGTCTCCCGCCAGCGGTCCAGCGCGGCCAGCACCCGGTCCCGCTCGGCGTCGTCGAGCCGGCGGGTGCGGCCGCCGTCGGCGAACCGCCGCCGGTAGTCCTCGACGACGGTCATCCGGTCCAGCAGCGAGGCCCGGGTGCGGGTCGTCGTCTCCAGGATGGCCTCGCGGACGGCGCCCTCGGTGTTCGCGACGGTCAGCGCGAACGAGCGGTCGTCGTCGGAGCGGCGGAAGGCCTCCACCTGGTCCAGGTAGGCGCCGAGGTAGGTGCCGACCAGGTCGCCGATGACGTCGTCGCCGAGTGCCTTGCTCCACGCCAGCAGCGCGAAGCTGGCCACGAACCGGCGCAGGTCCCAGGTGACCGAGCCGACGTAGGCCTCGTCGAAGTCGTTGACGTCGAACACGATCCGCCCGGCGCCGTCCATGTACGTGCCGAAGTTCTCCGCGTGCAGGTCGCCCTGGATCCACACCCGGCTGGTCCGCTCGTCGCACCAGGGGTCCGCGAGGCGGTCCATGTCGGCGTAGAAGAGGCAGGCGCTGCCCCGGTAGAACGCGAAGGGGTCGGCGGCCATCTTGCGGAACTTGGTCCGGAAGGCGTCGGCGTCGGCGGCCATCAGCTCCGAGAAGGCCTCGACCAGGACGTCGACGATCAGCTGCGAGCGGTCACCGGGGGTTCCCCCGGGGGCCACCCGGTGGGGGGATTCGGGCACGGGGGGCACCGTAGAGGCCGACTAGCCTGCAGGACAGACGGTTGCGCGGCGCGACGGACGGGGTGGCGGTGACGAGGGCGAGCAGGGCGCGACGGCTGGCGGCCGGCGCCGCCTACGGCGGCGGCGGGCTGGGCCTGGTCGGGGCCGGGCTGCTCGCCCTGCTGCGCCTCCAGGCCCTCGCCGCCCGCCGCCGGGTCGAGGCGCGGACGTCGAAGCAGGACCCGCCGTCCGGCGACGGCGTCTACGGCCGGCGCCGCGGCAGGCCGATCGTGTTCACCGTGCTCGGCGACTCCAGCGCCGTCGGCCTGGGCGTCACGCGCGCCACCGAGACCCCCGGCGTGCTGCTCGCCGCCGCGCTGACCGAGCTCGCCGAGCGCCCCGTGCGGCTGGTCCGGCTGGCCGTCTCCGGCGCCGAGTCCTGTGAGCTGGACCCCCAGGTCGAGGCCGCGCTCGAGCAGAAGCCCGACGTCGCGCTGATCATGATCGGCGCCAACGACGTCACCACCCGCACCCGGCCGGCGGTGTCGGTGCGCCACCTGGCCGACGCGGTGCGGCGGCTGCGCGAGGCAGGCGCGCAGGTCGTCGTCGGCACCTGCCCCGACCTCGGGACGATCCGGCCGATCGGGCAGCCGCTGCGGCTGCTGGCCCGGCGGTGGAGCCGGCAGCTGGCCGCGGCGCAGACGATCGCCGTCGTCGAGGCCGGCGGGCGGACGGTGTCGCTCGGCTCGGTGCTCGGGCCGAGCTTCGCCCAGGACCGCTCGCTGTTCAGCGTCGACGAGTTCCACCCCAGCGCGGCCGGCTATTCGCAGGCCGCCGCGGTCATCCTCCCCGCGCTCGCCGACGCCATCGGCGTCTGGCCGGCCCGCGCCGAGCGCGGGCGGCTGCGCCGCACGTCGGTGCGCCCGGTGGCCCAGGCCGCGGCGCGGGCCGCCGGACGCCCGGGCACCGAGGTGCGGGCCACCGAGGTCCGCGGCTCGGGCACCGGCCCGCTGGGCCCGTGGGCCCGGCTGCTGCGCCGCCGGCCCACCGAGCTGCCCACGCCCGAGGAGGCCGGCGAGGCCAGGGCGGCGTCGGTCGGCTGAGCGCCGAGTGACCCGCAACACAACGGCGCTCTGTTCCCGGCGCACCCGCGACCCATCGCGTACCCGGGGGTAGTTTCCGGGGTGACCCGACACCCGGCACCCCCCGGCCGGGAGCCCCTCACCGTGGAGGACCCCATGCCCGAAGCCGTCATCGTCGCGACCGCGCGCTCCCCCATCGGGCGTGCGTTCAAGGGGTCGCTCAAGGACCTGCGGCCCGACGACCTGACCGCCACCATCGTCCGCGCGGCGCTGGACAAGGTCCCCGCCCTGGACCCGACCGACATCGACGACCTGATCCTCGGCTGCGGTCTGCCCGGTGGCGAGCAGGGCCACAACATGGGCCGCGTCGTCAGCGTGCTCCTCGGCATGGACCACCTGCCGGGGACCACGATCACCCGCTACTGCTCGTCGTCGCTGCAGACCACCCGCATGGCCATGCACGCGATCAAGGCCGGCGAGGGCGACGTCTTCATCTCCGCCGGCGTGGAGATGGTCTCCCGCTTCGTGAAGGGCAACAGCGACTCGCTGCCCGACACCCACAACCCGGTCTTCGCCGACGCCGAGGCGCGCGTGGCCAAGACCGCCGAGAGCGGCGCCGACTCGTGGACCGACCCGCGGGAGAACGGCGAGATCCCCGACATCTACGTCGCCATGGGGCAGACCGCCGAGAACCTGGCGCTGCTCAAGGACGTCTCCCGCCAGGAGATGGACGAGTTCGCCGTCCGCAGCCAGAACCTGGCCGAGAAGGCGATCGCCGAGGGCTTCTGGGAGCGGGAGATCACCCCGGTCACCACCCCCGACGGCACCGTCGTCAGCAAGGACGACGGCCCGCGTCCCGGCACGACCCTCGAGGGCATCTCCGGCCTCAAGCCGGTCTTCCGCCCCGACGGCCGGGTCACCGCCGGCAACGCCTGCCCGCTCAACGACGGCGCCGCCGCGGTGGTCGTCATGAGCGACACCAAGGCCCGCGACCTCGGCCTCACCCCGCTGGCCCGCATCGTCTCCACCGCGGTCACCGGCCTGTCGCCGGAGATCATGGGCTACGGCCCGGTCGACGCCTCGAAGCTGGCCCTGCAGCGGGCGGGCATGACCATCGACGACATCGACCTGGTCGAGATCAACGAGGCGTTCGCCGCGCAGGTCATCCCGAGCTACCGGGACCTGGGCATCGACATCGACAAGCTCAACGTGCACGGCGGTGCGATCGCCGTCGGCCACCCCTTCGGCATGACCGGCGCCCGGATCACCGGCACGCTCATCAACGGCCTGCAGACCGAGGACAAGACCTTCGGCCTGGAGACCATGTGCGTCGGTGGCGGCATGGGCATGGCGATGGTGCTGGAGCGCCTCTCCTGAGCTGAGCTCCCGGCACGCCACGGCGGCCCGGTCCCCTGACGGGGGCCGGGCCGCCGTCGTCTCGCGGCGGCTCAGCCGCGCAGCGGCCGGAACGCCGCGCGGACCTCGGTCGCGAACAGCTCGGGCTCCTCCCAGGCGGCGAAGTGCCCGCCGCGGTCGACCTCGTTGAAGTACGCGAGGGTGGGGTAGCTCTGCTCCGCCCAGCTGCGCGGTGTCCGCCAGATCTCGCCGGGGAACGTGGTGAACGCCGTCGGGACCGAGACCTCCGGGGGCGCCTGGCCGGCCGCGGCCGCGGCCGGGGCGTCGGGGCCGTAGCTCTCCCAGTACGACCGGGCCGCCGAGGCGCCGGTACCGGTCAGCCAGTACAGCGTGACGTTGTCCAGCACGTGGTCGCGGGTGAGGTTGCCGGTGGGCCGCCCGTCGGTGAAGGCGCGGGCCATCTTGTAGTAGGAGTCCGTGTCGTGGTCGAGCATCCAGGCCGCCAGGGCGACGGGTGAGTCGAGCAGCCCGTAGCCGATGGTCTGCGGCCGGGTGGCCTGCTCGAGGAAGTAGGCGAAGCCGCTGGACCGGAAGGTGGCGATCGCGGCGAGAGCCGCCCTCTCCTGCTCGGTGTCGCCCGGCAGCGGACCGCCCAGTGCGGTCACGAGCAGGTTGAGGTGGATGCCGAGCAGCCCCTCGGGCGCCTGCCGGCCCATCGCGTCGGTGACGCCGGCACCCACGTCGCCGCCCTGGGCCACGTAGCGGGCGTACCCGAGGCGGCGCATCAGCTCCGCCCAGGCACGTCCGACGCGGGCGACGTCCCAGCCGAGCTCCCGCGGTTCCCCGGAGAAGCCGTAGCCGGGCAGGGACGGCAGCACGAGGTGGAAGGCGTCCTCGGCGCGGCCACCGTGCGCCGTCGGGTCGGTGAGCGGGCCGACGGTCTCGAGCAGTTCGACGACCGAGCCCGGCCAGCCGTGCGTTATGACCAGCGGCAGCGCGTCCTCGTGCGGCGAGCGCACGTGCAGGAAGTGGACCTCCACCCCGTCGATCTCGGTGGTGAACTGCGGGAGCGCGTTGATCCGCGCCTCGCACGCGCGCCAGTCGTAGTCGGTGAGCCAGTGGCGCACGAGGGCCTGCACCGTCGCCAGCTGCACGCCCTGCGACCGGTCCCCGACCAGCTCCGCGGAGGGCCAGCGGGTGGCGGCGACGCGCCGGCGCAGGTCGAGCAGCTCCGCCTCGGGGACGGCGATCCGGAACGGGCGGATCGCGGTGGGATCGGCCCCGGCGGCGGTCCGCGGCTGGGGCACCGCCCCGGGGACGGAGACGGTCGTCGGGTCGGTGGGAGCGGACATCCGGGCCTCCTGGCGCGGGCTGGGGGTGGACCCGCTCGTGGGCCCTCCCCGACCCCAGCGCCGCCCGGCCCTTACCCGCATCGTCCGTGGCGGACGATCCGGCGTTCCCCGGCCCCCGGAGACGCCGGTGGCCCGGCCCCCCGAGGGGGACCGGGCCACCGGGACGGACCGCGGGTCAGTTGTCCTGGAAGTAGGACAGCAGCCGCAGGATCTCCAGGTACAGCCAGACGATCGTGACCAGCAGGCCGAAGGCGATGTACCAGGCGAACTTGGCCGGGGCGCCGCGGCGGATCGCCTGGTCGGCCATGTCGAAGTCGAGCAGCAGCGAGAAGGCCGCCACACCGATCACGACGAGGCTGAAGACGATGGCCAGCGGGCCGCCGTCACGCAGGCCCAGGCCGCCCGGGACGAAGAACGACGCGATCAGGTTGACCAGGACCAGGGCCAGGACGCCGAACAGGGCGCCGACGATCCAGCGGGTCAGCTTGGGGGTGACCCGGATGGCGCCGGTCTTGTAGACGACGAGCATGCCGGCGAAGACACCGAAGGTGCCGATCACCGCCTGGATCACGATCCCGGGGTAGACCGAGTTGAAGGCCTCGCTGATGGCGCCGAGCGCGACACCGTAGAGCGCGCCGTAGGCCAGCGTCGCCGCCGGGTTGGCGATCTGCTTGAAGCTGATCACCAGGCCCAGGACGAAGGCCACGAGCACCGCGGGCAGCGCCACGCCCCACGCGGCCTGGCCGGGCAGCGCCCAGACGGCGGCCGCGGCCAGGACGGTGACGAGGAACGACAGGCCCGTCTTCTGGACGACGTCGTCCATCGTCATGTAGCGGGTGGCCGGCGGGCCGTACGGGCCGGCGGGGGCCGGCGCGCCGTAGCCCTGCGGCGCGCCATAGCCCTGCGGCGCGCCATAGCCCTGCGGCGCGCCGTAGCCCTGGGGGGCGCCGTACTGCTGGCCGTACTGCTGCTGACCGGGAGCGGCGTAGCCCTGCTGGCCGTACTGCTGGCCGGAGCCGGGAGCGCCGTAGCCCTGGCCGTACGGCTGGCCACCGCCGGACGCGGCGTTGGCGAAGCCCCGGCCGAAGACCGGGTTGGAGCTGGGCATCGTCATCTCCTCGAGGTGACTGGTCGGTCGGTGGGCTGCTACCTCGCACCCCACTCGGTTCCTACAACGCCGCGAGTGGCCTGCGCGTTCCTGACCCTGCCAGTACCCCCGACCGGGTGGGAAGACGCGCCGGGGGCGCGGCACCGTGCGGTGCCGCGCCCCCGGGTCGGTGTCGGGTTCAGCCGGTCAGATCTCGTCCCCGCCGTGACCGTGGTCGTGGTCGTGGTCCGGCGAGAGGCCGCCGCCGCCGGCCTTCTGCTCCGGGGTCACCCGGAACTGGCGGTCGGTCGGGTCCTCCTGGAAGGTGCCGCCCGGCACCGGCCGGCCCTGGACGGTGTTGACCCGCGAGGTGTCGTAGGACAGCGTCAGCACGGAGTAGGCGATGGCGTCGGAGTTCGTCTCCAGCGCCTTCGGGTCGACGTTGTCGATCGTGTCCCCGACCTGGTGGTAGTTCGGGTCGTAGGCGACGCCGGCGTTCCCGCCGTACAGCGGCACCTGGTAGGCCTTCTTGAGGACCTCGGCGCCGGTGAACAGGCCACCGGAGGGGATGTCCGCCTCGATGAACGCCTGGTAGTCGCTGCGGCCGCTGAACTCGCTGCCCTCGTACCACAGGCCCTGCGCCTCGAAGTAGTCCTCGAGGACGTACTCGATCTGGGCCGAGCCGTCGGGGACCTCCACCGGCGCCGTGAAGTCCGACTGGTCGCCGTCGTAGATGAACCGCGCGAAGTTCGGCGAGCCGACCATGTCGAAGTTGAGGTACAGGCCGATCCGGTTCAGCTCGCTGTTCGGATCCTCCGGGTCGCCGAGCGAGGCGACGTAGTGCTCGGAGCCGAGCAGGCCGAGCTCCTCGGCGCCCCACCAGGCGAACCGGATGGTGTTCTCCGGCTTGACCTTGGTGATGTTCTCGGCGACCTCGAGGATCGCCGCGCTGCCGGAGCCGTTGTCGTTGATGCCCGGGCCCGCGAGCACGGAGTCGAGGTGGGCACCGGCCATGACCACGTTGTTCGGGTTCCGGCCGGGCAGTTCGGCGGTCACGTTGTAGGTCTCGCGGATCTCGCTCTCCGAGTCGACGGCGATGTCGACGGTCGTGCCCGGAGCGGCGAGCTCCTGACCCAGGGCCGTGGGGACACCGACGACCGGGATGGTGATCCCGGGAGCGCCCAGGGTGCCGTTGAGCGGCCCCGCCGTGTTGTTGAAGACGATGACCGCGTCGGCGCCGGCGGCTTGGGCGTTCTGGGCCTTGACGGCGAAGGCGCAGCCGCCCCGCTGGAGGAGGGCCACCGTGTCAGCCGCGAAACCGGCGAAGTCGGCGGCCTCGCAGCCGCTGCCGAGGCCGCTGCCCGCGAGGTCGACCGGGGTGACGACGCCGTCGTCGACCGTCCCGGCGCCGGTGTAGGTCATCGGCGCGTAGTCGGTGCCCACCGTGTACGTGGTCGCCGTGGGTGTGACCCGGCTGAACGAGCTGCTCCGCAGCTGGAAGAACGGGAAGTCGAACGGCTGGACGTCGACGTCGTAGCCGACTGCCTCGAGCCGCTCCTTCACGTAGGCGACGGAGTCGTCGTAACCCGAGGTGCCCGAGGCGCGGTTGCCGTCGTTGGCGCGGGCGATGTCCTGGAACGCCTGGAGGTGCTCCGTGACGCCCTCGAGCGTGACGCACTCGGTCAGCTTCGCGACGGTGTTGTTGGTGCGGGTCTCGCAGCCGCCGGCAGCACCGGCGGGCAGCGCAGCGACCACGCTCCCGGCCAGCGCGATGGCGCCGGCACTGCCGATCACGGCGAGCCGTGACCGGCGGGACGGGTGGGACAGGGTCATGGACGACTTCCCCTCGACGTCGGGTGTGAGCTCCGTTGCTCACGGGTTGTCACCCTGCCAACACCGTCACGGGGGACGTCAAGCCCTGGATTTCTTCTCGACTCTGCGGTAAGGGGCCGGAAGAGCTACAGGTCCGGACCGGTGCCCCCGGTGGGACTCGAACCCACACTGCGACCCTTTTAAGGGGCCTGCCTCTGCCGATTGGGCCACGGGGGCGGGCGCGCGGCGGACGGCCGCCCCGCGCCGCCAGCCTAGGGCGGCCCTCCGGCTCAGCCGGTCCCGGCGAGCTCCGTGGCCCGGGACAGGACGGCGTCCAGCATCGGCTCGGTCAGCCGGCCGGTGAAGGTGTTCTGCTGGCTGACGTGGTAGCTGCCGAGCAGGGTCAGCGGCCCGCGGGGCCCCTCCAGGGTCACCTCCACGCCGTGCCCGAACGCCGGCCGCGGGCGGGGCAGGGCGTACCCCGCCTCCGCGAGCACCGGCCACAGCGCCGTCCAGCCGAACCCGCCGAGGACGACGACCACCCGCAGGTCGGGCAGCAGCGCCAGCTCGCGGGCCAGCCACGGCGAGCAGGTGTCGCGCTCGGCCGGCGTCGGCGCGTTCTCCGGGGGCGCGCAGCGGACCACGGCGGCCACGCGCACGCCGGTCAGCTCCAGGCCGTCCCCGACGTGCGTCGACGTCGGCTGGCTGGCCAGGCCCGCCCGCCACAGCGCGGCGAAGATCCAGTCGCCGCTGCGGTCGCCGGTGAAGACCCGCCCGGTGCGGTTGCCGCCGTGCGCGGCCGGCGCCAGCCCGACGACGGCGATCCGCGCGTCCGCCGGGCCCAGGCCGGGCACCGGGCGGCCCCAGTAGTCCTGGTCGCGGAAGGAGGCGCGCTTGACCCGGGCGACCTCCTCGCGCCAGGTCACCAGCCGCGGGCAGGCGCGGCAGCCGGAGACGCGGGTGTCCAGGACGGCGAGGTCGCGGGCCGCGCGGGCCGACCGGGCCACCCCCGCCGGCGTCCGCGTGACCGGGAACCCCTGCGCGTCGACCGCCACGCGCCCAGTGGACCACCCGCCCGGGGACGCGCGGGCCGCGGGGGCGGCAGGCATGATCACCCCATGGCCCGCAAGCAGAAGGCGCCGCTGACCTGGAAGCTCCTCGGCACGGGGACGGCCACCGTGTCGGGGATCGCCGTCCGCAAGCTCACCGACGCCGCCTGGTACGCGGCCCGCGGCACGACCCCGCCGAAGAACCCGGCCGCGCCGGGCGTCTCCTGGCCGGACGCGCTGGCCTGGGCCGCGTTCTCCGGGCTGGCGGTCGCGGCCGGCCGGCTGCTGGCCGCCCGCGGCGCGGCCACGGCCTACCGGCAACTGACCGGCAAGCTGCCCCCCGGCCTCAACGAGGGGCCCTGACCCCGGGCTAGCCGCGCGCCAGCCGCAGCGCGATGCCGTCGAGGATGTCGTGCTCGCTGACGACGACCTCGTCGAGCGCGAACGCGTCCATGACCACCCGCAGCACCAGCGCGCCGGCGCCGATGACGTCGACCCGCCCCGGGTGCATGACCGGGTACGCGGCCCGGCGCTCGCGGGTGGCGGTGAGCAGCCCGGCGGTGACCGAGCGGACCGCCGAGACCGGGATCCGCGAGCCGTGGATGGCCTCGGCGTCGTAGGCGGGCAGCCGCAGCGCGAGCGCGGCCACGGTGGTCACCGAGCCGGCCAGGCCGACCAGCGTGACCGCCTCCTCCACCGGCACCGCCGCGGCCACCTCGGCCAGCGCCGCCCGGATGTCGGCCTCGCCGGCGCCGATCTCGTTCGCCGTCGGCGGGTCGCCGTGCAGGTGCCGCTCGGTCAGCCGGACGCAGCCGACGTCGACGGAGCGGGCGGCGCGCACCCCGGCGGCGTCGCCGAGGACGAACTCCGTCGACCCGCCGCCGATGTCGACCACCAGGTACGGCGGGCGCGGCGGCGGGCCGCCGTGCGCGGCGGCCGCGGCGGCGAGGGAGGCGGTGGCGCCGAGGAAGGACAGCCGCGCCTCCTCATCGCCCGGGACGACGTCCGGCGCCCGGCCGAGGGTGGCCAGCACCATCGCCTCGAAGTCCTCGCGGTTGGCGGCGTCGCGGGTGGCGCTGGTGGCCACCATCCGCACCGCGGTGGCGCCGAGGTCGCGGGCCTGGGCGGCGTACTCGGCGAGCACCACGCGGGTGCGCTCGATCGCCTCGGGGGCGAGCCGGCCGGTGGCGTCCACGCCCTGGCCCAGCCGCACGACCTCCATGCGGCGCAGCAGGTCGGTGTGCGCGCCCTCGGGCGGCACGTCGGCGACCAGCAGGCGGATGGAGTTGGTGCCGCAGTCGATCGCCGCCACCCGGGTCACGGCCGCTCCTCCGGCTGCGCGCAGGGACCGGCGGCCCACCACTCCCCCATCCCGGCCACCGCGCGGTCGCCGATCGGGTTCACGCCCGGCCCCGCGGCCAGCGCGTGGCCGGCCAGGGCGTGCAGGCACTTGACCCGGTCGGGCATGCCGCCGGCGGTGTTGCGGGTGGGCAGCTCGCCCAGGGCGTCGCGCTCGGCCAGGTAGGCCTCGTGCGCCGCCCGGTAGGCCGCGGCGAGGTCGGCGTCGGTGCCGAGGTCCTCCTGCCACTCGCGCATGCGCCCGGTGGACTCCAGCCGGCTGGCGGCCGCCGACGCCCGCGGGCAGGTCAGGTAGTACAGCGTGGGGAACGGCGTGCCGTCCTCCAGCCGCGGCGAGGTCTGGACGACGTCGGGCTGTCCGCACGGGCAGCGGTGCGCGACCGCCCGCACGGCGCGCGGCGGCCGGCCCAGCTGCCGGGCGACGACCTCGCGCTCCTCCGGCGTGATCGGCTCGTGCACCCGGCGTCCCGGGGTGGTCGGGGTGGTCACCAGGGAAGTCTGCGGCAGCCGGTCGGCGGGCCCGACGGCACCCCTCAGCCGTCGGCGTCGGCCACCGAGCCGAGCAGCTCCTCGTACCAGGGCCGCGGCGCGGCGTCGACGGCGTCGGGCAGCGTGCCGGCGTCGCCCTCGGCCGCCTCGCCGTCGACCACGACGACCAGCCGGTCGCCGGGCAGCACGTAGGCCAGCCGCTCGCGGGCCTCGCGGGCGGTCCAGGCCGGGTCGGCCTGGCGCTTGAGCTCGGCCTGCAGGTCGGCGATGCGCTCGTCGTAGGCGGTGCTCTCCGCGGTCAGCCGGGCGATCTCGGCGCGGCCGTCCAGCCACTGCCGCACCGGCCCGGCCAGCGTCAGCGACAGCAGCAGGAGCAGCCCGACGAACACGACGGTCCGGCCGGTGAACAGCGGCCGGCGCGCCGCCGCGGGACGCGCGGGCGTCCGCGGCGGCGTGCGCCGGCCGGGGCGGCGGGCCTCGGGACGGCTGCCGGCGCGCGACCGCGTCCCGGCCGGGACCGGCCGGGACGCAGCGTGCGACAGCGGGCGGCCGGTCGAGCGCCGCCGCCCCGAACCGGCGCTCACCGGGTCAGGAGGTCCGCAGGCGCGGGAAGGCCGCCGCGCCGGCGTAGCGCGCGGCGTCGTCGAGCTCCTCCTCGATGCGCAGCAGCTGGTTGTACTTGGCCACCCGCTCGCTGCGCGCCGGGGCGCCGGTCTTGATCTGCCCGCAGTCGGTGGCGACGGCGAGGTCGGCGATCGTGGTGTCCTCGGTCTCGCCCGAGCGGTGGCTCATCATGCAGCGGTAGCCGTTGCGGTGCGCCAGGTTCACGGCGTCCAGGGTCTCGGTGAGCGTGCCGATCTGGTTGACCTTCACCAGCAGCGCGTTCGCGGCCTTCCGCTCGATCCCGTCGGCGAGGCGGGCGGGGTTGGTGACGAACAGGTCGTCGCCGACCAGCTGCACGCGCTCGCCGAGCGCGGCGGTCAGCGCGATCCAGCCGTCCCAGTCCTCCTCCGACAGCGGGTCCTCGATCGAGACGATCGGGTAGGCGTCGACCAGCTCCCGGTAGTAGTCGGTGAGGAACTCCGCCGAGCGGGTCTGGCCCTCGAACTCGTAGCCGCCGTCGCTGTGGAACTCGGTGGCGGCGACGTCGAGGGCGAGCCCGATGTCGGTGCCGAGCGCGTAGCCGGCCTTCTCCACCGCCTCGGCGATGAGGTCGAGCGCGGCGCGGTTGTTCGGCAGGTCGGGGGCGAAGCCGCCCTCGTCGCCGAGGCCGGTGGACAGGCCGCGGCCCTTCAGCACCGACTTCAGCGCGTGGTAGGTCTCCGTGCCGACGGCGAGGGCCTCGGCGAAGGTCGCCGCGCCGATCGGGGCGATCATGAACTCCTGCACGTCGACGTTGCTGTCGGCGTGGGCGCCGCCGTTGAGGATGTTCATCATCGGCACCGGCAGCAGGTGCGACGACGGGCCGCCCACGTAGCGGAACAGCGGCAGGCCGGTGGACTCGGCGGCGGCGCGGGCGACGGCGAGGCTGACGCCGAGGATCGCGTTGGCGCCCAGCCGCGACTTGTCCGGCGTGCCGTCGAGGTCGAGCAGGCGCTGGTCGACCAGCCGCTGCTCGGTGGCCTCGTAGCCGACCAGCTCGGGGCCGATGACGTCGAGGACGCCGTCGACGGCCTGGGTGACGCCCTTGCCGCCGTAGCGGTCGCCGCCGTCGCGCAGCTCCACCGCCTCGAAGGCGCCGGTGGAGGCGCCGCTCGGGACCGCGGCGCGCGCGATCGTCCCGTCGTCGAGGGCGACCTCGACCTCCACGGTGGGGTTACCGCGCGAGTCCAGGATCTCCCGCGCGCCTACGGCATCGATGCTCGGCACGGGGAGCAGCCTAGCGAGGCGGGCGGGGCTTCCCCGGGACGCGTGGCCCCCGGGACTCCTGTAACGGAGCGGTCACGGTGCGGCCTCGGCGGAACCGGTCCGGCGATAACCTCGTCGTGGGCGGGCGTCTCCCACGTCTGCGCCGTCGGAGGACCCGATGACCGAGCGCCAGCAGCAGCGACCCCCCGGGTACGGCGCCGGAGCCGCGCCCCCGCCGCCTCCCGTGGACGCGGACGACGGGACGGGTCCGTCCATCCTCGGGTTCACGCCGGATCCCGCCGAGGACGACGACGCCGCGGACGTGGAGCCGGCCCCGGACGGCACGGCGGTGGCCGGGGTGGCGGCCGACCGCGGACGGCTGTTCTACGTGCGGCGCCCCGATGTCGTCGGCGGGGTGCTCCTGCTGCTGGCCGGCGTGGCCGACGCGGCGAGCCTGTGGCTGCCGTGGGAACCGGACGGGCAGACCACCGGGCTGGACCTGGTGGTGCGTTCCGTCGGCGCGGCCCGGGAGGGGGTCGCCGAGCTCGGGCGCACCGGCCTGTGGCAGCCGGCGGCGGTGGCGGCCGGCGGTGCCGTGCTCGTCGTCCTCGGGCTGCTGCTACTCCGTCCCGCGCGCGGGCACCGGGTGTCCGGGGTGCTGGCGCTGGCGGTCGCGCTGGCCGTGGCCGCCGCGGTCGTCGTCCGGCTGGGAGACGCCGGCTGGGACGTGTACCGGCTCGGGCCGGGCGTCTGGTGCGCCGCCGCGGTCGCCGGGCTCGGCGTGCTCGGCGCGCTGAAGGCGATGCTCACCGCGCCGCGGGTCACCACCGCGCCGGCCGGGCAGCTCCTCGTCGGCTAGGGCGCTGCCGACGCCGCGTCGGCGGCCGCGTCGAGCTCGCCGGCGTAGCGGCGGACCGCCTCGCGCAGTGCGTCCTCGGCGTCCCAGCCGCGCTGCGCGGCCGCGGCGACGACGGCCAGCAGCCGCTCCCCCAGCTCCTCCGGCGACGTCGAGCCCAGCTCGGCCGGCTCCGGCGTCGGGAGCCCGGCCCGGGCGGCCCGCCGCACCAGCGCCGTCCCCCACGCGGTGGCCGGCTGCGAGCGCGAGACGCCCTCGGTGGGCGAGCGCCGCTGCTTCTCGGCCTTCTTGATCTCCTCCCAGCCCGCCTCGACGCCGGCGACGTCGCGCGGGCCGGCGTCGCCGAACACGTGCGGGTGCCGGCGGACCAGCTTCTCGACCAGCTCGCGGGCCACGTCGTCGACGTCGAAGCGCCGGTCCGGGCCGGCCTCGGCGGCGACGCGGGCGTGGAAGACGACCTGCAGCAGCACGTCGCCGAGCTCCTCGCGCATCGCGACCGGGTCGTCGTCGACGATGGCGTCGTAGGCCTCGTGCGCCTCCTCGAGCAGGTAGCCGCGCAGCGAGGAGTGCGTCTGCTCGGCGTCCCAGGGGCAGCCGCCGGGCGAGCGCAGTCGGTCCATCACCGCGACGACGTCGAGCAGCCGGGCGCCGGGCGGCTCGGGGGCGCCGTCGACGACCGGCCGCCCGGCCACCTCCTCCCCCGGGGCCGCGAGGCAGGCGACGTCCCCGTCCAGGCCGGCCGCGTCGGTGGCGTCGGCGACCTGCCAGCCGGCGGCGCGCAGCGCGTCCGCGGTGGCCGCGGCGCCGGGCAGCGCGGCGATCCGGCGCCCGGTCAGCGCGGCCCAGCCGGCCGGGCCGAGCAGGCCGGGCAGCCGCGGGCTGACGGTGACGACGAGGGCGGGGGGCACCGGATCAGCCCTCGCCGGTGGTGGGGGCGGCGGCGCCGGCGTCGTCGAGCAGGTCGACGACGCCGCCCTCGGCCTCCTGCACCACGTCCTGGTCGCCGAACTCGCCGTAGCGCGGGTTGACGGTGACGCCGACGTCGTCGCGGACCTCGTCGACCACCGCCGCCCCCGCCTCCTCGGCGCCCTGCGCGGCCTCGTCCTCCAGCTGCGGGCGGACCTCCTCGAACGACGGCGTCGTCCGCTGCCCGACGAAGGCGACCACCACGCCCGGCACGTCGCCGACGGTGACGCTGAAGCCGGTGTTCGGCGCGGCGGCGGCCACGCCCTCGGCCAGCGGCGCGGGGACGTCGGCGGTGCCGGTCGGCTGCAGCGCGGGCAGGGTGATCTCGCCCGGGTACCGCGCCGCGACCGCCGGGTACGAGGCGGGCGCGGCGGCCAGCTCGGCGACGACGGCGTCGGCGGTGGCCTGGTCGGGGACGACGAAGTAGCCGAGCTCCACCTGCTCCAGGCCGGCGCGGACCTCCTCGTACCGGGCGCGCAGCGCGGCCTCGTCGGTCCCGGGGTCCTCCCCGGCGGCGACGCCGAGCTCCCGGCGCAGCAGCTGCTGGCGGGCGCTCTCCCGGACGTCCTCGCGCGAGTAGCCCTGCGAGGCGGCCTGCGCGTACAGCTCCTCCTCGTCGCGGCCGGCCAGCGCCGTCTCGATGAACTCGCCGACCTCGGCGTCGGTGACCTCCACGTCGCTGCGCCGGGCCGCCTCGGCGTAGAGCTCCTGGCGCACGAGCAGGGTGAGCACCTGCCGGGTGTAGTCCGTCCCGCCGCCCCCGACGGCCTCGGCGATCGCGGGGTCGGCCAGCCGCTCGTCGACGGCGGACCGCAGCTCGGCCACGGTCACCTGCTCGTCCCCGACGTAGGCGGCGACGGTCGGCGAGGTCCGGCAGCCGGCCAGGGCGGCCACAGCGGCCAGGCCGACGGCGATCGAGGTGCTCAGCCGGCGGGTCTGCACCAGCGGAGCGTGCCACACCCGGGGTGGTACCCGACGCAGGCGGCGGGCCACCCGGGAGGGTGGTGTCCCCACGAGGAGGGATGGCCCGGGCCGCGGCCGCTGCCAGCATCGCGCGCATGCCGCCGTCCGTCCCCGCGCCCACGCGCGGGGTGATCAGCGGCGTGACCGTCACCGTCGTGCCCCTCGTGGCCGGCGACGACGAGCTGGCCCGCGCCGAGGCGGTGCTCATGCCGGCTGAGCTCGCCCGCGCCCGGCGGGGCACGCCCGCCGTCCACCGGCGCCGGGTCCTGCTGCGCGCCGCCCTGCGGACCGCCCTCGCCGCCGAGCTGGGCACCGACCCCCGGCACGTGCCGCTCGCCACGGGCGCCACGGGTCGCCCGCAGCTGCCGGCGGACACCGGCCTGGACGCCGGCTGCTCGGCCGGCGGCGAGCTGGGCGTGGTCGCGATCGGCCGCGGCCGCCGGATCGGCGTCGATCTGGAGCCGGTGGCCCCCTGGACGCCGGCCGTCGCCGACGAGGGCTGGCTGCACCCCACCGAGCTGCGCGCGATCGCCCTCCTCCCCCCCGGCGAACGCCCGGTCGCGGCCACCCGCGCCTGGACCCGCAAGGAAGCCGTCCTCAAGGCCCACGGGACCGGCCTGCGGGAGGACCCGGCCACCGTGGTCACCGCCGTCGGGCCGACCGGCGCGACGGCGGCCGGCTGGACCCTGCACGACGTGCCCGTGCCCGACGGGTGGGTGGCCAGCCTCGCGGTCGCCCTCGACGAGGAGATCCCCCGATGACGCTCGCCGCCGCCCTCCCCCAACTCGCGTCCTTCCGCGCCCGCTGCGAGGAGGTGGCCGGCGCCGCCCTGGATGCGCCCGGTGCCCTGCACGCCTTCTCGGTCGAGCGGCCCGAGGAGTTCTGGCGCACCCTGCTCGACTGGTCGGGGGTGCCGTGGTCGGGTTCCGCCGACGTCGTCCTCACCGGCACCGACGTCGAGACCGCGCGCTTCTTCCCCGGCCTGCGACTGAACTACGCCGAGGCGCTGCTGCGCCCGCTCGAGGGCGCGTGCGACGACGCGCCCGCGCTCACCGCCGTGCACGCCGACCGGCCGACCGACCGCTGGACCCGCGGTGAGCTGCGCGACGCCGTCGCGCGGACGGTGACCGCGCTGCAGCGGTTCGGTGTCGCCGCGGGGGACCGGGTGGTGCTGATCGCCGCCAACACCGGTGAGACCGCCGTCGTCGCCCTCGCCGCGGCTGCGATCGGGGCCGCGGTCTCCACGGCCGCTCCCGACATGGGTGCGGCGTCCCTGCTCGGCCGCTTCGGCCAGGTCGACCCGTCCGTGCTCGTCCTCGACCGCCGGGCGGTCCCCGACGACGTCGTGGCCGAGGTCGTCGCCGGGCTGCCCACACTGCGCCGCGTCCTGCTGCTCGACGACGGCGCGCGCGCGGACCTCGGCCTGCCGGTGGACCGGCTCGCCGGCTCCACCGCGGACGCCGTTCCCACGACCGACTGGCCGCGGCACGCCTTCGACAGCCCGCTGTTCGTGATGTTCTCCTCGGGCACCACCGGCCCGCCCAAGGCGATGGTGCACGGTGCCGGTGGCACGCTGCTGGAGCACGTCAAGGAACACCGGCTGCACGTCGACCTCGGCCCCGGCGACACGCTCTACTTCCACACCACCACCGCCTGGATGATGTGGAACTGGCAGTTGTCGGCCCTGGCCACCGGCACGCACGTCGTCGTCTACGACGGCCCGGTCGCGGGCCCGGAGACGCTGTGGGAGCTGGCGGCCGAGCACGGTGTCACCGTCCTCGGCACCAGCCCGGCCTACCTGCAGCTCGGTCAGGACGCCGGCTACCGTCCCGCGGAGGCCGGCGACCTGTCGCGGCTGAGGGCGGTGCTCTCGACCGGCGCGGTCCTGCACGACTGGCAGTTCGACTGGGTGGCCGAGGCCCTCGGGCCGGTGCCGCTGCAGTCGATGTCCGGCGGTACGGACGTCATCGGTTGCTTCGTGCTCGGCGCCCCCGACCTCCCGGTCCGACGGGGCCGGAGCCAGACGCGCAGCCTCGGCCTGGACGTCGCGGCGGTCGACCAGGACGGCCGCGAGGTCGTCGGGGAGGTCGGCGAGCTGGTCTGCCGGCGCCCGTTCCCGAGCCGGCCGGTCGGGTTCCTCCGTGACCCCGACGGTCGCCGCTTCCACGACGCCTACTTCGCCGACCACCCCGGCGTGTGGACCCACGGCGACCTGATCGAGTTCGACGCCGACGGCTCCTCCCGGCTGCACGGCCGCTCGGACGGCGTCCTCAACGTCGACGGGCTGCGCATCGGGCCCAGCGAGATCTACACCGTGCTCCGGCAGCTGCCCGAGATCGACGACGCGATGGCCGTCGAGCAGCGCGACGCGAGCCGGCCCGGGGGCTCGCGCATGGTGCTGCTCGTCGTGCTGCGGCCGGGAGCCCGGCTCGATGGCGGCCTGGACCGCACGATCCGCCGCACGCTGCGCCGGGAGGCGTCTGCCGCGCACGTGCCCTCGCTGGTCGTCGCGGTCGGCGACCTGCCGCTGACCCACAACGGCAAGCGTTCCGAGCGCGCGGCCCGCGACGCCGTCAACGGCGACCCGGTCGCCAACGCCGTCGCGCTCCGCAACCCGGACTGCCTGGACGGGATCCGTGCAGCGGTCGCCGCGGCCTCCGCCGCCCCCGCTGCGGTGGAGGAGGACGACGATCTGCTCGGCCGGGTCTCCCGCATCTGGTGCGAGGTGCTCGGCCTGCGCTCCGCCGACCCCCACGACGACTGGTCCGACCTCGGCGGAACCTCCCGCCAGGTGCTCAGCCTGCTCCGACGCGTCCGGCTCGAGCTCGGCGCCGACGTCCCGGTGCAGCGGTTCGCCGAGGACCCGACGCCGGCCGGCCTGACCCGGGCCGCGGAGGCGGAGACCTCCGCCGCACCGGCCGCCGTGACCACCCTGCGGGCGGGCGAGGGACGGCCGGTGTTCCTCGTGCCGGACGCCTGGGGCCAGCTGAACCTGTACGGGGGCCTGGTGGATCGGCTCACGACCCCTCGGCCGGTGCTGGGCCTGCGGCTGCCGCTGCTGCACGACGACGGACGGCACCGCACCATCGAGGAGGTCGCTGCCGACGCCCTCGTGCAGGTCCGCGGTGTCCAGCCGGAGGGGCCGTACACCCTGCTCGGCTACTCCTTCGGCGGACTGGTCGCCCACGAGGTCGCGACCCGGTTGCGCGCCGCCGGAGCGGACGTCGGCTGCCTCGGGCTGCTCGACGTCCGCCCGCCGCGAGCAGCGCTCAGCCGGTGGGAGACCACCCGGGTCCGCTGGGCCGGCCGCTGGGCCACGGTGCGCGCCGGCCGCCCGCTGCGCGGCCTCCCGCGGCGGCTGACCGGCCGGAGGCGGCCGTCCGCACCCGCCCCGGCCCCCGATGCCGAGCTGCGCTTCTTCCTCGGGTCGCAGGAGGTGTCCGAGGCCCACCGGCCCGGCCGGTTCGACGGGCCGGTGCACTACTTCCTCGCCGAGGGGTCCCGCGCCGCGGCATCACGGACCCTGGGCGCCTGGCGGCGGGTCGTCCGCGGCCTGCACGTCATCGACGTCCCGGGCTACCACGGGGACCTCGACGACGAGCGCATCGGCATGCTCAGCGACCGGCACGTCGGCACCCTGGCCGCCGAGGTCTCCGCCGTCCTCGACTGAGATCAGGCCGCGACCGGCTGCTCGAGCACCGCCTTCAGCAGCGCGTGCAGGTGCTCGAGCAGGGCGACGTCGCGCAGCGGGGTGCGCCGGTCGGGGCCGACCGGGACCTTGAGCGACACCGTCTGGACGGCGGACTTGTACGTGGCGCCGTCGGCCAGCCGGGCCAGCCGCATCTGCTGCGACTCGCGCAGCGGCACCGGCGAGACCCGGATCGCGCGGCCCTGCAGCGACACCTCGGTGACGCCCAGCGCCCGCATCGCCGCGCGGAAGCGGGCCACGGCCAGCAGGTTGAGCACCGGCGCGGGCGGGGTGCCGTACCGGTCGGTGAGCTCGTCGAGCACCGCCTGCGCCTGGTCGTCGTCCTGCACCGAGGCGACCTTGCGGTAGGCCTCCATGCGCAGCCGCTCGCCGGGCACGTAGTCGTGCGGCAGGTGGGCGTCCACGGGCAGGTCGACCCGCACCTCGACCGGCTCCGCGGGTGCCTCCTCCCCGGTGACCTGGGCCCGGTAGTCGGCCACCGCCTCGCCGACCAGCCGCACGTAGAGGTCGAAGCCGACCCCGGCGATGTGCCCGGACTGCTCGCCGCCGAGCAGGTTGCCCGAGCCGCGGATCTCGAGGTCCTTCATCGCCACGGCCATGCCGGCGCCGAGGTCGGTGTTGTGCGCGATGGTCGTCAGCCGGTCGACCGAGGTCTCGGTCAGCGGCCGCGAGGGGTCGTAGGTGAAGTAGGCGTAGGCGCGCTCGCGGCCCCGGCCGACGCGGCCGCGGATCTGGTGCAGCTGGGACAGGCCGAAGGTGTCGGCGCGGTCGACGATCAGGGTGTTGGCGTTGGGGATGTCCAGGCCGGACTCGACGATCGTCGTCGCGATCAGGACGTCGTACTCCTTCTCCCAGAAGCCGACCATGATCCGCTCGAGCTCGTGCTCCTTCATCTGGCCGTGGCCGACGGCCACGCGGGCCTCGGGCACCAGCCGGCGGATCTTCGCCGCGGCCTTGTCGATCGACTGCACCCGGTTGTGGATGACGAAGACCTGGCCGTCGCGCAGCAGCTCGCGGCGGATCGCGGCCGCCATCTGCTTGTCGTCCCAGGCGCCCACGTAGGTGAGCACCGGGTGCCGCTCCTCCGGCGGCGTGAGGATCGTCGACATCTCGCGGATGCCGGTCAGGCTCATCTCCAGCGTGCGCGGGATCGGGGTGGCCGACATCGACAGGACGTCGACCGCCGTCCGTATGGTCTTCAGGTACTCCTTGTGCTCGACGCCGAAGCGCTGCTCCTCGTCGACGATGACCAGCCCGAGGTCCTTGAACCGGGTGGTCGGCTGCAGCAGCCGGTGCGTTCCGACGAGCACGTCGACCTCGCCGGCCGCGAGCCGGCGCAGCGTCTCGGCGCTCTCGGCGTCGGACTGGAACCGGGACAGCACCCTCACCGTCACCGGGAACTGGGCCATGCGCTCGGAGAAGGTCTTGAAGTGCTGGTTGGCCAGCAGCGTCGTCGGCACCAGGACGGCGACCTGCTTGCCGTCCTGCACCGCCTTGAACGCGGCGCGCACGGCGATCTCGGTCTTCCCGTAGCCGACGTCGCCGCAGATGATCCGGTCCATCGGGACCGGGTTCTGCATGTCCGCCTTGACCTCGTCGATCGCGGCGAGCTGGTCGGGGGTCTCCTGGAACGGGAAGGCGTCCTCGAGCTCGCGCTGCCAGACGGTGTCCGGGCCGAAGGCGTGCCCCGTGGTCGCCATGCGCGCCGAGTACAGGCGGATGAGCTCCGCGGCGATCTGCTTGACCGCCCGCCGCGCCTGGCCCTTGGTCTTCTGCCAGTCGGCGCCGCCGAGCTTGGACAGCGCCGGCTGCTCCCCGCCGACGTAGCGGGTGAGCTGGTCGAGGGAGTCGGTGGGCACGAACAGCCGGTCCGGCGGCTGGTTCCGCTTGCCCGGCGCGTACTCGACGATCAGGTAGTCGCGCTGGCCGCCGTGCACGGTACGGCTGACCATCTCGACGTAGCGGCCGATGCCGTGCTGCTCGTGGACGACGAGGTCGCCGGGCTGCAGCTGCACCAGGTCGACGGCGTTGCGGCGGCGCGCGGGCATCTTCACCGCGTCGCGCATGGTGGTGCCGCGCTGGCCGGTGAGGTCGTGCTCGGTGACCAGCGCCAGCCCCACGCCGGGCAGCGCGAAGCCGGACTCCAGGTTGCCCTGGGTGATCGAGGTCAGGCTGGCCTCGGGCGCGGACTCGATGCCGGGCACCAGCCGGACGCCGAGGTCGGCGGCCCCCAGCTGCTCGGCCGCGCGCTGGGCCGGGCCGGGCCCGGCGAAGGTGACGACGACCCGCCAGCCGTCACGGGTCCAGCCGCGCAGCGTCTCGACGGCGCGGTCGAGGTCGCCGGAGAAGCGCTCGACGGTGCCCGCCTGCAGGGTCACCGAGGACTCGTCGTCGACGTCGAGCGTGAACGCGCCGGTGGTCCACCACGGCAGGCCGCGGCCGCGGGCGGCGGCCTCGACGTCGGCCAGCTCGCGGAACGACGAGGCGCCCAGGTCCAGCGGCGCCTCGCCGGCCTCGGCGGCGGTGGCCCAGGACGCGGCGAGGAACTCCTCGGCGGTGCGCACCAGGTCGGCGGCCCGGCTGCGGACCCGCTCCGGGTCGGCGACCAGCACGTGGGTCCCGGCGGGCAGCAGGTCGGTGAGCAGCTGCAGCTGCCCCTCGACCAGCGCGGGGGTCAGCGACTCCATGCCCTCCACGGCGATGCCCTCGGCGAGCTTGCCGAGCAGCTCGGCCAGGCCCGGGTGCTCCGCGGCGAGCTCGGCGGCGCGGGCGCGGACGGCGTCGGTGAGCAGCAGCTCGCGGCACGGCGGGGCCCACAGCCGCTCGGGCCGCTCGTCGAGGGAACGCTGGTCGGCGGCGGAGAAGTACCGCAGCTCGTCGACCTCGTCGCCCCAGAACTCCACGCGGACCGGGTGCGGCTCGGTGGGCGGGAAGACGTCGAGCAGGCCGCCGCGGACGGCGAACTCGCCGCGCTTCTCGACCAGCTCCACGCGGGTGTAGGCGGCGTCGGACAGCGCGCGGGCGACGTCGTCGAGCTCGGCGGTGTCCCCCGCCTTGAGCTCGACCGGCACCAGGTCGCCGAGGCCGGGGGCCAGCGGCTGCAGCACGCTGCGGACCGGGGCGACCAGCACGTCGATGCCGGTGTCGCCGGGGTGGGTCAGCTCGCGTAGCACGGCCAGCCGGCGGCCGACGGTGTCCGCGCGCGGGGACAGCCGCTCGTGCGGCAGCGTCTCCCAGGAGGGGAAGGTCTCGACGCGGCGGTCGGGCAGGAAGCAGCGCAGCAGGTCCGCGGCCGCGTCGGCGTCCCGCTCGCCGGCGGTGACCAGCAGCACCGGGACGCCGGCGCCCGGCTCCCGCGCGGCCAGCGCGGCGGCCACCAGCGGCTGCACCGGCGGCGGCGCGGTGACGGCGAGCTCGGCGGACCCGGCCGCGGCCACCACGCGCGCGACGCCGGGATCGGTGAGGACGACGTCGAGCACGCCGCGCAGACTCACGAGGGACTTCCTCCGGGATCGGTCGGCCCGCAGAGGTGCCGCCGAGTGCGGCGCCGGGCCCCCTCCCAGGCTAGCCCGTGGACGGGACCCCCGCCGGTGGCCCCGGGCCGGCGGAGCCGGTCACGGTTCGTCACCGCCTGGAGAGCATCGGCACTGATCAGCCGCCTGACCCCTGTGTCTCGATACTCCGCAGTCACGGTCGGTGAGGACACGCACGGACGACGCGGAGCCGCCGCGTGACCAGGCGTCCGGACCGGCTACGGCGGTTCGCCGGTCGACACGATCCGGCGCCATGACGAGCGTCACCGCTCCGCCTGTCCTGGAGGACCCCGGCACCCCGGCGGTCACGTCTCCCCCGGCCGACCCGTTCTCCGTGCGGCTGTGCACGGTCGGGGGGACCGACATCGCCGCACTGACCGAGGACGCCGTGGTGCGCCGGGTGCTCGACGGCTGGGCGGACGGGGAGGGCGGCTGGATCGTGACGGTCAACGTCGACATCCTGCGCCTGGCCGCCCGGGACGCCGAGATGGCCCGGCTGGTGTCCGGTGCCACGCTCGCGGTCGCCGACGGGATGCCGCTGGTCTGGGCGTCCCGGCTGGCCGGGGACCCGCTGCCGGCACGGGTCACCGGTGCCTCGCTCGTCGACACCCTCGCGGAGGCCGCGGCCCGGGCCGGCCGCTCGGTCTACCTCCTGGGCGGTGACCCGGGGGTGCCCGAGGCCGCCGCGGCCGCGCTGGCCGAGCGCCACCCCGGCACGGAGGTGGTCGGTACCGACTCCCCGCCCTATGGCTTCGACCGGTCCGAGGAGCAGGTCGCCGCGGTGGTCGACCGGGTCGTGGCGGCGCAGCCGGACCTGGTGCTCGTGGGCCTCGGCTTCCCGAAGCAGGAGCGGCTGATCGCCCGGCTCCGGCCGCTGCTGCCGGCGGCCTGGCTGCTCGGCTGCGGCGCCGGCATCCCGTTCGCCGCCGGCCAGTACCGGCGGGCTCCCGGCGTCCTGCAGCGGATCGGTGCCGAGTGGGTGCACCGCCTGGCCCTCGAGCCCCGGCGGCTGGCCCGGCGCTACCTCGTCGAGGACCTGCCCTTCGCGCTGGACCTGCTCAGCCGCGCGGCGGCGCTCGGCTTCGCCACCCGGCCGACCCCCGGCAGGGGCGCCGCCGACGACCCCCGTGGCGCGTGGGCGTGACCCGGACCACGGGCACGTCGCCGGCCGCGGGCGGTGCGGACTACGTCTGCTTCGCGGCGCAGGACTGGTGGTACCACAACCAGGCGCACTCGGACTTCCAGCTCATGCGCTCGGTGGCCCGCGACCGGCGGGTCCTCGTCGTCAACAGCATCGGCATGCGGATGCCGCGGCGCGGGGTGAGCACGAACGTCACCCGGCGGCTGGCCCGCAAGCTGCGCAGCGTCGCCCGGCTGGTGCGGCGTCCGCTGCCCGACCTGCCCGGCTTCCACGTCGTCTCGCCCCTGCCGCTGCCCTTCTACGGGTCCGCCCGGGCCCGGCGGTGGGGAGCCCGGGTGGTCCGGGCCCAGGTGCGGGCGACCATGTGGTGGCTCGGCATCCGCGAGCCCGTGGTCGTGGTGACGGTGCCGACCGCCTGGGACGTCGTCCGCCCCCTGCGCCGCCGCTCGCTGGTCTTCAACCGGTCGGACCGGCACTCGGCGTTCCCGGAGGCCGACACCCGGTCGATCGAGGCCATGGAGACCGATCTGCTGGAGAACGCCGACCACGTCCTCTACGTCAGCCGCGCACTGATGGCGGAGGAGGCGCCGCACACCGGCCCGCGCGGCCACTTCCTCGACCACGGCGTCGACGTCGGGCACTTTCGGCGCCGGCCGCCCGAGGAGTGGCCGGCCGACATCGCGGCCATCCCCGGGCCGCGCATCGGCTTCTACGGCGCCCTGGACGACTTCGTCGTCGACTTCGACCTGCTGGAGCGGCTGGCCGCTGAGCTGCCCGAGGTCTCGCTGGTGCTCATCGGTGACGCCAACCACCCGATGGGCCGCTTCGACCGGTACCCGAACGTGCACTGGCTCGGCCACCGGCCCTACGAGTCGATCCCCGCCTACGGCTCGGCGTTCGACGTCGCGGTCATGCCGTGGCAGGACAACAGCTGGATCGCGCACGCCAACCCGATCAAGCTCAAGGAGTACCTGGCGCTCGGCCTGCCCGTGGTGAGCACGGACTTCGCCGAGCTGGCCGATTACCGGGACCGGGTGCGGGTCGCCCGCACGCCCGACGAGTTCGTCGCGGCGGTCCGCCGGACGCTGGCCGACGGCGGACCGTCCACCCCGGACGCCCTGCGGCAGTCGGTCCTCGACTGCTCCTGGGACTCCCGCGCCTCGACGCTGATCGAGCGCGCCGAGGTCCTTCTCCGGGCCTGACGGCCGCGGGCCCTGCCGCCCGTGCCGGCCCCTCGGCCGGCCGGCACGGGCGGCGCCGTCTCAGTCGCCGGCGCGCGCCCCCGCCGGCAGGGGCGCACGCCCGGGCACGACGACGTCGTCGTCCGGGGTGCGGGGATCGCCGTGACTGGCGCTGCCGGCCTCCCGGACGGCGGCCGGCAGCGGCGACGACAGGGGCTCCTGCAGCTCGGCGGGCGGCGCGGCGGCGGCCTCCGGCTCGCCGTCCTCCTCCGGCGCCTGGTGCCGCCCCGCCTTGCCGCGGCGGCTCTCGCGAGGCCCCTCGCGGCGCAGCGCCGCGCGGCCCTCCGCGATCGAGATGGCGGCGAACAGGACGATGACGCCGGCGCCCACGACGCCCACCAGCGACCGGATGGTCCCCGACACGACGACGTGCCCGGGCCCCGGCTCCGCCACCGGCAGCGGCGTGATGAGGGCAGCCTCGTCCGCGCCGTAGACCTGCTGCAGCGCGACCAGCTCGGCCTCCATGCGCTCGCTGACCAGGGCCAGCGTCCGCTCCGCCTCGGCGGCGCTCGTGCCGGTGCCCACGATGTCGACGATCTGCGCCGACGTCGGCGAGGGACCGATGGTGTAGTCGGCGTCGGCGCCCTGGGCGACCAGGGCGTCGCGGACCGTGCCGCCGCTCATCCGGGCCGACAGCACCTGCCCGACGGTCCCCTCGTTGGCGAACCGCAGGTAGGGGTTGTTGCGGTTGACCTCGGCCAGGGACGGGTCGCGCTCGATCTGGGCGTCCGTCGGCGGCGGCGCGGGGTTGACCAGCACGTAGGAGGCGTTCGCCTCGTAGTCGCGCGGCATGACCAGCAACACCCACGCGCCGGCGACACCGGTCAGCACCACCACCAGGGTGGTGGTGAGCCAGTGGCTCCGGATGGAGCGCAGGATGGCGAAGAGGTCCAAGGGGTCAGTCTCCGTTCGCTTCGTGGACGGCGGACGCGGCTCCGTGCGGCTCCCGGCGGGACAGCACCCAGCACGCACCTGCGCACCCGGTCACCAGCGCCTGCACACCGACGAACATGTTGAAAGAGAAGGCATCGAAGGTCGCCGCGCAGACCGCCCCGGCCAGCGCGGCACCGGCCAGCGCGCCGGCGATGGCGCGCAGCAGGGGGTCCCGCGAGCGCAGCCGCGCGCCGAGGGCGGTCAGCACCGGGACCACGAGGTAGACGAACAACCCGGTGATCCCGACCAGGCCCAGCTCGATGGCGCTCTTGAGGTACTGGTTGTCCAGGACCGCCAGGAGGTCGGCCGGCAGGTAGGTGCCGCCCCCGAGGCCGAACCAGGGGTGTTCGGCGACCAGGCGCGCGACCATCGGGTAGTCGTCGAGGCGGCTGGACACCGACGTGTCGGCGCTGCCGGCGCCGACGAACTCGGCGAGGGTCCGCAGGTAGCCCGGCCGGGCGATGCCGATCGCGAAGGCGCTGGCGGGGAGCAGGACGAGCGCGGTGACGCGCTGCCGCGCCGGCAGGCCGAGCACCAGCACCACCGACGACAGGAGGGCGGCCAGCACCCCGGACCGCGACACCGAGGCGGGGATCGCCAGGCCGATCAACAGGACGGGGAGCCAGCGCGCCACCGCGCCGCGGCGCCGGTCGTGGAGGGCGAGCACGAGGGCCAGCGGCAGCATCATGCCGGCGACCACGCCCAACTCGATGGGGTGCATCGTGGTGCCGAAGACCCGCTGCAGGGACCCGCGGGCCTGCCAGACGCTCAGCGTGCCGTCGACGGTGAAGCCCGGCAGCGAGCTGCGGATCAGGCCGCTGAGGTCGAACGTGAGCACCCACTGCAGGACGGCGACGAAGGCGCAGAAGGCGGCGCCGTAGACGGCCATCCGCAGCACGGTCAGCAGGTTGGCCAGGCGTCCGAGGCCCTCGGCGGCGACGAGGACGACGCCCGCGGTGCCGGCGATCATCATGATCCAGCGGTCGGCGCCGAGCTGCTGCGTGCCGTTCAGGCCGTGGAAGGGCGTCAGGGCCCAGCACACCAGGCCGGTGAAGGAGAAGTACGCGACCGCCGCACGCGTCGGGTGGCGGACCCGCAGCGGGTCGTGCGCCCCCATCAGCGTCGAGGCGACCCACAGCAGGAAGAGCACGAGCGAGATCAGCCCCGCCACGTAGCCCTGGCCGCCCACGATCCGCAGCACGAGGTCGGACGGGAAGACGAAGAGCGTGACGGCGTAGGCACCCATCAGCAGCGTCGCCTGCCGCTCCCGCACCTCGACCGGCGACCACGGCGCCTCAGATGCGCGGGCACGCCGTCCCAGGAACCCGGCCCGCACGCCCGGACGCGGAGGTGCCCCCGTGGGAGACGGCCGCGAGGGTGCGCCCGCCGGCGCCTGGGCCACCGGGCTGCTCACCCGCTGCTCCCGGCACCGGGCAGCCGGTCCCGGACCCGCCGGGACAGCAGGGCGGCGAGGGCCCGGCGGTGCCCCGGCTCCCCCACCCGCAGGACGCAGTGCAGCAGCGACGCCGCCCACAGGCCCGCCGCGCCCGGCCGGCCGTGCCACTTGCGGGCGTAGCGGACCCGGTTGACCACGAGCAGCGCCGCGAGGTCGGGCGACTGCCCCGAGCCGCCACCCCGGTGCCGCGCGACGGCCGCCGGCGTGAACCAGACCGACGAGCCCGCCTCCCGGAGCCGGCGCAGGTAGTCGGTCTCCTCGGAGTAGAGGAAGAAGCGGGGGTCCCAGTGCCCGACCCGGGTCACCGCCGTGCTGCGGAGCAGGACGACCGCGCCGGTGGCCCACTCGACGGGGTGCTCGGCCGCGTAGGCGTCCGGGTCGCGGACCAGCTCGGCGGACCAGGCGGGCCGGCCGGGCAGGAGGTCGCCGAGCAGGGCCTCGCCGAGCGCCCGCCGCACCGTCGGCTCCCGGCGCAGCGACGGCGACCGGCGTCCGTCGTCGTCGAGGAGCTGGGGCACCACCGCGGCTGCGCCGGTGCGTTCGCCGCACGCGACCAGCTCGGCGAGCGAACCCGGCGCCAGGCTGAGGTCGGGGTTGAGGACGGCCACCCAGCGGGCGGGGGGCATCCGGTCCAGCGCCACGTTGATGGCCCCGGCGTAGCCGAGGTTCCCGCCGGCGCGCAGCAGGCGGGTCGCCGGCCTCCCGGCCACGACGCCGGCCACGTCGTCGTCGGAGTCGTTGTCGACGACCAGGACCTCCGCCCTCAGACCGCTCAGCGCGGCCGGGACCGAGTCCAGCAGCCCCGGCAGGTCCCGGGCGCTGCGGTAGGTGACGACGACCAGGACGCAGTCGAGCGGGCGCTCGGCCGTCGAGCCGTCCCCCGCTCCACGCGCCACCGTGGTCGGCAGCGCGGTCCGACCCATGCGCCCCCGCCGTCCTGTCGTCGTGCTCACACCGGGTCCACGACGCCGTGACCAGCGCCGGAGCGCCCGATGGCCCCGTCGACGGGCAACATACGTCCGTCAGAGGGGCTCGTCACCGGGTTCGCGCGCGGTGTCCCCGAACGGTGGACCCGGTGCCGCGCCGAGGCGGCCAGGAACTTGACCCGGTCGAGTGCCTCCCGGCCGAGGACGGCGCGCACCACCGTCTTGACCGCCGCCCGGCCGCCCTCCCGGACCGCGCGGCCCGGCCCGCCGGCCAGCGCGTCGGCCAGGAGCCCGGCCCGCCCGGGGTCGGGCAGCCCCTCGGGCAGCCCGGGGAAGGCGCCGGCATGCGCGGAGGGCCGCGTGCGCCGGCCTCGCACCCGGTTGCTGACGTTGCCGCCGTGCACCACCTGCAGCCAGCCCGGGTCGCCCCGGAGGATGACGGCGGGCATGTGGTCGGCCAGCCCGATGTGCCAGTCCGACCAGCAGGTCACCGGGTCGTCCCACGTCTCCCGCACCGAGCAGAAGGCGTTGTACCGGTCCAGCCGCCGATAGACGCGGTCCCCGCGCACGATCAGCCCGTCGCCGACGTACAGCGCCGCCCGTTCCGCGGGCACCGCGGCGTCCTGCAGGCGGGCGACGAAGTCCCGGGCCAGGCCGTCGTCGTTGTCGAGGTTGGTCGTGAGCAGGTCCCCCGGCCGGTCCCCGGCCACCGCACGGATGTCGGCCAGCAGGTCGGCGCGCGGCACCTCCTCCCGGAACAGCGGGGTGAAGGAGCCACGCCGCTCGTGGTCGCGGATCCACTCGATCAGCCAGTCGGGGCTCGCGGGGTCGAAGTAGACCAGCCAGGAGAAGTCGCGGCGGGTCTGGGCGAGCACCGAGGGCAGGCAGTGCCGCTCGAAGAGCCCGACCCGGTCCCGCAGCCAGTTGTCCTGTGCCCGGACGAGACTCTCGTGACCGCGCGAGGGGAGGTTGAAGCGGGTCAGCAGTACATGGGTCCCGGGTGGGGTCACGGCCGGTCCTCCGCCAGCGGGATGCGGTAGACGTGCCACGTGTACTCCTCGTCGAAGGTGTCCTGGAGGACGCCGTCGGTGACTGGCAGGGACCGGTCCTCGAACAGGACCTCGGCCTGCGTGCCGTCGACACCGGGCGGGAGGCGCAGCGTGCGCTCCCCCGGGCCCTGGCTGCCGTCGACCATCGCGAACAGGTAGGCCGACCCGTCGTGGACCTTGAGCATGGTGTCGGTCGCCGGCCCCGCGTCCCACTCGTAGGACTGGGTGTTGAGGACCGGGGCGAGCTGGTGGACGACGCCGTCGATGCGCGTGGCGGCCGCGACCTGCGCGGCGCCGCAGAAGCCGTCCTGGACCTGGGACAGGCGGATGAGGTTGCTCCCCTGGCAGGGGCCGGACAGGGACTGGTTGAACCACACGATGCCGCGGGCCTCGTGGATCAGCGAGCTCATCACCGCGCCCTGCAACTGGCCCGGCTCGATGTTCGCGGTGAACGGGCCCTCCCCCGGGCCGCCGTTGAGCAGCTCCACGAACTGCCAGATCGCCTGCAGCCGGCCGTCGGCAGCGTCGCGCCGGCGCAGGGAGTCGACGACCGCGCCGTAGCTGGACGCGGTCCGGCAGGTCTCCTGCCGGACCGGCGTCAGGTACACCGAGCCGCGGAAGGGCTGCAGGTCGCAGAACGGGATCGAGTACCAGTACATGTCCACCGAGACGATGTCGCTGTAGCCGTTCACGTAGGCCTCGGCGTCGGCGTCGTCCATGTCGGAGCTGACGACGCTCTGGGTGAAGTTGGCGTACGCCGGCCGCCCGGCGGGCAGGTCTTCACGCAGCTGGGCGAGGTGCGCCCGGCCCTCCTCCGGGGGAAAGCGGCCGTCGACCTCGTCGTCGAGGAAGGCCGCGGGCCAGTTGGCGCCGTCCTCGGGGAACGTCTCGTTGAGCCGCGAGCCCATCCAGAAGACGCCGTTGTCGGCGAACAGGCTGTAGGGCGTCGCGGCGTCCATCCCGATGTAGGTGTTGATCCCGACGCCCTTGTCGTACTGCACCTCCTCGTCGGAGGAGATGCCGTCGTACCAGGCGACCACGGGGAAGAACGACGGATCGGTCCAGCCGGCGGCGACCGCGGCGGGGAACCGGGACCAGTACTCCGGGCCGCCCTCCCAGGGGATCCGCGGCAGATCGAGGACGGCGACGTCGCCGCGCGGCGGGATGACGCCGCCGGCCGGGCCCGTCGCGTCGCCCGCCGCGTCCCCGCCCGCACCGGCCCGCGGGCTGCCGTCGCGGACGACGATGAGGACGACGGCCAGGACCACGACCAGCAGCGCGGCCGTACCCGCCGCCACCGTCCGCGGGCGCGGGCGGCGGCGCCCTCCTCCGGGTGGCTGCGGGTCCCCGGCCGGCGCCGGCTCGGCGACCTCCGTCCCTGGATGTCCGGTCCGTGGTGCGCTCACGTCCCCTCCCCCTGGTGCGCGCGGTTACTGTCCAGCGCCATGTCGCTCGTCGCCGTCCCCGCCGGGTCATGACCTCGTCGGGCAGCGTCGTCTGGTTCCCGGGCGTGGGCTGGGACGAGGTCACCGGCACCGACCGCCTCCTGGCGCAGGAGGTCTCCCTGCACCGTCCGGTGGTGTGGGTCGACCCGCCCGTGCCGCTGCAGCACTGGCTGCGCGCCGAGGGCCTGCGCGGCCTGCTGCGTCCCGTCCGGCTCACCCGCCGGTCGCCGTCGCTGGTGACCGTCCGGACCGCCGGCCCGCCCTGGCCCAACCGGCGCGCGACCTGGCGCCTGTCCTCCTGGCGCGCCGGCCGCGCGGCGCGGGCCGCCGTGCGGCGCGAGGGGACTGTGCCCGCCGTCGAGGTGGTCGCCACGCCGCAGCCCCGCCCCCGTCTGGGCGGCACGCGTGTCTACTTCGCCACCGACGACTTCGCCGCCGGCGCCGAGCTCATGGGCATCGACCGGGACGTGCTCGACCGGTGGGAGCGCCGCCAGCTCGCCGACGCTGGGGTGCGGCTGGCCATCTCCCCGGTGCTCGCCGGGCGCTGGTCGGGGGCCGGCCACGACGGGCAGGTGCTGGCCAACGGCTGCGACCCGGACCTGCGCCGGCGCGTGGCGGAGGCGTCCCGGTCCCCGGAGGTCCACCTGACCGGGCCCGTCGCCGGCGTGGTGGGCCAGCTGTCGCCGCGGCTGGACCTCGCCCTGCTGGAGGCGGTCGTCGACGCGGGCCTGTCGCTGCTGCTGGTCGGGCCGATCGACCCGGCCTTCGAGCCGGCGCGCGTGGTGGCCCTGCTGGCGCGGGACCGGGTGCAGTGGGTGGGCCGCCGGCCGGTCGAGCAGCTGCCCGGCTTCCTGGCCGCCGTGGACGTGGGGCTGACCCCCTACCGCCGGACGGCGTTCAACCAGGCGAGCATCCCGCTCAAGACGCTGGAGTACCTCGCCGCCGGCGTGCCGGTGGTGAGCACCCCGCTGCCGGCCCTGGACCTGCTGCCCGCCGGGCTGGTCGCCACGGCCGGGGAGCCCGCGGAGTTCGCCGGGGCGGCGGCCTCGCTGGCCATCTCCGGTCCGCCCGCCGGGTGGCCGGAGCGCAGCCTCGCCTGGGCCCGCGAGAACAGCTGGGCCGCGCGCGCCGGCACGCTGCTCGGCGCGGCCGACGGCTCCGGCGAGCCCGCTCCGGTCAGGCGGGCTTGGCATTGAAGTCGTCCCGGGCGACGTCCCCGCGCAGCCGCTGGACCCGCCGCCGCGCCTTGTGCCCGAGCACCGCGGCGGTGCTCCGCGCGCCCTCGGCCAGCGTGCGCCCCACACCGGCGCGGGCCTCGACGGCCCGGCGGTAGAGCTCGATCTGCACCTCGGCGGCCCGGCCGAGGTCGAAGCGCCCCTTCACCAGCTCGCGGCCGTAGCGCCCGAGCTCCTCCTGGCGCCCGGGGTCGTCGAGCAGCGCGGTGAGGACCGCCGCCAGGTGCGCGGCGGCCTGCTCGGGGGTCCGGTCCCCCACGCCGTACCAGCCCCGCTCGAGGAAGGGACCGACGCTGTCGGGGGTGAGCAGCTCGAAGAAGCCCCGCTCCCCCTGCACCACCAGCGGCTTGGCGAAGGCGAGGGCGCGCAGCGCCGACCCGCCCATGCCCAGGCAGACGTCGGCAGCGTCGTAGGCCCCGCGGGGATCGTCGAGCTGGCCGGTGACCAGGACGACGTCGCGGCCGGCCGTCCGGTTGGCCTGCACGGCGGCCGCCCGGACCTCCGGCGCCGCCGGCCCGTCGCCCACCACGACCAGCCGGACCGGGCGGCTGCGGGCCAGCGCCGCGACCGCGCGGACGGCGGTCAGGATGCCCTCCAGCTTGAGCTCGTGCGCCAGCCGGGAGACGACGACGACCTGGGCGGTGCCGGGCTCGGCCGGGTGGGCAGCGGCGAACGCGGCTGCCGCCACCCCGGGCCGGTTGGCCTCGGTGTCGACCGGCGGCTCGATCAGCTGGACCGGGCCGCGCCGGGTGCGGCGGCCCTGGTCGGCCAGACGCTGGGTGCCCACGACCAGCGGCATGGAGGAAGGCAGGAACGGCGGGATCGCCATCGACATGACCGTGGCGACGGCCGCCACCTGCGGGCGCAGCGCGCGGACGGCGACGGCCTCCAGCGCCGGCGGCCACTCGTAGCCGTGCAGGACGTCGACGCCGCGGTCGCGCACCAGGCGCAGCAGGTCGGCGGTGACGGTGGGCGAGGGGTGGAAGGGCGCGCGGGCCGCGAGCACGTGCTCGAGGCCCAGCCGGTCGGCGTGCGCGAGCAGGTCGCCGTCGGGCGCGTAGAGCAGCACCTCGTGACCGCGGTCGCGGACGGCGGCGGCGATCTCCAGCGCGTTGAGCTGGCTGCCCCCGATCTCCATCGTGTGCGGGTAGACGACGACGCGCAGTGGCCTCACCGGCCGATCCCCCCTGTCGTGCCTGCGGTCTCCGCGGGCGCGGGGACCTCCTCCTGCGGCGCGGCGGCCCCGGGCTGCCCGAGGGCGGCGCGCAGCCGCCGGACGTCGTCCCGGGACCGGTACAGCAGCAGGGCCATCGCCGCGACGGCCGGCACGGCGGCGGTCGCGAGGGCGACGAGATCCGGGCCGACGGTCCCCGCGGCGAGCCACGCGAGGGCGCCCACGGCGACGGCCACCCCGACGGGCAGGGCCACCCGTGCGCCCACCGCGGCGGGGGCGATCCCCTCACGCCCCACCGCGGCCAGGTACACCGGCGCGACCACCAGCGCCGCGACCAGCAGCGAGGCCGCCGCGGCGCCCGCGGCACCGGCGACCCGGGCCCCGAGGACTGTCGCCGGCACCAGTGCGGCCAGCCACAGGGCCTGGGCGAGGAAGACCACCCGGGTGCGGGCCAGCACGACCAGGTGGTCGTAGTGCAGCTCGAACAGGACCCGGAGCACCGCCAGCGCGGCCAGCCACGGCAGGACGTCGGCCGCCGGGGCCCAGACCGCGCCGTAGACCAGCCGCACCAGCGGCTCGGCGGCCCCGCCCAGCAGCGCGCACACCGGCGCGGTCACCGCGGCGAGCAGGCCGGCGGTGGTGAGGAAGGTCGAGCGCATCGCGGGCGGGTCGTGCTGCAGGCGGGCCAGCGTGGCCGGCGCGACGGCCCGCACGGGCTGGGAGAAGACGGCGACCGGCCAGTTGGACAGGTTGACCGCGAGGACGTACAGCCCCAGGGGCACCGGGCCGAGGACCGCCCCCACGATCAGCCGGTCGGCGTTGCCCACGGCGAACACGACGATGCTCGAGCCCGCAAGGGGCAGCCCGAAGCGCAGCAGCGCGCGTGCCCGGCCGGCGTCGAACCCCAGCCGCAGCGCCGAGGGCGCGAACGCGGCGAGCAGCACGGCTCCGGCGACAGCGCCGGTCAGCTGCCCGATGGCCAGGCTGATCGCCCCGGCGCCGGCCACCGCGCAGCCGATCGAGGTGAGCGCGCCCACCCAGGTGGTCACCTGGTCGGCGACCAGCTTGCGGTCCTGCCGGAAGTGGCGCTGCAGCACCGCGGCCGGCGCGGCCACCAACCCGTTCACCAGCACGCACACGCACAGCAGCCGGACGGTCGGGGTGGCGCCGGGCTGGCCCATGAGCTCGCTGAACGCCGGCGCCGCGACCCAGCAGCCTGCGTAGGTTACGGCGCTGGAGACGACCGACAGCGTCGCGACGGTGGGCGCGATCTCCTCCGGCTCGCCGGGCCAGCGGACGATCGCCAGGCTGACGCCCAGTTCGTTGAAGCTGAGCACGGCCAGCAGCGCCACCAGGGCGACGGCGAACGTGCCGAACTCCTCGGGGCCGAGGATGCGGGCGAGCGCGACACCGATGGCCAGCGTGCTCAGCTTGCCGATCGCCGTGCTGGCCACGCTCCAGCCCAGGGCGCGGCCCGCCCGGCCGAAGAGCGAGCCGTCCGCGCCGACGCGCATCCCCATCGTCAGGCGCCTGACGCCGCCGGGACCTGGATCGCCGCGAGGCCCGTGCCGGAGCGCTCGTACGCCTGCCCGCAGGCGGCGCAGGTGAGGTCCTCGTCGAGCCGCTCGCCGCAGGAGCAGACCCAGCCGCGCTGCCGCGCGGGGTTGCCGGCGACGAAGGCGTGCGCGGGGACGTCGCGGGTGACCACGGCCCCGGCAGCGGCGAAGGCGTGCCGTCCGATCCGGGTGCCGCACACGACGACGGTGCCGGCGCCGAGGGTCACGCCGTCCTCCACCACCGTGGGCAGCAGCGCGTCGGGACCCTTCTTCACGTGCGCGCGAGGCCGCAGGTCGTTGGTGAACACGACGCCGGGACCGAGGAACACGTCGTCGCCGACGTCGACCCCGTCGAAGACCAGGACGCCGTTCTTCACCGTCACCCGGTCGCCGAGCCGCGCGCCGCCCTCGACGAAGGAGTGGTCGCACACGTTGCAGTCGGCACCGACGCGGGCGCCGGGCAGCACGTGCGCCCAGGCCCAGATCCGCGTGCCGGGGCCGACGTCGTCGCTCTCGCACAGCCCCAGCGGGTGCACCCGCACGCCGGCCGGCTCAGCCATGCCGCGCCACCGCCCCGGCCAGCACCTCGGCGACGCGCTCCTGCTGGGCGGGCGTGATGCCGGGGAACAGCGGGAGCGACAGGATCTCGCCCGCCGCCCGCTCGGCGACCGGGAAGTCGCCGGGCCCGTGCCCCACCGGGGAGAGTGCGCCGGTGAGGTGGACCGGCACCGGGTAGTGGATGCCGGCGCCGACGCCGGCCGCGTTGAGGTCGGCCAGGACGGCGTCCCGGGCGGCCACCCGCACGACGTACAGGTGCCACACGTGCTCGTTGCCGGAAGCCACCGCCGGCAGCCGCACCCCCGGCACGCCGGCGAGCAGGTCCGCGTAGCGCTCCGCGGCCGCCACCCGCTCGGCGTTCCACTCGGTCAGCCGGCGCAACTTGGCCCGGAGCACCACCGCCTGCAGCGTGTCCAGCCGGGAGTTGAAGCCCAGGACCGGGTGCTGGTACTTGACCTCGCTGCCGTGGTTGGCCAGCAGCCGCACGGTGCGCGCGACGCCGGGGTCGTCGGTGGTCACCGCGCCCGCGTCGCCGTAGGCGCCGAGGTTCTTGCCCGGGTAGAAGCTCGTCCCGGTCGCGGTGCCCCAGCCGCCCATCGGCACCCCCCGGTGCGTGGCACCCTGCGCCTGCGCGGCGTCCTCGACCACGACCAGCCCGTGCCGGTCGGCGACCTCGCGGATGTCCGCCATCGGCGCCATCTGGCCGAACAGGTGGACCGGCAGCACCGCGCGGCACTCCCCCGCGACCGCCTCGAGGGCGGCGGGGTCGAGCAGCAGGTGCTCGTCGTCGACGTCCACCGGTACCGGGCGGCCGCCGGCACGCAGCACCGCCTCCGCGCTGGCCACGAAGGTGTTGGCCGGCAGCGCCACGGGGTCGCCCGCGCCGACGCCGGCGGCGCGCAGCGCGAACTCCAGCGCATCGGTGCCGTTGCCGACCCCGACGCAGTGCGCGCGGCCGGTGAACGCGGCGAACTCCTCCTCGAAGGCGCCGACGTCGGGGCCGCCGATGAACGCCGTCGTGGCCAGCACGCGCGCGAACCCCTCGGCGACCTCGTCCGCGATGCGGTCGCGCTGGAGGCCGAGGTCGACCAGCGGCACCGGGCCGGTCGTCACGGGACGGTCGACGGTGGTCACAGGGAGGCCTCCAGGAGCTGCGCCGGGGACGGGGTGAGGGGGCGGGCCGGGTTGCCGGCCCAGGTCTGACCGGGCGGGACGTCGCGGACGACGACGCTGCCCATGCCGACGACGGCGCCGGCGCCGATCCGCCGGTGCTCGCGGACGAGGGCGCCCGAGCCGAGGTAGGCGGCGGCACCGACCGACACGCCGCCGGCCAAGCGGACGCCGGCACCGAAGGTGGCCGCATCGCCGACCTCGTCGTCGTGGGTGAGGACGACGTGCGGCATGACGTAGACGTGCCGGCCGACGGTGACGGCGGCGGTGAGGACGACGCCGGCGTGCAGGACGGAACCCGCGCCCACCGTGCTGTCCGGGGAGACGCTGGCCAGCGGGTGCACCACGGTGCCCCACACCTCGTCGGGCAGGCCGAGCCGGTCGACCAGCCGCTGCCGGGAGGCCGGCGCCACCGGGTTGCCGACGCAGGCCAGCAGCAGCGCGCCGCGGGCGGCCCGGTCGGGAGCCTCGGCGGTGGTCCCCAGCACGGGGACGCCGTCGACCGCGGTGCCCGCGCGCGCCGGGTCGTCGTCGAGGAACCCGGCGACCGCGACGGGACCGCCGGAGGCGGCCTCCGGGCAGGCGCGCAGCAGCTGGACGGCCTCGCGGGCGGCACCACCCGAGCCGAGGACCAGCAGGGGCCGCGCGGTCGCGCTCACCGCAGCGCCGCGGTGAGGGCGTCGACCACGCGGTCCTGGTCGGCCTCGGTCATCTGGTGGAACAGCGGCAGGATGAGGGTGTCGGCCGTGAGTCGCTCGGTGACCGGCAGCGTCACCTGCGGCCGGTCGGCGTAGGCCGGCTCGAGGTGGGCGGCCATGATGCCGCGGCGGCCGGAGACCCCGGCCGCGCTCATCCGCTCGAGGACGGCGTCCCGGCCGACGGGCGCGTCCTCGGGCAGCAGCACCCAGCAGGACTGGTAGTTGGTCGTCCCCCACGGCGGGTCGTCGACCATGCGCAGGCCCGGCAGCCCTGCCAGCAGCTCGCGGTAGCGGGCGGCCAGCTCGCGCCGCCGCGCGACCATCGCGTCCAGCCGGGTCAGCTGCACCTGCCCGATGGCGGCCTGCACGTCGGTCATCCGGAAGTTGAAGCCGGGCTCGAGGTACTCCTCGGGGGCGACCCGGCCGGTGGCGTGCCGGTCGGCCGCGCTGACGCTCATCCCGTGCTCGCGCAGCCGCCGGGCGCGGGCGGCGACCTCGGGCGAGGTGGTGGTCAGCATGCCGCCCTCGCCGGTCGTCACCAGCTTGCGCGGGTGGAAGGAGAAGGCGGCCAGCTGCGCGCCGGCGCCCACCGGCCGGCCCTGCAGGGTGCTGCCGATGGCGCAGGCGGCGTCCTCCACCACCGCGATCCCGCGCGGCGCGAGCAGCGCCTGCAGCGCCGGGACGTCGGCGGGGACCCCGGCCTGGTGGACGACGACGACCGCGCGGGTGCGCGGCGTCAGCACCGCCTCCACCGTGGCCGCGGTCAGGTTGCCGGTGACCACGTCGACGTCGGCGAAGACCGGCTCGGCGCCCACGTAGCGGGCGGCGTTGGCGGTCGCGATGAAGGAGAACGACGGGACGACGACCTCGTCGCCGGGCCCCACGCCGAGCAGGTGCAGCGCCAGGTGCAGCCCGGTCGTGCAGTTGGAGACGGCGACCGCCTCGGGGACCCCGACCCGGCGGGCGAACGCCTCCTCGAACGCCTTGACCCGCGGCCCCTGCGCCACCCACCCCGACGCCACCGCCTCGGCGGCGGCCGCGGCCTCCTCCTCGCCCAGCCACGGCTTCATCACCGGGATGGTGGGCAGCGCCGGCACCGACGTGTCGACGACGCTCATGCCAGCGACTCCTGCGCCGGCGCCCGCTCGGCCCGCCACCACTCGACCAGTCCGCGCAGGCCCTCGTCGAGACCGATCTGCGCGGTCCAGCCGAGCTGCTCCCGGGCCGCGGTGACGTCGGCCAGCCGCCGCGTGACCGCGTTGACCTTCCGCGCCTCCCCGTGCACCGGCGTCAGGTCCGAGCCCATCGCCGCCAGCAGCCGGTCGGCGAGCTCGCGCAGGCTGGTCTCGGCGCCCGAGGCGATGTTGAAGACGGTGTCGGTGACGTCGGCCTGCGCGGCCAGCAGGTTGGCGCGGGCGATGTCCTCGACGTGGACGAAGTCCATGGTCTGCAGGCCGTCGCCGAGGATCAGCGGCGGCTCACCGGCGGCGATGCGCTCCATCCACCGGATCAGCACCTCGGTGTAGACGCCGTACACGTCCATCCGCGGGCCGTAGACGTTGAAGTAGCGCAGCGCGACCGAGTCCAGGTCGCACATGGCCTTGAAGCTGCGCAGCATGCCCTCGTTGAAGGCCTTGGCCGCTCCGTAGAACGTGTCGTTGTTGTACGGGTGGTGCCGCTCGGTGGTCGGGAACTCCTCCGCCAGGCCGTAGACCGACGCCGACGAGGAGGCGACCACCTTGGCGACCCCGTGCTCGGCGGCCGCCTCGAGCACCGTGAACGTGCCGTCGACCAGCGACTCCAGCGCCAGCCGCGGCTGCTCGGCGCACTGGGTGATCCGCAGCGCGGCGAGGTGGAAGACCAGGTCCTTCCCGCGGGTCAGCTCGTGCACCAGCGCGACGTCGCGGATGTCCCCTTCGACCACGCGGACGACGTCGCCGCCGCGCTCCAGCGCCCGGTCGAGGTTGGCCAGCCGGCCCCGCACCAGGTTGTCGAGGACGACGACCTCCGCGGCACCGGCGTCGACGAGCTGGTCGACCACGTGCGACCCGATCGTGCCCGCGCCGCCGGTGACCAGCACCCGGCTGCCGGCGAGCTCCACGGCGGCGCTCACGCGGCCACCTCCACGGCCGCCTGCTCGACCGGGACCGCCACGCCGCCGCTGCGGAGGCTCGCGCTCGCGGCCTCCAGCATCGCCAGGACCCGCAGGCCGGAGCGGCCGTCGGTGAGCGGCGACCGCCCCTCGGTGATCGCCGCGGCGAACTCGCTCATCATCGTGCGCAGTGCCTCTCTCTCGGGGAGGGCCGGGGCGACCATGTCCCCGATCCGGTAGGACACCCGCGTCTGGTTGCGGGCCTCGACGCCCAGCTCCGCGGGGTCGCGGGTCTCGATGGAGCGGTCGTAGACCGCCACCCGCTGGGTCGGGTTGAGGTCGTCCCAGACGACGGTGCGCCGCGAGCCGCCGACGATCGTCGTGCGGACCTTCGTCGGCGACAGCCAGTTGACGTGCACGTGCGCGAGCGCCCCGGTGCTCAGCTCGATCGACAGGTGGGCGACGCAGACCTGCCCGCAGCCGAGCGGGTCGGCGCCGTGCGCGGCCACGCTCACCGGGGTGACGCCGTCGGGCAGCAGCGAGTCGAGGATCGACAGGTCGTGCGGCGCGAGGTCCCAGACGACGTCGACGTCGGCCTGCACCAGGCCCAGGTTGATCCGCACCGAGTCCAGGTACTGCAGGGTGCCGAGCTCCCCGCCGCGCACCAGCTCGCGCAGGTGGGAGACGGCCGGCGTGTAGCAGTAGGTGTGGTCGAGCATGAGGACCAGCCCGGCCTCCTCGGCGGTCCGCACGATCTTCGCGCCGTCGGACAGGCTGGCCGCCAGCGGCTTCTCGACCAGCACGTGCTTGCCCGCCGCCAGCGCGGCCATCGCGATGCCGGCGTGGGTGGCCGCCGGGGTGGCGACCGCCACCGCGCCGACCGCCGGGTCGGCCAGCACCGCGTCGAGGTCGGCGGTGACCCGGACGGTGCTGTAGTCCCCGAGGACCGCGCGCGCCCGGTTCACGTCCAGGTCGCACAGGTACTCGAGGCGGAGCCCGGGGGTGGCCTGGGCGTTGCGCACCAGGTTCGGCCCCCAGTAGCCGGCCCCGATCACGGCGATACCGATGGGTGTGCTCACTGCTCTCTCCCCGTGTGGTCCGCGACCGGTCGCGCGCCGCGCCAGTCTGGAGTGCCTTCGCCCGTCGTGGGGGTCCTCGCGTCGCGCCGGTTCCGGATCCCTGCGGTTCGGGTCACCGGACCTCGACCGTCCACGTCACCGGCCCCGCCAGGGCGTTGCCGGCCGCGTCCCGGGCGGCGTCCACGGTCACCGTGTAGGTCGCCCCCGCCACCAGCAGCTGCGCGGGCTCGAGCCGGGCGGCCAGGGTGGTGGGATCCCAGGTGAGCACCGCCGGGACCGGCGTGCCGTCGGGTCCGGCGAGGGTCATCCGGACGTCCCGGACCCCCTCGCTGAACACGGCGGTCGGAGTGGCCCCGGTCGTCGCCGGGCTCGCCGGCCCGGTGGCGGTGACCGCCGGGGCCACGGTGTCCTCGCCCGCCTCGGGCGGCGCGGTGGTGGCGACCACGACGTCGACCCAGAACGCCGCCCCGTCGGCGGCCTCGGTCGGGAAGGACCCGGCCGGGCCGGTGACGCCGTTGGGCGCGCCGGCGCGGTCCGCCGGTGCGGTGAGCGGCCCGCTGGTGCGGTCGGTGGCCGACCCGCCATCGGTCTGCGACCACCGGCCCTCCGGCGCGCTGTAGGAGACCACGTACTCCTGGCCCGCCCGGAGGGCGACCGGCTGGAGGAGGACGGCGGTCTGCCAGCCGGTGTCCGTCTCGTCCGCGAAGCGGACCGTGGCCAGCCGCTGCCCGTCGGCGGTCCACAGGCTGCCCACGTGCGCCCCGGTCGCCCCGGCGCCCTTGGCGAAGCGCAGCGCGGTCACCCAGACGTCGGCCGCAGTGGTGAACCGGGCGCCGAGCTCGGCGGGCGTCGGATCGGTCACCGCGTCGGCCGGGGGCGTGTCCCCCGCCCCGTACAGCGAGGAAGTCGGGGTCGGCGCCGGCGCCGTCGACGGGGCGGGCTCGGTCGAGGACGGTGCCGGCTCGGTCGAGGACGGCGCCGGCGAGGTGGTGGTCGGCGCGGACTGCGTCGTCGGCGCGGGCTCCGTCGTCGGCGCGGGCTCCGTCGTCGGCGCGGGTTCCGTCGTCGGCGCGGGTTCCGTCGTCGGCGCGGGCTCCGTCGTCGGCGCCGGGGTCGGCGCGCTCCGCGGAGCCGCCGTGGCCGTCACGGTGGGCGCCTCCTGCGGTACGAAGACCACGTCGACGCCGTAGTCGGTGCTCGACCCGCGGGTGGGCATCGCCGAGGCGCCGTAGACGTAGACGCCGTTGGGCTCGGTCGCCGTGGCCTGCGGCGCGTGCAGCGGCGCCCGGTCCACCCCGGTGAACTCGAAGGCACCCCGCGTGTAGCCGTAGCGACCGGTGTCGGTGTGGTAGCTCGCCGTGTAGGTCACCCCGGGCGAGACGGCCACGGGCGTGTCGAAGAGGACCGTCTGCCAGCCGCTCGCCGACTCCTCGACGAAGGTGGCCGTGGCCAGCCGGGTCCCGTCGGGCGCCCACAGGCTGCCGGTGTGCGTGCCGGTGTTGCCGGCGCTCTTCCAGAACCGCACCCCGGTGACCACGCCGGCGGTGTCGGTGGTGAACCGCACGCCCAGCTCCACCGCGGCGGAGTCGTCGTCGGCGACCGCCGTGGGCACCGCGCTGTCGGGGAACAGCGTGCACGGGCAGCTCCCCGCGGTGGGCGAGCCGGCCGCGCCGGTGGTGAACGTCCAGGTCACCGGGGCGGGCACCGTGTTCCCGGCCGCGTCGGCGACCACGAGGGCCGCCGTGTACGTCGTCCCGGCCGCCAGTGCCGCCGTGGGCGTGGCGCTCACCGTCGTCCCCGCGGCGTCCAGCCCGGCGATGACCGGCACGGTCCCGGCCGGCCCGCTGAGGGTGAAGCGCACCGAGGAGGCGGCCAGCGGCTCGGAGAACGTGGCGCCGACCGGCGCCGTCGTGCTCACGTCCTGCGTCCCGTCGGCGGGCACCGTGCGCACCGGCTGCGGCGGCGTCGTGTCCGCGCCGGCCGGTGGCGGCGGGGTGCCGCTGCCGTCGGTCACGAACACGACGTCGACGCCGTAGTCGGTGCTCGACCCGCGGGTGGGCATCGCCGAGGCGCCGTAGACGTAGACGCCGTTGGGCTCGGTCGCCGTGGCCCGGGGGGCGTGCAGCGGCCCGCGGTCCACGCCGGTGAACTCGAAGGTCCCCCGCGTGTAGCTGTAGTGCCCGGTCTCGGTGTGGTAGCTCGCCGTGTAGGTCACCCCGGGGGTCACCGGCACGGGCGCGTCGAACAGCACCTGCTGCCAGCCGCCGCTGGTCTCCCCCATGAAGGTGGCCGTGGCCAGTCGGGTCCCGTCGGGCGCCCACAGGCTGCCGGTGTGGGTGCCGGTGTTGCCCGGTCCCTTGTAGAACCGCACCCCGGTCACCGACCCCGGCGTGTCGGTGGTGAACCGCACGCCCAGCTCGATCGGCTCGGCGTCGCCGTCGGCCGCGACGCCCGGCACCGTGCTCTCGGGGAACAGCGTGCAGGGGCAGCCGGCCGACTGCCCGGCCGCGGTGGTGAACGAGACGCTCACCGGCGCGGCCATCGGATTGCCGGCCAGGTCCTGCGTCCCCTCGATCGTCGCGGTGACCACCGCGCCCGGCGGGAATGGGGCGTCGGGCCGGAAGACGACGGTGCGCGCACCGAAGCCGGTGACCGTGCCCGGCACCGCGGCGCCCTGGGCCGTGGTGACCCGCACGACCGCCGTGCCGGCTTGGATCCCCTCGTCGTAGGTGAACTGCACCGGGGAGTCCACCGGGACGCTGGACCAGCCGTCGCCGGGCGAGGTGGTGGTCACCGCCGGCGGGGTCGTGTCGGTGGGCGGCGCGGTCTCGAACACCGCGTCGACCCAGTAGTTGCTGCCCCGGTAGCTGCTCGTCGGGAACGCGGAGGCCGTCCCGTAGGCGTAGACCCCGTTGGGCCCGTCGGCGCCGTCGCGCAGCGCGTGGACCGGCGCGTTGTCCCGGCCGCGGTCGGTGAAGGCGCCGACGTCGGCGGCGTAGTGGCCCGACGGCGCGTGGTAGGAGACGACGTAGGTGGTCCCCGCCGTCACCGCCACCGGGTTGGCGAAGCGCATCTGCTGCCAGCCCGCGGCCGTCTCCGCGTCGAAGGTGCCCGTCGCGAGCACCTGGCCGTCGGCGCTCCAGAGGGTGCCGGTGTGGGTGCCGGTGTTGCCGGCGCCCTTGTAGAACCGGACGCCGGTGACCCACCCGTCGACGTCGAAGCGCAGCCGGGTGCCGAGCTCCACCGACCGGCCGTCGTCGGTCGCCGGGTTCCCGGGCACGGCGTCGCTGAACAGCGTGCAGGGGCAGGCGCCGACACCCGAGGTGGTGAACGACCAGGTCCAGGGCCCGGTCATGGCGTTGCCCGAGGTGTCGCGCACCCCCGACACCGTCGCGGTGTACCCGGTGGCGGCCGCCAGCGGAGCCGCCGGCGTGAACCGGACCGTGCGGGTCTCGGCGTCGTAGGCCGTCGTCCCGGGGACGGCGGCGCCCGCCGCGGAGGACACGGACACGCTGACCGACGCCGGGTCCACCGGCTCGCTGAACGCGGCCGAGACGGTGGCGTCGACGGGCACGCTCGTGGTGCCGGTGCCCGGCGCGGTCCCGGTCACGGTCGGCGGCAGGGTGTCCGGGGCCGGCCGGAAGACCACGTCGACCCAGTAGTTGGCCGAGCCGGGCCGCGTCGGGAAGGCGCTGCCGCCGTAGACGTACACGCCGTTGGGGCCGTCCGCGCCGTCGGCGAGGGCGGTGAGCGGAGCCCGCACCACCGCCTGGGACAGGCCGCCCGCCGTGGCGGAGTAGTAGCCGGCGTCGGTGTGGTACGAGACCACGTAGGTCGTCCCGGCGGTCACCTCGACCGGCTGGTCGAACGCGACCTCCTGCCAGCCGGCGGTGGACTCCGAGGAGAACGTGGCGCGGGCCAGCTGGCGGCCGTCGGCCGACCACAGCGTCCCGGTGTGCGTCCCGGTGTTCTGCGGGCCCTTGTAGAAGCGGACGCCGGTGACGGTCCCGTCGGTGTCGGCGCGGAAGCGCATGCCGAGCTCGACGGCCGCGGGGTCGGCCACGGTGACCACGGCCGGGACCACCGTGTCGTCCCAGATGCTGCACGGGCACACGCCCGGGACCGCCGGGGGCCGGGCCGTGGTGAACGACCAGCTGACCGGCGCGGCGAGAGGGTTGCCGGCGGTGTCCCGGGCCGCGGAGACGGTCACGGTGAAGCGGGTGGCCGCCGCCAGCTGCTCCGAGGGCCGGAACGTGGCCGTGCGGGTGCCCGGGTCGTAGCTCGTGGCGCCGGCGACGGCCGAACCGCCGGCGCCGGTGACGCCGATGCGGATGCTGGTCGCGTCGACCGGCTCGTCGAAGACCGCGGTGACCGCCGTCGACTGCGGCACGCTGCTGCTGCCGTCGATCGGGCTTCCCGGGGTCACCGACGGTGCGGTGGTGTCCGGCGGCGCGGTGCTCTGGAAGACCACGTCCACCCAGTAGTTGGCGCCCTGGAACGTGCTCTCCGGGAAGCCGGTCCCGCCCACGCGGTACACGCCGTTGGGACCGTCGGCGCCGTCGCGCAGCGCGGTCAGCGGCTCGGTCGTGGTGCCCGCGGCGGAGAAGTACCCGCCGTCGGCGGCGTAGTGCCCGGCCGGGGCGAAGTAGGAGGCCACGTAGGTCGTCCCCGCCGACACGGCCACCGGCGTCTTGAGGGTGAGCGTCTGCCAGCCGGTGGCCGTCTCGTTCGAGAAGGTCCCGGTGGCGAGCAGCCGCCCGTCGCTGGTCCACAGGCTGCCGGTGTGCGTGCCGGTGTTGCCCGCGCCCTTGTAGAAGCGGATCCCGGTGACGTAGCCGGCGACCTGGGACTGCCACCGCACCCCGAGCTCGAGCGGCGTGGAGTCGGCGGTGTCCGGCGTCCCGGGGACGGCGGAGTCGGGCCAGATGGTGCAGGGGCAGGTGCGCTGGCCGATGGCGGTGTCCAGGGCGACCGGCGCGGACAGCCGCGCGCTGTCGTCGACCGCGCGCACGCGCACCGGCAGCGGCCCGGAGGCGGTGGGCGTCCACGTGTAGGACCACTCGCCGCGGCCCTGCGCCGGGTGCCAGGTCGCGCCGCCGTCCACCGAGACCTCGACCCCGGTGACGATCCCGCCGCCGACGTCGGTCGCCGTGCCCCGGACCGTGACCGGGGTGCCCACGGACACCGGGTCGGCCGCGCCCGGCGCGGTGATGGTCACCTGCGGCGGCGTCGTGTCGGTGCTCGCGGTGGCGGCCCGCAGGTCCGACTGCAGGGTCGCCGGCTGGACGCCCATGTCGGCGAACAGGTTCACCGTGGCCTGCCGCATGGGGGTGTTCGCGACGGCCGGGCCCCCGCCCGCGTGCTCGTCGTCGAGCCCCCAGGACCACTGCACGGTGCCCGCCCCGAAGACCAGCGCGCCGCTGGTCCGGTCGCGGTAGAGCGTGAGGTTGTGGGTGGCCCGGCCCGGGGCGTACCGCACCCCGAAGTCGTCCTGCAGCACGTCGGCCTCGGCGACGTCGACCACCGTGTGGGACAGGTGGGCGAGCCCGGCCGGCCGGAAGCCGTTGTCGACGTCGGAGTCCCACTCGTAGCCGAGGGTCCCGGGACCGAAGGTGTAGGTGGCGCCGGCCGCCTGGCTCGCGACGGCGGTGTTGCGCCACAGCCGGGCCTTCCCGTACTCGGCGGGCACGGCGAGGGAGTCGGCGCGGGAGCCCGCGCCGTTGCCGTTGACCGAGAACTGCTGGCCGATGAGCGCGTTCTCGGGGGTCACTCCCGGCTGCCGGAAGCGCGGGTCGCGCCAGGTGCCGGTCCAGTCGCCGGAGGGGTCGGTCTGCGCGCCGTCGAGACTGGACTTGTAGACGATTAGCGAGCGGTGGTCGGCGCCCGAACCGTCCATCGACGGGCCCCAGCGGAACCGCCACCACATCTCGTTGCCGCTGAAGAACGCCAGGTTCACGCCGGCGGCCTTGGCCCGCTCGACCGCTGCGCGCTGCGGGCCGGACCAGTACTCGTCGTGCCCGACCGACAGGAACAGCCGGTGGTTGGTGAGCAGGCTGCCGTACCGGTCGGTGTCCACACCGGCGATGTAGGAGACGTCGTAGCCGTTGCGCTCGAGGAACCGGATCATCGGGTACTCGGCGTAGGCCGCCTGCCCGGCGGACTCGCCTGGGGCCAGCGGGCGGTTGTAGCTGACCGAGTACGCCCGGCCGGCGCCCCCGGGGCCGTCGCCGTAGTAGGTGCTGGCGCCACCCCAGTCGTTGTAGGCCGCCCAGGTGGTGTCCGAGGTCTGGAAGACGACGTCGGAGCGGCTGCTGTCGTCGCGGACGACGAAGGTGACTTGGTTCTCGGCGGAGGTGTCGTTGCGGTGCAGCACGGCGACGTAGACGCCCGAGACTGCGGTGGGAGGCACCGTCCAGCTCGCCGAGACCGCCCAGTTGCCGCAGTCGACCATGCCGGTGGTGGCGTCGCGCAGGCAGTCGGGCTGGCGCTGCGGCAGCGCGGCGCTCGGGCGCACCGACTGGACGAAGCGGCCGCCCGCGCCGCCGTACCAGCCCAGCCGGTAGACGTCGACGCGGTAGTCCCGCGAGTCGGTGCGGATCTTGAAGTCGACCCGGTCGCCGAGGTCGGCGCTGATGTCGGTGGTGAAGCCCTCGATGCTGCTGTCGGGCGTCACGACCCAGTCGGCGCTGCCCTGCTGGGTGTTCTCGCAGGCGACCCGGTTGAGCACGGGGGCGGCGCACGGGTCGGTGGCGGCGACGGCCCGCTGCGGCACGGCGGCCAGGCCCACCGCGGCCAGCGCCACGGCGACCAGCACCAGCCCGAGCCGGCGCAGGGCGGGCGCGACCCGCGGAGTGTCCATCAGTAGGCCCCCAGGGGACGGGTCACGGCGGCGAAGGTCTTCCAGAGGATCTGCAGGTCCAGGGCGAGCGACCAGTTCTCGACGTAGCGGAGGTCCAGCCGCACGGCCTCGTCCCAGGTGAGGTCGCTGCGGCCGGACACCTGCCACAGGCCGGTCAGTCCCGGCTTGACCAGCAGGCGCCGGGCGACCGAGTCGTCGTAGACGGCGACCTCGTCCGGGAGCGGTGGCCGGGGTCCGACCAGCGACATCTGGCCGAGCAGCACGTTGAGCAGCTGCGGCAGCTCGTCGACGGAGTAGCGGCGCAGCACCCGGCCGACGCGCGTGACCCGGGGGTCGTCGGCCACCTTGAACAGCGGTCCGTCGCTGTTCTGGTTGCGCGCGGCCAGCTCGGCGCGCCGCTGCTCGGCGTCGGCGCACATCGTGCGGAACTTGAGCATCGAGAAGGTGCGCCCCTGCCGGCCGACGCGCACCTGGCGGAACAGGACGGGGCCGGGGCTGTCCACCCGCACCGCCACCGCGACCGCCAGCAGGACCGGCAGCACGAGCACGAGGGCGAGCGCCGCGGCGACCCGGTCGATGAGCTCCTTGACCAGCCGCTTCGGGCCGGCGAAGACCGGCTCCTCCACGTGTACCAGCGGCAGGCCGATGAAGGGGCGCACGTGCATCCGTGGGCCCGCGATCTCCATGAGCCCGGGCGCGACGAGCAGCTCGATGCCGCTGCCCTCGAGCTCCCACGACAGCCGCCGGAGGTAGACCGCCGCGGTCTCGCTGGAGCTGGTGACCGCGACGGCGTCGACGTCGAGCCGGCGGGCCAGCCGCGCCGCCGCCCGCAGGTCCCCGCCGACGGGGACGCCGGTGTCCGCCAGCGCGGCCCCCACCGAGGGCTCCGGCACGCAGGCGGAGACGACGACCATCCCGCAGTGCCGGTCGTGGTCGAGCTGCCGGACCAGGTCCGCGACGGCGTTCGTCCGGCCGACGGCCAGGACCGTGCGCAGGCACCGGCCCCGGGCGCGCAGCCGGTGCACGCCCCGCCGGAGCACGTGGCGCCCGACCGCGCTGAGCAGCAGGGCCCCGGGCAGGGCCACCACGACCAGGCCCCGGGACAGCTCCAGGGCGAACGCGTACGAGACGAGCGCGACGAGGGCCAGGCACCCGACGCCGGCCCGGATGACGGCCCGGTACTCCTCGGTCCCGGTGCCCAGGTGGCCGCTGCGGTGCCCCCCGGCGAGCGTGACGACCGCGACCCACACGAGCGGGAACAGCCCCAGCACCAGCAGCGTCGAGGGGACCACCTCGACGCCGAACCGCACGATCTGGGCCAGCGCGGCCGCCACCACGGCCGCGAGGACGTCGGAGACGACGGTCGCGGCGCGGTAGCGGCGCAGCCACGCCGGGGCGGGACGTCGTCCGGGAGCGACCGTCGCCCATCGACGGCGCCGTACTCCCTGGGGGGTGGCCGTCGACGGGCTGCCGCTGCCGGTCGATCCCGCGCGGTGCAGCTCACCGAGGTCGTGGAGCACCCTGACCCGCCCCCTCTGCTCACCTGGGCGGGGGACGACCCGTCGTGTCTCCCCCGTGCCTCCCGTGTACGGACAGCGACCGGGATCGCGTGGCCCGACACCGAAGTGCGGTCAACGAAGCAGAGGGGGGTGACGCACCGCAACCCTCTTCCGCGCCGTCCGGCCTGCTCGCGCGAAACGAGTCAGGGCCGTAGTCGTTGACCCCTCACGAGGAGTGATGACACCCGGGAGAACCGGAACTCAGGGGACGACGACGGAGGGTGACGAGGCGTCGGGCACGAAGATGGCGGGCTCTCCACCGTGCACGTCGGCGTACCAGACGTCGGAGTCCCCGGAGGCGGCCAGACCCCGCGTCACCGGGTAGAGCACCCGGTCCTCGCCGGACCACGCGACCTGGTCGTCGACGGCCCGCCCCTCGGCCAGCCTGGTGCGTTCGCCCGTGGCGACGTCGTAGGCCACGAGGAGGTCGGCCTTCGACACCGGGTCGACCGCCTTCATGACGATCGCCGACCCGTCGTCCGACACCGAGGGGCAGGCGCCGTCCTCGGCCACGACGGTCAGCGTCCGGGTCCCGGCGTCCCCGCGGACCAGGTACCGGACGCCGCCGGTGCCCATGGTCGCGTAGAGCTCCGGGCCGTCCCCGACGAACGTGACGCCCCAGAAGTTGCGGTCCTCCGCGGTCACGGGGGCCCCGTCGGCCGTGGTGACCGTCCAGGTCTCCAGGTTGCCCAGGGAGGCCGGGGCGGGCCCGCTCAGGTCGGTCACCACCGTCTCGGTCGAGAACTGGGCGTCGGTGTAGGCGTGACCGGAGACGAACACCGTGGTGGCCGCGTACGTCCCGGCCGCGGACACGCGGGCCCGGCTCGGGACCCCGCCCAGGTCCTGGCTGCCGATCTCGGCGAAGTCCTCGTCGAGGAAGACGGCGCGGTAGGTGGGCACCAGGCCGGGCACCGTCTGCACGCAGACCGCTCCCCCGGCGCTCGCGGCCACCCGGTCGCACGCGAGGTCCACGATCGCCCGCGGGCCGTCGGGGTCGTCGAGCGGGACCAGCGCGACCTTGCCGGACGACGGCCCCGGCTCGGTGTTCCGGACCACGAGGTGCGGCACCGCCTGCACGTCCTCGACCGCCAGGCGGGTCCGGCCCGCCTCGTCCTCGGCCGCGGCCGCCGCGGCCGCCTCCTCCCCCTGCCGCTGGACCAGCAGGTAGGCCACGGTGCCGGCCAGGACCAGCACCGCGGCGACGACGAACGCCACCAGCCGGCGGCGCTCACGCACGGGGGGCCTCCGCGGGTGCGGCCTGGATCCCGCGCAGCGCCCACCGGGCTCCCGGCAGCACGACGACGAGCACCACGGCGAACCCGGCGAGCGCCGTCCACTGCCCGGTCAGCGTCCAGAGCAGGCCGAACAGCAGGGCCGATGCCGCCCGGCCGGCCGCGACCGCCGTCTGCACGAGGGCGATGCCTGAGGTCCGGACGTCGTCGGGGCTGAGCTCGGCGGCCAGCGCGGCGAGGACGCCGTCGGTGGCGGCGTAGTAGACCCCGAGCGGCCCGACGACGAGCGCGGCCAGCAGCAGGCCCCCGCCGGGCAGCAGGAGCAGCGCGGCATAGGCGGCCAGCAGGGCGACGTGGCCGGCGACGATGACCGGGACCCGGCCCACCCGGTCGGTCAGCCGGCCCAGGGGCACCGCGAGGACCAGGTAGACCGCCGCCGTGCCGACGAACAGCAGCGGGAACAGCGCGGCGCTGACCGCCCCGCGCTCGCGGACGAGCAGGTAGAGGAACCCGTCGGTGACCGTGAGCAGGCCCAGCACCGCGCCGGTGACCGCCACCCGCCGCACCGGGCGGTGGCCCAGCAGCGCGGCGACCTGGCGCCACCGCACCGGCGGGCGGTCGGCGGACCGGCGGCGCTCCGGGACGAAGGTCACCAGCACCGCCAGCCCCAGCACGGCGAACACGGCGCTGACCAGGAAGAGGCTGTCGTAGTCGCCGGGCAGGTAGAGCAGCAGCGCGACGGCCAGCAGCGGGCCGAGCAGCGCCCCGGCGGTGTCCATGGCCCGGTGGACACCGAAGGCCCGCCCGAGCGCCCCCGCCGGTGCGGCGTCGGCGATCAGCGTGTCCCGCGGCGCGGTGCGCAGGCCCTTGCCGGTGCGGTCGACGGCGAGCACCGCCCCGATCGCGGCGGCGCCGGAGGCGATCAGCAGGCCGAGCTTGCACACCGCCGACAACCCGTAGCCGACCAGCGCCGTCGCCCTGGGCCGCTGCCACCGGTCGGCGGCGGCCGCGGCCGCGAGCCGGACGAGGACCGAGGTCCCCTGGTAGAGCCCGTCGACGACGCCGAAGGCCAGCGGCGAGAGCCCCAGCGTCAGGGTGAGGTACACGGGCAGGACGGCGGCCACCATCTCCGAGGAGACGTCGGTCAGCAGACTGACCGTGCCGAGGGCGAGGACCGTGCCCCCCACCCGGGTGCGGGCCGTCCCGCTCCGTGCACCTGTCTGCGGGACGTCGCGCACACTCGCGTACACCCGGCCTCCTCCCCCGTCGGTGGCCGGCGTCCTCCTGCCGGTCCGTGCCGCGCGCAGTATGCGGGCGCGCGCGGGCCCTGGGGACCCCCTTGCGGAACTCAACTGGTCAGGGCGGGCACCGTCCGGGTCGCGGGCTCGCCGGTCCCGAGCGCCTGCAGCACGGGTCCGCCCGGCCGTTGAGAACGGTCAGGCCGCGACCTCCGCGACGTGCGCCGGTGACCGAGGGGCGTCCCGACGGGCGGACCACTGCCGACCGAGCCGGAGGAACGGGGCCTCCACGAGGCGGTGCGCCGCGTCGCTGAGCACGAGGGTCAGCACCAGGCAGCCGATGCCGGCCCACAGGCCGCGGGCGGGCACGCTTGCCGGCACCAGCTTCTCGCACACCGTGAGCGCGAGCGTGTGGACCAGGTAGATCCCGTAGCTGCGCCGGCCGATCCACCGCATCGGGACGGCGCCGAGGACCCGGGCCACCGCGGAGCGCCCGTGGACGAGGTGCAGCAGCAGCACGCCGACGGCCGGGCAGAGCAGGAGGTAGACCAGTCGGTCGTCCGGGAGGTTCGCGGCCAGCAGGACGGCGACGACGGCGACGGCGGCTGCCCAGCCGGCCGCCGGGCGGGCCAGCGGCCCGGGCATGCCGTCGCCCACCCACCCGCGGCGCCGCTCCAGGAACGCGACCGCGGCCCCCACGAGCAAGGCGGCGTAGCCGGTCAGGTGCGGAACGGGGAAGAGCACGGCCACGACGAGACCGAGCGCCGCGGCGCCCGCGGTCGCGTGCAGCCGCCGGGCGCGACCGGCGAACAGCGCGAAGGCCACGACCGGCCAGAGCAGGTAGAACTTCTCCTCGATGCCGAGGGACCACGCCACGGTCATCGGTCCGTGCTCGACGAACTCCCCGTTGAAGGTCAGGTAGTACGGCGCCGTCGCGCGGACCGTCGACCAGCCGCCGCCGTCCTCGCCGAGGAAGGGCAGCAGGAGGAAGGCGCCCACCGCGAGCAGGTAGAGCGGCAGGATCCGGGTGACCCGGCGGATCCAGAAGGACCGGAAGGAGAACCCCCGGCCCGCCTCGTCGGCCAGCGAGAGACGGGTGATCAGGTAGCCGCTGAGGACGAAGAAGACGGGCACCCCGGCCCAGCCGACGTCGAGCGGCCACGCCGTCGGGGCGGCGTGGTAGCCGACGACGAGGAGCGCGGCGACCGCCCGCAGCCCGTCGAGCGACGGCAGGAACCGGCCGTGGACCCCCGCCTCCGACCCGATCGCGCCGCCACCGGCCGCGGCGGTCACCGGGCGGCCCCCCGACGGGCCGGGGGCCCGGCCGGCGTGCCGGACGGCTGGCCGCCGTCGATGAGGGAGAGAGCCCGCCGCAGCAGCGTGCTGGACGTGTGCATCGTGTACGGGAAGTACCGGACCTCGACGCCCACGGCGGCGAGGTCGCGCTCGAGCTGGTCGCCCTTGGGCGTGCCGCGCCAGTCGTCGCCCTTGAAGAGGACGTGGAAGCCGACCGCCCGCCACGCCTCGAGCTTGTCCGGCACGACCTCGGCGTGGACGTCGTCGACGAACCGGAGGCTGCGCACGATCTCGAGGCGCTCGGCCAGCGGCACGACCGGCAGCCGGCCCTTGGTCTCGAGGAGCACCTCGTCGGCGACGACGCCGGCCACCAGCCGGTCGCAGTGTGCGGCGGCGTGCCGGAGCACGTTGAGGTGCCCGATGTGGAACAGGTCGTACGCACCCGGCGCGTAGCCGATGACGGTCATGTCTTCCCCCAGGACCTCGTCCGACGTCCCGGGCAGTCGATCAACGACGGTGACTCTGCGTCATCACCCGGACGGGTCGACACCGTCCTGGTACACCCGTTCGGACGACGACGACCACCCTCCGCGACCACGGACGGGGGATCAGACGACGGCGTGGACCAGCCGGTCGACGGCGTCGCGCACGACCTGCAGGGACGCGGCGTAGGTCGCGAGGTCGCGGCGGTAGGGGTCGGGGACGTCTGCGCCGGCCGGTCGTCCGGGAGCCCGGTGTGCGGCGGCCAGGCGCGGGAGCGCCGCCAGGCGGGCACCCGGGTCCGGCGCGACGTCGGCCGGCCACCCCGCCGCGGCCACCGCCTCCGCGACCGCGGCGGCGTCGGTGAGGAGGAGGGTGCGCCGCAGGGCAGCCGGTGCCATCGCGACCGCGGCCGCGCGGTGCTCACGGGCCGCGGCGAGGACCACGTCGGCCTCTCGCAGGATCTCCGGCCGCAGGTCCCGGGCCGCGAAGCCGTCTGTCACGATCCCGGAGTCCCGCAGCAGCCGCGCCATCGGCGGGTCCACGGGCCGGCCGGACAGGGCCCGCGTGCCCGCGCTGGTCACGGTGACCCCCGCGTCCAGCAGGCCCGCGGCGAGCAGGAGCTGGGCGGCCGGGGACCGGCAGACGTTCCCCGTGCACACGACCAGCACGGAGGTGCCGGACCGCACCGCGTCGGAGCTCACCGCGCCGCCGGCACCGCGCCCACGCGTGACCCGGCGCGGTCGGCGGCCTCCGGCGCCGGTGCTCCCGGCTCCTGGACCTGGTCGTACCCGTACACGTCGGTGCGGGAGCGCCGGACGTGCGTGAGGACCACGCCGAGCACGCGGGCATCGACCCGGTCGAGGAGGTCGAGTGCCTGGCGCAGCACGCCGCGGCGGGTGCGGGAGGCGTCGGCGACCACGAGGGTGCGGGTCACCCCGCGAGCGAGGATGGCCGCGTCGGTGACCGGCAGCAGCGGTGCGGTGTCCACGACGACGACGTCGTGACCGGCGCCGAGCCGTTCGAGGACCTGGGTCATGGCCGGCGAGGCGAGCAGCTCGCTCGGGTTCGGCGGGAGCGCTCCCGCGGTCAGCACGTCGAGCCCGGAGGTGCCGTAGGGCTGCAGCACCTCCTCGACGTCGGCCTGGCCGATGAGCGCCGTCGTCAGCCCGGCCGCGCCCTCGAGGTCGAAGGTCGTCGCCACGGAGGGCCGCCGCAGGTCGGCGTCGACGAGGGCGACGCGGGATCCGGCCTCGGCCAGGGTCAGGGCCAGGTTCGCCGCGACGGTCGACTTGCCCTCCGCCGGCCGCGACGAGGTCACGAGCAGGGTCAGCGGCCGGCCGGGCCGGGCGGCGAACTGGACCGCGGTCCGCAGCGACCGGAACGCCTCGGCCTGCGCGCTGCGCGGGGATGTGGCCACCACGAGGTCACGCCCGTCCCCCTGTCCCGGCGTGTCGAGCGAGACCAGCAGCGGCAGGTCGGTCACCCGGGACAGGTCCTGGGCGGTGCGGACGCGGGTGTCGGACAGGTCGCGGCCCACGGCCGCCGCGATGCCCAGCACGAGGCCGGCGATCAGGCCGAGCGCGAGGTCCAGCGCGGTCCGGGGGGAGGCCGGGTTGCCCGGCGGCGTCGCCGGCGCGACGGTGGTGGCCTGCACGGTGGGCTGGCCCTCGGCGTTCACCGGGGCCAGTTCCCCGACCGTCGTGACCAGCTGGTCGGTCACCGCGTTGGCCAGCTCGGCCGCACCCTCCGGGGTGGCGTCGTCGACGCTGACCTCGAGGACGACGGTGTCCGGGACGACCTCGGTGGACACCCGGGCGGCCAGCTGACGGGCCGTCGTGTCGAGCCCGAGCTCGTCGACGACCGGATCGAGCACCGTGGGGGTGGTCGCGAGGACCGCGTAGGAGACGACCTGGTCCTGGGCGAACACCGAACCCTGCGCGAGGTCGTTGGCGGAGTTCCCGAAGCGCAGCGAGAAGAAGACGCTGCTCGTCGCCCGGTAGCTGGCGGCGGTCGTCAGCGACACCAGCGCCGCGAGCACCACGCCGACCAGGGTGGCCGCGACCACCCACCGCCAGCGGCGCCGCAGCATCTGCAGGTACTCGTGCAGGCTCATGGCTCTCCCCCGTGTCCGCGCCCGGCGCGCCCGGCCGGCGCGGGCTCCCTCCCGGTCGACCGGATCGCACCGGTCGCCCGCACGCTAGGACGGCCCGCGCCGGCTCCGCGCCGGACGGCGGGCGGTGCTGCCCCCAACAGGTGAGGCCCCCGGCCGCCCGGCCGCCCGGGATGCCCCTTCCGGGTGTGCCGGTCCCCACCGAGAGGTCGCCGGCCGTCCGGGACGGCCCAGACTCCCGGCATGACCACCGGGACCGGCGCGGGGACGATCCCCCGGATCGGGGCGCGTGAGGACACGGCGCCCGAGCCGCTGCTCACGCGTCCCGGGCTGGTCGTCCCCGCCGTCGTGGCGGCCTGGTGCCTCGTGCCATCGCTGGCCGCGGGCCCGCGGCTGAACTGGCTGCTCACCGGGGCGCTGGCGTGTCTGGTGGCCAACGCCCTCTGGCGCCACGCGCGGTCCCTGCGGTGGCCGTGGCCGGTCACGCTCGTGGCCGTCCTCCTCCTCTGCGGGACGCTGTCCACCTCCCACCACGGCACCCTCACCGGGTTGGTGACGCACGGGTCGGGCGCCCTGCTCCTCCTCGGCTGCGCGCTCCTCGCCGCGAACGCCGGGCCCGCCGACGTCCGTCTGCTCGGCCGGGGGCTGGTCGTCGTCGGCCTGGCCGAGCTCGCGGTCGGGCTCGCCAGCACGTTGTTCGGCACGCCCGCACCGTGGGGCTACCTGGGGACCCCGGGCAGCCTCTTCGAGACCAACCCGCTCCTGCCGGCGGTCGGCGGGCGGGTCACCGGGACGATGGCGCACCCCCTCCCGTTCGGGGCCCTCCTGGCGCTGACCGCGCTCCTGGCCCTCCTCCCGGTGCTGCGCTGGCCGGTCCCGGCGCGGCTGCTCGTCGGCGCCGCCGGCTGCGGCGGGGTGGTCCTGTCCGGCAGCCGGAGCGCGGCGCTGGCGCTGCTCCTGGCGGTGGCCGTGGCGATGCTGACCCCGGGGGTCCTGCGCATCGGGCCGCTCTGGCGGACGGTCGCCGTCCTCGTCTCGGCCGGCGCCCTGCTCACCGTCCAGGTCGGCACCCTGCCGGTCGTGGCCGGCCTGCAGGGCACCGGTTCGCTCACCCACCGGCTCGGCGCGCTGGACGCCGCCGTCCGGCTGTTCGGCCGCCCGCCGGCGGAGACGCTGCTGGGTAGCGGAACGGGATCGCTGCCCGACCTGTTCGACGCGGGCTACCTGCAGCTCGACGGGTTCTTCGCCGTCGACAACCAGTTCGTGGCCACGTTCGGCACGGCGGGGCTGGTGGGCGTCGCGGCGCTGGCGGCCCTCGTCGTCTCGGGTCTGCGCCGCGGGCAGCGCGCCACCCGGCCGGCCGCGCTGCTGCTGGTCGTCATGTTCCTGTCCTTCGACGTCCTGGAGTGGAACGCGGTCGCGGTGGTGGCCGTGGCCCTGCTCGTCCTCGGCACCGCCCGCCCTTCCCGGGACGGGGAGCCGCAGCGGTGAGCGGCGAGCCGCGCACCGCCCGCGCCGCGGGCGTCACGCTCACCGGCCAGGCCGCCCGCATCGTGATCCAGTTCGGCTCGATCGTCCTGCTCGCCCGGTTGCTGCTGCCCGCCGACTACGGCCTGCTGGCGGTCGTCCTCGTCGTCGTGGGCGTCGGCGAGATGGTGCGCGACCTGGGGATCAGCACCGCGGCCGTGCGGGCGCCCACCCTCCCGCCCGCCGTCCGGGACGGCCTGTTCTGGACGACGACGGCGATCGGCGTGGGGCTGTGCCTCGCCGTCCTCTCCGGCGCCGGCCTCCTGGCCGCGGCCTTCGACCGCCCGGCGCTGGAGTCCATGGCGCGCGTGGTCTCGCTGGTCTTCGTGCTCAACGGGCTGGCCACCGTCCCGCGGGTGACCCTCACCCGCCAACTGCGGTTCGGGGCCCTCGTGGGTGCCGACGTCCTCGGCCAGCTGACCGGCGCCGTGGTGGCCGTCGTCGCGGCGTGGGCCGGCGCCGGCCACTGGGCGCTGGCCGCGCAGCAGTTGACCGCGGCGGCGGTGGTCCTGCTGGTGGTGGCGGTGCGGGCGGGGTGGCTGCCCGGGCGGCCCCGCCGCACCCCGGAGCTGTGGCCGCTGCTCCGGCTGGGGGGCTCGCTGCTGGGCACCCAGCTCGTGAACTACGCCAGCAACAACGTGGACACGGTCACCATCGGGCTGCGCTTCGACGCGGCGTCACTCGGCCTGTACAACCGCGGGTTCCAGCTGCTGATGACGCCGCTCAACCAGATCCGCTCGCCCGCGACCACCGTGGCGCTGCCGGTGCTGTCCCGGCTCGACGGCGATCGCGAGCGCTTCGACGACCACCTGCGCCGGGGCCAGCTGGCCCTCGGGTTCACCGTGGTCACCGGGCTGGCCGTCGTCGCCGGCGCCGCCGACCCGCTGGTCGAGCTGCTGCTCGGGCCCCGGTGGGCGCAGGTGGCCCCCGTCCTCGCACTGCTCGCCGTTGCGGGCGCGGCCCAGACCCTCGCCTTCGTCGGGCTGTGGGTCTACCTGACCCGCGGGCTCGGTCCCCAGCTGTTCCGCTACACCCTGCTCACGTCCGCGCTCCGGCTGGTCTGCGTGGTCGGCGGCAGCACCTGGGGCGTCGTCGGGGTGGCCGCGGGCTACGCCTTGGCCGCCTGCCTGGAGTGGCCCCTCTCGCTGTGGTGGCTGTCCCGGATCACCGACTTCCCCGGGCGCGCCCTGTCGCTCGGGGCGCTGCGCGTCCTGTCCTGCGCCGTCCCCGCCGGGCTGGCGTCCGCGCTGGCCGCGCACGCCGGCGCGGCGCTGCCTGCGGCCCTGGGGGCGCCGGCGGCGCTCGCCGCCGGCGCCGCCGTCCTGGGGCTGGCTCCCCTCCTGTCCCGTCCGCTCCGGCGGGACGTGGCCGGGGTGCTGTCCTTCGGCCGCGCCATGGTGCGCGGCCGGGGCGCGTGGCGCGCCCCCGAGTCCTCGAGCGGTCAGGAGGCCCTCGTCCCGTGACCACCGACACCTCGCGGCCGCTCACCGTCCTGCAGTCGTTCCCCGAGCCGAGGCCCACGACCAACCCCTACGTCGTCATGCTGCGCGAGGCCCTGGACGGCGTGCCCGGTGTCCGGGTGCTGACCTTCTCGTGGCGGCGGGCGCTGACCGCCCGATACGACGTCTTCCACGCGCACTGGCCGGAGATCCTCGTCTCGGGGAAGGGTCCGCTGAAGAAGGCCGTCCGGCAGGTCCTCTTCGTCCTGTTCCTGCTCCGCCTCCGGCTGACCCGCGTCCCGCTCGTGCGCACGGTGCACAACCTGGACCTGCCGACCGGCATCAGCCGCCGCGAGGTGGCGCTGCTGCGCTGGGCCGAGCGGGAGACGGCGCTGCGCATCCGGATCAACGAGGCGACCGAGCTGTCCGGGCCCGGCCCGGTGGCGACCGTGGTGCACGGGCACTACCGGGACTGGTACGGCCGTCACCCGCGCGCGACGCGCGTCCCGGGCCGGCTCACCTTCTTCGGGCTGGTCCGCCGGTACAAGGGCGTCGACCACCTGGTCGAGGCCTTCGGCGGCGCGCCCGAGGGACTGACGCTGCGCATCGCCGGCCGCCCGTCGTCGGAGGAGCTGGCCGCGACGCTGCACGCCGCGGCCCGGCGGGACCCGCGCATCTCGCTGCGGCTGGACTTCCTGCCCGACGCCGACCTGGTCGGCGAGATCACAGCGGCCGAGCTGGTGGTGCTGCCCTACCGGGAGATGCACAACTCCGGTGGCGCGCTGACCGCGCTCTCGCTCGGCACGCCGGTGCTCGTGCCCGACAACGAGGTCAACCGGCGGCTGGCCGAGGAGGTCGGCCCCGGGTGGGTGTGGACCTACACCGGTGAGCTCACCGCCGCCGACCTGGCCGGCACGGTGGCCGCGCTGCGAGCCCGTCCTCCGGTGGCAGCGCCGGACCTGAGCCGGCGGGAGTGGGACCTGGCCGGCCGGGAGCACGTGGCGGCCTACCGGCGGGCCCTGGACGCCCTCCGCTGAGGGAGCCGGCGCTCAGCCGGTGAGGACGGCGCGTCGCACACTGCGGCCGCCGGCCACCACCTCGCCCAGCGAGCGGGCGGTCAGCCCCTGCTGCGCATAGGCCTCCAGCACCTCGGCGACCAGCCGGCCGCGGTCCAGGACCGGCGCGGGCCCGTCCTCGGCGAGGTCCTCCGGACCGGCGATGCCGTCGTGGGCGAGGACCACCGCCCCCGGCCGGAGCCGCTGCTGGGCCTTCGCCAGCCGCTCGCCGTGCGACACGTCCTTCCAGTCCCACGTGGTGGGGCCCCACAGCACCGGCTCCAGCCCGGCGCCGCGGACGGCCCGCCAGGTGCGCAGGTCCAGCCGGCCGTAGGGCGGCCGGTACCAGCGCACCGTCGTCCCGGTGGCGTCCTCGAGCTCGGCGCGGCCGGCCCGGGTGAGACGCGCGGCCTCGCCCGGCGGCAGGGTGGGCAGCGCCCGGTGGTCCACGCCGTGCAGGGCCACCTCGTGCCCCGCGGCGACCACCTGGTCGAGCAGGGCGCGGTCGCGGCGGACGCGGGTGAGCAGCACGAAGAAGGTGGCCGTGGCACCGGCGTCGGCCAGCGCGGTCAGCACGCGGTCGGTGCCGCCGGGCTCGGGACCGTCGTCGAAGGTGAGCGCCACGTGCGGCGCCGCCGTCCGGACTGCCACGAGCGAGCGGCCGAGGGGGGCGAGCACCCGGGTGCCGTGGCGCGGGAGCGACCGCAGCCGGGCCAGGGGCGCGGTCACGCGGCTGCCCCGCGGGCCAGCCGCCAGCGCCGGCCGCCGCGGGCGTACTCCACGTACACCAGTCCGGCCGCGCCGCCGAGCATCCCGGCGCCGCGGTACAGGGCGCGCAGGCCCCGGGCCCGGTGCCGCGGCGAGCGGACGAGCACCCCGAGCGCCCACCGCGCCGCGCCCCCGGCCACGCGCAGGCCCCCACGGGCGGCGCCGCGCAGCCGCACCCGCAGGCGCGGCAGCGGACCCGAGGTCAGCCGCAGGTCGGTGAGCACGCTGCTGTTGCCGTGGCTCCAGGCGCGAGTGAGCACCCAGCGGCGGGTCAGCCGCTCGGCGGGCACCTGGTCGACCACCGCCGACTCGTCGCACCACACCAGCCAGGCACCGGCCCGGGCCAGCGACCGGCTGAACAGCGTGTCCTCGCCCCCGCCGAGGCCCAGGGCGGGCTCGAAGCGGGTGCCGCTACGGCGCACCTGGTCCAGGTCGAGCAGCAGGTTGCCGGTGGCGGCCAGGTCGATCCGCGTGCCCGTCGGCAGGCTGCGCCGGACGAAGAAGCCGCCGGCGCGGATGAACGGGCCGGGCTCGTGCGCGTAATCGGCCAGCACGCGGCCGGACACGGCGGCGGCGCCGGTCGTCTCCCAGGTGGCCAGGAGGGCGGCCAGCCAGCGCTCGCAGGGCCGCTCGTCGTCGTCGATGAAGGCCAGGAGCTGCGAGCCGGCGGCTTCGTCGAGGGCCCGGTTGCGGACTGCCGCGATGCCCGGAGTCGGCTCGGCGGCGTACCGGACGCCACCCACGGCGGCGACCAGCGGCCGGGCACCGGTGTCCGGGTCGTTGTCGACGACGAGCACCTCGACGGCGTACCGGCCGGCGGCGGTGACCTCCGCCGCCTGCTCGACCAGCACCGGGAGGAGCGCCCCCAGGTGCGCGGGACGGAGGTAGGTGGGCACGGCGACCGTCACGCGCACCGGCCCGGCCGGCGTCGTCCGGTCCGCCGACGGCAGGGTGGCGGTCACGCCGGCGATCCCATCACCGCTGGACCCGCGGGCGCCTCACCCGCGGGAGCGAGGGTGGGTGCCGAACACCGGGGCGACCGCCTCCACCAACCGCCGCCGATAGCTCATGGGAGCGTGCCGGCGGGCGGCGACGTCCGCGTCGGCCAGGGCGGCGACGCGCAGGCGGGGCCAGTCGGCGACCACCTGCTCGACGGCGTCCGCCCAGTCCGCCGGGCGTGCCGGGTCCAGCGCGCGGACCGCAGAGTACCCGGCGACGGCCTCCAGCAGCCCGCTGGTGCCGCTGACCAGCAGCGGCCGGGCGGCGAGGACCGCCTCGACGGCGGTGTTGCCGAAGGGCTCGTCGGCGACCGAGGGCACGAGGACGACGTCAGCGGCGGCGACCTCCGCCCAGATGTCGGGACGGAAGCCGAGCAGGTCGACCCGGTCCTCGAGGGCGGCAGCGACGATGGCCGTGCGCAGCTCCTCCTCGAACCACTCGTAGCCCTCGAAGACCGAGCCGAGCAGGCCGAGCCGGGCGTCGACCCCCCGGGCGACGAGTTCGCGGACGGCCGCGACGGCCACCTGCGGTCCCTTCCGGGGGGACAGCCGGCCGACGAACAGCAGCCGCACCGGCCCGTCGAGCCGCTCGCGGGCGGGAACCACCCCCTGCGGCCCCCGGACGGCGTTGTAGACGACCTCGGACCGCCGGGTCAGCCCCGGCGCCACCTCCGTGAGGACCTCGAGGCTGAACCGGCTGTTCACGACCACCCGGTCGGCCAGCGCGGGGGCCAGCGTGGTGGCCCGCCGCAGCAGGGGGACCGCACCGCGCTCGGCCTCGTGCACGTGGCACACGACCGGTCGGCCGGTCAGCCGGGCGAGGACCACCCAGGAGGGCACGGTGACCGTGTTGACGTAGACGCCGTCCCGGCCCCACCGCAGCAGGAGCCACAGGGCGGGGAGCAGCCCCCGCAGGGCATCACCCAGCAGGTGCAGCGCCCCTCGGGGCCGCAGCGCGGCCTTGCGCAGGACCGGCACCGGGCAGACGACCACGCGGACGGCCCGGGCGGTCAGCTCATCGACCAGCGGCCCGGAGCCGGGGACCGTGACCGTCACGTCGTGGTCGGCGGCCAGACCCTCCACGCTCTCGAGCAGCACGCGGTCGGAGCCGTACAACTCGGCACCGGGGTGCGCCACGAGCACCCGGGGACGGGCGGTCCGTCGCGGACGCAGCAGGGCCACCAGCGCGATCCGCAGCCCCTCGAGCGTCCCGCGCAGCACCGCCCACGCCGGGCGGGGCGAGTGCAGGAGCTGGCGCCGGCCGCCCCGCAGCAGGATCTCCCAGCTCGCGGCCGGCGTCCGGACGACCCACCGCAGCAGGTCGGCACGGGACAGGTGGGCCGCTCCGAAGGCCAGCCGGTTGCGGGCGTTGTAGCGGTAGTACAGGGGCGACTTCGCGCGCCCGTGCTGCCGGCCCTGGGTGCCGCCTTCGTCGTGGACGGCGACCAGGTCCGTCCGCACCGCGAGCCGGCCGCCGACCGCCAGGACGCGGTGGCTGAGGTCGACGTCCTCCCAGTAGAGGAAGTAGTCCTCGGCGAAGCCCCCGGTCCGGTCGACCAGCTCGGCCGACAGCGCCAGACAGGCGCCGGTGAGCCACTCCTCGACCGGCCCGGTCGAGACGGCGGTCCCGCCGCGGGCGCCGGTCCGGCCGTCCCGCAGTCCGAGGCTGGAGCCGGCGAAGACGGTGCGGCCGCCGGAGTCGACGATCCGCGGCGTCAGCATGGTCAGCGGGTCGGCCAGGGTGGCCCGTCGCAGCTCGTCGAGGACCTGCGCCGAGACCGAGGCGTCGGGGTTGAGCAGGCAGAACGTCGTCGCGCCGAGCTCGCGGGCGCGGGCGATGCCCGCGTTGCTCGCGACGCCGAAGCCGCGGTTGTCCGGCAGCGCCACCAGCTCCCAGCCCCGCTCGGCGGCGAGCAGCCCGACCGCCGCCCGCTCGCCCGCGGTGCTGGCGTTGTCGACGACCACCACGCGGACGTCGGGCCCGAGCGCGCCGGCGGCGGCCAGGTTGCGGCGGAGCAGCGCGCTGGACGCGTAGTTCACGACGACGACGCCCAGCACGCCGCGGACCGTAGCCCGGCGGGGGCCGGCATCCCCGGAGTCACGCCCGGTCGCTCCCCCCGAGGTGGGAGGAGCGACCGACGGGGCGCTCACGCCGCAGCCGGGGCGCTGCCGGCCGGGCCGACCCACAGGTCGTCGACCCGGACGGCGGACGGCCCCGTGGCGCTGCCGGAGACGTACTCCTCGAGGAACACGACGCCCGGGCGCTGCAGCGCGGCGGTGGCGTCGGTGCGCGTGACGCTCCACGCGGCCGGCTCGGCGGTGCCGGTCCGCCACACCTTCGCCGCCAGCGTCGTCGTCCCGGTGCCGCTGGTCTCGAAGCGGACCGTCAGCGCCGTCCCCGGCGCGTACGAGCCGGCCAGCGTCGTGCCGCCCAGCAGCGTCTCCGCGCCCGACACCGTGCGCACCAGCATGACCTCGACCTGCCCGGCCGCGGTGAACCGCAGCTTGAGCCGGTAGTCGGTGGCCCCGACCCGCTGGGTGCCCACGCTCAGATAGGTGCCGCCGCCGGTGGCCGCCTGCGGCAGGGTCACCTGCGCCTGGACCGCCACGTCGGTCCGCGACAGCGCCGCCAAGGTCATGGACGTCCCCTGGGCCGCGGCGCCGCGCAGCTGGCCCGTCCCGCCGGTGACCGACGCGTTGGCGGCCGCACCGCCCAGCGTCCACGCACCGCCGACGTCGGCCGTCCCCCAGCCGCCGGTCACCTCCCGGGAGAAGGCGTCCGCGGCCAACGGGGCCGGTCCGGGCTGCGGCTCCGGGTCGGGCTCGGGGTCCGGGTCCGGCGCGGGTGCGGTGACGGTGACCTGGCGGGTCGTCGTCCCCGTGGCGCCCACGTCGTCGGTGACGGTCAGGCGCACCGTGTAGGTGCCGGCCGCGCCGTACGTGTGAGACGTGGCGCTGCCGGTCGCGGTCGTCCCGTCGCCGAGGTCCCATGCCAGGCTGCGCACGGTCCCGTCGGCGTCGGTCGACCCGGATCCGTCGAGGGCGACGGTCAGCCCGGCGGGCGTGGCCGTGAAGGCCGCCGTCGGCGGGCGGTTGGCGACCACCACCGTGCCGGCCGGCTCGGCGTGCAGGTCGTCGATCCGCACGGTCGCCGACGTCGTGGCACTGCCCGAGCCGTACAGGTAGGTCATGAGCCCGCCGGCCTGCTGCAGCGCGGCCGTCGCGTCGCTCGCGCTGACCGACCACGCGGCCGGCTCGGCGGTGCCGGCCCGCCACACCTTCGCCCGCAGCTGGGTCGTCCCCGCGCCCTCCGCCTCGAGGCGCACGGTCAGCGCGGTCCCGGCCGCGACCGGGCCCGGCACCACGGTCTGCGCCAGCGTCCGCTCCGCACCGTTGACGACGGCCACGAGCGAGGCGGTCACGGTGCCGTTGGCCGCGTACCAGAGCTTGACCCGGTAGTCGTTGGCGCCCGACCGCCGCACCGCCAGGCTGGCGAAGGCGCCGCCCCCGGTGGGCAGGGCGGGCAGGGCCAGGCTGGCCTGCACCGACACGTCACGGCGGACCACCGCGGCGAGGCGGGCCGAGGCGTCCTTGCCGGGCGCGGCGGTCAGCCGGCCGGTGCCGCCCGTGACCGTCGAGCTGCCGGCCGCACCGGTCACCGTCCAGGCGCCGCCGACCTGGGCGCTGCCCCAGCCGGAGGTGACCTCGCGGTCGAAGGTGTCCGCCGCGATCGACCCGACGCCGGTGGGCGGTGCGGAGGCGGTGACCACCTGGCTGCTGGTCGCCGTCGCACCGTCGTCGTCGGTGACCGTCAGCCGGACCACCCGGGTGCCGGGGGTCGCGTAGGTGTGCGTCATCGAGCGCCCCGTGGCCGTGGTGCCGTCACCGAGGTCCCAGGCCCACGACGTCACCGTGCCGTCGGAGTCGGCCGAGGCCGATGCGTCGAGCGCGACGGTGAGGTCGGTGGTCGTGCCGGTGAACGCGGCCGTCGGGGGCAGGTTGGGCACGTCGCCACTGCTGCCGGCCGCGAAGTGCTGGGCGACTCGGTCCGCCGGCAGCACCGACTGGTAGACGGCCACCTCGTCGACCCGGCCGTTGAACCAGGAGTCGCCCGCGAACTCCCAGCTGTAGCCGCCGCCGATGCGCCAGTAGCCGTTGCTCGGCTCGCCCATCAGGACGTCGGAGCGGGCGGCGACCTGCGTCCCGTCGACGTAGAGGAGCATCGAGCCGGCCCGGAAGGTCGCGACCACGTGGTGCCAGCGGCCGTCGTTGTACGCCCGCGGACTGGTCACGATCTTGTTGGCGTTCTGCCAGACGCCGAAGTTCAACCGGCCCGCACGGTCGAAGTAGACGAGGCGGTCGTGGGCGGGCGCGATCCCGCTGTTGCGGTTGCCGAACTCGACGACGACGCCGCCGGCCGTGGTCCGGGTGTTGACCCACGCCTCGAGCGAGAAGGTCTGCGGGGCCTGCGCCTGGATGCTCGTGGCGGCCAGCCCACCCGCCCCGTTGAGCGCCGCGGCCGTGTCTCCGTCCCCGGCCAGTGCACCGGCCTGGCCCCGCGTGACGCCGCCGTTCACCGTCAGGTCGTACCCACCGACCTGGTCCATGGCGAAGCCGGTGTTCCCGAGCGACCACAGCGACTGGGCGCCGTCGGCCCGGGCCATCTCGACGTAGCCGCGCGCGAGGGTGGTGCCGGCGGACACGGTGCCCGACGCCCAGGACCCGCTGTTGCGGTTGCCCTGTGGATCGGCCACGGCCACCCGGTAGGTGTGCGTGCCCGCGGTGAGGCCGCGGTCGGTGAAGGCCAGCGTCTCCCGGTTCCACCAGTCCTGCCCGCTGGTCACCTGGTAGACCGGCGCGGTGCCGTAGTCCCGGTAGACCGAGTACGTGAGGTACTCGTTGTCGGGGTCGCTGGCCTCCCGCCACACGACCCGGGCGGTGCCGGGGGCCGGCGAGCTGACGGTGGGCGTGAGGGTGCCCGAGCTCGGCGCGACGGTGCCCGGCGCGGTGCCGGGCAGCGCGAAGCGCACCAGGCCCTGCTGGGGCACGCCGTTGACGCTCGGGAACTCGCCCCCGTAGACGAGGTACCGGTCGTTGCCGGTGATCGACCACGCGGCCTGCGCCTGGCCGCTGGCGCTGCCCTGGGCGAGGGTCGGCCACCAGGTGAGCATCGCCGGCGCCGGCGTGCCGACGAAGTTGGCGTTGTTCCAGACGAAGGGCCCGTTGGTGCCGGCGGCCGCGGTGCTGAAGGCCGCCGCGAACCGGTGCTGCCGGGGCTCGAACTCCGACCACTCGCCGATGTTGCCGCACTGGTGCACGTGCGAGCCGGTGTAGACCACGCCACCGAGCGGCCAGCTGGTGTAGGTGTCGCCGCGGCAGGTGCTGGCCCACAGCAGCGCGCCGTCGGTCGCCGAGGCGGCGAAGACGCTCTCCATGTTGCCGGGGCCGTAGTAGTCGAAGCCGGTGCCGTACACGGCGCGCCCGTCGGTCGACAGGCTCCAGATGGCGGAGTTGGCGCCCTGGTTGGTGATGCGCTGGTTGACCGCGAAGGGCCGGGTCGCCCCGCTGACCGGGTCGAGGGCGCCGATGCCGGTGGCCTTGACGCCGTTGAGGCTGTCGAAGCGTCCCGCGGCGATGACCTTGCCGCCGGCGACGACCAGCGCCTGCACGTCGTTGCTGGTGCGGGAGTTGGCGGCGGTGTCGTAGACGACCCTGCCCTGGGCGTCGGTCTTGGGCGTGAGGGTCGCCTCGTTCTGCCAGACCGGCAGCACGTTGCCCGCCGTGGAGCCGATGCCGGGCACCGGCGCCCACGGCAGCAGGGCGCCGTTGACCGAGGACACCGCGGCCAGCCGGGTGCGGCTCGTCGTCCCCACGGCGGTGAAGGCGCCGCCGAGGTAGACCGAGGTGCCGAGCGTCGCGATCGCCCGCACCTGGCCACTGACGCTCGGGCGCCAGTCGGGGACCAGCGCGCCGGTGGCGGTGCTGTACGCCGCGACGCGGTTGCGGGGCTGCCCGTTGGCGACGGTGAAGTCACCGCCGACGTAGATGCGGCTGCCGTCGGGGGCGGCGGCGATGGCCAGCGCCTGGCCGTTGAGGTCCGGCGCGAACGACGTGATCAGCTGGCCGGTGCGGATGTCGAAGGCCAGCAGGTTGTTCCGGACCGTCTCCTGCGTCCCGGGCGCCGCGCCGGCGGGGCGGGCCCGGGTGAACCTGCCGGCGGCGTAGACGGTGTCGCCGACGACGACCTGGGCCCACACGACGCCGTTGACCTGGACGGTGGGGAGCACGTCGGCCGTGACGGTCGCCGGCGTGGCGGGATCCAGCGGTGTCGCGTCCGCCCGGGCACTCGTCGGCGCCGCGAGGCCCAGGACCCCGGTGACCAGCAGCAGGCTCAGGAGTCCCGCGACCGCCCGGAACGACGCAGCGGGCAACGACCACACACGTGCAGACACACTCGGCTCCCCCGTGTACACGGGCGGACCGTCATCGGCCGCCCTTCACCGAGAGTGACGGTGACACGGCATCCGCGGCTCGACGATCACCTGATCAGGTGTCCGGCCACCCACAGGTGGTCCCGGGTCACCCGCGCGGGTCACACTGCGTCACAGCAGCAGGGGTCCCGGACGCGCGACGGCGCCCGCCGGCCCCGGTGGTGGGGCCGGCGGGCGCCGGTCGGGACGGGCTCAGCCGGCGGAGCCGGCGAACACCAGGTAGGGAGCGCCGGCCTGGTAGCCGACGGCGACGGTCACGGCGTCGCGGTCGTCCTCGGGCACGGTGAAGACGTAGACGCCGGCCGCGCTGCCGCCGGGCTCGACGGTCCCGGAGAACGGCGCGGCGGAGACGTCGTCGAGCGGGGACGCGGGCGTGGCATCGGGGCCGTGGGTCATGTCGACCGCCACCGCGTCCAGCGAGACGGGGGCATCGGTGCCGTTGACGATGCGGACGGTCACCCGCACCGCGGGACCGGCCACCTGACCGGGGCCCTCGGCACTGCCCTCGACCGCCTCGAGGCCCTCGACGGTCGCGGTGACGCCGTTGCCGACCGCGGCCTCGTCGTCGAACCCGACCGGGTCCAGGCTCGGCGGCAGCGCGGTCGCGTCCTCCGTCGGGCCGGTCGGCTCAGGGGTGGGCGGGGGCGGCGGCACCGTCCCGGTCGGGAGGACCACCTCGGTCGGGTACGCGGTCGCCGTGGCCTCCGGCGGGCCGGCGGCGGCGGTGTCCCCGCCGGGGTCGCCGTCGCGCCCGGCCACCACCGCGAGGACAGCGAGGACCGCGCACAGGACGACGGCCAGGGCGGCCAGCAGCCGGCGGCGGCGCGAGGGCGGGGGCGGCGTCGCGGCGTCTCGGGGACTCATCGGGGCAGGGCTCCCATCTCGCGGTACCAGCGGCCCAGGGCCAGCACGACGTAGCCGGCCGTGCCGAGGGCGAGCAGCCCGTAGGCGCCGAGGAACACCGCCGGCGCGCCGAGCAGGACGAAGACCAGGCAGAGGACGCCGTAGTCGGTCGGCGCCACCAGCAGCGACCGCAGCACGCCGGGCCGCACGTCCGTACGGGCCGCACGGGTGCGCACGCCGTGCTGGGCGCGCAGCGCCTCGTTGAGCAGGGTGGCGGAGAAGTGCACGACCGCGACGACCGAGAAGCCCAGCGGGACCAGCAGCCACCCCGGGGCGAGGTCGTCGACGCGGGACAGGCCGAGGAACACCGCGAGGTGGATGCTGGCGATCTTGGCGCTGTCGACGACGTGGTCGAGCCACTCCCCCGCCGGCGAGCCACCGCCGCGCAGCCGGGCGAGCTGCCCGTCGGCGGAGTCGAGGGCGTAGCCGAGCACGAGGCACGCGGTGGCCGCGGCGCCGGTGGCCCACCCGAGGGGCGCGACCGCGACCACGGCGATGCCGGCCGCCGTCCAGGCCGCGCTGACCGCCGTCACCGCGTTCGGGGTGAGCCCGGCGTGGAAGGCGAGCGCGGCCAGCACCCGTCCGAGCGGCCGGTTGACGAACCGCGAGTAGGCCGGGGCGCCCTGGACGCCCTTCTGCGCGCCGGCCAGCCGGCGCACGGTGGCGGCGAGCGTCTCGCCCGGGGCGGGGACCGCCGGGGCCGCGGCGGTCACTGCTGGGCCGCCGGGAGGGTGCTCCAGTCACGCCGGGCCGGGGCGGGGAGCGGCACGACGTTGTCCGGGACCACCGGCGGCACGGTCCCGTCCTGGGGGAGGGACGCGGCCGGGAGCGGCGCGACGGGCAGGTCGGCCGTGGTCGGGCGGCGCCGGCCGCTGGGCCGGCGTCGCGGGACGTCGCGCGCGGCGAGCCGGCGCGCGAGGTCCTCGTAGCCGGTGGCCACCTCGTCCCAGTCGTAGCGGGCGGCGAGGATGCGCGCCCGCCGGCCGGCGCGACGGGTGCCCTCGGGATCGGCCTCGACGGCGGCCAGCTCCCGCGCGACGTCCTCCGGCGTCCGGAAGAAGCGGCCCGAGTCGCGGACGACCTCGCGGTTGAACGACACGTCGAAGGCGGTGACCGCCGCGCCGGCGCCGATGGCGCGCAGCAGCGACGGGTTGGTCCCGCCCACCGAGTGTCCGTGCAGGTAGGTGGCGCAGTTGGCATAGAGCTGGTCGAGCAGCTCCTGGTCCCAGACCCCGCCGAGGAAGCGCACCCGGTCGTCGGCCAGCGCGTGCACCCGGCGGGTGTACTCGTCGGCGTAGGGCGCCGAGCCGACGACGACCAGCGGCTTGGCGACGTCGCTGGCCGCGTAGCCCTCGACGATGACGTCGACGTGGTTCTCGGGCTCGAAGCGGGCCACGACCAGGTGGTAGCCGCCGGGCTCGAGGCCGGCCTCGGCCAGCCGGTGTGAGCCGGGGGCGATGAGCGGGGCGCCGTAGGTCAGCAGCGTCGTCGGCGCGGCGAAGGCCTCCCGGTAGTACTCCGCGATCCCCTCGGCGTCGGCGATGAGGACGTCGGACCAGCGCACGGCCAGCGCCTCCGCGACGCGGTAGTAGCGCCGGCCGACCCGGCCCCACTTGGCCCGCTTCCACTCCAGGCCGTCGACGTGCGTGGCGACGGGGATCCGGGCGGCGCGCAGGGCCGGGAGCAGCGGCGCGTTGGCCGAGTTGAAGACGACGGCGGCGTCGGTGCGGTGCGCGATCAGGTGGCGGACCGACAGCGCCGTGTGGCTCAGGGTCTCCAGCGACCGGCGGCGGGCGGCCGGCAGGTGCACCAGTTCCATGCCGAGGTGCCCGGCCGGCGGCGGCTCCTCCGCGCCCGGCGTGGTGCGGCAGTAGACGACGACCCGGTGGCCACGCTCGACGAGCCGCCGGCCCACCTCCTCGACGGCCGTCTCGAAGCCGCCGTAGCGCGCGGGCACACCGCGGGTCCCCACGAGGGCGATGCTCAAGCGGTCCATCGATCCGTCCTTCGGTCGGTGCGCAGCAGGAGACGGTGGGCCGGCTCCGCGCAGGTGGCGCGGCCCGACGGTAGGGAGCACGGGTGTGCCGGTTCCTCCCCCGCAGGGGTGGCCCGTGGGTGAGACGAGGGGGACGGTCAGTAGGCGCCGGAGCGGCTGAGCACCGCGCGGAAGGTCTTGGCGAGGATCAGCGCGTCCATGGCCAGCGACCAGTTCTCCACGTAGCGCAGGTCGAGGCGGACCGCCTCCTCCCACGACAGGTCGCTGCGCCCGGAGATCTGCCACAGGCCGGTGAGCCCGGGCCGGACCAGGAGCCGCCGGCTGACCGAGGAGTCGTACCGCGCCACCTCGCGGGGCAGCGGGGGGCGCGGCCCGACCAGGGACATCGACCCGCCGAGCACGTTGAACAGCTGGGGCAGCTCGTCGAGGGAGAACCGCCGCAGCCAGCGGCCGACGCGGGTGACGCGGGGGTCGTGCCGCATCTTGAACAGCAGCCCGTCGCCCTCGTTGCGCTCGAGCAGTTCGGCCAGCCGGCGGTCGGCGTCGACGGTCATGCTGCGGAACTTGAGGATGGTGAACGCGCGGCCGTTCACGCCCACCCGCTCCTGGCGGTAGAGCACCGGACCGGCGCTGTCGAGCTTGACCGCGGCGGCGATCGCGAGCAGGACCGGCGCCAGGAGCAGCAGCGCGACCGCCGCGGCGGCGCGGTCGACACCGCCCTTGACCAGCCGGCCCCAGCCGCGGAACCGGGGCTGCTCGACCGACAGGAGCGGCAGGCCCTCGAACGGGCGGATGTGCAGCCGCGGGCCGGCGACCTCGATGAGACCGGGCGCGACGAGCAGCTCGATGCCGGTGCCCTCCAGCTGCCAGGACAGCCGGCGCAGGTACTCGGCGGCGGTCTCGCTGGCGGAGGTCACCGCGACGGTGTCGGCCCCCAGCCGGGCCGCGGTGGCGGCGACGTCGTCGAGCCCCGCGACCGGAACGCCCAGGGTGTCGGCGACCCGCACCCGGCTGTCGCGGGTGACGCAGGCGCCGACCACCTCGAGCCCGGCGTAGTTCTGGCGGCGCACCGCGGTGGCCAGCTCGAGGACGGCGCCGCCCCGGCCGACGACGACGACCCGCTTGGTGCAGGCGCCGCGCGCGCGCAGCCGCCGCAGCCCGCGGCGCGCGGCGTACCGGCCGGCGAGCGTGAGGACGGTGAGCCCCGGGACGGCCAGGAGCACCAGCGCGCGGCTGAGGCCCAGCTGCCCGACGAAGGAGACGACGCAGGCGAGGGCCAGGAGGAGGAAGCCGGCCCGGCCGACGCCGCGGTACTCGTCGCTGCCGGTGCCGAACACCCGCTCCTCGTGCGCGCCGGTGCCCACCAGCAGGAGCGGCCAGGCGAGGACCAGCGCGGCGGCGGTCAGGACCACGGGCGAGGCGGGCGAGGTGCCGGCCGGGTGGGCCAGCACGACGGCGCCGGTGGCCAGGACCGCGGCGGTGAGGTCGAGCAGGTGCAGGACGGCGGAGTAGCGCGCGCCCCAGCGGCGGGTGGCGGGACGGCCGACGGCGTGCAGGACGTCGCACGGCTCGGCGGCCCGGTGCGTGACGGGCAGGACCCTCGTGACGGTCCCCGGCCCGGAGCCGGAGTGATCCAGCAGCACGTCTCCCCCTCGTCACTCTGCGTACACGAGGGAGACGACGGTCACGGAACGTGCACCGTCACGACGAATTCCCCGCGCCGACTCCCCCGGTGCACGAAGGACACTCACAGAGCGTCATGAACGGGTCAACGCGGAGAGTGACGGTTCACCCGAAGGGGAGGGTCAGGTGCGCGGGTGGACGACGTTCTGCGCCGCCTCGAGGCCGAGGGCGAGCAGCTCCTCGGTCGCGTCGGCCGCCTCGGCGACCAGCAGGTCGAGCTCCTTGCGCTCGCCGGCCGAGAAGTCGCGCAGGACGAAGTCGGCGGGGTCCTGGCGGCCCGGCGGCCGGCCGATGCCGACCCGCACGCGCAGGTAGTCCTTCGTCCCGGCAGACCGGCTGATCGAGCGCAGCCCGTTGTGCCCGCCCTCCCCGCCGCCGCGCTTGAGCCTGACCGCGGCGAAGGGGATGTCGAGCTCGTCGTGGACGACGACGAGGTCGGCGACCGGCAGCTTGTGGTAGTCGAGCAGGCCGCGCACGGGACCGCCGGACTCGTTCATGTAGGTCGTCGGCCGGGCGAGGACGACGCGGCGGCCGGCCAGGCGCCCCTCACCGGCCAGCGCGCGGGCGCGGGCGCCCTTGCCGGCGGCCAGCTTCACGCCGGCCCGGGCGGCGAGCTCGTCGAGCACCATGGCGCCGACGTTGTGCCGGTTGCCGGCGTAGGAGGGACCGGGGTTGCCCAGCCCCACGACGAGGAAGGGGCCCTCGGAGGGTGCGGACGCCGCAGGGGCGCCGGCGGTGCCGGCGCCCCTGCGGGTCGTGCTCTCGGCCAGCGGGGACCTCAGCTGTTCTCGGTCGACTCGATCGACTCGCCGCTGCCCTGCTCGAGCGGCTCGGGGACGACGTCGCCCTCGCCGACGCCCTCGGCGGCCGGCGCGGACTCCTCGCGCTCGATGCCGGCCTCGGCCTCGGCCTCGGCGAGCTCGGCGTCGAGCTGCTCGGCGGTCGGGGCGCCCATGACGTTGACGACCAGGGCCTCGGGGTCGGTCAGCAGGGTGGCACCGGACGGCAGCGGGAGGTCGCCGGCAGTTACGCCCTCGCCGGCGCCGCGGCCGGTGACGTCGACCTCGATGGTCTCGGGGATGGCGGTGGCCTCGGCCTCGAGCGAGACGGTGTTCAGCTCGACGCTGAGCAGGGTCTCGGAGGCGGACTCGCCGACGGTCACGACGGGGACGTCGACGGTGACGCGCTCGCCCCGGCGGACGACAAGCAGGTCGACGTGCTCGTGCTGGCGGGTCAGCGGGTCGCGCTGCACCGACTTGGTGAGCGCCAGCTGCTCCTGGCCGTCGAGGACGACGGTGATCAGGGCGTTGGTGCCGCCGTTGCGCAGCACCGCGGCGAACTCGCGGGCCGGCAGCGACAGGTGGACGACGTCCTGGCCGTGCCCGTACAGGACGGCCGGGATGCGGCCCGCGCGGCGGGTCCGGCGGGCGCTGCCCTTGCCGAACTCGGTGCGGGCCTCGGCGACGAGGCGGAAGTCAGCCACGGTGGTGTGCTCCTCAACAGCGGGTGGGCCTGGTGCCGGCGGCCGGGCGCGGCACACCTCGCAGGAGCACACGCACGTCGATCACGGAGTGCGGACGGGCCGCCTCCCTCGCCGGGCTCCGGCAAGCATACCCGGCCCGAACGATACGAGAACGTCCGCTCCAGGGCGCGGGATCGGAGTTCCGCCCTGGATCACCGCGCCGCTACGGTCGCCGCCCAGCACCCCCCGGAACCACCGTCAGTACCCCTGTGCCCAGGTAGCCCCGACGTGGAGGAGCAGCAGTGCTGGATGTCGCCGTTCGTGCCGGTAATCGCGCGAAGCGCGAGGTCATCGGAAGGGTGCCGCCCGTCCGCGGCCTCTCCGACCGCCTCCACCGGGAGCGGTTGCGGCGACACGAGCCCCACCTGCCCGCCCTGCCCCCGGACCGGGCCGCCGTCGCCACCACCCTCCGCGAGGAGGGGGTGTGCGTGACGTCCCTGGACCGGCTCGCCTTCCCGGGGACCGCCCGGCTGAAGGAGGGGCTGGAGGTCCTCACCGCCCGGCTGGCCGGCCGCCCGAGCAGCGGCCCGGACAGCAGCCGCCCGCCGCTGGACGAGGTGCTGGCCGAGTCCGGCGTCTGGCAGTGGGGCTTGCAGCACGAGCTGCTCGACCTGGTGGAGTGCCATCTGGGCCTGCCGGCCCGGTACTACGGCGCCGACCTGCGTCGCGAGGACGCGACGGCCCGGACCATCGGCGTGCGCCAGTGGCACCGGGACCAGGAGGACCACCGGATGTTCAAGATCCTGGTCTGGCTCAACGACGTCGACCTCGGGGGTGGCCCGTTCGAGTACGTGTCCCGCCGACACACCGCCCGGCTGGTCCGCGACCTGCGCTACGTGACCGGCTTCGTGGACGACGACGCGATGCGCGGGCAGGTGCCCGAGTCCGAGTGGCGGCAGGCCACCGGCCCGACGTGGACCGCCGTCGTCGCCGACACGCGGGCGGTGTTCCACCGGGCCATGCCGCCCCGGCAGCGCGACCGCTACTCGGTGACGTTCTCGTACACGTCGCGGACGCCCATGACCACGCTGCCGGTGCCGCCGGTCACCGCCCGCCAGCGGGAGCTCGCCACCGACGGGCTCGACGACCGCCGGCGCGCCTGCCTGCCGCGCGCCTTCACCCGCTAGCACCCCACGCACGCGGCTCGCGACGGGTCACCGCGGCCTCACTGCAGGGACCCGCCGCGAGCCTGCGAGCGGTGGGGGGCAGGGAGGCCCTCCGGCTAGCTGGCGCCGCCGAAGAGGCTGGTGACCGAACCGTCCTCGAAGACCTCCTTGATCGCTCGCGCGAGCAGCGGGGCGATGGAGAGGACGGTGAGCTTGTCGAACTGGCGGGCCGGTTCGATCGGCAGCGTGTTGGTGATGACCACCTCGCTGATCTTGCTGTTCTTCAGCCGGTCCACCGCGGGGCCGGACAGGACGCCGTGGGTGGCGGTGACGATGACGTCGGCCGCGCCGGCCTCGAACAGCGTCTCGGCGGCCTTCACGATCGTGCCGCCGGTGTCGATCATGTCGTCGACCAGGATGCAGACCCGCCCGGCGACCTCGCCGACGACGCGGTTGGCGACCACCTCGTTGGGCCGCATCGGGTCGCGGGTCTTGTGGATGAAGGCCAGCGGGACGCCGCCGAGCTTGTCGCTCCACCGCTCCGACACCCGCACCCGGCCGGAGTCCGGCGAGACCACGGTGATGTCGCGGTCGCCCCAGCGCTCGCGCACGTGCGCGACGAGCAGGTCGAGGGCGAACAGGTGGTCGACCGGGCCGTCGAAGAAGCCCTGGATCTGCGCGGTGTGCAGGTCGACGGTCATGAGCCGGTCGGCGCCGGCGGTCTTGAACATGTCCGCGACCAGCCGGGCGGAGATGGGCTCGCGGCCACGGTGCTTCTTGTCCTGGCGGGCGTAGGGGAAGAACGGCGCGACGACGGTGATCCGCTTGGCCGAGGCGCGCTTGAGCGCGTCGACCATGATCAGCTGCTCCATGAGCCACGTGTTGATCGGCGCGGTGTGGCTCTGCACGACGAAGGCGTCGCAGCCCCGGACTGACTCCTCGAAGCGGACGAACAGCTCGCCGTTGGCGAACTCGTACGAGGCGGTGGGAGTGGGGGTGACGCCGAGGTGCCCGGCGATCTCGGAGGCGAGCTCGGGGTACGCCCGGCCGGAGAAGAGCATCAGGCTCTTGCTGGTGGTCTGCCGGATCGCACTCATCGGCTCAGTACCTCACTGCTCGTGGGAGGCCTCGGACTCCGCCGGCCGGTCCGGCGCGTCGCCCGCGGGCCGGCTCCCGGCCGGGTCCTCGGCCGCTGCTGCTGTCGCTGCCGCCGCGGCCTGCGCGGCTGCGGAACCCGGGCGACGGCGTCCCACCCAGCCTGCCACATTGCGCTGCCTGGCCCGCGCCACACCCATGGCCCCCGGCGGGACGTCCTGGGTGATCACCGAGCCCGCGGCCGTGTAGGCGCCGTCCCCCACGGTGACCGGCGCGACCAGCATCGTGTCCGATCCCACACGGACGGCGTCGCCGATCGTCGTGTGGTGCTTGGCCACGCCGTCGTAGTTGACGAAGACGGTCGCCGCGCCGATGTTCGCCCCGCGGCCGATCGTGGCGTCGCCGACGTAGGACAGGTGCGGCACCTTCGACCCCTCGCCGACCACGGCGTTCTTCGTCTCGACGAAGGCGCCCACCTTGGACCGCGCCGCCAGCCGGGTGCCCGGCCGCAGGTAGCTGAACGGCCCGACCGCCGCCCCGGGCCCGATCTCGGCCTCGGTGGCGTGCGTGCGCAGGACGGTGGCGCCCTCGCCCACCGTGCAGTCGGTCAGCGTGGTGTCCGGGCCGACGGCGGCGCCGGCCGCGACCGTCGTCGTCCCGTGCAGCTGGACGCCGGGCAGCAGCCGGGCCCCCGGCAGGACGGAGACGGTGACGTCGACCCAGGTGGTGGCCGGGTCGACGACGGTGACGCCCGCGACCATGAGCGCGTCGAGGACGCGGTCGTTGAGGGTGCGCCGGCGCGCGGCGAGCTCCCGCTGGTCGTTGCAGCCGAGGACGTCGACCGGGTCCTGCGCCGCGACGGCGGCCACCGGGGCGCCGCCCTCGACCAGCGGCGCCAGCGCGTCGGTCAGGTACTGCTCGCCCTGGGCGTTGTCGGTGGACAGCCCGGCGAGGACCCGGCGCAGCGTGGCGGCGTCCGCGACGTACACGCCGGCGTTGACCTCGCGGATCGCCCGCTGCTGCGCGGTCGCGTCCTTCTCCTCGACGATGGCCCGCGGCGCGCCGTCCTCCCCCCGCACGATCCGGCCGAGGCCGGTGGGGTCCCCGACCTCGGCGGTCAGCACGGTGAAGACGCTGCCCGCCTCGTGGTGGGCCGCGACGAGCGCGGACAGGGTGCCGGTGGTGAGCAGCGGCGAGTCGCCGTTGACGACGAGCACCGGGCCCTCGAGGTCGGGCACCGCCTCCAGCGCCACCTGCGCCGCGTGCCCCGAACCGCGCTGCTCCTCCTGCACGACGGCGCGGGCGTCCGGCGCGACGGCGGCCAGGTGCTCCCCGACCATCGCGCGGCCGGCCCCGACGACGACCAGCGTGGTGCCCGCCTGCAGCGGCGCGGTCGCGGCGAGGACGTGGCCGAGCATGCTGCGCCCGCCGAGCTCGTGCAGCACCTTCGGGGTGGTCGACCGCATCCGGGTCCCCTGACCGGCGGCGAGGACGACGACGGCGGCGACGGGCTGCTGCGGGCTCACGGATCTCCTCGACGACGGGTGCGAGCGGGTGGGACGTTGCTGGGGGACTCGGACTCGAACCGAGACTTCCCGGCTCCAAAGGCCGGCGGGCTGCCGATTACCCCATCCCCCACCGCGCGCCGTCCCCGCACGGCACCGCGTGGGACGAGCCTAGGGGGCGCGCCGGAGGCGGGCACGGGAGCCGCCCGGGCGGCGTCGTCCCCTCGAGGGGCGGCCCTCCCTACGGTGACGTAGGTTACGGCCCCGGAGCCACCGGACGCCGACCCGGGGCCCGCGACGGACGACCCCTGGAGGCCACGTGTCCGCCCCTTCCCTCACCCGGCCGACGGCCTTCCGTCCCGCAGACCCGGACAAGGGCCTGCCGCCCAACGCGCTGGGCAAGGAGAAGGGGCACCTGGAGCAGCTCACGCTCTACGTGTTCGTCGTCGTGCCGTTCCTCGCGCTGGCGGCCGTCGTGCCGGCGGTGTGGGGCTGGGGACTGTCCTGGCTGGACGTCGGCCTGGCCGTCGGCTTCTACTTCCTCACCCTGCTCGGGGTGACCGTCGGCTACCACCGGTACTTCACGCACGGCTCGTTCAAGGCCCGCCGCCCGCTGCGGATCGCGCTGGCGGTCGTCGGCTGCATGGCCGTCCAGGGCCCCGTGGTGCAGTGGGTGGCCGACCACCGCCGCCACCACGCCTTCTCCGACCGCGAGGGCGACCCGCACTCGCCGTGGCGGTACGGCACCGACACCCACGCGCTGCTCAAGGGCATGTGGCACGCCCACCTCGGCTGGCTGTTCGACCGGCGCCAGACCAACGCCGAGCGCTACGCCCCCGACCTGCTCAAGGACCGCGGCCTGCGGGTCACCAGCCGGCTGTTCATCCTGTGGGCCTTCCTGAGCCTGGCCGTCCCGACGGCGGTCGGCGGCCTGGTGACCGGCAGCTGGACCGGCGCCTGGACGGCGTTCTTCTGGGCCGGGCTGGTGCGCGTCGCGCTGCTGCACCACGTGACCTGGTCGATCAACTCGATCTGCCACGTGGTGGGCAGCCGGCCCTTCGCCTCCCGGGACCGCGCCACCAACTTCTGGCCGCTGGCCGTGCTGAGCGCGGGCGAGTCCTGGCACAACCTGCACCACGCCGACCCCACCTGCGCCCGGCACGGGGTGCTGCGCGGGCAGATCGACATCAGCGCCCGGGTCATCTGGGTGTTCGAGAAGCTCGGGTGGGCCCACTCGGTCAAGTGGCCCGACCCGGTCCGGCTGGCGGCCAAGCGGCGGGTCCCGGCCGCCGGCGCCGTGGCGTCCTGACCGCCGGTGCGCCCCGGCGACGGGCGCGGATGGGCCGCTCCCAGCGGCGCGAGCAGCTGGTGGCGGTCGGCCGGGAGGTCTTCGCGCAGCGCGGCTACGCGGCCACCTCGATCGAGGAGCTGGCCGCCCGCGCCGACGTGAGCAAGCCGGTCCTCTACGAGCACTTCGGCGGCAAGGAGGGGCTCTACACCGCCGTCGTCGACCGGGAGATGGCGCGGGTGCTCGAGCGGTTCACCTCCGCCCTGGCCGCCGGCGGTAGCCCGCGGGCGCTGCTGGAGCGGGCGGCGCTGGCGCTGCTGGACTACGTCGAGGAGGACACCGACGGGTTCCGCGTGCTCTCCCGCGACTCCCCCGGCTCGTACTCGTCGCTGATCGGGGAGCTGGCCCGCCGGGTCGAGCACCTGCTCGCCGAGCAGTTCGGCGCGCGCGGCCACGACCCGCGGCTGGCCGCGCTCTACAGCCAGGCGCTGGTCGGGATGGTCGCGCAGGTGGGCCACTGGTGGCTGGAGACCCGCTCGCCGGGGAAGGCCGAGGTGGCCGCCCGGCTGGTGGACCTCGCCTACAACGGGCTCGCGCGCTTGGACCCCGACCCCGCGCTGCGGCACCGGGCCGGCTGAGGCTCAGCCGACCAGGCGGGCCCCAGGGACCGGCCCGTGCACCACCCGGACGGTGCGGAACAGGCCCTCCCCCGCCAGGACGGCGGCCAGCCGCACCGCCGCGTCCTCGTCGGCGGCCAGCGCGGCCACGGTCGGGCCCGACCCGCTGACCACCGCGGCGGCGGCGCCGGCGTCGACGGCCCCCCGCAGGGCGCGGCGCAGCGCCGGGCGCAGCGAGACGGCGGGCGCCTGCAGGTCGTTGGACAGGGCGCCGGCGAGGGCGGCCACCGGGCCGCTGCGCAGGGCGGCGACCACCGGCTCGGGCGGGGGGAACACGGCGCCGGAGGGCACCCGGCCCTCGGCGCGCAGCCGGTCGAGCTCGGCGTAGACGGCCGGCGTCGACAGCCCGCCCTCGGCGATGCCCAGCACCCAGTGCGACGGCCGCCGGGCGAGGACGGGGGTGAGCCGCTCGCCCCGGCCGCTGCCCAGCGCGACCCCGCCGGCCAGCGAGAACGGCACGTCGCTGCCCAGCCGCGCGGCCAGCGCGGTGAGGTCGCCGCGGGTGGCGCGCGTGCCCCACAGCGCGTCGAGGGCGACCAGCGCGGCCGCGGCGTCGGCGCTGCCGCCTGCCAGTCCCGCGGCGGCCGGGATGGCCTTGTCCACGGCGATGGCGGCGTCGGCGGCGACCCCGGCGTGCTCGGCGAGCAGCTCGGCGGCCCGCCAGACGAGGTTGCGCCGGTCGGTGGGCACCGGGTCGGGGCCGCCGGCGCCCTCGCCGGTCACCGTCACCGACAGTCCATCGCCGGGGCGCACGGTCACCGTGTCCAGCAGGGAGACGGCGAGGTAGACCGTCTGCAGGTCGTGGAAGCCGTCCTCGCGCAGCGGGCCGACCGCCAGCGACACGTTGACCTTGGCGGGGGCGTGCGCGGCCACGGAGCCGTCGCCGCGGGTGTGGCCGGGACCGCCCGGGGAGGACCAGCTCACGGCGCGGTCGCCGCCAGCCGGGCGAAGTCGGCCACCGACAGCTGCTCGCCGCGGGTCGCGGGGTCGATGCCCGCCGCCCGCAGCCGGGCCTCGGCGGCGGCCGGGCTACCGGCCCAGCGGGCCAGCGCCGCGCGCAGACCCTTGCGGCGCATCGCGAACGCGGCGTCGACGACGGCGAAGGTGGCGGCGCGGTCGCCGGGCGGCGGGTCGTGCCGGTCGAGCGCGACCAGCCCGGAGTCCACGTTGGGCTCCGGCCAGAAGACGCGGCGGCCGACGTTGCCGGCCCGGCGGGCGGTGCCGTACCAGGCGGCCTTCACCGACGGGACGCCGTAGGCGGCGCCGCCCGGCGGGGCCGCCAGCCGCTCGGCCACCTCGGCCTGGACGAGCACCAGCGCCCGGCGCAGCGAGGGCAGCAGCTCGAGCAGGTGCAGCAGGACGGGCACGGCCACGTTGTACGGCAGGTTGGCCACCAGCGCCGTCGGGGGCGGCCCGGGCAGCTCGGTCACCCGCAGCGCGTCGGCCTCGACGACGGTCAGCCGGCCGGCGAGGTCGGGCCGGCGGGCGGCCACCGTGGCCGGCAGCAGCGCGGCCAGCCGCCGGTCGATCTCGACGGCCGTGACCGCGGCGGCGGCCGGCAGCAGGCCGAGGGTCAGCGAGCCCAGGCCCGGCCCGACCTCGAGGACGACGTCGTCGGGCCGCAGCCCGGCGGTGCGCACGATCCGGCGGATGGTGTTCGCGTCGTGCAGGAAGTTCTGCCCGAGCGTCTTGGTCGGGCGCAGGTCGAGCTGCTGGGCCAGCTCGCGGATCGCGGCCGGGCCCAGCAGCCCGTCGGCCTGCTCGGGAGGTGTGCTCAGCGGGGTGTTCTCCGGGTGGTTCAGAGGTAGCGGCCGCAGTGCGGCCACGGCGAGGCGCCGCGGGCGGCGTAGAGCCGCTCCCCGATGTCGATCTGCTGCTCCCGGGTGGCCTGGTGCGGGTACTGGGCGTACTCGCCGCCGCCGTTGGCCAGCCAGGTGCTCTGGTTGAACTGCAGGCCGCCGTAGTAGCCGTTGCCGGTGTTGATGGACCAGTTGCCGCCGGCCTCGCACCGCGCCAGCGCGTCCCAGTCGAGCCCGCTGGTGGAGGGCTCCGGCGCCGGGCGCTCCTTCGTGCCGACGCTGACCAGCTCGTCGACCGCCGGACGGGTGACCGTGGTGTCCAGCTGCTCGCGGCCGGTCTCGACGCCGTCGGTGACGGTCACGCGGAAGGTGGTGGCCTGCTCGCCGTCGACGCCGGGCTGGGTGACGGTCTCGTCGCCCTCGAAGACCTCCGGGTCGTCGGTGCGGACCGTCTGGTGCGGGATCGGGGTGGTGACCACCTGCTCGGTCACCTGCACACGGTAGACCTGCAGCCGCATGGCGTTGAGCAGCGGCTGGGTCGCGAACAGGCTGGTCCGGTCGTGCTCGCCGAGGGTCACGCCCTGCTCGGCGAGCAGGTCGCCGGCGGTGGCCGCGGTGGTGGTCACCACGCGGGTGGCACCGTCGACGACGAGCATGACGGCCTTCGGGGTGGTGATCGACAGCGCCATGCCGTCGAGCGGGAGACGCTCGCTGCGGCTGGCCGACAGCACCATGTCCTCGGCGCGGTAGCCGAGCTGGTCGAGCGCCTCGTCCACCGACAGGGCGGTCACGTAGACCTCGCGGGTGACGCCGTCGACGGTGAGCTGCAGCGGGCGGGCGCGGTTGACCACGACCGTGTCGCCGTCGGCCACCGCGGCCGCGGGGCGCGGGAGGACGACGTCGTGCGACTGCGTCCGCAGGCCCTCCTCCTCGAGGACCTCCCCGACGGTGTCGGCGTAGGTGCTGACCTCGCGGGCCTGCCCGTCGACGGTGAGCGTGAGCGACTTCTGCGCGGCGAACCAGGCCACGGAGCCGCCGACCAGCCCGAGCAGGACCAGGGCGAACAGGGCGAGCTTCAGCGTTCGGGGCACGACACTTCCACGGGGTCGAGGGACCGGGCAGGGGGTCGCACACCCGAGCGGCAGCCGACAGCGCGGGGCTTCCCGGGACCGTCGGACGCCGTCCGGCGATCCCACCCCGGCTGTCAGTCACGACACGATAACGAGTGCGCCACGTCTAGCAACGGTGCGCAGGAAGTGAACCAGAGGGACGACACGTCGACATGCAGCCGCGCCGACACGAACGGTGAGGGACGCGCCGCATGTGACAGCGGTGACGGATGCGGGGCGTGAGATCAGGCGGTGACCGACGTCACGGTGTGACCGGCGCCCCGGCCGGGCACCGGACCGGGCTTCAGCCGGCCAGCGCCCGCTCGTTCGCCCGCACCGGGCGCAGCCAGGTGAGCAGGAAGCCGGCGACGGCGAGGCCGGCGGCCAGGCTCGCGAAGCCGCCGGCGACCAGCGCGACCGGCAGCAGGTCGACGTTCTCGGTCACCCGGTCGCCGAGGTCGATGCCCGCGACCAGCAGCAGCGTGCCGAGGGGCAGCAGGGCGAGCACGCTGGTCGCCGCGGTGACCAGGTGCGCGGTCCAGGTGCGCAGCGCCTCGTCGACCGGCACGTCGGCGCCCTCGGCCGGCAGCGGGCGGACGAGGACGCGCAGCAGCGCCGTCTCGGCCAGCAGCCACGCCACGAGCGGGACCAGGAGCGCGACCCAGGCGACGGTGTCGGCGAGCTCACCGCGCTGCCACATCAGGACGGTCACGAGGACCTCCGCGAGCACGACGGCGCGCGTGGTCCACAGCAGCCACGGCGAGACCTGCTCGCCGCGCCGCGGCCGGCGGGCGGGGTCGGACAGCCGCCAGCGCGGCCGCGGGCGGGTCGCCTCCGCGAGCACCACGCCGGCGAGCAGGCCGACGACGAGGGCGGGCAGCCAGAGGAAGACCGACGCCTCGGCGAACATCACGACGCTGGCGACGATCCCCACGACGCCGAGCAGCAGCCCGAGCCGGCGCACGCGGCGGCCGTGCTGGGCCTGCCGCTGCAGCGTGGCCCGGCCCTCGGGCGTGGGCGTGGCGAAGTCGATCGCCGCCGACGCGACGGCGCGGCGACCCGCGGCCAGGGCCCACGCGCGGGCGAGCAGCACGCCGGGCACCAGGACGGCGATGAACAGCACGACGGCGATGAGGCGACCCACGCAGACCAGTGTGCAACGCCGACGCGGTCAGTCGAGCCGGTCGGTCCCCCAGGTCCCGAAGACCCGCTCGGCGTTCCGGGTCAGGGCGTCGCAGAGCTGTGCGACCTCCACGCCGGTGACCTCGGCCAACGCCCGGACGGTGTGCGGCACCAGGCGCGAGGCGTTGGGCCGGCCACGGTGCGGCACCGGCGTGAGGAAGGGCGAGTCGGTCTCGACGAGCAGCTGCTCCAGCGGCGTGCGCGCGGCGGCCTCGCGGAGGTAGCCGGCGTTGCCGAAGGTCAGCGTCCCGGCGAAGGACAGCACGAAGCCGCGCTCGACGCAGGCCTGCGCGAACGCGGCGTCGCCGGAGAAGCAGTGCATGACCACGTGCTCCGGCGCGCCCTCGTCGTCGACGACCCGCAGCACCTCGTCGTGCGCGTCGCGGTCGTGGACGACCAGCGCGACGCCGTGCTCCTTCGCGATGCGCAGGTGCGCCCGGAACGACGCCTCCTGCGCCGCCCAGCCCTCGGGCCCGGTGCGGAAGCGGTCCAGTCCGGTCTCCCCCACCGCGCGCACCCGCGGCAGCGCCGCCAGCCGGTCGATCTCGGCCAGGGCGTCGTCGTCGGCGGCGCCCTCCCCGGCCTCGTTGGGGTGGACGGCGACGGCGGCCAGCACGCCCGGGTGCCGCGCCGCCAGCTCCGCCGACCACCGCGAGGAGGGCACGTCGACGCCGACCTGCACCAGCCGCGGCACCCCCACCGCGGCCGCGGCGGCGATCTCGGCGTCCACCGCGTCGTCGTCCGCGGGCTCGTCGGTGCGGAAGCCGTTCAGGACGATGTCGAGGTGGGTGTGACTGTCGACCGCCGGGGCCGGCAGCGGCTCCGGGGACGGCGGCGGATCGCCCCGCCGGTTGGCGCGGGACGCGGCCGAGCGGCTCACTGCCCGGCCCGTGCGGCAGAGGTGGCCGTTCCTGCCGTCACGAGGCGTCGCCCTCCAGCCGGGCCAGCTCCTCCGCGACGACGGAGTCGTCGAGCTTGCGGAACACCGGGGTGGGCGGGGACAGCGGCGTGCCCGACGGCAGCGGGCGCGAGGCCCACACCGCCTGCGCGTCGCCGTAGTCGCCGGTGATGACCGGGTACGGCGAGCCGTCGTCGAGGTCGGTGACCTCCTCGATGCGCGGCGCCGGCGACCAGACGCCGGTGCCGCCGAGCAGCTCGTGCACCTTCTGCGCCGAGTGCGGGAGGAACGGCGTGAGCAGCGCGTTGCAGTCGCTGACCGCCTGCAGCGCGGTGTGCAGCACGGTGTCCCGGCGGGCCGGGTCCTCCTTGAGCTTCCACGGCGCCTGGTCGGACAGGTACTTGTTCGCCTCGCCGACCACCCGCATCGCCTCGGTGGCCGCCGCCTTCTGCCGGTTGCGGGCCAGCAGGTCGCCGATCGGCCCGAACGCCGACGACGTGGAGCTCAGCAGCGCGCGGTCGGCGTCGGTCAGCTCCCCGGGCGTCGGGACGGCGCCGACGTTCTTCGCCGCCATCGACACCGTCCGGTTGACCAGGTTGCCCCAGCCGGCGACGAGCTCGTCGTTGTTGCGCCGGAGGAACTCCGCCCAGGTGAAGTCGGTGTCCTGGGTCTCGGGGCCGGCGACGGCGACGAAGTAGCGCAGCGCGTCGGCGTCGTAGCGGGCGAGGAAGTCGCGGACGTAGATGACCACCTGGCGGCTGCTCGAGAACTTGCGGCCCTCCATGGTGAGGAACTCGCTGGAGACCACCTCGGTGGGCAGGGCCAGCCGGCCCAGCGAGCCGGGGCTGCCGCCCCTGTCGCCCTCGCCGTTGTAGCCCTGCAGCTGCGCGGGCCAGATCTCGGCGTGGAAGACGATGTTGTCCTTGCCCATGAAGTAGTAGGCGTCGGCGTCGGGCGACTGCCACCACTGGCGCCAGGCGTCGGGGTCGCCGGACCGGCGGGCCCACTCGATGGACGCCGACAGGTAGCCGACGACGGCGTCGAACCAGACGTAGATGCGCTTGTCGGGCCGGTCCCGCCAGCCGTCGAGCGGGATGGGGACGCCCCAGTCGATGTCGCGGGTGTAGCTGCGCGGCTTGAGGTCGTCGAGCAGGTTCTTGGCGAAGTTGAGCACGTTGGGCCGCCAGCCCCGGCGGCTGTCCAGCCAGTCGCCCAGGGACCGGGTGAAGGCGGGCAGGTCGAGGAAGTAGTGCTCGCTCTCGACGAAGCGCGGCGTCTCGCCGTTGATCCGGCTGACCGGGTTGATCAGGTCGGTGGGGTCGAGCTGGTTGCCGCAGTTGTCGCACTGGTCGCCGCGGGCGCCGTCGTAGCCGCAGATCGGGCAGGTGCCCTCGATGTAGCGGTCGGGCAGCGTGCGGCCGGTGGACGGGCTGATCGCGCCGAGCGTCGTCTGCGGGAAGACGTACCCGTTCTTGAGCAGGCCGAGGAAGATCTCCTGGCTGACCCGGGCGTGGTTGACCGTGGTGGTGCGGGTGAACAGGTCGTAGGACAGGCCGAGGGCCTGCAGGTCGTTCACGATCAGCCGGTTGTTCCGGTCGGCGATCTCCCGCGGGCTCACCCCCTCCGCGTCGGCGGCCACGGTGATCGGCGTGCCGTGCTCGTCGGTGCCGCTGACCATGAGGACGCGGTCCCCGGCCATGCGGTGGTAGCGGCTGAAGACGTCGGAGGGGACGCCGAAGCCGGAGACGTGGCCGATGTGCCGCGGGCCGTTGGCGTAGGGCCAGGCCACGGCGGTCAGGATGTGCCGATCACTCACGACACCGAGGGTAGTGAGCGGCCGCTGCCCGCCTCGTCAGTGACCGGCGACGGTGCTCGCGGGCGGGAGCTCGCCGGCGACGGGCGTGGTCAGCGCGACGGTGCCGAGAGCGACCCCGATCACCGCGACGGTGGCCAGGCGGGTCCGCGGGTGCCGGGTCGGTGCGGTCGGGCGGGGGCGCGCCGGGACCGCGGCGGACCAGGCGACGGTGGCCGGCGCCGAGGTGAGCAGCAGCTTGCCGACCGGCACCGCCAGCGCCAGCAGCGCGACGGCCGGCAGCGGCAGCGTCGTGGGCAGGTCGCCGACCAGCGGGGTGACCAGGCTGACGGCGAACAGGACCGCCACGCCCACGATCTCCGCGCAGGCCAGGCCGGTCGCGAGCCGCCGTCCGCCGTCGAGGGCCGCCAGGCCGCCGCCCGCGCACAGCACGATCCAGCCGGCCAGCCCGCCGAGCACCGCGACGACGACCGGCGCGGGCGGCCGCGACGCGGCGGCGAACAACCCGTCGAGCCCGGTCAGCCCGGCCGCGAGCAGCGCCGCGGCCTCGAGCCCGCAGACGGCGGCCAGCGCGAGCACGGCCGCCGGCCACCGCCGCGGCGTGGACGGTGCGGGTGCGGGGAGGGGTGCGTCGAGGACGCTGGTCGCCACGGGTCTGCTCCTGGCCGGGGACGTCGGTCACCGGTCAGGTCGTCCCGCGCGGGCCGGCGCAGGAGGCCGGGGAGGGCGGGTCTCACCCTCCCGGGTGGGTCAGCCGGCCCGGATCCGGTCCCCCTCGCGGGCCAGCCGGCTGTGGCGGCGGCCGTAGGCGAAGTAGAGGACGAAGCCCAGCACCATCCAGATCGCGAAGCGCAGCCAGGTGTCGGCCGGCAGGTTGAGCATCAGGTAGAAGCAGGCCAGCGCGGACAGGATCGGCACCAGCGGCACCAGCGGCACGCGGAAGGACCGGTGCAGGTCCGGGCGGGTGCGGCGCAGCACGATGACGGCGATCGACACGAGCACGAAGGCGAACAGCGTGCCGATGTTGACCAGCTCGGCCAGCGTGCCGAGCGGCAGGAACCCGGCGAGCAGGGCGACGACGATCCCGGTGCCGATGGTGATGCGGTAGGGCGTGCCGTAGCGCGGGTGCACCGCGGCCATGGCCGGCGGGAGCAGGTGGTCGCGGCTCATGGCGAACAGCACCCGCGACTGGCCCAGCATCAGGATCATCACGACCGAGGTGAGGCCGGCCAGGGCGCCCACGGAGATGAGGCTGGAGACGAACGACAGCCCGACGCTGGCGAACGCCTCGGCCAGCGGCGCCTCGGTGGACAGCTCCGAGTAGGGCTGCATGCCGACGACGACCAGCGAGACGGCGACGTAGAGCAGCGTGCAGACGAACAGCGAGCCGAGGATGCCTCGGGGCAGGTCGCGCTTGGGGTTGCGGGTCTCCTCCGCCGCCGTCGCGACGATGTCGAACCCGATGAAGGCGAAGAACACGATCGAGGCGCCGGCGATGACCCCGCCCCAGCCGAACGTGCCCTGGTCGAAGCCGAACAGCTGGATCAGCGGGGCGTGCCAGCCGCTCTCCCCCTCGCCGGCCGGCTCGGCGGGCGGGACGAACGGCGTGTAGTTGTCCGCCGTCAGGTAGAAGACCCCGAGCACGATGATGAGCAGGACGATCGCGACCTTGATCGCGACGATCACGCTGGTCACCCGCGACGACAGCTTGATGCCGAGCACCAGGACGCCGGTCATCACCAGCGCGATGACGATCGCCGGGATGTTCACCGTCGCGGTCTCACCGGCGATCGACGTCGGCAGCGGGATGCCGATGTCACCGAGCAGCTGGTTGAGGTAACCCGACCAGCCGACCGAGACCGTGGCCGCGCCGAGCGCGAGCTCGAGCACCAGGTCCCAGCCGATGATCCAGGCGACCAGCTCGCCCATCGTGGCGTAGGAGAACGTGTAGGCCGAGCCCGCGACCGGGACGGTGGAGGCGAACTCCGCGTAGCAGATCGCCGCCAGCCCGCAGACGACGCCGGCGATGACGAAGGAGATCGCGACCGCCGGACCGGCCGTGGTCCTGGCCACCTCGCCGGTGAGCACGAAGATCCCGGTGCCGATGATCACCCCGACGCCGAAGACGGCGAGGTCGAGCCCGGACAGGTTCTTCTTGAGCCGGTGTTCGGGTTCCTCGGTGTCGCGGATGGAGTCCTCGACCGACTTCACCCGGCGCGAGTCTGCGGCCACGGCGTCCTCCTCGGTTGCCACCCGACGGGGCCTCTCCGGCAGCGTGGCACGGGGGCCGCGAGCCCGCACGCCTACGCTTCTGTCGCCCCGCCGCGGCGGCGGGACGGGAGGAGGCGCACCGGTGACCGACCAGCGGGCGGACGCCCCTCCCGGGCCGTTCGTGCCGACCACCCGGCCGCGGCCGGCCGGGGCGCCACGGCCGGCGACGACGCGGGCGGCGGGCGTCGGCGCGATCGTCGACTGCGCCGTCTACGTGGAGGGGCGCCGGGAGCCGCCGGTGGACCCCATGGTGGCTCTGGAGGCCGCCGTCGAGCGGGACGGCTTCGTCTGGCTGGGGCTGTTCGAGCCGACCGAGGCCGAGCTGGGCGCGATCGCCGAGCGCTACGGGCTGCACCCGCTCGCCGTCGAGGACGCCGTCTACGCCCACCAGCGGCCCAAGCTCGAGCGCTACGACGACGACCTGTTCATGGTGCTCAAGACGGCGCGGTACGTGGAGCACGAGCAGCTGACCGCGACCAGCGAGGTGGTCGACACCGGCGAGGTCATGGTGTTCCTCGGCCCGCACCACGTGATCACCGTCCGGCACGGCGACCACAACGACCTGACCGAGCTGCGGCACCGGCTGGAGGAGCAGCGCGACCTGCTGTGCCTGGGCCCGTCGGCAGTGCTGTACGCGGTGGCCGACCACGTCGTCGACACCTTCGTCGACGTCGCCGAGCAGGTGCAGGACGACGTCGACGAGCTCGAGGCGTCGGTGTTCAGCCCCGACCGCACCGACGACATCGGCCGGCTGTACCAGCTCAAGCGCGAGCTCATGTCGCTGCGGCGGGCCGTCGGGCCGCTGGAGGTGCCGCTGCAGAAGCTGGCCGAGCGGCAGGTCGACTCGGTGCCGCACCCGATGCGGTCCTACTTCCGCGACGTGCTCGACCACGCCATCCGGGTGCGCGACCAGGTGGCCGGGCTCGACGAGCTGCTGTCGTCGATCCTGCAGGCCTCGCTGGCGCGCACGTCGATGGCCGACAACGAGGACATGCGCCGGATCTCGGCGTGGGCGGCGATCGTCGCGGTGCCGACCGCGATCGCCGGGATCTACGGGATGAACTTCGAGCACATGCCCGAGCTGCACTGGCGCTGGGGCTACGCGATGGTCTGGCTGGTCATCCTCGTGACCTGCTCCCTGCTCTACCGCGGCTTCAAGCGCAACGGCTGGCTCTGACCCGCCCGGCGGCCGGCCGAGAGTGCACTGATCGGGGTCACGGGCGCCCCGGTGTGCCCGTCCGGCGCACTCTCGCGGCGGCGAGCGCCCCGCTGATGCGGGCGAGCAGCTCGTCGGGGCGGTGGAGGTCCTCGGCGGTCACGAAGACGACGCGCCCGGCGCACGCGCGGGCCGGCCGCGCGGACCGGGTGCCGCCGCGGGGGCAGCGTGAGCTCGACGTCGTCGCCGGCCCCCGCGAGGTCGACGCCCCAGAGCACTGCCGCGCTCCTGCCCGACACCACGGCACCGGGCAGCAGCAGCGCCGCCCCGGCCACGCGCACCTCGTGGGTCAGTGGGACGTCGCGGTGCACGTGGACGTCCCGGAACAGCCGACGCCACGCGCTGCTGCGGATCTGCTCTGCGGTGAGCAGCCCCCGGGCCACCGCCGCCGTGCCGCGGAAGGGCCGACCGACGAGGTCGGGTGGCTGCACCGGCGGACGGGACACGGCCGCACGGTGCCGCACCCGGGGACCCGCTCGCCGGCGTCGTCCACAGGCCGGGCGACCGTGCGCTCGTCGGGGTCTCAGGCCCTCCCGTGACCCCGGCGCGCGCACACTCGCACCCCGCCGCCGTCAGGGCTTGGCGGCGACGACGGCGTCGTAGACGGTGCGGCGGGGCAGGCCGGTGCGGGTGACAACGGCGCGGATGGCGTCCTTGCGCGTGGCGCCCGACGCCTCCTCCCCAGCCACCAGCGCGGCCAGCTCGGCGGGCGACAGCGACACCGGCTCCGGCGTGGTCCCCGCGACGACGAGGGTGATCTCCCCGCGCACGCCGTCGGCGGCCCACGAGGCCAGCGCGGACAGCGGCCCCCGCCGGACCTCCTCGTGCGTCTTGGTGAGCTCCCGGCACACCGCGGCCTCCCGCGCGTCCCCGAACGCGGCCGCGCAGTCGGCGAGCGCCTCGGCCAGCCGGTGCGGCGACTCGAAGAAGACCATCGTGCGGCGCTCGTCGGCGAGCGAGGCCAGCCGGGACCGCCGCTCCCCCGCCTTGCGCGGCAGGAACCCCTCGAAGCAGAACCGGTCGACCGGCAGCCCGGAGACCGCCAGCGCCGTCGTCACCGCGGACGGCCCGGGCACCGAGGTGACCTCGACGCCGGCGTCGATCGCCGCCCGCACCAGCGTGTAGCCGGGGTCGGAGACCGAGGGCATGCCGGCGTCGGTGAGCAGCAGGACGGTCGCGCCGTCGGCCAGGGCCGCCATCAGCCCGGGCAGCCGCTGCCGCTCCACCGACTCGTGGAAGGTGACCACCCGCCCGGTCAGCGCGACCTCGAGGTCGGTGGCGAGCCGGTGCAGCCGGCGGGTGTCCTCCACCGCCAGGACGTCGGCCGACGCCATCACCTGCCGCAGCCGCGGGCCGACGTCGCCGGGCTGGCCGAGGGGCGCACCACCGAGCACGAGCCGTCCGGTCACGACGACGAGCCTGTCACGCCGGGGCACACCGCCGTCCCACATACCCTGAGGCGCATGGCGGTCCTGGCTCCCGAGCGCACGGGCGCCGGGGACCAGCCGGACGACGCCCCCGCCCGTCCCCCGCGCCGGTGGCCGGTCCCCCGGCCGCGGGTGGACCGGGTCCCGCCGCTGCCCGGCGACCGGCTGCTGTCGTGGGCCCTGGCCGCGGTGCTCGGCGTCGCGACGCTGGCGGGCCGGCTGGTCGGCATCAGCTACCCCGACACGCTGCTGTTCGACGAGGCCTACTACCCGCCCGAGGCGCACGACCTGCTGGTCTGGGGCCACGAGTACAACCGCGGCTACACGTTCATCGTCCACCCGCCGCTCGGCAAGTGGCTCATCGCCGCCGGCGAGCAGGTGTTCGGCTACACGAGCCTCGGCTGGCGGTTCCCCTCGGCGGTGGCCGGCGCGCTCGCCGTCGTCCTGCTCACCCGGCTGGCCCGGCGGCTGACCGGGTCCACGCTGCTCGGCCTGGTCGCCGGGCTGCTGCTGGCGCTGGACGGCTTCGCGTTCACCGTCTCCCGCATCGGCCTGCTCGACGTCTTCCTGCAGCTGTTCGTGCTGGCCGCCGTCGCCTGCCTGGTGGTCGACCGGCACCGGGTGCGCGCCCGGGTCGCCGGCTCGCTCCCGGTCCCCGCCACCGGGTTCCGCCTCGGCCCACGGGGCTGGCGGATCGCGGCCGGGTTCCTCTTCGGCTGCGCCTGCTCGGTAAAGTGGAGCGGGATCTGGTTCCTGGCGTTCTGCGCCGTGCTGTCGCTGTGGTGGGACCGGCAGGCGTGGCGGGAGGCGGGGGTCCCGAGGCCGACGGCGACGGCGCTGCGCCGCGGCCTGCCCGGCGCCACCTGGGCGCTGGCCGCCGTCCCGGTGCTCACCTACGTCGCGAGCTTCGCCGGGTGGTTCCTCGGGGAGACGGCGCAGGGGCGCTGGTGGGCGCAGCGCAACCCGGAGACGGCGTTCCCGTGGGTCCCCGACGCGCTGCGCTCCTGGTGGCACATGCACGCCGAGTGGTGGACCTTCCACAACGGCCTGTCCACGCCGCACCCGTGGGAGTCGGGGCCCTGGACCTGGCTAGTGAACGGCCGGCCGATCCTGCTGTGGAACCCGCAGGGGCTCACCGACGCCGCGGGCGACCAGGTGGTCCGCTACATCCTCATGGTCGGGACGCCGACGCTGTGGCTGGCGTTCGCGCCCGCGCTGGCCTGGACCGCCTGGCGGATCGTCGCCCGCCGCGACCCGGCCGCGCTGCTGGTGGCCGTCACGGTGGCCGCCGGCTGGGGCACCTGGTTCCTCAACCCCGAGCGCACGATGTTCGTCTTCTACATGGCGCCGGTGCTGCCGTTCTTCGTGCTGGCCGTGACCCTGGTGCTGCAGGACGTCCTCGGCCGCCCGGGCGCTCCCGAGTGGCGGCGCAGCGCCGGCCTGGCCGCGGTCAGCGGCTACGTCGCGGTGGTGGCCGGCACCTTCGTCTTCTTCTACCCGGTGCTCGCCGGGCGCCCGCTGTCGCACGCCGACTGGCTGCTGCGCATGTGGTTCCCGTCCTGGTTCTGAGAAGCCGTCGTCCTGAGGGCCCGTCGCCGCGGCAGATGAGCGGGGCGTACGGCCGAGCCCCGGGTCCGCGCGTTGACATGTGCAGGTGGATGCCTGCACGATCGACGGGGTGCAGCCCGGAGGCGAGGACGCCGTCTTCAAGGCGCTGGCCGACCGCACCCGGCGGCTCCTGCTGGACCGCCTGCGGGAGCGTGACGGCCAGACGCTCGGCGAGCTGTGCGCGGGCACCGGCATGGCGCGCCAGTCGGCCACGCAGCACCTCGACGTCCTCGTCGCCGCGGGGCTGGTCACCGCCGTCCGCCGCGGCCGGGAGCGGCTGCACTTCCTCAACCCGGTCCCGATCGCCGAGATCGAGCGGCGGTGGATCGCGGCGTTCGACCGGCCGCGCCTGCAGGCGCTGTCCGCCATCCGCACCGCAGCAGAGGAGAACGCCATGAGCGAGCGGGTCCCGACCTACGTCTACGTCACGTACGTCCGCGCCTCGGCCGCGCAGGTCTGGCACGCGCTGACCGACGCCGACCTCACGGCCCGCTTCTGGGGCCACGCGAACGTCTCGGACTGGCGGCCGGGCTCGCGCTGGGAGCACCGGCGTACCGACGGGTCGGGGATCGCCGACGCCGGCGGCCGGGTGCTCGAGACCGACCCGCCGCGCCGCCTGGTGGTCACCTTCGGGGAGGCCGACGGCGAGGAGCCCCCGGGCGGGGACTCGGTCGTGACGTTCCTCGTCGAGGAGCACGGCGGCATCGTCCGGCTGACGGTGACGCACGAGAACCTGGCCGGCGAGACCGAGCTGGGCCAGGTGTCGCAGGGCTGGCCCGCCGTCTGCGCCAACCTCAAGTCGCTGCTGGAGACCGGCGAGGTGCTGCCGGAGGCGCCGTGGGAGATGGCGCCGACCCCGGCCTGACCGGCGTCCGGGGTCCCGGAACGGCGGACGCCGCCGGGGCGGGTGCCCCGACGGCGTCGGCGGTGGTGCGGTCTGGGTGGAGCTGAGGGGATTTGAACCCCTGACCCCCTCGATGCGAACGAGGTGCGCTACCGGACTGCGCTACAGCCCCTGACTGCGGGCCCAAGACTACCGCCCGCGACCCCGGGCGCCACCAGCGGGGTGGCACCCGGGGTGTCGCGGTCTAGCCGTTGACGACGCGCGGCTGGTACAGGTCGATGTCGGCGAAGCCGATGTCGTCGTCGTCCAGGCCGACGACGGCACTGTCCTGCCAGCCGGCCGGCACCGGGCGGGCGGCCACCACGCGGGCCGGGCGCAGCGGGTGCACCGGCGCGAGCGGCAGGCTCGGGTGCGGCAGGCCGACGGTCGAGTGCAGCGGCTCGTCGTCGGCGAGCACCGGCTCGGCGACCAGCGGCTCGGCCACCCGGGGCGCCGGCTGCGGCGCGGGGCGGGCGGCCGGCCGCGCGGTCGAGCGCGCGGCGGCGCGGGCGGCCCGGCGGGCGGCGGCCCGCTCCCGGCGCGCGGCGGCCCGCAGCACCACCAGGTAGCCGACCAGCGCGACGTCGAGCAGCCCCTGGGCCACCCACAGCCACGGGGTGAGGGTCAGCGCGCCGGCCAGCGCCAGCAGCGTCAGCGTCAGCAGCCCGGCCAGCGTGCGCCGCCGGACGGCGTGCACGTCGATCCGCAGCTCGCCGGTCTGCCGCAGCAGGTCGCGGTCCACCGCGACCCGCTCGGTCTCCGCCGAGCGGACCGGGTCGCCCACGCGCCGGCGCTGCAGCGTCCGGCCCCGGGTGACCTCCGCGCGGGTCGCCGCGGAGTCGCCGCGGGTCACCACCATCGGCACCAGCACGACGAACCACAGCACGACCAGCGCGGCGAGAAGCACGCCTGACCCCATCGAGAACACCACCCGTCACACGAGTCACTTGCCGCGGCAGGTTATGCACGCGAATCCCCAGGTCGAGGGAGGTTCCTGGGCGTGTCGCGCGAGTGGTCGTGTGACGGAAGGGGTTTGCCAAGCGGCGTGTCGACACGTAGTCGACTGCTCACGAAGTGTGAACGTGATAGAGACCCGTCAGCGAGGTGCGCGGGAGGCCCAGAGCCCGAGCACGCCGTGCGGCACGTCCTCGGCCAGCAGCGCGTAGGCGAGGTGGTCGCGCCAGTCGCCGTCGATGTCGAGGTACCGGCGCAGCAGCCCCTCGCGGCGGAACCCCAGCCGCTCGACCAGCCGCTGGCTCGGCCCGTTCTCCGGGCGGATGTCGGCCTGCAGCCGGTGCAGCCCGCCGGGGCCGAACGCGTGGTCGCACACCAGCGCCACCGCGAGCGAGGCCATGCCCCGCCCGGCCACCTCCCGGTCGATCCAGTAGCCCAGCGACCCCGACCGCAGCGCGCCGCGCACGATGTTGTCCACGGTGACCTGCCCGGCCAGCCGCCCGTCCACCCGGACGGCGAACGGCAGCGCCGCCCCGGTCCGGGCGCGCCGGGCGACCGAGCGGCGCATCGCCCGGTAGGCCGCCGGCGTGTGCCGCACCGACCAGGCCACCCCGGCCGAGGGCTCCCACGGCCGCAGCCAGGACTCGTTGGCCAGCCGCAGCCGGCTCCACTCGGCGGCGTCGCCGCGGCGGAGCGGGTGGAGCTCGACCGGGCCGTGCGCCAGGCGGGCGGGCCAGCCCGGGTGCTGCACCGGGTCCAGGTCAGCCGCCCAGCAGCAGGGGCATGACCGTCACGAGCCCGCCCTCGGCGACCTCGGTGACGTCCTCGTCGACGACGACCAGGCAGTTGGCCCGCGCCATCCGGGCGAGCATCGCCTCGTCGCCGTCGCCGAGCGGCTCGACGACGTAGCCGCCGTCGGGGTGGCGCATGACCTGGCCGTGCAGGTACTGCCGGTAGCCCAGCGGCGAGACCAGCCGCTCCGCGGAGATCGCCTGCACGGTGCGGCGGAACAGCTGCCGCTTGCCCAGCATCGAGCGGATCGCCGGGCGCACGAAGACCTCGAAGGACACCAGCGCGGCCACCGGCTCGCCGGGCACGCAGATGACCGGCACCTCGTCCCGGCCCAGCCGGCCGAAGCCCTGCACCGGTCCCGGGTGCATCGTCACCTGACGGAAGCGCATGGGGCCCAGCTCCGCGAGGACCTCCTGCACCATGTCGCCCTCGGCGGCGAAGGTGCCGGCGATGAGCACCAGGTCGCTGCGCAGCAGCTGGCTCTCGAGCACCTCGGTCAGCCGGCGCCGGTCGGTGGGCAGGATCCCCCAGCGGTAGGCGGCCGCGCCGGCGTCGCGGGCGGCCGCGGCGAGGGCGTAGGTGTTGACGTCGACCACCTGGCCGGGCACGGGCTGGGCGGTGATGTCGACCAGCTCGGTACCGGCGGACAGGACGGCGACCCGCGGCCGGGGCCGGACGTGCACCCGGTCGCGGCCGACGGCGGCGAGCAGGCTGATCTGCGCCGGGCCGATCGGGGTGCCGGTCCGGACGGCGACGGTGCCGGGCGAGACGTCGTCGCCGGCCCGCCGGACGTAGCCGCCGGCCTCGGGCGCGCCGTGCACCTGCACCCGGACCAGCCCTCCGTCGGTCCACACGGCCGGGACGACGACGTCGGCGCCGGTGGGCAGCATCGCCCCGGCGGCCACCTTCTGCGCCAGCCCGGGCGCGAGCGCGGTCGGGCCCGCCGCGCCGGCGACGGTCTCCCCCACCACGGCCAGCTCCACCGGCGCGTCCGGGGTGGCCGCGGCGACGTCCTCGGCCCGGACGGCGTAGCCGTCCAGCGCAGCCTGGTCGAAGGCGGGCAGCGCGCGGGCGCTGACCACCTCCTCGGCGCAGAGCAGGCCCTGGGCGTCGAGGACGGCGAGCTCGATCGGCTCCGGCTGCGGCACCGCGGCGAGGATCTCGTCCAGGTGCGTCTCGACCGTGCGCAGCACCGGCGTCTCCGGCTCGGCGGCCGCCGGCGGGGCCGGGAGCGGCGCGTCGGGGCCGATCGCGGCCGTGGTGTGCACCGCCAGCCGCGGCGACGTCGGGGGGTCGAGGGTGGCCCCGCTGCGGAGGTCCAGCGCCGTGGTGTCCCGCGCCCCGGGCGTGCCGTTCTCGCTCATCGCTGCGATCGTCCCCCCTGCGGGGAGCGGGTCAGGCCTGCGACGCGCCCTCGGCGGGCAGGTCGGCCACGAACTCGGTCAGCCAGGAGCGCAGCGCGGGCCCGAGGTCCTCCCGCTCCGCGGCCAGCCGGATGACCGCCTTGAGGTAGTCGAGCTTGTCGCCGGTGTCGTAGCGGCGGCCGTCGAAGACCACGCCGTGCAGCGGCTCACCGCGCTCGACCAGCGTGGCCAGCGCGTCGGTCAGCTGGATCTCCCCGCCGCGGCCGGGCGCGGTCTCGCGCAGCACCCCGAACACCTCGGGGGCGAGCACGTAGCGGCCGATGATCGCCAGGCTGCTCGGCGCCTCGTCGACCGGCGGCTTCTCCACCAGGCCCGTCACGGTCACCACGCCGTCGGACGAGCCGGGCTCGACCGCGACCGCGCCGTACTTGTCGATGTTCTCCCGGCCGACGTCGAGCAGGGCGATCACCGACCCGCCGTGCTCGGCCTGGACGGCGAGCATCTGCTCGAGCAGGTGGTCGCGGGCGTCGATCAGGTCGTCGCCGAGCAGGACGGCGAACGGCTCGTCGCCGACGAAGGCGGCCGCCTGCAGCACCGCGTGGCCCAGCCCGCGCGCCTCGCCCTGCCGGACGAAGTGCACCTGGGCGACCTGGGTGGACTCGTGGACGGCGGCGAGCCGGTCGGCGTCGCCCTTCTTCTCCAGCGCGGTCTCGAGCTCGGGGGTGCGGTCGAAGAAGTCCTCGATCGCCGCCTTGTTGCGGCCGGTGACCATGAGCACCTCGGCGAGGCCGGCCCGGGCGGCCTCCTCGACGATGTACTGCAGCGCCGGCCGGTCGACGACGGGCAGCAGCTCCTTGGGCACCGCCTTGGTGGCCGGGAGGAACCTGGTCCCCATCCCCGCGACGGGGATGACAGCCTTGCGCGCCGGACGCGGCGTCGGGGTCGACATGGGCTGGGAGCCTATCCAGCCCGTCGCGGGCGGGTCTCCCGCCACTAACCTTCGCGAGTGACCTCCGCGCAGGACGGCGAAGCGGCCAAGGCCGCGCTGCGCGAGGCGGTCGTCGCCCGCCGCCGGGCCCGTCCCCCCGCGGAGCGCGCCGCCGCGGCCGCCGCGGTCGCCGCGGCGCTCCTGCAGCGCCTGACCGGGGTCCGGCTGCTGGCCGCCTTCGTGCCCGACGAGACCGAGCCCGGCCACGGGCGGCTGCCCGCGGTGCTCACCCAGCTCGGGACCCGGGTGCTCCTGCCGGTGGTCCCGGACAGCGGCGCCGAGCTGCGCTGGGCGGTCGACACCGGCCGGCTGGCGCCGGGCCGCTTCGGGCTGCTCGAGCCGGTGGGCCCGCGGCTGGGGCCGACGGCGCTGGGGACGGCGGAGGTCGTCGTCGTCCCGGCCCTGGCGGTGGACCCCAGCGGCGTGCGGCTGGGCCGGGGCGGCGGCTACTACGACCGCGCGCTGCAGCACGTCCGCCCCGGCGCGGTGGTCGCGGCGCTGGTCTTCGACGACGAGCTGGTCGACCGGCTGCCGGCCTTCGAGCACGACCGCCCGGTGACCGCCGTCGTCACCCCCTCCGGCGGCTGGCAGGAGATACCAGCCAGTAGGTGACACGGTGGGTCGACCCGTCAGCGCCGACGTCGAGGAGCCCCCGTGTCCCCGGAGATCGTCACGATCCTGGCGCTGGTCGCCATCTTCGCGATCGCCACGTTCCTGCCGATCAACATGGGGGCGCTGGCGTTCACGGCCGCGTTCCTCGTCGGCACCCTGTCGGTCGGCCTGAGCACCGACGACATCCTCGCCGGGTTCCCCGCCGAGCTCGTGCTGACCCTGATCGGCGTCACGTACCTGTTCGCGATCGCGCAGAACAACGGCACCGTCGACCTGCTGGTCAGGAGCGCGGTACGCCTGGTCGGCGGCCACGTCGCCGCCATCCCCTGGATCATGTTCTTCGTCACCGCGCTGCTCACCGCGATCGGCGCGCTCTCCCCCGCCGCGGTCGCGATCATCGCGCCGATCGCGCTGGGGTTCGCCGCCCGCTACGGGATCAACCCGCTGCTCATGGGCATGATGGTCATCCACGGCGCGCAGGGCGGGGGGTTCTCGCCGATCAGCGTCTACGGCGTCACGGTGAACACGATCGTCGACGACGAGGGCCTCCCGAGCAGCCCGATCGCGGTCTTCCTGGGCAGCCTGTTCTTCAACCTGGCCATCGCGCTGGTGCTGTTCGTCGTTCTGGGCGGCCGCCGGCTGCTGGGCCGGAAGGTGAGCGTCGCGGCCCCGGCCGACACCGAGCACGCGGAGGCCACCGTCGGGGGCGGCCACGGCGCCCCGCCCCGGCCGGCCGTCGGCGGTGGCGGCGGCGGGAACGGCGCCGACGGCGAGACCCGGCCGCCGCAGAAGGCCACCCTCGACCAGGTCCTGACCCTGGTCGGCCTGGCCGCGGTCGCCGTCCTGGCGCTGGTGTTCGACCTCGACATCGGCTTCGTGTCGATCACCGTCGCCACCGTGCTGGCGCTGTTCCAGGCCGCCCGGCAGAAGGGGGCGGTCGGCCAGATCAGCTGGTCGACGGTGCTGCTGATCGCCGGCGTCCTCACCTTCGTCTTCGTGCTGCAGGAGGCCGGCACGATCGACTACGTCGGCGAGGCGGTGATCGGCCTCGGGGTGCCGCTGCTCATCGCGCTGCTGCTCTGCTACATCGGCGGCATCGTGTCGGCCTTCGCCTCCTCGACGGCGATCATCGGCGTCTCGATCGCGCTGGCGGTGCCGTTCCTGCAGGCCGGTGAGATCGGCGCCGTCGGGGTCGTGGTGGCGCTCTCGGTAGCCTCCACGATCGTCGACGTCAGCCCGTTCTCGACCAACGGCGCGCTGGTGCTCGCCAACGCCCAGGACGTGGACAAGGACCGCTTCTACAAGCAGATCCTCGCCTACGCCGGGATCGTCGTGGCCGTCGGTCCGCTGCTGGCCTGGCTGGTCTTCGTCGTCGTCCCCTCGTTGTTCTGACCGGAACGGAGAGCCAGGCCATGACCGGACCGCTGGACGGCGTGCTCGTCGTCGACCTGACCCGCGCCCTGGCCGGGCCGCACGCCGCGATGATGCTCGGCGACCTCGGCGCCCGGGTGATCAAGGTGGAGAACCCCGGCGGCGGGGACGACACCCGCGGCTGGGGGCCGCCGTTCGTCCAGCCCGAGGCCGGTGAGCGGGAGTCGACCTACTTCCTGTCGGCCAACCGCAACAAGGAGTCGATCACCCTCGACCTCAAGGACGAGGCCGACAAGGAGCTGCTGCGCGAGCTCGTCCGCCGGGCCGACGTGCTGATGGAGAACTTCCGTCCCGGCACGCTCGAGCGCCTCGGCTTCGGCACCGCCGTGCTCGCCGAGCTCAACCCGCGGCTGGTCACCCTGTCGATCTCGGGCTTCGGCCACGACGGCCCCGAGGGCGGCCGCGCCGGCTACGACCAGATCGCCCAGGGCGAGGCCGGGCTGATGTCGCTGACCGGTCCGGGCCCGGACGACCCGCAGCGCGTCGGCGTCCCGATCGGCGACCTGCTGGCCGGCATGTACGGCGCCTACGGCGTGCTCGCCGCGCTGCACGAGCGGGAGCGGACCGGCCGCGGCCAGGTGGTGCGCACCTCGCTGCTGGCCGCCGTCGTCGGCGTGCACGCCTTCCAGGGCACGGCGTGGACCGTGGGCGGGCAGGTCGGCCGTGCGCAGGGCAACCACCACCCCTCGATCGCCCCCTACGGCCTGTTCCACTGCAGGGGCGGCAGCGTGCAGCTGTCCTGCGGGTCGGAGTCGCTGTGGCGGCGGCTGTGCGCCGAGTTCGACCTGGACCCCGAGGCACCGGGCCTGGCCACCAACGGCGAGCGGGTCGGCAACCGGCAGCAGGTCATCGAGCTGCTCGAGCGGGCCTTCGCCGACGTCGACGCCGAGACGCTGCTCGCCCGGCTGGCCGCCGCGGGCGTCCCCGCGGGGAAGGTGCGCACGATCGACGAGGTCTACGGCTGGGAGCAGACGCTCTCGCAGGGCCTGCTGGTCGACGTCGAGCACGCCACCCTCGGCCGGCTGCAGCTGCCCGGCCCGCCGCTGCGGTTCTTCGCCGCCGGTCCCGACGGCGAGACCGAGACCACCCGCCGCGACCACGCCGCTCCCCCGGTGCTCGGCGGGTCGGACGAGGCGGTCCGCGCCTGGCTGGCGCGGTGAGCCGGCGGCTGGACGCCCGCACCCTGCGCGACCTGGTCCTCGACCCCGGCTCGTGGACGAGCTGGGACGCACCGATCGGCCCCCGCGACGTCGACCCGCAGTACGCCGCCGAGCTGCGCGCCGCGGCCGAGCGCAGCCGCCAGGACGAGGCCGTGGTCACCGGCGAGGGCCGGCTGCGCGGCCGGCGGGTGGCCGTCGTCGCCGGGGAGTTCGGCTTCCTCGCCGGCTCGATCGGGGTGGCCACGGCCGAGCGGCTGGTCGCCGGGATCGAGCGGGCCACCGAGGAGGGCCTGCCGCTGCTGGCCGCGCCGGTGTCCGGCGGCACCCGGATGCAGGAGGGCACGGTCGCCTTCCTGCAGATGGTCGGCATCACCGCGGCGATCGCCCGGCACAAGGCCGCGGGCCTGCCCTACCTGGTCTACCTGCGCGACCCCACGTTCGGCGGGGTGCTCGCCTCGTGGGGGTCGCTCGGGCACGTGACCATCGCCGAGCCCGGTGCGGCGGTCGGCTTCCTCGGCCCGCGGGTGTACGAGGCGCTGTACGGCGAGCCGTTCCCGGCCGGCGTGCAGACCGCCGACCACCTCGCCGAGCGCGGCCTGATCGACGCCGTCGTGCCGCACGAGGACGTCGCCGACCTCGCCGACCGGGCGCTGTCGGTGCTGTCGGCCCGGCGCACCTGGCACGCCGACGTCCGCGACGCCGAGCGCCCGACGCCGGAGGACGGCACCGAGGACGACGACCCGGAGGACGGCCGCAGCGCGTGGGACGTCGTCACCGCGTCCCGGCGGCCCGACCGGCCGGGCGTGCGGCGGCTGCTGCGGACGGCGGCCACCGACGTCGTCGGGCTCTCGGGCACCGGCGCCGGCGAGAAGGACCCGGGCCTGCTGCTGGCGCTGGCCCGCTTCGGCGGCGCGCCGTGCGTCGTCCTCGGGCAGGACCGGCGCGGGCAGTCGCTGTCGGCGCCGCTGGGCCCGGCGGCGCTGCGCGAGGCCCGGCGCGGCATGCGGCTGGCCGCCGAGCTGCACCTGCCGCTGGTGACGCTCATCGACACCCCGGGCGCGGCGCTGTCGGTCGAGGCCGAGGAGGGCGGGCTCGCCGCGGAGATCGCCCGCTGCCTGGAGGACCTGGTGACGCTGCGGGCGCCGACGCTGGCGGTGCTGCTCGGCCAGGGCACCGGCGGCGGTGCGCTGGCGCTGGTGCCGGCCGACCGGGTGCTCGCCGCGGCCAACGGCTGGCTCGGCCCGCTGCCGCCGGAGGGCGCGTCGGCGATCGTGCACCGCACCGTCGCCCGGGCGCCGGAGATGGCCGCCGCGCAGGGCGTGCGGGCGACCGACCTGTGGCGGGCCGGGATCGTCGACCGCGTGGTGCCCGAGCGGCCCGACGCCGCCGACGAGCCGGTCGAGTTCTGCCGCCGGCTGGGCCGGGTGCTCGGCGAGGAGCTGGCCGGGCTGCTCGGCCGCGACGACGCCGAGCGGCACCGCAGCCGCCTGCACCGCTACCGCCGGCTGGGCCGCTGAGAGCGGCGCAGCCCGATCGAGTGGCCTCCCTGCAGGGGCCCGCCCCGAGCCTGCGAGTGGTGGAGGGCAGGGAGGTCCTTCCTCAAGCGACGCCGGGGGCGTAGGTGCCGAAGCTCCACTCCTGGCCGCCGGGGTCGACCAGCCGCGCCCGCCGGGTGCCCCACTCGGTGTCCTCCGGGGCGATGACCGGCGTCGCGCCGGCGGCGACGCCGCGGGCGAAGCGGTCGTCGACGTCGGCGGGGTCGTCGAGCACCAGGTACAGCCCCGACCCGGTGGACCGGCCGAGCAGCGGCGGGCGCACGTACCCGGCGTCGTCGCTGGCGACCATCAGGACGACGTCGTCGCAGCGGACCTCCGCGTGCGCCACCGTGCCGTCGTCGGCGTCGGCCCGCCGGACGACGGTGAAGCCGAGCGCCGCCATCCAGGCCAGGGCGGCCGGTGCGTCGCGGTAGCTGAGGTAGGCGGCCAGGCGCGCTCCCATGGCGCGCAAGCTAGTCGCGCCCCGCCGGTCCCGACAGGGACCAGCGGCCCCTGTCGGTGGTCGCGAGCACGAGTTCCGACCGGCCGCCTCCGCACGGCGACTGCGGGGAAGTCGCGGTGCGGAGCGCGTCGCAGGCGGCGACTTCCCCGCAGTCGCGCGGTGACCACACGCCAGACGCCCCCTCGGCGGACCGGAGGGGCGTCCGGCGCGTGCTCGGGGAGGGAGGTCCTCGGCCGCAGGAGGGGACGTCCCGGTCAGGCCGCGGTGGCCTCCGGGACCAGCCCCCAGGCGGCCGCGACCAGCTCCAGGCTGCGCACCCGCTCCGCCACGCCGTGGGTGGACGCCGACAGCATCAGCTCGTCGGCGCCGGTGGCCGCGGCCAGCTCGCGCAGCTGCGCGGCGACCTGCGCGGGGTCGCCGACGACGGCGTTGCTCGGCATGTTCTCGGCGGCCGCGCGCTCGGGGTCGGCCTGCGCCTCCTCCGGGGTCGGCACCGGGCGGAGCCGGTTGGTGCGGATGGCCAGGCGCAGGAGCTGTCCGGGCAGGGCGAGCCGGCGCGCCTCCGCCTCGGTGTCGGCGGCGAGCACGTTCGCCGTCACCACCGTGTACGGGCGGTCGAGCGCCGGCGAGGGCCGGAACGACTCCCGGTACAGCTCGACGGCGGCCTGCACGTTCGGCCCGCCGAAGTGGTGTGCGAAGGCGAACGACAGGCCCAGCGCGCCCGCGAGTTGCGCGGAGAAGCCGCTCGAGCCCAGCAGCACGACCTCCGGCGACGACGTCGGGGCCGGCGTGGCCGTGAAGAGCTCCGCCAGCCCACCCTCGACCCGCCGGTCGCCGAGCAGGCCCAGCAGGTCGAGCAGGTGCTGGGGGAAGTCCTCGGCGTTCAGCGCCGCCGGGTCCCGGCGCAGCGCGATCGCGGTGTGCGCGTCGGTGCCCGGCGCGCGGCCGATGCCGAGGTCGATCCGGCCCGGGTGCAGCGCCTCGAGCAGCGCGAACTGCTCGGCGACGACGAGCGGCGCGTGGTTGGGCAGCATGACCCCGCCCGAGCCGACCCGGATCCGGCCGGTCACCGCGGCCAGGTGCGCGATCAGCACCGGCGGGCTGGTGCTGGCCACGGCGGGCGTGTTGTGGTGCTCGGCTACCCAGAGGCGGGTGTAGCCGAGCCGGTCGGCGGCCTGCGCGACCCGCGTGGTGGCGGCCAGGGCGTCGGCGGTGGACTGCCCCGAGCCGACCGTGGCCAGCTCGAGGACGGACAGCGGCAGGGGCGCGGTCTCGGACATCACCGCGCGCAACGCCGCCGGGACCGGCCCGGCTTCCCGCGCCTCAGCCGGCGGCGTCCCCGCCGTGCGGCACCCGGCGGGAGCGGTCGGGGTCGAGGTGCTCGACGACCGTCTCGAGCACCTCGCGCAGCAGCTCCGTCTGCTCGGCGGTGAGCGGGTCGAACAGCGCGCCCCGGACGGCGTCCACGTGCCCGGGTGCGACGCTGCGGACGAGGTCCCAGCCGGCGTCGGTGAGCACGGCGACGTTGCCGCGGCCGTCCTCCGGCGAGCGCTCGCGGCGGACCCAGCCGCGGTCCTCCAGCCGCGCCACGGTGTGGGAGAGCCGGCTCTGCGACTGGTTGGCCCGCCGGGCGAGGTCGCTCATGCGCCGGCTGCGGCCGGGCGCCTCGGACAACATCGCCAGCACGACGTAGGCGGCGTGCGAGAGGCCGGCGTCGCGCTGGAGCTGCGCGTCCAGCTCGCGCGGGAGCAGCTCGGCGAGGGTGAGCCAGGCGCGCCAGGCCCGCTGCTGGGTGTCGTCGAGCCAGCGCGCGGTCACGGCGGCGACGGTACCGGCGCGTCGTCACCCGGATGAACCGCCCGCCACCGGATCCGGTGGTACGCACTGTGAGCGGCCGACCACCGCGTGACGCCTGCCTGGGGGAAGGGTGTCACCCGCCCGGACTGTGAGCCGATGCACCGTTGACCGAGAGTCACCGGCCACCGAGGGTGTGCTGCGGCCGGCGGACCGGCCGGTTCCTGAACTGCACCACCTGAACGGAGACCCCGTGCCCCACGGCGAGAAGCCCGCCGCGACCCGCGCGACCGGGCGGCGCGACGCCTTCGCCCCCCTGCTCGGCAACCCCCTCGCCGCGCTGCTGCGCGAGCACGACCGCGCCGGGGTGGGCACCCACGGCGTCCCGACGGCGGGCGCCCCCGAGCCGGTCACCGTCTACGACGACGGCGTCCCGCGGGTGAACCTGGGCAGCAACAACTACCTCGGCCTGGCCGGGGACCCGCGGGTCGTCGAGGCCGCCGTGGCCGCGGTCCGCCGGTTCGGCACGAGCACCTCGGGCAGCCGCGTCCTCAACGGCACCACCCGGCTGCACCTGCAGCTGGAGGAGGAGCTCGCCGACCACTACGGCGTGGAGGCGGCCGTGCTGACCTCCTCGGGGGTCAACGCCAACGTCGCGCTGCTGTCCACCGCCTGCGGTCCCGACGACGCGCTGCTGGTCGACGCGCACGCGCACGCCAGCGTGCACGCCGGGGCGGCCGCCAGCCGCGGCACCGTGGTCCGGTTCCGGCACAACGACCTGGAGTCGCTGGTCCGGCGGCTGGACCGGCTCGGCCCGCAGGCCGGCGCGGTCGTCGTCGTCGACGGCGTCTACTCGATGACCGGCGAGACCGCGCCGCTGGCCGGCCTCGCCGAGCTGTGCGCCGCGTACGGCGCGCGCCTGGTCGTGGACGAGGCGCACGGCCTCGGCGTGCTCGGCGAGCAGGGCCGCGGCGCGGCCGAGCACTGCGGCGTCCTGGACCGGGTCGACGCGGTGACGCTGGCGTTCAGCAAGTCGCTGGCCAGCGTAGGCGGGGCGGTGCTGACGTCGAAGGCGGTGGCCGACGGCATCCGCGCGAGCGCCATGCCCTACGTGTTCAGCGCGGCCAACGAGCCGGCCGGCGTCGGCGCGGCGCTGGCCGCGCTGCGCATCCTCCGCGAGGAGCCCGGGCGCCGGGACCGGCTGCAGGAGAACGGCGCCCGGCTGCGCGTCGAGCTCTCCGTCGCCGGCACCCCGCCCCTGCCCGGCAGCGGCGCGGTCGTCGCGGTCCCGACCGGCAGCGAGGAGGCGACCGCCGCCGCGTGGCGGGCCGCCTACGAGGCGGGGGTGTACTGCAACGCCGTCGCCTACCCCGCCGTCCCGCGGGGCAAGGGGGTGCTGCGCCTGTCGGTGATGGCGACGCACACCGCCGAGCAGCTGCAGGCCGCCGCGGGCTCGGTGGCCGCCGCCGTCCGGTCCACCCGGGACGGGGAGAGCGCGGGTCAGGAGCTCGGCGGGGAGCTCGCCGTCGCCTGACCCGAGGCCGTCGCCCGACCCGAGGCCGCCACCCGGCCGAGGCGCTCGAGGTCGGCCCGCAGGCCGGCGGTGCGGTCGCGGTGCGCGGGCAGCAGCAGCGCGGCGACCCGCTCCACCGCCGCCGGCATGCCGGTGAGGTCGTAACGCTGCCGGATCCGGGTACCGGTGGCGGCCGGGGTGAGCTCCACCCGCCAGTGCGTCCGGTCGCGGTAGGGCCCCGTGGGGACGGTCCGCCAGGCCAGCACCCGCCCGGGGTCCACCTCGGTCACCTCGCAGACCCGCGCCCACCGCGACCGGCCCGACCGGTTCCAGCCGCGGAAGCGCGCGCCGGGGGCCACCGCCGAGGAACCCGGCAGCCAGGCCGCCCGGACGCACTCGCCGCTCCACTCCCCCACCCGGGTCGGGTCGGCCAGCACCGCCCACACCGCCTCCGGCGGCGCCCCGACCTCGACCTCGACCGACACCGACGGCGGGATGCGCAGGCTCACCCGCGGGATGGTGCACCGGCCGGCGTCCGCGGACCAGAGCCGCGACGATCACCCCTACCGCTCCGGCCCCGCACCTGCCAGGGTCGTGCACGAGGCAGCCTCCGTCGAACCAGGCGCGCGGGGCCCCTCCACTGGTCGGAGGCCGGGATGACGCGCCTGTCCGTGCCCTGGCGGCTCGTCCTCGCCGTCGCGGCGGGGTACGCCGCCGGCTCCCTCACCTCGTTCCTGCTGTTCGAGGCGTCGGTCACCGGCGCCGTCCTGTTCCTGCCGGCCGGGGTGACCCTCTCCGCGCTGGTGCTCACCGACCGGCGCCGGTGGCCCTGGGTCCTGGCCACGGCCGCGCTGGTCGAGGTGGGGATCGACCGGGCCATGGGCATCGGCCCGGTCGCCGCCTGGGGATTCGCCCTCGCCAACACCGCCGAGCCCCTGGTCGGCGCGCTCCTGCTGCGCCGGTTCGCCCCGGTCCCCGACCTGCGCCGCCGCCGCGACCTGACGGCGTTCCTGCTCTGCGGCGTGCTGGCCGGCCCGCTCGTCGGCGGGCTGGTCGGCTCGATCACCATCCACTGGTCGCAGGGCCCGGCGGTGCTCGACGGCCTCGTCCCGTTCTGGGCCGGCGACGGGCTCGGCGCGCTCACCGCGGGCGGCGCCGTGCTGACCTGGTGGGCGGCCCGCGGCCGGCCGGGAGCGCCCCGGCCCGCCCGGCGGGCGGTGCTGCTGCTCCTGACCGCCGCGGTGACGGCGGCCGTGTTCTGGCCGGTCGACGTCCCGGTGGCGTACCTGACGATCCCCTGGCTCACCTGGCTGGCCGTCCGGTACGGCGTCGCCGTCGTCACCCAGGCCGGGCTGGTCGTCGCGGTCACCGCCAACGTGATGACCGTGGTCGGGCGCGGGCCGTGGGCCCCGCTCCACGACACGCCGCGGATGGAGGCCGCCGTCCTCCAGCTGTTCATCGCGGTCGCGGTCCTCGGCGCCTGGCTGCTGGCCGTGGAGATCGGCGAGCGGGACCGGGCGCGGTCGGTGTCCCGCCGGGAGGCCGCCGCGCGGCGCCGGGTGGAGGCGCTGCAGCAGGTGACCGCCGGGCTCGCGACCGCGGCGACGACCGACGCGATCGCCGCGGTGCTGGTCCGCTCCGGCATCGCGCTGCTCGCCGGCTCGGGCGCCGTCGGGGTGGTCGACCGGGACGGCGGCCGGCTGCGCGTGTGGACGACCGACGGGGACGGGGAGACCGGGCTGCCGCTCGCCGACCCGTCCCCCCTGGCCACCGCCGCCCGCCGAGGCGCCGCCGTCCGCTCCCCGGCCGGGCTGGCGGTGCCGGCCCGGGTCGCCGGCACGACGTTCGGGGCCCTCGGCTTCCGGTCCGCCGACGAGGAGGACGAGGCCGACGACGCCGAGGCGATGGCGCGCACGCTGGCCGAGCTCATGGGCCCCGCGCTGCACCGGGCCCGGCTGTACGAGGAGGAGCGGGACGCCGCCCACCAGCTCCAGCGCGCCTTCCTGCCCGCCGTGCCCGAGGAGCTGCCCGGCGCGGTGCTCGCCGGCTGCTACCGCCCGGCCGACCAGCAGCACGACATCGGCGGCGACTGGTACGACGCCTTCCCGCTGCCCTTCGGCCGGGTCGGGTTCGCCGTCGGCGACGTCGTCGGGCACGACCTGCGGGCCGCGGCGGCGATGGGCCGGCTGCACTCGGCGCTGAGCGTCCTGGCCGCCGCGCCGCACGACGGGCCCGCCGCGGTCCTCGAGGCGCTGGACCGGGCGTCGTCGGCCGTCCCCGGCGCGGCGCTCACCACCATCGGCTACGGCGAGTACGACCCGGTCACCTGCCGGCTGCGCTACGCCTGCGCGGGGCACCCGCCCCCGCTGCTGGTCACCGGCCGCGAGGCCCGGTACCTCACCGGTGGGCGGTCGCGACCGCTGTCGGCCGCTGCCGGGCCGCGCGCGGAGGACGAGGTCGAGGTCCCGCCCGGCTCGACGCTGCTCTGGTACTCCGACGGCCTCGTCGAGCGGCGCGACGCCGACCTCGACGCCGGCCTCGCCCGCCTGGCGTCGGTCGCCGCCACGCTCGACGGCGTCCACCCCCGGGCCTGGTGCGACGCGGTGATGGCCGAGCTCACCGGCGGGCAGCGGCTCCACGACGACGTCGTGCTCCTGTGCCTGCGGCTGCAGCCGGCCGCCCCCCTGGTGGCGCCGAGGACGCCCCGCCCGGCCACGGTGGTGGAGCCGCAGCCGGCGACGTAGCGTCGCGCCGGCGCGAGGAGGACGCGGTGCCCGGGTGGGCGTGGACGGTGGCCGGGATCGGCGGGGGCCTGCTGCTGTGCTGGCTGGCGCTGGTCGCGGCGCTCTGGGTGGCCCGGCCCGACGAGCTGCGGGCGCGGGAGCTGGTGCGGCTGCTGCCCGACGTGCTGCGGCTGGTCCGCCGGCTGGCCGCCGACCGCTCCCTCCCCCGCGGGGTCCGCGTGCGGCTGTGGCTGCTGCTGGGCTACCTGGCGCTGCCGCTCGACCTCGTGCCCGACGTCATCCCGGTGATCGGCTACGCCGACGACGCGGTCGCCGTGGCCCTCGTGCTGCGCTCGGTGGTCCGCCGCGCCGGCGCGGACGCAGTGAGCCGGCACTGGCCGGGCACGGACGCCGGCCTGGCCGCGGTGCGCCGGGTGGCGCGGCTGCCCGGCTGAGCCGCGGTCGCCGCTTGCCCTCCGGGCCGGCCGGCGAGGACGCTGGGGTGCCCGCGGGACCGAGGAGCGGGCATGGCCGTGACCCAGGCACCGGGCAGCGGGTTCGGGACGCTGCGGCACGTGACGGTCGACGGGGCGTCGCTGGCCTACCGGGAGGAAGGCACCGGCGAGCCGGTGGTCCTCGTGCACGGCGGGCTCGGCGACCTGCGCACGTGGGCCGCCCAGCTCGGACCCCTCGGCGCGCGGTGCCGGGTGGTCGCCTACAGCCGCCGCTTCGCCCGCCCCAACGCGCCGCTGCCCGCCGGTGCGCCGGACCCGATGCCGGTGCACGTCACGGACCTGGTCGCGCTGCTGCGGGCGCTGGATGCCGCGCCGGCGCACCTGGTGGGCAACTCGTGGGGCGCGTACGTCTGCCTGCTCACCGCGCTGGAGCACCCGGACGTCGTCCGCGGCCTGGTCCTCGAGGAGCCGCCGCTGCTGCCGCTGGTGCTCGGCCCGGGACCCCGGCCGCGCCCGGCCGACCTGGCACGGGCGCTGCGGCGCCGGCCGCGCGCGACGCTCGCGGTGCTCGGGTTCGGGCTGCGCACGTCCGCCCCGATGGCCTGGGCGTACCGGCGCGGCGACCCCGGCCGGGCGCTGGAGCTCTTCGCCCGCGGGGTGCTCGGGCGAGCGGCGCTGGCCGCGATGGGCCCGGAGCGCCGGCAGCAGGTGCACGAGAGCGCGGACACGCTGCAGGCCGAGTTCCGCGCGGGGTTCCCGCCGGTGACGGAGGCGCAGCTGCGCACCGTGCGGGCGCCGGCCCTGCTGCTCACCGGCGAGCGCAGCCCGGCGGTGACGCGGGCGCTCGCCGACTGGCTGGCCGAGCTGCTGCCCTCCGCCGAGCAGGTCGTCGTGCCGGGCGCCTCCCACCTGGTGCACGAGGACGCCCCCGCGGCCGTGAACGACGCCGTCCTCCGCTTCGTCGGCCGCTGACCGGGGCGTCAGGACCGCTCGGCCGCCGCGGCGAGGTCGGCCAGGTCCGCCTCGAGCGCCCGGGTCACCGCGCGCCGGCCGAGGGGGCCGGTGAGCGCCCCGAGGACCCGCGTGACCGTGGACGTCGGCCGGGCCCCGAACGTCATCGCCAGGTCGCTACCGCCGTCGCCGGCCGGCGTCACCGCGACCGTCGACAGGTACCGGACGCCCGGCCGCACCGCCTCGGTGGTGTACGACCGCCGCGGCTCCACCGCGGTCACGGTCATCTCCTCGGTGGCCGCGCGACCCAGCATCGTGCGGGTCTCCCGCCACCGCGTCCCGACGCCGAACTCCCCCGGCGTGAGGACCTCCACCGCGTCGATGCCCCGGACCACCCGCGGCGACCCCGCGAGGTCGGTGACCACCGCCCACACCCGCTCCGCCGGTGCCGCCACGTGCCGGCGGACCTCCAGGTCCCGCATGCCGCCCCGCCTCCTCGCCGTGCTGCCGCCGCCGTGGCGGCACCGACACCCTGCCACCGGGGGCCGACGGTCCGTCCCGCCGCGGGCTGGCGCCCACCGGCGCCCGCGGACGGGACCGCGGGCCGGGCCGGATCGGGTTCCCGCCCCCGGCGGGGAGTGCGACCCTGCCCTGGACCACGACGCGATCCCGAGCGCCCGGGATCAGCAGCGCCGGGAGGCAGCATGGTCCGGAGCATCCTCTCCGCCCCGGGATGGCTCGTCTTCATCGGGCTGGTGGTGGTCTTCCCCGCGCTGGTCCTGCTCGTCCAGGTGGGGATCCGGCGCCGCTGGCCCGCGCTGGCGCGGGGCGAGCACAACGACGTGGTCGGCTTCATCATCGCGGTCGTCGGGGTCATCTACGCGGTGCTGCTGGCCTTCGTCGTCATCGTCGCCTGGGAGAGCTTCACCCGCGCCGAGGAGGTGGTCGGCCAGGAGGCGAGCGCCCTGCGGACCCTCTACCGGGACAGCGTCGGCCTGCCCGCGGAGTCGCAGGCGGAGATGCGGGGCCTGGTCCTGCAGTACGCGACGGAGGTGGTCGAGGACTCGTGGCCGGCCATGGCCGACGGACAGCCGGGGGACCCCGAGGCGGGCGACGTCCTGCAGGAGATGGCGGACGTGCTCGCCGCCACGCCCGTCACCACGCCCGGTCAGCAGGAGTTCGTGGGCGCGGAGGTGGACCGGCTGAACGAGCTCGTGAGCCTGCGCAGCCAGCGGCTCGACTTCGTCGAGAGCGGGATCCCCGCCAGCCTGTGGATCGCCCTGGTCGTCGGCGCCCTCGTCACCGTCGGCTTCGCGCTGCTGTTCGGCCTGGAGCGCACCGCGCTGCACCTGGTGATGGTGGGCAGCCTCGCGGTGCTCATCGGTGTGCTCCTGTTCGTCGCGGTCGGGTTCAACTTCCCGTTCGCCGGCGACGTCGCCGTGCACCCCACGGCGTTCGAGCGCGTGCTCGACGACTTCGGGAGCCCGGCGGACGGCGACTAGCCGGCGCGCCGGCTCCGCGGTCACCGTGTGCGCGGGACCGCGGTGACCGACGTCCTCAGCGGCTCGCCGTCACCGCGGTGAGCGCGGCGCCGGGAGGGCCGATCCGCTCCGGTGGGTGCGGGTGCAGGCCCGCCTCGCGGAGCTGACCGAGCAGCACGTCGACGGCGGGCAGCTCCATGCGGCCCTCCTGCGCCCGCAGCAGCAGGTCCAGGTGCCGGCTGAACAGCTGCGGCCCGGCCACGGTGGTGACGACCACGAGGGCGCCGCCGGGCGCGAGCAGGCGGGCGACCGCGCGCAGCAGCTCCACCCGCTCGTCGACCGGCACGTAGTAGACGGCGTTGGCGAGCAGGGCCAGGTCGATGTCGTCGGTGAGGGCGCCCGGGCGGCCGGCGGCGAGCACCTCCCGGATGTCGACCACCGCGACGCTGGCCCGGTCGGCCAGCCCCCGCTCGCTCAGCGTGCGCCGGGCCAGTGCCGCGGCGTCGGGGTCGACGTCCACGCCGATGCCGGTGGCGTCCGGGGCCGCCTCGAGCACCGCCGCCAGGTAGAGGCCGGCACCGCACCCGATGTCGAGCACCCGGCGCGGCCGACGCTCGGTGACCGTGCGGACCAGCCGGGCGCGGACGAGCGGGGAGATCGCGGCCGAGAGCCGGGCGATCACCTCGCCGCTCTCCGCGGTGTCGCGCCGCGCCGGGCCACCGCGCAGCAGCGCCGGCAGGTCCCGGTAGAGCTCGGTGTGGTAGCCGCCGAAGCCCTCGTACGACGCGCGCACGACGTCGTCGCCGACGACCGCGCGGCCGGACCGGGTGAGCCGCCACGAGCCGTCCCCGGTGACCAGCCCCGCGGCGGTGAGCACGCGGAGGTAGGCGGCCAGCAGGTCCCGGTCGACCACACCCAGGCGTCCGGCCAGCTGCTCGGTGCCGGCCGGGCCCTCGCCGAGTGCGTCGAGCAGGCCCAGGTCGAGCGCAGCGGCGATCAGCTGCAGCCGGACGCCGGTCAGACCCTCCCGCGCGGCGCGCAGCCGCGCGCGGAGGTCCCCACCGCGCAGCACCTCGGCCAGCACTCTCGGGTCGGGCATCCTCGCCACCGGCCACCCCCTCGGCCCGGAGAGCGCGACGGTAGCGCCCGGAGCCACCACCGCGATCCTCCGCTCGCGCGACGCGGACGTGACGCTCGCCGACATCCGTGGACGGCGGGTCGCGGCGTGGCGCATCATTGGCAGTCGAGGGCCCCGAGTGCCAGCCCCGCCGGCACCGGGCCCGTCCCACCCCCGCTCGACCAGGAGTGCCACGCCGTGCCCACGTACCAGTACGTCTGCACCAACCCCGAGGGCAAGCACCAGTTCGAGGTGGTGCAGTCCTTCACCGACGCGGCCGTGGCCGAGTGCCCGACCTGCAGCGCCCCCGTGCGCAAGGTCTACGGCTCGGTCGGCGTGGTCTTCAAGGGCTCGGGCTTCTACCGCACCGACAGCCGGTCCGGCTCGTCCGCCGGCGACTCGTCGAAGGCCACCTCCTCGTCGTCGTCCTCGGACTCGTCCTCGGACTCGTCCTCCTCGACGTCGTCGTCCGGCAGCAGTTCGTCGTCCTCCTCGTCGTCGTCCTCGTCGTCGGGCGGCGGCAGCAAGGCCGCCGCGAGCTGAGCCCCGGCCGTCCACAGCCGGACGGCCGCTCCACAGCTACCCCGCCCCGGCGCCGCCGGGGCTCCCGGGCGCCGAGCCTGGGCCGGTGGTCCGCCTCCGCCGTCCCCGCTCTCCCGCCCTCCTGCTGCGCCGGTGCCTGGCCGCGGCGCTCGCCGTCGGTGCGCTGCTGTTCGCCCTGCGCCCGCCGCCGGCCCCGGTCGCTCCCCCGACCGCCGGCACGCCGGTGGTCACCGCCGCGAGTGACCTGCCGGCCGGGACGGTGCTGGGCGCCGACCTGCTCGCCACCGCGGACCTGCCGGCCGGCACGGTCCCGGCCGGCGTCGCGGCCGACCCGGCGCAGCTGGCCGGCCGGGTGCTGGCCGCGCCGCTGCGCGCCGGTGAGCCGGTCACCGACGTCCGCCTGCTCGGCCCGGGCCTGACGGCGCTGCTGCCGGCGGGCCAGGTGGCCGCGCCCGTCCGCCTCGCCGACCTCGCCGTCGCGGGGCTGGCCGCCGCCGGGGACCGGGTCGACGTGCTGGCCACCGCGCCGGGCGCGGCGCGGGCCGAGGCGGTGGCCCGCGGCGCGCTGGTCCTGGCCGCGCCCCGGTCCGGCGGGGACGACGGCGGGCTGCTCGTGCTCGCCGTCGACGAGGCCACGGCCGCCACTCTCGCCGCTGCGGCCACCACCGCCACGCTGACGTTGAGCCTGCCGCGGTCGCCGTGAGGGGATGGCCGGGTGCTCAAGGGCTTCAAGGACTTCCTGCTGCGCGGCAACGTCGTCGAACTGGCCGTCGCGGTGGTCATCGGCACCGCGTTCACCGCGGTCGTCACCGCGTTCACCGACTCGTTCCTCACCCCGCTGATCGCGCTCGTCACCGGCGGTGGCGGGGTCGGCGGCGAGTTCACCGTCGACGGCGAGACGTTCACCTACGGCGCGTTCGTCAGCCAGGTGGTCACGTTCGTGCTGACCGCGGCGGTCGTCTACTTCGTCGTCGTGGTGCCGACGAAGCGGATCGCCGAGCGGCGCCGGCGCGGCGTCGAGGCCGGGCCCGCGGAGCCGACCGAGGTGGAACTGCTCGCCCAGATCCGCGACCTGCTGCAGAACGGGCCCGTCCCGGGCACCGCAGCGAGCGAGGGAGGGGTGGGGAGGACGGGGTCCTCCGCCTAGTCGGAGCCCCAGTGCGGCGGCCGGTCCTCCAGGTAGCGGCGGTCCGGGTCGCGGTCGTCGGGGCGCTCGCCCCAGCCGAGGTCGCGGTCGTCGGGGGCCCGCTCGGCCGGGGCCGCCGGCGCCGGCGGGGGCGCGTCGGCCACCGGCACCCCGAGCCCGTCGAGGACCTCCGCCGAGGGCAGGCCGGCGAGCAGCGCCCCCGGGACGGCGAGCTTCGCGCCGCGGGTCCCCGAGCCGACGACCACCAGCCCCGCGGCGGCCACCGCGGCGTCGACCAGCACCGGCCACAACGCGGGCAGCCCGATCGGGGTGATCCCGCCGTAGGCCATCCCGCTCTCGGCGACGGCGACGTCCTGCGGCGCGAACGACGCCTTGCGCGCGCCCAGGTGCCGCCGGACCACGCCGTTGACGTCGGCGCGGGTGGTCGCGAGCACGAGGCAGGCCGCCAGCGTCGTCTGCCCCGCCCGGCGCGCGGCCACGACGACGCAGTTGGCCGAGGCCTCCGGCGGCACCCCGTACGCCTCGGTGAACGCGGCGGTGTCCGCGAGCGCGTCGTCGACGGGGGCGACCCACGCGGGCCCGGGCAGGCCGGCCAGCGCGGCCGCGACCGGGCCGGCGAGCAGGTCGGCGCGCGAGGCGGCGGGCACCCAGGTCAGCGAGCCGAGGACGGGGGGCTGGTCGGTCGGGTCGGGCACGTCCCGATCCTGCCCCCTGGCCGGATCCCTGCGACGGACGGCCCGATCGCGGGCGGTGGGGGCGGCGCCGACCGGCCAGGATGGGGCCCATGATCGGCCAGTTGCACTCCGTCGTGATCGACGCGCCCGACGCGCACGCGCTCGCCACCTTCTACGCCGAGCTGCTGGGGCTGGAGGTGAGCAAGGGCGGCCCGGGCGACGACTGGGTCGTGGTCAGCGGCCGCGGGCACCGGCTGGCGTTCCAGCAGGCGCCGGACCTGGTCCCGCCGGACTGGCCGGACCCTCAGCGCCCGCAGCAGTTCCACCTCGACGTCTACGTGACCGACGTCGACGAGGCCGAGCCGGAGGTGCTCGCCCTGGGCGCGCGGAAGCTGCCCGGCGGCGGGGGCGACTTCCGCGTCTACGCCGACCCGGTGGGCCACCCGTTCTGCCTGGTGTGGGACGCCGCGTGAGCGCGCAGGTGCCCGACGTCGACCGGAGCAGGGCCAGCGCGTTCGTCGCGGCCACCGGGTTCGACGTCGCCGAGGTCAGCGGCACGCGGGTCACCGGCACCGTCGAGCTCGGGCCGGACCACCACACCCCGTGGGGCGTCGTGCACGGCGGCGTCTACTGCGCGGTGATCGAGTCGGCGGCGTCGATCGGCGCCAGCACCGCCGTCGCCGACCGCGGCCAGTTCGCCGTCGGGGTGAACAACAGCACCGACTTCCTGCGGCCGGTCACCGCCGGCCGGCTCGACGTCGTCGCCGAACCCGTGCAGCAGGGCCGCACCCTGCAGCTGTGGCTGGTGCAGCTCACCCGCGCCGAGGACGGCAAGCTCGTCGCCCGCGGCCAGGTGCGCCTGCAGAACGTGCCGTTCCCGGGGGCGTGAGCGACCGGGCCCGGCGCGCGGCGGCCGCCACCACCGCGGTGGCCGCCGCGCACGGCCTCCGGTCGACCGGGGCGCGGGTGCTGCACGACGGCGTCAACGTCGTCGTCCACCTGGCCCCGGCGCCGGTGGTGGCGCGGGTGGCGACGCTGACGCCGCTGCTGCGCCCCGACCCGGGCCGCCCGTTCGGCCGCGAGGTCGGGCTGGCCGGCGCCCTGGCCGCGGCCGGCGCGCCCGTCGTCCCGCCGAGCGACCTGCTGCCGCCGGGGCCGCACGTGCAGGACGGGCTGACGCTCACCTTCTGGACCCGGGTGGAGGTGCTGCCGCGGACGCCGGCCCCGGCCGAGGTGGCCACCGCGCTCGCCGGCCTGCACGCGGTGCTCGCCGGCCTGCCCGTGACCGGGCGCCCGCTGGACACCCCGCTCGACGACCTCGCGGTCTTCAGCCAGCGGGCGGGCGCGTGGGGCGTCGGGCCCGCCGTCCGCGCGCGCACGGCGGAGCGGGTGGAGGCCCTCCGCCCCCGGCTGGGCGGCCCGGTGCAGGCGCTGCACGGCGACGCGCACCCCGGCAACCTGCTGGCCACGCCGGACGGCTGGCGGTGGGCCGACCTCGAGGACACCTGCGCCGGGCCACCGGAGTGGGACCTCGCCTGCCTTCGGCTCACCTCCCGGCTGGACGGCCGGGCCGCGCTGGACGCGGCGGGCGGCCCGTCCGACGCCGAGCTCGCGCCGTGGCTGGAGCTGCGCCGGCTGCACGCGCAGGCGTGGACGAGCGTCGTCCGCGCGGCTCAGACCAGCGGGAGCGCGGGCTCGCGGTAGGTGGTGCCGGCCGGCGACGGCGGCAGCACGCCGGGGTCGAGCACCACGGAGAACAGCGCGCGCGGGTCCTGCAGCGTCGCGGGCGGGCGGGCCGCCGCGCGCGGCACCACGTGGTCCCAGCGGGCCGGGCGGCGGTGCGGCAGCAGCTCGCGGCCGTCGAACAGGTAGTCGCCGAGGACCTCCCCGACCAGCAGGCCGGCGCCGTGCTCGACGGGCAGGGCCACCGGGTCGCCGGGGCGGATCTCGTCCAGGAAGGTCGACAGCTGGCGCAGGTCCTTGCTCGGCCGGCGCCCGGAGATCTCCTTGGCCAGCGCGCGCAGCTCGGCCGGCGACAGGCCGGTGGCGTCGACGTCGATCCCCGACTGGGTGCCCAGCCCGACGACACCGGCGGCCAGGCACGCGCCCAGCTCGTTGTGCGCGCGCGGCCGCACCACCCACACCCGGGTGCCCTCGGGCTCGGCCGCCGGCGGGACGTCGTCGGGACCGGGCCACACGTAGGGCAGGTCGTCGGGCTCGGCGCCGAACAGCGGGGCGAACCGCGGCCGGTAGAAGTCCGGCTCCTTGGCCAGCAGGTTCGACCGGTGGGACAGGTGCAGCGCCTCGTCGCCGACCCAGGAGGGCAGCATCCCGGCGCGGGCGAGCTCGTCCTGCGTGGCGCCCTCGACGTCGGGGGCGAACTCGGCGATCAAGGTGTGCGTGCTGTCGGCGAACCCGCGCTCGCGCCAGACCCGCACCATCGCCAGGCCGTAGGCGACCAGCGCCGCCGTCCGCCCGCGCCACATGTGCACGACCGGGTGCGAGGACCAGCCGTAGTCGGGCAGCTCCAGGGCGCGCAGCACCTGCAGCGTCTCGACCCGCTGCTTGCCCAGGCGCGGCGAGTCCAGCAGCCGCGCGCTCTCCTCGAAGTCGGCCACCGGCAGGAAGGTCTGCATCGCGGCGGTTCCTGCCCGGCCGGGCGGGCGGTCAACCGCCGAGCGCCTCCAGCGCCGCCTCCCACCGGGCGCGGCGGGCGTCGTCGTCCTGCTCCCACCAGGCCGGGCCGCGCTCCCCCAGCCCGGTCTTGGCCAGCTGCACCCGGTCCCTGGCGGCCCGCCGCGCCACGGGGTCGGGAGCCGTGCGCACCGCCGCGCGCGCCGTGCCCAGGTGGGAGAGCAGCCGGGCGCGGACGTCGTCGGGCAGGGTCGGGTCCGCCTTCCGCCACCGCCGCCCGTCGACGACGAGCCAGCGGCCGTCCCCGGTGTGCTCGACCTCGCGGCGGGTCACGCGCCGCAGCGGCGGGCCAGCTCGGGCAGCACCTCGCCGAGCGGGGCGTCCACCTTCACGTCGACCTTGGCGTCGCCGCGCGTGGGGCCGAGGTTGACCACCGCCACCGGGATGCCGAGCTCGGCGGCGCGCAGGACGAACCGGTAGCCGCTCATGACGGTCAGCGAGGAGCCGAGGACGAGCAGGCCGGCGGAGTCCTCGAGCACCCGGAAGCAGGTGTCCACGCGGTCGCGCGGCACGGTCTCGCCGAAGAAGACGACGTCGGGCTTGAGCGGCCCGTCGCCGCACGCGGTGCAGCCGACCATCACGAAGCCGTCGAGCACCTCGTCGGGCAGCTCGGCGTCGCCGTCGGGGTTCACCTCGTCCACGCGCGGGCCGAAGGCCGGGTTGGCCGCCCGCAGCCGGCGGTGCAGCTCGTCCCGCCGGGCGACGTCCCCGCAGGCCAGGCAGACCGTCCGGTCCAGCCCGCCGTGCAACTCGACGACGTCCCGGGCGCCGGCGGCCTGGTGCAGCCCGTCGACGTTCTGCGTGACGACGCCGGCGAGCAGGCCGGCCCGCTGCAGCCGGGCGACGGCGGAGTGGCCGGCGTTGGGGCGGGCGGCGGCCATCTGCGGCCAGCCGACGTAGCTGCGCGCCCAGTAGCGGTGCCGCCCGCGCGGGTCGCGGCGGAAGGTCTGCCAGGTCATCGGCGTGTGCCGGCGCAGGGAGCCGGTGGCGCCGCGGTAGTCGGGGATGCCGGAGTCGGTGGACAGGCCGGCGCCGGAGAGGACGAGGACGTCGCCGTCGGCGACCAGGGCGGCCAGCTCGTCGAGGCCGTCCGCGGTCTGGACGGCGGGGAGGGCGGCGGTCACCGGCCCATGGTCCTCCGTGCCCGCCCGCCGCGCCGCCGTCGTCAGCTGAGCCGGCCCTCCAGGCGGCCGAGCAGGTCGTCGTACACGCGGCGCAGGCCCTTGGGGGCGAAGGTGCGCTCGAAGAAGCCGCCGATGCCGCCGGCGCCGTTCCAGGTGGTGCGCACCCGCACGGTGCTGCTGCCGGAGTCGGCCGGGGTGACGGTCCAGGTGGTGACCATCGAGGAGCGGGTGTCGCGCTCGACGAGGGTGCCGTCGGGCTCGGTGACCTCGACGTCCTGCTCGCGCACCCGCTTCGACGTCGCGGCGAACCGCCAGTGCACCCGCGTGCCCGCCCCCTGGCCGCCGGCCTCGACGCGGTAGTCGCTGAACTGCTCGGGCAGCACCTCGCGCCGGGTGCCGGTGTAGTCGGCGAGGGCGGCCCGCACCCGCTCGGCGGGGGCACGGACGACGCGTTCGGCGGTGGCCACGACCTGTCCCATGGCCGCCATCCTGCCCTCGCCGGCGCCGGCCGCGCCGCGGGGGCTCAGCCGGCGGAGTCCTCGGCGTCCAGGTAGGAGCAGCGGAACCGGGCGCCGGCCATCGCCTCGGTGAAGCGGGCCTCCCAGGCGGGGTCGTCGGCCGGGAAGGTGGCGAACACGCGGTCCTCGAGCACGACCGGCGCTCCGTCGGGGCCCGGGTAGGAGCGGCGCAGCAGCACCCGCGTCTGCCCGTCGACCTCGTCGTGCGCCGGCGCCCACCGGGCCCGCGGGAGGGCGGCCCGCCGGCCCGCCGTCCAGACGCCGAGGCGGGACAGCAGCAGGGCGACGAGCACCAGCAGCAGCACGATCTCGACCACCGCGAGCAACACACACAGACGGTAGACACCGGGGACGCTCCGCGGGCCCCTCCCGGGCGTCCCGGTAGCCTCGGCTGCGCACACCCCGGTCGGCGCTGCGCCGACGAGCCCCCGTAGCTCAGGGGATAGAGCATCGGTTTCCTAAACCGTGTGTCGCAGGTTCGAATCCTGCCGGGGGCACCCGTGCCGGGCGTCCGGCGTTCCGGGCGGGGCCGGACGCCCTCTACCGTTCCGGACCATGGCGGACGACGCGGACTCGGCGGGACCTGCAGCGTCGGCGGACGCGCTCCTGGTGCCGCTGTCCTGGGACGGACGGCAGGGCTGCTACGAGCAGCGGGAGGGCGTCCTCGAGGAGACGGCCCTGCTGTACGCCCGGCTGACCGCCGGGGACCCGGCCGGCCAGTGGGTGGTCTACCGCTTCCTGGAGGCCTGGCGGGAGCACCTCCGACTCTCCCTGCTCGTCCTCGTCGAGGACCTGCCGGCGCTCACCGGGGAGCCGCTCGCGCTCGACGGGGACGACGTCTTCACCGACTGGAGCGCGGTGCAGGAGGTGCTGGTCGGCCTGTGGCCCGATGCCGCCGAGGACACGGCGGTGACGTCCCGCGCACTGATCCGGCTGCGGACCGCGTTCGGTTCCGACCGCGTCGACGTCGCTGCGGTCCACCGCGAGATGGGCGCCGCCGCAGCCTTCCTCGACGGCGCGGAGGCCCGGGCGCAGGCCCAGCTGGACTCCCTGCAGGACCGGCTCGACGACCTGCGCTGACCTGGCGCGACCCCGCCGCGGCGTCGGGGTGGGCCCGACGGTGCACCGCGGGTACGGGGGACGCATGGCACTCCGCAACGCCGCGGTCGCGGCCGCCGGCCAGTGGACCGACCCCGACGACGGCATCCGCTACCCCAGCGGCGAGGTGCACGCCTGGGAGCGCGGGCGCAACGAGACGGTCTGCGGCCTGTCGCTGTCCCGCTCCCGGCTGGCCCGCTTCCCGCACGTGGGCTGGGCCGACGTGCAGCCCGAGTCCGGCCGGCACGCCGAGGAGGTGCAGGCCGTGTGCCGCCGCTGCCGCGCCGCGCTCGGCGCCCGCCGGGACGACCGCGGGTGGACACGCACGAATCCCCGCCCCTGACGGCCGCTCGGTGGTACCCCTGTACCACCAGCGAGCAGGGAGGGTCGTCGTGGACTTCCTCGTCGTGGCACTGGTCCTGGCCGTCGCCGTCGGTGCCCTCGCCGTCGCCGCCGCGCACGCCTCCCGGCCGGAGGACCCGTGGGGTCCGAGCGTGCTCCGCCTCGCCCCCATCGCGTTCGTCGCGGGCGCCGTCCTGGCGCTGTGGGGCGGCACCGGCTGACGAACCCGTCCAGCGGACACTGGTTCGAGAAGGAAACCTTCGCGGCTGCGAGGCGTTACCGTTCCAGATGCACGTCGTGCCCCCGGCAACGGCGCCGGGGCATAGCGGAGGTGGGAACGCAACGATGGAGACCACGGTGGTCGACGTCCCCGAGCGGGGACGGTTCGAGGTGCGGGTCGGCGAGCGCGTCGTCGGACTGGCCAGCTACCACGTCGAGAACGGCACGATGGCCCTGCCGCACACCGAGGTGGACCCCAGCATGGGGGGACGCGGACTCGGCAAGGTCCTGGTGGGTGGCGTCCTCGACGCCGCCCGCGAGCGCGGACTGCACGTCCTGCCCTACTGCTCCTTCGTGCGCCACTACATCCAGCAGCATCCCGAGACGCTCGACCTCGTCGCCGACGAGGACAAGCCCCACTTCGGTCTGGCCACCGCCGACCGCTGACCCGGCGCTGACCTGCGGCCCCGCGCCGGGCGACCTAACCTGGCGCGGGTGCCGACAGCCCTGCTCTGGTTCCGCCGCGACCTGCGGCTGCGCGACCACCCGGCGCTGGTCGCCGCGGTCGAGGCGGCCGGCCGGGACGGCGCCGTGGTGCCGGTCTTCGTCGTCGACCCGCGGCTGTGGGAGCCGTCGGGCCGGCCGCGGCGGGAGTTCCTGCGCGGCTGCCTGGCCGACCTGCGCGAGCAGACCGGCGGGGCGCTGGTCGTCCGCTCCGGGGACCCGGCGCGCGTCGTCCCCGCCCTCGTCCGCGAGACGGGCGCGGGGAGCGTGCACGTGTCCTCCGACGCCGGCGTGTACGGGCGGGCGCGGGACGCCGCGGTCGAGCGGGCGCTGGGCGAGGTCCCGCTCGTCCGCACCGGCTCGCCCTACGGCGTCACCCCCGGCCGGCTGACCAAGGACGACGGGACGCCGTTCAGGGTCTACTCGCCGTTCGCGCGGGCCTGGCGGGCGCGCGGGCTGCACTCCCCCGCCCCCTGCCCGGACGACGTCGTGTGGGCCGACGGCGTCCGCTCCGAGGACCTGCCGCCGGCGCAGGACCTCGACGGCACGGTGCTGCCCCCGGCCGGCGAGCGCGCCGGGCTGGACGCCTGGGCGCTGTTCCGCGACCAGCGGCTGCTCGGCTACGCGACGTCGCGCAACACCCCCGGCACCGACGGCACCAGCCGGCTGTCGGCGCACCTCAAGTACGGCACCGTCCACCCCCGGACGCTGGTCGCCGAGGCGCAGGCGCTGGCCGGGGACCACGCCGAGGCGGTGGAGCGCTTCGTCGGCGAGCTGATCTGGCGCGACTTCTACGCCGACGTCCTGTGGCACCGCCCCGACACCGCGCACGAGCCGTTCAACCCGGACATGAAGCGCATGCAGTACGACACCGGCCCGGTCGCCGACGAGCACTTCGCCGCCTGGGCCGAGGGGCGCACCGGCTACCCGATCGTCGACGCCGGGATGCGGCAGCTCCGCGGCGAGGCCTGGGTGCACAACCGCGTCCGCATGATCGTGGCGTCGTTCCTCTGCAAGGATCTGCACGTCGACTGGTGGCGGGGGGCGACGTACTTCCTCGACCACCTCGTCGACGGCGACCTCGCCAGCAACCACCACGGCTGGCAGTGGGTGGCCGGCACCGGCACCGACCCCTCGCCGTACCACCGGGTGTTCAACCCGACCCGGCAGGGCCGGCAGTTCGACCCCGACGGCGTCTACGTGCGGCGCTGGGTGCCGGAGCTGCGCGACGTCCCCGACCGCTACGTGCACGAGCCGTGGACCATGCCCGGCGGCCCGCCCGAGGGCTATCCGCCGCCGGTCGTCGACCACGCCGAGGAGCGCCAGGTGGCGCTGGCCCGCTACCGGGCGGTGCGCGGTGCCTGAGGGCCACACCCTGTACCGGCTGGCCGCGGAGCAGTCGGAGCTGTTCGCGGGCCGCCCGGTGCACGTCACCAGCCCGCAGGGCCGCTTCGCCGCCGGCGCCGCGCTGCTCGACGGGCGGGTGCTCGAGGAGGTCACCAGCTACGGCAAGCACCTGTTCGCCGACTTCGGCGGCGACGTGCTGCACGTCCACCTGGGCCTCTACGGCACCTTCACGACCGGCGTCGGCGACCCGCCGCCCCCGCGCGGCGCGCTGCGGATGCGCTGGGTGGCCGACGGGCCCAAGGGCGAGGGCGTGTGGACCGACCTGCGCGGCGCGACGGCCTGCGACGTCCTCCCCCAGCCCGAGGTCGACGCGATCCTCGACCGGCTCGGCCCCGACCCGCTGCGCACCCGCCGCGGCGGCCCGCTGTCGTACGCGAGGGTCGGCCGCAGCCGGACGGCGGTCGGCGCGCTGCTCATGGACCAGTCGGTGCTGGCCGGCGTCGGCAACGTGTACCGCGCCGAGATCCTCTTCCGGCACCGGATCTCGCCGTTCCGGCCGGGCCGCGACGTCGGCGCGCAGGAGTGGCAGGCGCTGTGGGACGACCTGGTGGTGCTCATGCGCGCCGGCGTCCGGATGGGCCGGATCGTGACCACGCAGCCGGCCGACCGCTCCCGCCGCTCGGGCGCGGTGCGCCGCGAGGACGCGCACTACGTCTACCGGCGCACCGGCCTGCCCTGCCGGATCTGCGGCACCGAGGTGCGCACCGAGGAGATGGTCGGCCGCAACCTCTACTGGTGCCCCGTCTGCCAGGCGGCCTGACGGCCCCTCTGCAGGGGCCCACCGCGAGCGCGCGAGCGGTGGGGGGCAGAGGGGTCCTTCGTCTAGAGGGCGCCCTTGGCGGCGTCGCCGGCGGGGTGGGCGGTGAGCACCTGGACGGCGGGGCGCTCGGTGAGCTTGCCCTCGAGCTTCGCCGACAGCGCGGTCAGCGGCTCGGCCTTGCCGTGGGTGGCCAGCGCCTCGGGGCTCTCCCACTGCTCGACCATGACGAACACCCCGCGGCCCTCGTGCAGCGCGTACCGCTCGCAGCCGGGCTCCTCGTGCACCTGCGGCACCGTCTCGAGCACGGCCTGACGGACCTCGTCCACGTGCTCGGGCTTCGGGCTGATGGTGGCGACGACGACGACGGACACGGGCGGTCCCCTCTGCGGTGGGTGGTCGGCTCGCCGGGCGGTGATCTGGCGCACCACGCCCCGGCCGGGCCAGGATGCCAGTCGTGGCCGACGACGGATCCCCCGCCCCGGACGGTGAGCGGCCGCTGCGGGTCGCCGTCGTCGGCGCCGGCCCGGCCGGCATCTACGCCGCCGAGACGCTGACCCGCCGGGCACCGGTCCCGGTGACCGTCGACCTGCTCGACCGGCTGCCCACCCCGTTCGGCCTGGTCCGGCACGGCATCGCGCCCGACCACCCGAAGATGCGGGCGATCCGCGACACCCTGCACCGGGCGCTGGACCACCCGGGCGTGCGGTTCGTCGGCAACGTCGAGGTGGGCACCGACGTCTCGCTGGAGGACCTGCGCGCGCACGTCGACGCCGTCGTCTACACCTACGGGGCGGCGCTGGACCGGGCGCTGGCGATCGAGGGCGAGGACCTCACCGGCAGCCTCGCCGCCACCGACCTGGTCGCCTGGTACTGCGGCCACCCCGACGCCGACCGCGCGAAGGTGGAGGCGGCGCTCGCGGGCGCGCGGCGGGCGGTCGTCGTCGGCGTCGGCAACGTGGCCCTCGACGTCGCCCGCGTGCTCTCCCGCGCCCCGCAGGAGCTCGAGCCCACCGACATGCCGCAGCACGTGCTCGACACCCTCGCCGCGACGCCGGTCGAGGAGGTCACCGTGCTCGGCCGCCGCGGCCCGGCGCAGGCGTCGTTCACCACGATGGAGCTGCGCGAGCTCGACGGCCTGGAGCGGACCACCGTGCTCGTCGACCCCGCCGACCTCGACCTCGACCCGGCCGCCGAGGAGCGCCTGTCCGGCGATCGCAACGCCAGCCGCAACCTCGCCGTCCTGCGCGAGTGGGCCGGCCACCGGCCCGAGCCCGGCCGCGGCCGGCTGTGGCTGCGCTTCTACCGCCGGCCGGTGCGCATCCTCGGCACCGACCGGGTCACCGGGATCGAGGTGGAGCGCACCGCCGTCGACGGCGACGGGCGGGCCGTGGGCACCGGCGAGACCGCGGTGCTGCCCACCGACCTCGTCGTCCGCTCGGTCGGCTACCGCGGGCAGGGCCTGCCCGGCCTGCCGGTCGACCCGCGCACCGGCACCGTGCCCAACGAGGAGGGCCGGGTGCTGCGCGACGGCGCCCGCTCGCCCGGCGAGTACGTGGCCGGGTGGATCAAGCGGGGGCCCACCGGCGTCGTCGGCACCAACAAGCACGACGCCCGCGAGACCGTGGCCTCGCTGCTGGCCGACGCCGAGGCCGGGGTGATCGGCGCGCACGGCGACCGCGACGACCTGGTGCGCACGCTGCGCGCCCGCGGCGCCGAGCCGGTGCTGCTGGAGGACTGGCGGGCCATCGACGCCGCCGAGGTCGCCCTCGGCGCCACCCGCGGCCGCGCCCGGACCACGCTGCACGAGCGCGAGTCCCTGCTGGCCGCGGTGCGGGCGGCCGCGGGGCGCTAGTCCCGCACCGCGGCGATCAGGTCCCGCGCGCCCTGCGCGGAGGCCGCCGCGACGAACCGGATCAGCGTCTCGGTGTCCGGCCGCAGGGACAGCGGGTCGCCGTCGGGGGTCAGCGCCACCCCGCCGGCGGCGGCGAGCACGGCCAGCCCGCCGGCGACGTCGTGCACGTGCGTGCCGCTGCGGTCCAGGTCGTGCCAGGCGCCGGCCGACCCGTCGGCGACCAGGCACAGGTCGACGGCGGTGCAGCCGGTCACCCGCACGCGGTGCGCCGTCGCGGGCACCCGCACGGTCCGGCCCGACGGCGCGACGACGGTGCTGCCCTCCCGCACCCGCGCCGGCACGCCGTCCCGCTGCGCGCCGGTGTCGGCGGTCCCGGCCCAGCGGCGCCCCGAGGACAGGTCGACGACGAGCCCGGCCACCGCCCGGCCGCGGTGCACCAGCGCCGCCGAGAACGCCCACGGCGGCAGGCCGGCGCGGAAGTTGCCGGTGCCGTCGAGCGGGTCGAGCACGATCCACGGGTCGTCGTCGGACACGGCGGGGTCGGGCCGCTCCTCCGACAGCACGGGCACGCCGAGCGGGGCCAGCGTCCCGGCCGCGGCGGCGTGCGCGGCCTCGTCGGCGGCCATCGACCAGCTGCCGTCGTCCTTGCGCCGGTCGCGGCCGGTGTCGCGGGCCAGCGCCACGGCCACCTCGACCCGCGTCGCGGCCAGCGCGGCCAGGTGCGCGAACCGCGCGGTCAGCGGCGCGTCGTCCGGCGGGGGCGCCACCTCGACCACCCGGCCGGTGCCGGCGTCGCGGACCTGCGAGCAGCCCCAGGCCGCGGCGACGGCGAGCAGCGCGGACCGGCCGGTGACGTGCGTGGAGCGGTGGAGGACGACGGCCTCGGTGGTGCCCTCGTCGGTCCAGCGGCGGCGCAGGTGCGCGGCGGCGTCGTCGCCGACCAGCAGCCGCGCGCCGGGGTCGAGCAGCTCGGGTGCCAGGGTCGCCGGGCCGACGCCCAGCAGCCGGGCCGCGGCGCGCAGGTCCTCCCCCGACGCCGCCACCCGCATCGTGTCCGCCACGGTCCCCCCGCCGTCAGTGCTCCCCGGCACGGTAGGCCACCGGCGCGCGCGGGGTAGGGCGCCACGGTGACGGCACCCGCGCGCACCTCCCTCGACGACGTCGACGTCGTGTTCCTCGTCCACCGCGAGGCGCCGGAGATGCTCGCCCGGCACCACGCCGCGGTGGCGGCGGCGACCGGCCGGGGGTGGCGGGGCCGGGCGCTGCTGGTGGAGAACGCCGCCGCGCCGGCGACCTCCGCGGCCGCCCGCGCCCTCCTGCGCGACTGCCACCCCGACGCCGACGCCCGGGTGCTGTCCTCCCCGCGCAACCTCGGCTGGGCACGCGCCGTGGACCTCGCCCTCGACGCCTGCACCGGCCGCCACGTCGCGCTGGTCAACTCCGACGGCGAGCCCGACCCGGGCATGCTGCGCCGGCTGGCCGCGGTCCTCGACGCCGAGCCGCGGGCCGTCTGGGCCGCGCCCGCGGTGCACGGCCCCGGCGAGGACGACGACCCGCCCGGCCCGCCGTTCCCGGCCGAGGAGCTGGCCGGCACCGCGCTGCTCGTGCGCCGGGCGGAGTTCCTCGCCGCCGGCGGCTTCGACCCGCTGTACTTCTTCTACAACGAGGACCGCGACGCCTCCCGGCGGCTGCGGGCGGCCGGGCACCTGCTGCTGCGGGTGCCCGACACCGTCTTCCGGCACGGCAAGGGCGGCCGCACCGCGCGCGGGGTGTTCCTGCGCGAGTGGCACTACGCCCGCACCGTCCAGGTGCTCCTCCCCCAGCACGCCGACCGGCCGGTCCGGGAGACGGCGGCCTTCCTCGCCCGGCGGGGACGCTCGGTCCTCGACCACCTCCGCGACGGCGACGCCCCCGGAGCCGCGGGCATCGCGCTGGCACTCGCCGAGCTGCCGCGCGGGCTGGCGATGGCCGCCGCCCGGCGCCGCCGGCCCTGGGACGGTGTCCGGCTGGCCGCCTGGCTGGACCGCCACCGCCTGCCGGTGCGCGAGCTCAGCCCGAGTTCCGCAGCGCCGTCGCGATCCCGTTGATCGTGAGCTGGATGTTGCGCCGCACCAGCTCGTCGTCGTCCCCGGTCCGGCGCCGGCGCAGCATCTCCACCTGCAGGTGGTGCAGCGGCTCCAGGTAGGGGAACCGGTTGCGGATCGACCGGGCCAGCGACGGGTTGTCGGCCAGCAGGTGGTCGTCGCCGGTGACCGCGAGCAGCACCCGGCAGGTGCGCTCGTGCTCGGCGGTGATCTGGTCGAACACCCGCGCCCGCAGCTCCTCGTCGGGCACCAGCCCCGCGTAGCGGGCGGCGAGGTCGAGGTCGGTCTTGGCCAGCACCATCCCCATGTTCGACAGCACCGTCCGGAAGAACGGCCACCGCCGGTGCAGCTCCTGCAGCCGGGCCAGCCGCGCCGGGTCGTCCCCGATCCAGGACTCCAGCGCCGACCCGGTGCCGTACCAGCCGGGCAGCATGATCCGCGCCTGCGACCAGCTGAACACCCACGGGATGGCGCGCAGGTCGGCGATCCGGTCGCCGGCCTTCCGCGAGGGCGGGCGGCTGCCGATGTTCAGCTCGGCCAGCTCGCGGATCGGCGTCGCGGCGCGGAACCACTCCACGAACCCCGGGGTCTCGTGCACCAGCGCCCGGTAGGCCGCCTGCGCCCGGCCGGCGAGGTCGTCGAGCAGCGCGTAGGCCTCCTCCGCGCCGTCGCCGAGGCCCTCGACGTCGAGCAGCGTGGCCTCCAGCGTCGCCGCCACCAGCGCCTCGAGGTTGCGGCGGGCGAGGTCGGGCTCGCCGTACTTGGCCGCGATGACCTCGCCCTGCTCGGTCAGCCGCAGCGCGCCGGCCACCGCGCCGGGCGGCTGGGCGCGGATCGCCTCGTAGCTCGGGCCGCCGCCGCGGCCGACGGTCCCGCCGCGGCCGTGGAACAGCCGCAGCCGGATCTCCTCGCGCCGCGCCACCTCGACCAGCGCCAGCTCGGCCCGGTACAGCGCCCAGTTGGCGGCGAGGTAGCCGCCGTCCTTGTTGCTGTCGGAGTAGCCGAGCATGACCTCCTGCGCGTCGCCGCGGTTGGCGACCAGCGCCCGGTACACCGGCTGGGCGAGGACGGCGGTCATCGTCTCGCCGGCGCCCTGCAGGTCGGCGATCGTCTCGAACAGCGGCGAGATGCCGACCGGGCAGGTGGGGCCGTCCTCGCCGTCGGGGTCGAGCAGGCCGACCTCCTTGAGCAGGACGGCGACCTCCAGCACGTCGCTCACCGACTCGCACATGCTGATCACGTAGTTCGGGATCGCCCGCGGGCCGAGCAGCGCGACCTGTCCGGCGGCGGCCTCCAGCAGGTCCAGCTCCCCGCGGGCCAGCTCCGACAGCTGCGCGCCCGGGCGCACCAGCGGCCGGCGCATCTGCAGCTCCCCGGCCAGCAGCTCCACCCGGGCGGCCTCGTCGAGGGAGGCGTAGTCGGGGCAGACGCCCGCCCACGCCAGCAGCTCGGCGAGGACCTCCTCGTGGACCGAGGAGTTCTGCCGCATGTCCAGCCCGGCGAGGTGGAAGCCGAACACCTCGACGGCGTCGCGCAGCCGGGCCAGCCGGTCGTCGGCCAGCGCGCCGGCGCCGTGGCTGCGCAGCGAGGCGTCGACGACGGCGAGGTCGGCCAGGAGCTCGTCGGGGGTGTCGTAGGGGTCGAGCTCGGCGATCGGCGGCACGCCGGGCACCCGCCCGAGCACCCGCTTGGCGGTGGCGGCCAGCCGGGCGTGCACGCCGTTGAGCGCCCGCCGGTAGGGCTCGTCGGCGCGGAACGGCGAGTCGTCGCGGGAGGCCTCGGCCAGGTGCGCCAGCTCCCGCGTCGGCGTGACCAGCCGGTCGGACATCGACAGCTCGCGGTACAGCTGCACCAGCTCGCCGAGGTGGTGGGCCAGCGCCGTCTCGGCCTGCCGGGTGCTGGCCCGGCGGACGGCGTCGGCGGTGACGAACGGGTTGCCGTCGCGGTCGCCGCCGATCCACGAGCCCGGCTGCAGCACCGGCTGCGTCGGCAGGCCGGCGTGCGGCCAGCGCTCCCGCAGCGCGCGGCGCAGGTCGGCGTTGATCTCGGGCACCACCCGGAACAGCGAGAGGTCGTAGTAGCGCAGCGCCTCGTCGATCTCGTCGGCCAGCCGCAGCCGGGACAGCCGCAGCAGCGCCGTCTGCCAGAGGGTGAGCACCGCCCGCTCCAGCTGCGCCGACCAGGCCGCCTCGTCGACCTCGCCCGGCGCCATCCGGTCGCGCTCCCGGATCAGCTCGGTGACCTCCTGCTGCACCTGCGAGATCGTCTTGCGGCGCACCTCGGTCGGGTGCGCGGTGACCACCGGGACCACCAGCGCGCCGGTCAGCTCCCGCGCGACGACGTCGGGGTCCAGGTCCGCCCGGTCGAGCAGCGCGAAGGTGGCCGCGAGGCTGCCCGGCTGCGGCGGCGACCCGGCCCGGCGGTGGTGCCGGCGGCGCCGCTCGTGGTGCAGGTCCTCGGCCAGGTTGGCCAGCAGCGAGAAGTGGCTGAAGGCGCGGATGACGTGGTTGGCCGCGCGGACGTCGAGGTCGCCCATGCGGGCGGCGACCTCCGCCCGGTCGGTCTCGGAGCGGCGGAGCGCGAAGGCCTGCACGCGCGTGGACTCGACCAGGTCCAGGACGTCGTCGCCGCTCTGCTCCCGGATCACCTCGCCGAGGACCCGGCCGAGCAGCCGGATGTCCTCGCGCAGCGGGGCGTCGTCGGCCCGGCCGTCCCCCTCCGGGTCGCGCCCGGGCAGGCGCAGGTCGGCGACGTCGACGGTGGCTTCCGACATGCGGGCAGTATCGGCCCCCGATGTGACGGGCAGGTGTCCCGGGGGAAGCTCCCCCGCGTGCTGACGCTGCGCGCCACCCCCGCCGCCCCCGCCCCCGCCGACCACGGGGAGGGCCCCACCTGGGACGACGCCCGCGCCGAGCTGCTCTGGGTGGACGTCGGCGCCGGCGTCGTCCGCCGGGCCGCCCTCGACGGCGACACGCTCACCGACGCCGGCTCGCTGCGCGCCGGCGACACCGTGGGCGCCGTCGTCCCGGCCGCCGGCGGCGGGTGGCTGGCCGCCGCGGGCGCCGGGTTCACCCACCTCGCCGACGACGGCACCGCGCGGGTGCTGCTGGAGCTGGCCGGCGAGGGCGGCCGCGAGGACGCCGGCGGCACCCGCATGAACGACGGGAAGTGCGACCGCGCCGGCCGGTTCTACGCCGGGACGATGGCCTTCAACGAGCGCCCCAGGGCCGGCGCCCTCTACCGGCTGGACACCGACGGCACGGTGACCACCGTCCGCGACGGGCTGACCGTCTCCAACGGGCTGGGCTGGTCGCCCGACGACCGCACCGTCTACCTCGCCGACTCCGGCCCCGGCCTGGTGCACGCCTTCGACCACGACCCGTCCACCGGCGCGTGGAGCCGCGGGCGGGTGCTGCTGGAGACCGGCGGCCCCGACGGCGTGGCCGACGGCCTCACCGTCGACGACGAGGGCTGCCTCTGGACGGCGATGTGGGGCGGCGGGCAGGTGCGCCGCTGGTCACCGGAGGGCGAGCTGCTCGCCGTCGTCGAGGTGCCGGTGGCCAACACCTCCAGCTGCGCCTTCGCCGGGCCGGACCGCGGCCTGCTGGTGATCAGCACCGCGCACGGCGACGAGGACGAGGCCGGGCGGCTGTTCACCGTGCGGCCCGGGGTCACCGGCGCGCCGGCCAACCCCTACCGCGGCCCCCTGAGCGACCTGCGGCAGCGGTGAGGTCCGTGCACTTCCGCGGAAGTGCCCGGACCGGCTAGCTGCCCTGGAGCAGGGCCAGCGCGGCGGCGGCGAGCTGGTCGCCGGCCGCGGCGCCCCGCTCGAACTCCTCCGCGGCGCCGGGCAGGTCGCCGCGGTCGGCCAGCAGGACGCCGAGGTTGTGGTGGCAGTACGCGTCGCCGGCCTGGATCCCGGCGCGGTAGGCCTCCTCGGCGGCCTCGTCGTCGGCGAGCAACTCGCGGTAGAGGTTGCCCAGCGGCAGCCAGGCCACCTGCTCGCCGAGCTTGGCGCCGCGCTCGAGCACCGAGCGGGCCTCCGCCGCGCGGCCGGTCTGCAGCAGCAGCGCGGCGAGGTCGGCGCGGGCGGCGGCGAAGTGGGCGGCGCCGGCGCGCAGCCGGTCCTCCAGCGCCGGGTCGAGGGTCGCGCACCACTGCCAGCAGGCGGCGACGGCGTCGGCCTCGGCGTCGCCGCTCGCGGCCAGCTCCTCGGCGACGGAGAGGGCCTGGTCGCGCTCCCCCTGCTCGCGCAGCAGGAAGGCCAGCTGGAGGCCGCCCTCGGTGTCCCCCGCGTCGGCGGCCCCGCGGTAGGCGGCCATGGCCCCCGCGAGGTCGCCGAGCTGCTCGAGCACCAGCCCGAGGTTGCGCCAGGCGTCGTCCTCGCCGCCGGCCAGGGCCACCTCGTAGGCCTCGGCGGCCTCGGTCCAGCGCTCCTGCGCGGCGAGGCTGTTGCCCAGGTCGTAGTAGCCGGTGGCGTCGCCGAGCTCCGCCGCGCGGCGGAAGCACCACTCGGCGTCGGTCTGCCGGCCGGCGTCGGCGAGGTCGCAGCCCAGCTCGATCAGCTCGTCGGCGTCCTCGGAGGCCTGCAGCCGCCAGAGGCGCGCGTCCAGGTCCTCGGTCATGGCGCCGATGATGGCCGCGCTGACCTGGGCGCACGCCCTCCGCAGGGGTGAGGTCACCCCAACGTGTCCGGTGCTCGTCCGGGCGGGTGTCCCCCCTCCGGCGCTCAGGCCCGACCGGCCCGCAGGGCCTCCCGCAGCTTGGTCTTCCCGCTGGTCCGGAGCAGGGCGCCGGAGTACACCCGGCCGCCCAGCCGGACCACCAGCGCGATCGCCACGAGCATGAGCACGACGGCCACGCCGACCTCCCAGCCCGCGACGTCGCCGGCCGCCTGGCGCACCGGCATGACCATCGGCGACAGGCCCGGCACGTACGAGGTCACCGCGGCCAGCGTCCCGTCCGGGTCACCGGCCGCCTGGACGGCGACGGCGAACCCGGCGACCAGCACCAGCGTCGCCGGCGTGAGCACGCTGCCGAGGTCCTCCTGCCGGCTGACCAGCGAGGCGGCGACGGCGAACAGCGACGCGTAGAGCGCGTAGCCGAGGACGAACCAGAACAGCAGCCACAGCACCGTGCCGACCAGCTCCCCGGGCAGGTCGACGACGTCGAAGGCGACCGCCCCGCCGACCCCGACCGCGGCGATCACGGCGATCTGCCCGAGGCCCAGCACGCCGAGACCGAGGATCTTCCCGGCCAGCAGCTGCCACGGCTTCATCGTGGCCAGCAGCAGCTCCACCACCCGGCTGGACTTCTCCTCGACGACGCCCTGCGCGACGAACTGGGCGAAGAGGATGAGCAGGCTGTAGAGCACGACGACGCCGACGATCGCGACCACGACGCCCTGCCCGTCGCCGTCGTCGTCGAGGGCGGACACCGACAGCCGCGGCAGGTCGGCGGGGTCGACGCCGGCCGCGGCGAGCGCGTCGGTGAGCGCGACCGCCCCGACCGCGCCGGACACGAGCGCCTCCAGCGTCGTGTCGGGCTCGCGGACCACCAGCTCCGGGGCGGCGGCCGCGCCGACCAGGGCGCCGTCGACGCCCTCGTCCTCCACGGCGGCGCGGGCGGCGTCGTCGGTGTCGAACCGGACCACCTCGACGTCGACGCCGAGCGCGTCGCCCTGGGCCTCGAGGGCCCGGCCCACCTGCCCGGGGTCGCCGACGACGCCGACGCGGCCGGTGTCCTCCCCGGAGTTGACGACGACCTGGAAGACCAGCAGGCCGAGGATCAGCACGATCATCAGCGCCGAGCTGGCGATGAACGCCTTGTCGCGGATGCGGGTGGAGACCTCGCGGGCGGCGACCAGGCGGACCAGCCGCCCGCTGGACAGCGGGGCGGTCACGCGGCCACCTCCTCGCGGGAGGCGGCCTGCTGCGCCGGGTCGGCGACGGCCTCGCGGAACAGCTCGACCAGCGTGGCCTCGCGCCGGGCGAAGTGGGTGACCCGGCCGGTGCGCAGCGCGGCGGCGAGGACCTGCTGGTCGTCGGCGGTCGCGGCCAGCTCCAGCAGCGTGTCGCCGGCCTGCTCGGAGACGACCCGGACGCCGGGCACGGCGGTGGCCCAGCCGGGCGCGGCGTCGGGGACGACGACCCGCAGCAGCCGGCCGGCCTCGCGGCGGCGCAGCTCCTCGACGGTGCCGGTGGCGACCATACGGCCGCGGGCGAGGATGCCCACCGAGTCGCACAGCCGCTCGACCAGGTCGAGCTGGTGGCTGGAGAACACGACCGGAACCCCGGCGCGGCACTGCTCCAGCAGCGCCTCGGCCAGCGCGTCGACGCCGACCGGGTCCAGGCCGCTGAAGGGCTCGTCGAGGATCAGCACCTCGGGCCGGCTGACCAGTGCGGCGGCGAGCTGCACCCGCTGCTGGTTGCCCAGCGACAGCTTCTCGACGGGGTCGCCGCGGCGCCCGCCCAGGCCCAGCCGCCCGGACCACTCGTCCGCGGCGCGGGCCGCGGCGGCGGCGTCCATGCCGTGCAGCCGGGCGAAGTAGGTCAGCTGCTCGCCGACCCGCATCTTCGGGTAGAGCCCGCGCTCCTCCGGCATGTAGCCGATCCGCCGCCGGGTCTCCTCGTCCAGCGGCCGGCCGCGCCAGCGCACCTCGCCCGCGTCGGCCCGGGCCAGGCCCATGGCGATGCGCATGGTCGTCGTCTTCCCGGCCCCGTTGGACCCGCAGAAGCCGAACATCGAGCCGGGGGCGACGGTGAAGCCGACGCCCTCCAGCACGCGGTTGTCGCCGTAGCTCTTGTGGAGCCCGTCGAACTCGAGCACCGTTCCTCCGTTCCAAGATCCCCGTGCGCGCCGACGCTATCGGGCCGGGCGACGACGACCCCGCGGCCGACCGGGTCCAGGACCGGGGAGACCGCCGCGCACTCGGACCCCCTGACGGGCCCGGGGCTGCCAGGGTCGACCCGTGGACCGGGACGACGGACTGCGCCTGACCCTCACCCGCGTGCTCGGGGCGCCGCCCGGGCGGGTGTTCCGCGCGCTGACCGAGCCGGACGAGCTCGCGCGGTGGTGGGGCCCCCGGGGGTTCACGCTGGTCCGCGCCGAGGTCGACCTGAGGGCGGGCGGTCGCTACCGGTTCACGATGCAGCCGCCGGGAGCTCCCCCGTTCCACCTGTCCGGCAGCTTCCTGTCCGTCGACCCCGGACGCGGGCTCTCCTACACCTTCCGGTACGAGGAGCCCGCCCCCGACGACCGGGAGACCGTGGTGACGCTCGTGCTCGGGGACCGCGGCACCGGGACCGTGCTGTCCCTGACGCACGAGGGGTTCGCCACGCAGGAGCGGGAGGACCTGCACCGGGCCGGCTGGTCGGACAGCCTCGACCGGCTGGCGGAGGCCCTCGGGGGCTGAGCGGGTCCGGGCGACCCGACGGCTCGTCCCCGGCCGCGGCTCCCCTCGCGCTCCGGCGTTCGCTGCGGTGTCATCAGGCCCATGAGCCAGGAGAACGTCCCCGCCAGCCCGCCGACGGGCGTCGGGCTGGAGGGCCTCCGCCAGGCGGCGGCCGGCTGCCGTGCCTGCGAGCTGTGGGAGCCGGCGACCCAGACCGTCTTCGGGGAGGGCCCGGAGACCGCGCGGATCGTGTTCGTCGGCGAGCAGCCCGGCGACCAGGAGGACCGCAGGGGCGAGCCGTTCGTCGGCCCGGCCGGCCGGCTGCTGGACCGGGCGCTGGCCGACGCCGGGATCGAGCGCAGGGACGCCTACGTCACCAACGCGGTCAAGCACTTCCGCTTCACGCCGACGCCCAAGCGGCGGATCCACCAGTCGCCGGGTGCCGAGCACCTGCGTGCCTGCCGGCCGTGGCTGGAGGCGGAGTTCGAGGTGCTCAAGCCCGAGGTCGTCGTCTGCCTGGGCGCGACGGCGGCCAAGGCGCTCATCTCGCCGTCGTTCCGGATCACCAAGGAGCGCGGGAAGCTCATGCCGTGGACGCCGCCGGGCGTCACGCGCGCCGAGGCCGGCGACGACGAGCCGGAGGAGGACGCCCCCGCCCAGACCTGGATGCTCGCGACCGCGCACCCCTCGGCGATCCTGCGGACGCCGAACGAGGCGCGTGCCGCGGCCTTCGACGCGCTGGTCGCGGACCTCCGCGTCGTCGCCGGCGCCCTCGCCTAGACGACCCGGGACGCGCGGAACAGGCGGAACGAGGGCACCAGCAGCGCGACCACCACCATCGCGACGACGACGATGACACCACCGGAGACCATGGCGACGCCGACCCCCGCCGCGCTGGCCACCGCGCCGGCCCGCAGGTCACCCAGCCGCGGCCCGCCGGCCACGACGACGATGAACACCCCCTGCATCCGCCCGCGCATCTCGTCGGGCGCGGCGGTCTGCAGCATCGACGAGCGCAGCACCGCGCTGACCATGTCCCCGGCCCCGGCGACGGCGAGGAAGAACACCGCCAGCCACAGCGGCTGCGCGAGCCCGAACCCGATGATCGCGACGCCCCACACGACGATCGCGGCCAGCACCACCGCGCCCTGCCGGTCGACCCGCGACACCCAGCCCGAGGTCAGGCCCATGAGCAGGGCGCCGATCGAGATGCCGGCGAACAGCCACCCGTAGGCGTTGGCCGACCCGGCGTAGCGGTCGGCGGCGAGCTCGGGGAACACCGCCTGCGGCCAGGCGAACAGCATCGCGATCACGTCGACGACGAACGTCATGAGCAGCACCGGCTGGGTGCGCAGGAAGGCGAAGCCCTCCCCCACCCCGCGGACGGCGGCGCCCAGCCGCAGCGGCCCTGTGTTCCCGCCCGGAGGCAGCGGCGGCAGGCCGCGCACCAGGACGACGGCGACGAGCAGCGTGACGGCGTCGACGGCGTAGGCGACGAACAGGTCGCCCAGTGCGATGAGCAGCCCGGCGACCAGCGGGCCGACGATGACGCCGACCTGCCGCACGGTCATCGCCAGCGCGTTCGCCGCCGCCACGCCCTCCGGTCCGACCAGCGCGGGGATCACCGCGCTGCGGGCGGGCTGGTTGACCGCGGTGAAGCCGGAGACCGCGGCCACGAGGACCCACAGCAGCCAGATGTTCCCGCCGCCGGGCAGCAGCGCCTGCAGGGCCAGCAGCGCGCTGGTCACCGCCGAGCCGACCCCGGTGACGAGCATCAGCTTCCGCCGGTCCATGGCGTCGGCGATGGCGCCGCCGAGCAGGCCGAAGACCACCAGCGGCACCAGCGACACCATCGACGTGACGCCGACCAGCAGCGAGTCGCGGGTGATCGCGTAGACCTGCACCGGGACGGCGACCAGCGTCATCTGCTGGCCGACCATCGTCGAGGTCAGCCCCCAGAACAGCCGCCGGTAGCCGGGGTTGCGCAGCGGGCTGGTGTCCAGGGCCCAGCCGCGGCGGCGGGGCACGGGCGCGGGCTCCGCCACCTCCCCCGGCTCGGCCGGGTCGACGGGTCGGCCCTGCTGCAGGGGCCCGCGTCGAGCGTGCGAGGTGTGGGGGGCAGCGGGGTCCTCCGTCACGGGGCGAGCCGCTGGAGCACCCAGCCGCCCCCCTCCTCGTCGTCGCGGACGAAGCGCAGCCGGTCGTGCAGCCGGCCCGGGCCGCCCTGCCAGAACTCGACGGTCCGCGGCACCACGCGGTAGCCGCCCCAGACCGGCGGCCGCGGCACCTTCTCCGTCGTCGTCTCCTCGTCGAGCAGCCGCACCCGCGCCTCGAGCTCCTCCCGGGAGTCGACGACGGTGGACTGGACCGAGGCGACGGCGGCCAGCTGCGCCTCGCGCGGGCGGGGGTCCCACAGGTCGTCGGAGGCGGCCTCGCCGATCCGCTCGACGGTGCCGGTCACCCGGACCTGCCGCTGCAGCGCGTGCCAGGGGAAGACCAGCGCGGCGCGCGGGTTGGCGGCCAGCTGCGCGCCCTTGGTCGAGGCGTAGCTGGTGCCGAAGACGAAGCCGGCCTCGTCGTAGCCCTTGAGCAGCACGATCCGCGCGTCGGGGGCGCCGTCGGCGTCGGCCGTGGCCACGACCACCGCGTTCGGGTCGGGGACGTCGGCGGCGACGACGTCGCGGAACCAGGCGTCGAACTGCTCGACCCAGGTGGGCGCGAGGTCCTCCTCGCGCAGGCCCGGGCGGTCGTAGTCCCTGCGCATGCGGGAGAGGTCGGCCACCCCGCCATGCTGACACCGCGCCGGGGACCGGGCGCCGGGCGGCTCCCGCTGGACGGCAGCCCCGGATGGAACGGAGACGGCCGCGGGGCCTAGTGTCGCGGTGCAGTCGTGCGCCGCTGAACGTGCGGGCACGAGGTCCGCGCGCGCAGAGGAGCATGCGAGATGGCCGACGACTTCGTACCCGGCCTGGAGGGCGTCATCGCCTTCGAGACCACGATCGCGGAGCCCGACAAGGACGGTGGGTCGCTCCGCTACCGCGGGGTCGACATCGAGGACCTGGTCGGCAAGATCACCTTCGGCAACGTCTGGGCGCTGCTGGTCGACGGCAAGTTCGGCCCCGGCCTGCCCCCGGCCGAGCCGTTCCCGATCCCGGTGCACAGCGGCGACGTCCGCGTCGACGTCCAGGCCGCGCTGGCGATGCTGGCCCCGTTCTGGGGCTACCGCCCGCTGCTGGACATCAGCGACGAGGAGGCCCGCGACCAGCTGGCCCGCGCCGCGGTCATGGCGCTGTCCTACGTCGCGCAGTCCGCGCGCGGCATCGGCGTGCCGGCCGTGCCGCAGAGCCGCATCGACGAGGCCGCGACCATCGTCGAGCGGTTCATGGTCCGCTGGCGGGGCGAGCCCGACCCCCGCCACGTCGCCGCCGTCGACGCCTACTGGACGTCGGCCGCCGAGCACGGCATGAACGCCTCCACCTTCACCGCCCGCGTCATCGCCTCCACCGGCGCCGACGTCGCCGCCGCGATGTCCGGCGCGATCGGCGCGATGTCGGGCCCGCTGCACGGCGGCGCCCCCTCCCGCGTGCTGCACATGCTCGACGGCGTGGAGCAGTCCGGGAACGCGGAGAAGTACGTCAAGGACCTGCTGGACCGCAAGGAGCGCCTGATGGGCTTCGGGCACCGGGTCTACCGGGCCGAGGACCCCCGCGCCCGCACGCTGCGCAAGGCCGCGAAGGAGCTCGGCGCCCCGCGCTTCGAGGCCGCGCTGGCCCTGGAGAACGCCGCGCTCAAGGAGCTGCGCGAGCGGCGCCCGGACCGGCCGATCGAGACCAACGTCGAGTTCTGGGCGGCGATCGTCCTCGACTTCGCCGAGGTCCCGAGCCACATGTTCACGTCGATGTTCACCTGCGCCCGCACCGCCGGCTGGTGCGCGCACATCCTGGAGCAGAAGCAGACCGGCCGCCTCGTGCGCCCGTCGGCCCGCTACGTCGGGCCCGCCGCGCGCAAGCCCGAGGAGGTCGAGGGCTTCGACACCATCACGGTCAAGGCCGTCAACGAGGCCGCCCCCGCCTGACCTGCGGCCGCACCGCCCGTCGAGGAGCACCCACCGGCATGAGCACCACCATCCCCGCCGACCTGCTGCCCGCCGACGGGCGGTTCGGCTGCGGCCCGTCGAAGGTCCGTCCCGAGGCGCTGCGGGCCCTGGCCACTGACGGCGCGGCGCTGATGGGCACCTCGCACCGCCAGGCCCCGGTCAAGGGCCTGGTCCGGCAGGTCCGCGAGGGGCTGGCCCAGCTGTTCGACCTGCCCGAGGGCTACGAGGTCGTGCTGGGCAACGGCGGCTCCACGGCGTTCTGGGACGCCGCCGCGCTCGGGCTGGTGCGGCGGCGCAGCGCCCACGGCACCTACGGCGAGTTCTCCGCGAAGTTCGCCTCCGCGGTCGCCGAGGCGCCGTTCCTCGAGGAGCCGGTCGTCACGCGGGGCGAGCCGGGCACGCTGGCGCTGCCGACGGCGCAGGAGGGCGTCGACGCCTACGCGTGGGCGCACAACGAGACCTCGACCGGGGTCATGGCGCCGGTGGTGCGCCCGCACGGCGCCGACGACGACGCGCTCGTGCTGATCGACGCCACCAGCGGCGCCGGCGGCCTCCCGGTCGACGTCGCCGAGGCCGACGCCTACTACTTCGCGCCGCAGAAGTCCTTCGCCTCCGACGGCGGGCTCTGGATCGCGCTGATGAGCCCGGCGGCGCTGGAGCGGGTGGCCGAGATCAAGGCGTCGGGGCGGTGGATCCCCGGGTTCCTGGACCTGTCGATCGCCATCGACAACTCCACCAAGGACCAGACGTACAACACCCCCGCCGTCGCGACGCTGTTCCTGCTCGCCGACCAGGTCCGCTGGATGCTCGGCCTCGGCGGGCTCTCCGGCGCCGTCGCCCGCAGCCGGGAGTCCTCCAGCCGGCTCTACGGGTGGGCGGAGAAGACCCCCTACACGACGCCGTTCGTCGCCGACCCCGAGCAGCGCAGCCTCGTCGTCGGCACGGTGGACTTCGACCCGTCCGTCGACGCCGCCCAGGTGGCGAGGGTGCTGCGGGCCAACGGCGTCGTCGACGTGGAGCCCTACCGCAAGCTCGGCCGCAACCAGCTGCGGGTCGGCATGTTCCCCGCCGTCGACCCCGACGACGTCAGCGCGCTGACCGCCTGCATCGACTTCGTCGTCGAGCGCCTCTGAGGAAGGACCCTCCTGCCCCCCACCCCTCGCTGACGCTCGGAGCGGGCCCCTGCAGGAGGGCCGTTCCAGCACCTCACCAGGGCCGCGCGGCCCCGGCCCGGACGCCTCAGCGGGCCGACTCGCCGTCGGCCGGCTGGACGGCGGTGCTCGGGAAGTCCCGCAGGTCGCCGGACGGGCGGCGGTCCCAGCTGCGGAAGGTCAGGTCCGTCTGCAGGTAGAGCGCGACCAGCTCGGCGGTGCTGCGGATGCCCTCGAGGTGGGTGCGCTCGTTGCCGTGGCTGCCGTCGATGCCGAACCCGATGAGCGCGGCACGGGTGTTGGCGCCGGCCTCCAGCGCCGAGGCGGCGTCGGAGCGGTAGTACTTGTAGACGTCGCGGCGGTGCGGCACCTCGTGCACCCGGCACAGGTCGATCAGGTGCCGGGTCAGGTGGTAGTCGAACGGCCCGGTCGAGTCCTGCATCGCGATGTTCACGCACTGCTCGGACGACGCCTGCCCGGGCGCGACCACCGAGGTGTCGATGGAGACGAGCTCGGCGACGTCGGCGTCCAGGCCGTGGCTGGCCCCCAGGCCCACCTCCTCGGCGATGGTGACCAGCAGGTGCGCGGTCACCGGCACCTGGATGCCGGAGTCGATGATCGCCTTGAACGCGCCCAGCGCGGCGGCGATGCCGGCCTTGTCGTCGAGGTGGCGGCTGTTGACGAAGCCGCTGGCGGTGATCACCGGCTGCGGGTCGATGGCCACGAAGTCGCCGACCTGGATGCCCAGGCGCTCGAGGTCGGCGCGGGTGTGCACCACCTCGTCGACGCGGACCTCGACGTGGTCCCAGCCCACGCCCTGCTCGTCGACCTCGTCGCCGAAGCGGTGCCCGCTGGCCTTGTTGGGCAGGATCGTCCCCGTGTGCCGGTAGTCGCCGGACACGTCGTCGGAGAAGATGATCACCCGGGCGCCCTCGGCGAAGCGGGCGCTGTGCGTGCCCACCGGGACGATGGCCAGCCGGCCGTTGTCCTTGAGCCCGCTCACCATGCAGCCGATCGTGTCGGCGTGCACCACCACGGTGCGGTCGGCGCCGGGCGAGGCGCTGGGCAGCTCGGCCAGCAGCGCGCCGCGGCGGGTGACCTCGAAGTCCATGCCCAGGGCGCGCAGCTCACCGCCGATCAGCTGCATAACGTGGTCGGTGCGGCCGGAGGGGCTCGGGATGTCGAGCATCTCCAGCAGCACGCGCTGGACGTAGTCCATGTCGATGGGCAGGCGCTTCTGCCCCGCGTCGACCGGACTCGGCAGGAAACGGGGGTTGAGCTCGCCGTCGTCTCGGACGAGGCCGGCGTCGTCCCGGGGACCGGTCAGCATGGGGGTCGAGTCTAAGACGGACCGGGCGGGCGCCCCCGCGGCCCGCCACGCCGGGGCACGTCCGGCACGGACCCGGCTGCCGCGGATAGCCTCGCGCGTGGTCCCCTGTGACGAGGGGTCCCCGTCGTCCCGCCGTCCGTCCGAGGAGGTCCCGTGCGCTCGCTGCGTCTCGTGGGCCTGTCCGACGACGGCCGCAGCCTGGTCCTCGCCCTCGACGGCGGGGACGGCGACGAGGGCGAGCGCTTCGAGCTGCCGATCGACGACCGGGTGCGCGCCGCGGCCCGCGGGGACACCCGCCGGCTGGGCCAGATGGAGCCCGACGGCGGCCTGTCGCCGCGGGTGATCCAGGCCCGCATCCGCGCCGGCGAGACCCCCGAGCAGGTCGCCGCCGCCTCGGGCACCCGGGTGGAGCGGATCATGCGCTTCGCGCACACGGTGCTGCAGGAGCGCGCCCGCATGGCCGAGCAGGCCCGCCAGGCCCGGGTCCGGCTGTCGGAGGGCACCTCCGGCGAGCCGCTGCAGCAGTTCATGGCCGAGCGGCTGCGGCTGCTCGGCGCCGACCTCGACGCCGTCCGCTGGGACGCCGCCCGCTCCGAGGACGGCACCTGGGTGGTCACCGCCGCCTGGCGCGCCGGGACCAAGGAGGGCACCACGCAGTGGGCCTACGACCTCGCCGGCCGCGCGGTCAGCCCCCTCGACGCCCCCACCCGCGACTTCGCCGAGGGCACCCGGCTGGTCCGCGTGGTCCCCGGGGTGCCCGCCGAACGGCCGGCGCTGCCCGTGCACCGCAGCGCCGCCACCCCCGAGCGCCCCGCCTCCGAGCGGCCGCCCGGCGAGCGCCCCACCGGCGAGCGGCCCGGCCCGCCGGCCGACGAGCCGCGCACCGGCCCGGGTGAGCGGCGCACCGACCCCGCCGAGGACGAGGACGTCTCCGAGCACGACACCGTCGTCCTGCGCACGGGCGAGTCCGACGGCGAGGACGAGGACCCGCGGGCCCGGGTGCCCGCCTGGGAGGACATCGTCTTCGGGGTCCGCCGCAACCGCTGAGCAGTAGGCTCGCCGCACCGGACCGACGTGTCCGTCCGGGGGGCCGCGGGTACGTCGTCCACAACCGAACCAGTGCGGGAGTGGAGCGCAACATGTCGATGTCCGTGTCGATGCCCCTGGGCGGAGTCCAGGTGGGGTCGTACGACACCTACCAGGCGGCGCAGGCCGCGGTGGACCACCTCTCCGACGAGAGGTTCCCGGTCGAGAACGTGACGATCATCGGGTCGGACCTGCGGATGGTCGAGCGGGTCACCGGGCGGCTCACCTGGGGGCGCGCGATCGGCGCGGGTGCCGCGGGCGGCGCCTGGTGGGGTCTGTTCGTCGGCCTGCTGCTGGGCATCTTCGCCCCCGACGGCACCGGCTGGCTCAGTGCGGTGCTGACCGGCCTGCTCATCGGCCTCGCGTTCGGCGCCCTGTTCGGCGCCGTGGGCTACGCGGCCACCCGCGGCCAGCGCGACTTCACCAGCGTCTCGCAGGTCACCGCGAGCCGGTACGACGTCATGTGCGACCCGTCCCGCGCGGAGGAGGCCCGCGCCATCCTGGCCCGGTGGTCCCTCCGCAACTAACGCAGCAGCGCGAACGCGACGGCGGCCGCGGCGGCGACGCCGAGGGAGTCGACGCCGGCGCGCATGGGGATCCGGGCGCGCACCCGGGCGGCGGCCTGCGCCTCCGGGGTGAGCCCGGGCCCCTCCGCGCCGAGCAGCACCGCGGTGCGCGGGTGCGCCCGCGGGTCCACCTCGTCCAGGTCCACCGCGTCGGCGGCGGGGGTGAGCGCGACGGTGAGGTAGCCGGCCGCGTGCAGCCGCTCGAGCCCGGCCGGCCAGTCGGGCAGGACGGCGAACGGCAGCGCCAGCACGTGGCCCATCGAGACCCGCACCGCGCGCCGGTAGAGCGGGTCGGCGCAGCGCGGGTCCAGCAGCAGCCCGTCGACGCCGAGCGCCACGGCCGAGCGGGCGATCGAGCCGAGGTTCTCGGCGTCGTTGAGCGCCTCGAGCACCGCCAGCCGCCGCGGCGCCGCCGGGTCCGGCCCGGCCAGCAGCGCGCCGACGTCGGCCGGCGGGCGGCGGTCGGCCGAGGCCAGGACGCCGCGGGTCAGCCGGAAGCCGATCAGCTCCGACAGCGCCCACTTGTCCATCTCGTAGGCCGGCACGCCCTCGGGCAGGTCCAGCTCCGCCAGCCGCCCCGGGACGCCGAGCACCGCCCGCACCCGGTACGGCGAGGCCAGCAGCCGCTGCACCGCCGGGACGCCCTCGACGATCACCGGGCCGGTCCCCCGCACCCGCCCGGCGGGCCGGTCGCCGGCGTGCAGGTCGCGGAAGTCGGCCACCCGCTCGTCGGCGACGTCGGTGATCAGCACGCTCACGCCCCGATCCTCCCCGAGCGGTCCGGGCGCGCTGCCCGCAGGATCCAGTGGTGCCCAACGAGATCGCCGTCGTCGGAGCCGGGATCGCCGGCGTCGCCTGCGCCCGCGCGCTCGCCGACGCGGGTGTGCCGGTGCGGGTCCGCGACCGCGGCCGCCGTCCCGGGGGCCGCATGGCGTCCCGGACGCTGGCCGGCCGGGTCACCGACCTCGGCGCCTCCTACCTGACCGCCTCGGCCGGGACGCCGTTCGCCGCCGTCGTCGGGGACTGGGTGGCCCGCGGGCTGGCCCGGCCGTGGACCGACACCTTCGCCGTCGCCGGGCCGGACGGGATCCGCGACAGCAGCAGCGGCCCGGTGCGCTACGCCGCGCCCGGCGGGCTGCGCTCGCTGGTCGCCGACCTCGCCGCCGGCCTCGACGTCGTCCGGGAGTCCGCGGTGGAGCGGGTCGAGCCCGGTGTCCGGGTCGACGGCGCCGAGGCGCCCGCCGCCGTCCTGGCGCTGCCCGACCCGCAGGCCCGCCGCCTGCTGCCGCCGGACCTGGCCGCCCGGCTGCTCGGCGAGGAGGACGCGCGGCCCTGGCAGCCGAGCCTGGCCGTGGCGCTGGGCTGGGACGAGCGCCACTGGCCGGCCGACCTGCACGGCGCCTTCGTGCACGACGACCCGGTGGTCGAGTGGATCGCCGACGACGGCGACCGGCGCGGCGACGGCGCCCCGGTGCTGGTGGCGCACACGACGCCGGGCACCGCCGCCGCGCACCTCGACGACCCCGGCCGCGCGGCGCCCGAGGTCACCGCCGCCGTGTGCCGCGCCCTGGGCATCGACGTTCCGCCGGCCTGGACGCACGTGCACCGCTGGACGTTCGCAAAGCCGGCGGCCCCGCGCGAGGAGCCGTTCGGGCTGGCCGAGGACGTCGGCGTCTGCGGCGACGGGTGGCGGGCGCCGTCGAAGGTGGAGAGCGCCTGGACCAGCGGGCACCTGCTCGGCACCGCGCTGGGCGGGCGCTGAGTGCCCGCGGGCCTCGCCCCTCCCCCGGGCCCGGCCGACCAGGCGGCCGAGGAGGAGCGCTCGGACGGGTCCCCGGCGCGCGCCGGCCTGCGCGGCATCGTCCTGCCGGCCGCGGTGGCCGTCGCCATCGGCACCCTGCTGGTCGTGGTCCACCTGGCCGCCTTTCCCACCGCGGCGCCGCACGGCCTGCCCGTCGGCGTCGCCGGCCCGGCCGCCGAGGTGGACGCCGTCCGGCGGGCGGTGGACGAGGCGCGGCCGGGCGCCGTCCGGCTCGTCGGCCTGCCCGATCCCGGGGCCGCCGAGCGGGCGGTGGCCTCCGGCGACGTCTACGCGGCCCTGGTGCTGGGACCGCCGGGCCCGGCCCTGCTGGTGGCCGGGGCCCACGGCCGGCCGGTGACGGAGGACCTGACCGAGGTCCTCGTCCCGGCGGTGTCCGCGCGGACCGGCGCCCCGCCCACGGTCACCGACCTCGCGCCGCTGGCCGCCGGCGACCAGCGGGGCCGCGCCGTCGACCACCTCGCGTTCGGCGTGGTGCTCGGGGGCTTCCTGTTCGGCATCACCAGCTACCAGGTCGCCCCGCGGCAGCGGCTGGGGCTGCGGCTGCTCAGCGCCGTCCTCTTCGCCGCCGCGGCGGGTCTGGCCGGCGCCCTGCTGGCCGGCCCCGTCTCCGACGCCCTGCCCGCAGCGTTCTGGCCGGTGGCCGGGCTCGTCGGCCTGCTGGCCCTGGCGTGCGGCTGCGCGGCCGCGCTGGCCCTGCGCCTGCTCGGCGGCGCGGGCACCTTCGTCGCCACCGCGGTACTGCTCACCGTCGGCGCCGCGACCAGCACCGGCAGCTTCCCCGCCGAGTACCTGCCCGGCGGGCTCGAGCCGCTCGCGTCCGTCCTGCCGCCCGGCGTGGCGGTACGGGCCCTGCGCGGCCTGGCCTACCTCGACGGCGACGGTGTGGGCCGCGCCGTGTGGGTGCTCGGGCTGTGGTGCGCCGTGCCGCTGCTGCTCATCGCGCTGGTCGACGCCGCCGCCCGCCGCCGCTGACCCTCCCCCGTGCACCGGGCCGTTGACGCCGCCCGGCGAACTCATCTAGCGTTGAGTTCATCAGGCGTTGAGTTCTCGCCACTCGGGAGGCCGACATGACCGACGCCGTCACAGTCACCGACCTCGTCGTCGACCGCGGGCGCCGCCGCGTGCTGCACGACCTGTCGTGCACGGTCCCCGCCGGACGGGTCACCGGGCTGCTGGGACCCAGCGGGAGCGGGAAGACGACGCTCATGCGCGCCCTGGTCGGCGTCCAGAAGGTCCGCTCGGGCACGGTGACCGTGCTCGGCGAGCCCGCCGGCTCCCCCGGCCTGCGCCGGCGGGTCGGGTACGTCACCCAGGCGCCGAGCGTCTACGCCGACCTGACCGTGCGGGAGAACGCCCGCCACTTCGCCGCCCTGTACGGCCGGGGCGCCCGGGCGGCCGACGACGCGCTGGCCGCCGTCGGGCTGGCCGACGCCGCCGGGCAGCTGGTCGGCGACCTCTCCGGCGGCCAGCGCGGCCGGGCGTCCCTGGCCTGCGCGCTGGTGGGCGAGCCGGAGCTGCTGGTCCTCGACGAGCCGACCGTCGGCCTGGACCCGGTGCTGCGCGTGGAGCTGTGGGACCGGTTCCACGCCCTCGCCGCGACCGGCACCACCCTCGTCGTCTCCAGCCACGTCATGGACGAGGCCGGGCGCTGCGACCGCCTGCTGCTGCTGCGGGAGGGCCGACTGCTGGCCGACTCCACGCCCGCGCGGCTGCGCGCCGACTCCGGCACCGACGACCTCGAGGAGTCCTTCCTCCGCCTCGTGCGGGCGCAGCAGGAGGTGGCGGCATGAGCGCCCCGACCGCCGTCCTGAGCCCCCGGCTCACCGGCGCGGTCACCGCCCGGGTGCTGCGGCAGCTGCGGCACGACCACCGCACCCTCGCGATGATGGTGCTGCTGCCCAGCCTGCTGCTCGGGCTGCTGTACCTGCTCTGGCGGGACGTGCCCACGCTGCCCGGACAGCCGAGCGTCTTCGACCGGGTCGGGCTGACCATGCTGGGCGTCTTCCCGTTCGTGGTGATGTTCCTGGTCACCAGCATCGCGATGCTGCGGGAGCGGACCTCCGGCACGCTCGAGCGGCTGCTCACCACCCCGCTGTCCCGGCTGGACCTGCTGCTCGGCTACGGCGCCGCCTTCGGCCTGGCCGCCGCGGTGCAGGCACTGGTCACGGTCACGGTGGCCACCACCCTCTACGACCTCGACATCGCCGGGTCGCCCTGGCTGGTGGTGCTCATCGCCGTCGCCAACGCCGTCCTGGGGGTGGCCCTCGGGCTGCTGGCCAGCGCCTTCGCCCGCAGCGAGTTCCAGGCCGTGCAGTTCATGCCGGTGATCGTGCTGCCGCAGTTCTTCCTCTGCGGCCTGCTGGTGGCCCGCGAGCAGATGGCCGGCTGGCTGCAGGCGATCAGCGACGTGCTGCCGCTGACCTACGCGGTGGAGGCGCTGCAGGAGGTCGGGCGGTCGGCGGCCGGGACGGGGACGATGTGGCGGGACGTCGGCATCGTGGCCGGCGCGGCGGTGCTCGCCCTCGCCCTGGCGGCGGCGACCCTGCGGAGGAGGACCAGCTGACGGCAGCACGGCGCCCGGGACGGCGCCCCGGCAACCCCGACACCCGGGAGGCGGTGCTGGCTGCGGCCCGCACCGCCTTCGCCGAGCGCGGGTACGACGGCGCCTCGATCCGGGCCATCGCCGCGGCCGCGGGCGTCGACCCCGCGCTGGTGCACCACTACTTCGGCACCAAGGACGCGCTGTTCCTCGCCGCCGTCGAGGCCCCGGCCGACCCCGAGGACTTCCTGCCCGAGGTGCTGGCCGTGCCGGTGGACGCCCGCGGCGAGGCGGTGGTCCGCACGGTGCTGCGGGTGTGGGACGGGCCCGCCCGGCCGGGGATCCTCGCGCTGGTCCGCTCGGCGGTGAACCACGAGTGGTCGGCGCGGCTGCTGCGCGAGTTCGTGCTGACGAAGGTCATCCGCCGGGTCATCGGCTCGATGGACATGCCGGTGGCCGAGCGCGACACCCGCGGTGCCCTGGTCGCCTCCCAGGTGATCGGCCTGGTGATGACCCGCTACGTGCTCCGGCTGGAGCCGCTGGCCTCGGCCGCCCCGGAGGAGCTGGCCGCGGCGGTCGGCCCGACCGTGCAGCGCTACCTCACCGGGGACGTCGCCCTCCCGGGCCGGCGGGACTAGCGCGCGACGCGGGCCAGCTGCCGGGCCTGGGCGACCAGCCGCCCGGTGGAGTCCCAGATCCGGCACTCCTCGTCCGACCAGCCGCCGCTGACCTCGGTGGACCGGGACTCGACGACGCACCAGCCCGGCGCCGGGAGCGCCCGCACCAGCACCTGCAGCTGCACGGTGGGGGCCCAGCCGGGCTTCCCGACGGCGAACGCGGTGGGCGGCAGGGCGTCGGCGAACAGCAGCAGCGCCAGCGGGTCGGGCTCGCGGCCGTCGGCCAGCCGGATCCAGGCGCGCAGCAGCCGGCGGTCCGAGGGCCGGCCGGCCACCCAGCCCGCCGTCGCCGGGTCCAGCCGGGTGTCCAGCTGCCGGGCCAGGCCCACGGCCGGGCCGCCCTCGGTGGTACGGGTCGCCACGCACTCGTCGGGTGCCGGGAGCTCCGGCGCGGGGTTGACCGTGTAGTCGGCGACGGCGTCGGTGCCCAGGGTCGCCGTCGTCACCTGGACGGCGAGGGAGGGCCCGGCGGCGCCGGCGAGCAGCACCGAGGAGTGCGCGAGCGTCCGCCCGGCCGGCCCGGCGGTGACCGCGAGGTCGGCCGGCCCGCCCGGGGTGGCGCGCAGGTAGCTCGCCGACAGCGCCACCGGGTGCGGGTGCGTGCTGTCCAGCAGCGCCGCCCGCGCCACGACGGCGAGCAGGTAGCCGCCGTTGAGGACCCCGCTGCCGACGTCCCAGCCCGGGTCCAGCTCGGCCCGGACGCCCCCGCCCTCGGTGCGGGTGACGGCGGTGGCCCGGTCGAAGGCGGACTGTGCGGTGTCGGTCTGCGGCACGGCGGACAGGGTGCCAGGGTGGTTCCCCGTGGAGTACACGCACCTCGGGCGCAGCGGTCTGTCGGTCTCGCGGCTGTGCCTGGGCACGATGAACTTCGGCTGGAAGACCGGGGAGGCCGACGCCCACGCGATCATGGACCGCGCGCACGACGAGGGCGTCAACTTCCTCGACACGGCCAACGTCTACGGCTTCGACGCCGGCAAGGGCCGCACCGAGGAGGTGCTGGGCACCTGGTTCGCGCAGGGCGGCGGCCGCCGCGAGCGCACCGTCCTGGCCACCAAGGTCTACGGCTCGATGAGCGAGTGGCCCAACGACACGTTCCTCTCCGCGCGCAACCTGGTGCGGTCGGCCGACGAGTCGCTGCGCCGGATGCGGACGGACTGGATCGACCTCTACCAGTTCCACCACGTCGACCTCGAGACGCCGTGGGACGAGATCTGGCAGGCCTGCGAGACGCTCGTCGCCCAGGGCAAGGTGCTCTACGTCGGGTCGTCCAACCACGCGGCCTGGCAGCTCGCCGCGGCCAACGAGGCCGCGGCCCGGCGGCACTTCCTCGGGCTGGTCAGCGAGCAGTCGCACTACAACCTGCTCACCCGGCACGTGGAGCTCGAGGTGCTCCCGGCGGCGCGGCACTACGGCATCGGCGTCATCCCGTGGAGCCCGCTCGCCGGCGGCCTGCTCGCCGGCGCGCTCGGGCAGCCGGAGGGCACCCGCCGCACGGAGGACCGCCAGCAGCGGCGCATCGAGCGGCACCGCCCGGCGCTGCAGGCCTACGAGGACGCCTGCCGCGAGTGGGGACTCGCCCCGGCCGACGTCGCGCTGGCCTGGCTGCTGCACCGGGACGGCGTCACCGCGCCGATCGTCGGCCCGCGCACGATGGAGCAGTTCACCGGGTCGCTGGCCGCGCTCGACGTGCGGCTGGAGCAGGCCCAGCTCGACCGCCTCGACGAGGTCTTCCCCGGCTTCAGGCCCGCTCCGATGGAGTACGCGTGGTGAAGGTGCGCAGCGTCTCGTGCCGGCCGCCGGTGCTGCGCACCAGGGTCACCTCCGTCAGGGCCCACTCCGGCCCGCGGTAGCCGGCCAGCCGGGCGGGCAGGTCGCCGTCGGCGGGGCGGCGGGGGTGCCAGCGGCCGAGGGTGAGGTGCGGGCGGAACGGCCGGTCCTCGACCGGCAGGCCCAGCCCGCGGGCGGCGCGGGCCAGCCGCCCGGCCAGGGCGGTGACGACGGCGAGATCGCCGTCCAGCCCCGCCCAGAACACCTGCGGCCGCCGGGCGGACCCGAACCGGCCCGCGCCGGCCAGCCGCAGCACCGCCGGCGGCGTGCCGGCGACCGCCGCCCCCACCGCGGCGGTGAGCGGCTCCAGCAGCGCCGGCGGTACGGCGCCGAGGAACAGCAGCGTGAGGTGCCAGCGCGCGGGGTCCCCCCAGCGGGGCGCGCCGGGGGCCTCGCGCAGCGGCGCGACGGCCGCCGCGAGGGAGTCGCGGGCCGGCGCCGGCGGTGCCACCGCGACGAACAGCCGCAGCGGCGCCGGCGCGCTCAGCGCACCACCAGACCGGCCCGGGCCAGCGCGGTCTCCACCCGCAGCCGCTCGGCGTCGCGCGCGGTGCCCGGCGGCGTGCCGAGCAGCGTGGTCGGGACCTCGAGCAGCTCCGCGGCCTCGGCGAGGAGGTCGTCGTAGGCGGCGAGGATCCCGCGCCGCCGGGCCATGGGCACCCCGGCCGGGACCCGGGCGACCTGGCGGGACACCCGGCGCAGGTCGGTGGCGACGACCTCGAGCGGCCGGTGCGGCGGCTCCACCGGCGCCGGGCTCCGGCGGCGGAGCGGCGCCGGCACCTGCGCCGACCCGAAGACCACCCTGGCGATCCAGCCGAGCAGCGCGACCGACCCGACCACGCCCGCGACGATCGATCCGAGTTGCAGCAGCGCAGCGGGCATGTCGCCTCCACGGACGACGCGGGTCGTGACGTGTGTCACGGTACGTCGTGGGACGGCGTCCGGCCTCCCCTCACGTCCGCCGGAGTCAACGACGGGAGGGCCCGCGCCCCCACGTGCAGCTGCAGCCGCGGCGGGAGCACGCGGGCCTCCAGCCGGACCCGCCGCCCCCGGGCCAGCCACAGCCCCGCGACGGCGCCCGCCGCGACGACGACCAGCCCGCCGAGGATCAGCCCCCACGGCGCGCCGAGGTGCTCGGAGGCCCAGCCGATCAGCGGGGCGCCCAGCGGCGTGCCGCCCATGAAGGACGTGAAGTACAGCGCCATCACCCGCCCGCGCATCTGCGGGTCGGCGCCCAGCTGCACGAAGCTGTTGTTGGCCACGCTGAACACCAGGGCGGCCGCGCCGGTGGGCACCAGCAGCACGGCGAACGACCAGAAGCCCGGCACCAGGCCGCAGGCCACGGTGAGCAGCCCGAACACGACGGCCGAGGTGACCAGGAACCGCTGCCGCGGGCGGGCGCTGCGGCGGGTGGACAGGAACGCGCCGGTCAGCGAGCCGACGGCGAACGTGGTCGAGAGCAGGCCGAACGCCTCGGCGCCGAGGTCGAACACCTCCCGGGCCATGAGCGCGATGGTGACCTGGAAGTTGAACCCGAAGGTGCCGATGACGAAGGCCAGCACCATCGCCAGCCGCAGGTCCGGGCGCGACCAGGTGTAGGCCAGCCCCGCCCGCAGCTGCCCGCGGGCGCGGGCGACCGGCTCGCTGCGGCGCAGCTCCCCGGCCCGCATGAGCAGGAGCGCGCCGATGGTGAACACGAAGCTGGCGGCGTTGACGAGGAACGCGGGCGCGGTGTCGCCGCCCGAGGCGCCGATGAGCAGCCCGGCCAGCGACGGGCCGACGAGGCGGGCGCCGTTGAAGATCGTCGAGTTGAGCCCGACCGCGTTGGCGAGCAGGTCGCCGCCGACCATCTCGGAGACGAACGCCTGGCGCACCGGGGCGTCGACCGCCGACACGCACCCCAGCGCGCCGGCCAGCAGGAACACGTGCCACAGCGCGACGGCGCCGGTGGCCACGAGCGCGCCGAGGCCGAGCGCCAGCAGGCCCATGAGCGCCTGGGTGACGACGAGGACGCGGCGCTTGTCGTAGCGGTCGGCCAGCACCCCGCCGTACATGCCCAGCAGCAGCATCGGGCCGAACTGCAGGGCGGTGATCAGGCCCAGCGCCACCCCGCTGTCGCCGGACAGCTGCAGCACCAGCCAGTCCTGGCCGATGCGCTGCATCCACGTGCCGGTCAGGCTGACCAGGTTCGCCGACGCGTAGAGCCGGAAGTTGTGCACGCGGAGGGACCGGAACGGGCTGCGCCCGCTGGTGGCCGGTCCCCCCGAGCCGGGTTCAGCAGGCGTGGACGTCACCCACCGGCGAGCTCCTCCATGATCTCCGCGGCCTCGCGCAGGGTCGCCCGCTGCTGGGGGGTGAGCCGCTGCAACTGGCCCGACAGCCACGCCTCCCGGGCCCGGGCCTCCTCGGCCAGCAGCGTCTCGGCGGCCGGGGTCAGGTCGATGACCACCTGGCGGCCGTCGGTCGGGTGCGGCGTGCGGGTGACCAGGCCCATGCCCTCGAGCGCGACGACGACGCGGGTCATCGACGGCGGCTGCACCCGCTCGTGCGCGGCCAGCTCCCCCGGGCTCATCGCGCCGTGCCGCTGGATCGTGGACAGCGCGGCGAGGTGGGTGAGCGTGACCGAGGTGTCGACCCGCTGGTTGCGCAGCCGGCGGGAGAAGCGCATCACCGCCAGGCGGAGGTCGTGGGCCAGCGCTGCGGTGTCCAGCGTCGACCGGGTCACGACCCCAGCCTACCGGTCGTTAGCGCCGCTCAGAACAGTTGCTGGAGCGGCTCCAGCGCGAAGTAGACGACGAACGCCAGCGCGATCACCCACATCAGCGGGTGCACCTCGCGGCGGCGGCCCACCGCCGTCCGCAGCAGGACGTAGCTGACCACGCCGGCGCCGATGCCGTTGGTGATCGAGTAGGTGAACGGCATGAGCGCGATGGTGAGGAAGGCCGGGATGACCAGGGACATGTCGTCCCAGGTGAGCGTGCGGATCTGGCTGATCATCAGCGCGCCGACGATCACCAGCGCCGGGGCCGCGGCCTCCGAGGGCACGACCTGCACCAGCGGGGTGAAGAACATCGCCAGCAGGAACAGCACGCCGGTGACGACGCTGGCCAGGCCGGTGCGGGCGCCGTCGGCCACGCCGGAGGCGCTCTCGATGTAGGTCGTGTTCGACGAGACGCTCGCCGCACCGCCGGCCGCCGCGGCCACCGAGTCGACCAGCAGGACCGGCTGGGAGCCGGGCAGGTTGCGGTCCTCGTCGAGCAGGCCGCCCTCGGCGCCGACGGCGGTGACCGTGCCGACGGTGTCGAAGAAGTCGGCGATCATGATCGAGAAGACGATGAGCAGCGCGGCGACGACGCCGATCCGCTCGAACCCGCCGAACAGCGAGAACTGCCCGACGATCGACAGGTCGGGGGCGCTCACCACCTGGTCGGGGAGGCTGGGCACCTGCAGCGCCCACCCGCGCGGGTTGCCGCCGTCGGGGGTGCGGGCGCCGACCCCGGCCACCGCCTCGATGACGATCGCCAGCACGGTCGAGACGACGATGCCGATCAGCAGCGCGCCGCGGACCTTGCGCACCACCAGGACGGCGGTGAGCAGCAGCCCGACGACGAACACCAGCAGCGGCCACCCGGCCAGCTGGCCGCCCACGCCGAAGCTGATCAGCGGCGAGCCCGGGCGGATCACCCCGGCGTCGGCCAGGCCGATGATCGTGAGGAAGAAGCCGATGCCGACGGCGATCGCCGTCTTCAGCTGCGGCGGGATCGCCTCGAACACCGCCCGGCGGAAGCCGGTGAGCACGAGCACGGTGATCAGCAGGCCCTCGAGCACGACCAGGCCCATGACCTCCGGCCAGGCCAGCTGGGTGGCGGCGAAGACCGCGACGATCGCGTTGATGCCGAGGCCGGTGGCCAGCGCGAACGGGTACCGCCCGACGACGCCCATGAGCACGGTGAGCGCGCCGGCGACCAGCGCGGTGACCGCGGCGACGGCGCCGAAGGGCAGCGAGGCGCCCGTGACGTCGACGCCGGACAGGATGATCGGGTTGAGCACCACGATGTAGGCCATCGTGAAGAAGGTGGTCAGGCCGCCGCGGACCTCGCGGCCGACCGTGCTGCGCCGGGCGCTGATCCCGAAGTAACGGTCCAGCCCGTTGCGCGGCCGGACCTGCGGGCCGGCGCTGCGGCGCGGGCGGGGTGCCTCCACCGCGACGTCGGCCGGCGTGTCCCCCGTGGGGGCGGCGGCGCGGGCGCCGCGGGCGGGACGGGACTTCTCGGGCATGCGGGCTCCTGCGGACATGCGGCTGCCGGGCGGTGAGCCGCGACAGCGTGCCACACCGCACGCGCGCCTCCCCGCCGGTCTCCGGGGGACGCCGCCTAGTGTCGGCGGTGTGTCCCGCCCCGTTGCACCCGGCCCCCTGAAGCCGGCCCCTCCGCCGCTGCGCGTCGACACCGCGCGCGTCGTCCTCGCCCTGACGGCGCTGTGGGCGCTGGCCCTCGTCGTCCTGCTGCTCCTCGGCGACCGGGTGGACCGGGTGTGGACGTGGACCTGCGTGGCCGGGATCGCGCTGGCCGGCGTGGGCCTGGCGGTGATGCGCTGGCAGGGCCAGCTGGGGCCCCGCCGCTGAGCCGGGCCGCTAGTCGGTGAGGACGTCGAACTCCGCGGTGTCGTAGCGGGCCGACGTCACGACCTCGGCCGGCTCCCCGACCGCGAGGGTGGCCTGGCTGTGCGCGCCGCAGCCGTAGTCGACGGCGACCACCCGGCCGTCGGCGGGCGCGTACTCGTTGCCGCAGGCGCCGAGCAGGGTCCGCAGCGACCCGGCCAGCGGGAGGAAGAAGCCGCACGTGCCGCACGGGCCGGGGGCCTGGCGGGCCATCGGCGCGCGCGGGCCGAAGTCCCCGGCGAGCCAGCGGGCGGCCGCGGCGCTGCGCCCCTCGCGGGACATGACCCGCTCCCGGCCCAGGCCGATCTCGCTCGCCAGCGCCTGCGCCTCGGGGTCGGCCGCGGCGTCGTCCTCGGTCGTGTAGGCGGGCACCAGCCGCGGGTCGTCCTCGGTGGCCGGCAGGACGTCGCCCACCGACAGGTCGCCCGGGCGCAGCCGCTCGTGCCAGGGCACCCAGGCCGGCGCCAGCAGCGCGGCGTCGCCGGGCAGGAGCACGACCTCGTCGACGGTGGCCACGTCGTCGCCCGGGACGTGCGCGAGGGTGACCGCCCAGTGCCAGCCGACGTAGCCGGGCAGCCGGCTGGCGAACGAGTGGGTGACCACCTCGCCGAGGACGGCGGTCGCGGCGTCCCCGGGCTGCTCCGGGGTGGCGCCCAGGTGCTCGCCGACCACCGCGGGGTCGCCGGCGGTCTCCTCGGCCGCGGCGCGGGCGAGGTCGACCGCGCCGGTCAGCACGTCGCTGGGGGCGGGATCGGGGGTCACGGCCCCATGTTCCCAGACGTGGGTGCCGACGACGCGCACGCGGGGACCCGCGTGATCACGCCCGCCCGGACTCCCAGGTGGGTGCGGCACCATGGGAGCGTGCCGTCGTCGCGTCCGCCCGGGTCCCGCCGGGGCCCGCTGCGCCGGTCGCGGCCGGACCCGGTCCCGCCCGACCGCCTGGACACCACCCCGCTGGACCTGCCCCGACCAGGGACCCGGCCGCAGGCCGCGGTGCCCCCGCCCGGGTACGTGCCACCCGCGTACGGCCCGCCGGGGTACGGCCCGCCGGGGTACGGCCCGCCCACGGACCCGGCACCGCCCGGGTACGGCCCTCCGCCGCAGGCGCTCCCCCCGGCACCGCCCCCGCAGGAGCAGCCGCCGCAGGCGCAGCCGCGGGTGACCGTCACCCGGGTCGCCGTCGCCCGCACCCGCGAGCTCACCGGCGCGGCCGTCGCCCGGGTGCGCGCCGCCAGCCGCGCCGACGGCGCCGCCGAGAGCGGCCTCACCCAGCTGCTGTGGGTCAACGCCCTGCACATGGCCGGGGACGCGATGGTCGCCGTCTCGCTGGCCGGCACCCTCTTCTTCGCCGCGGCCGCCGACGCGCAGCGCGGCAACGTCGCGCTCTACCTGCTGGTCACGATGGCGCCGTTCGCCGTGGTCGCCCCGGTCGTCGGCCCGCTGCTGGACCGGCTGCAGCGCGGCCGCCGCTGGGCGCTCGGCGCGGCCTCGCTGGGGCGGGCGGCGCTGGCGCTGGTCATGGCCGCGCACCAGACCGACTGGCTGCTCTACCCCGCGGCGCTCGGCGTCCTGGTGCTGTCCAAGGCGCACAACGTGCTGCGCGCCGCCGTCGTGCCACGGGTGCTGCCCGGCGCCATGTCGCTCACCTCGGCCAACGCCCGGCTGTCGGTGTTCGGGCTGGTCACCGCCGGCGTCTTCGGCGGCATCGGGGCGGGCCTGGCCTGGGCCTCCGGCTTCGAGCCGCTGCTGTGGGCGACCGCCGCGGTCTTCGCCGTCACCGGGGTGCTCGCCGTCCGGCTGCCCCGCCACGTCGACGTGCCCACCGGCGAGCAGCCGGCCGACGTGCTCAGCACCGGCCCGGTGCCGGTCGCCGGCCGCCGGCGCCGCCCGGTCAACCCGCACGTGGTGCTCGCGCTGCGGGCCAACGCGGCGCTGCGCGGCCTCGGCGGCTTCCTGACGATCTTCTCCGCGTTCCTCGTCCAGGCCACCGTCTCCGGCGGGTGGGAGGCCAGCCTCGCGCTGGGCGCCATCGCCGGCGCCGCGGGGGCGGGCAGCGTGCTCGGCACCGGCATCGGGTCCCGGCTGCACCACGCCGACCCCGACCGGGTGGTCGTGTGGTCCGCCGGCGTCGCCGCCGCCGTCACCGTGCTCGCCGCGGTGTTCTTCGGCCTGGCCACCGCGGCCGCCGTCGCCGGGGTCGCGGCGGTCGCCAACGCCCTGGGCAAGGTCGCCCTCGACGCGATCATCCAGCGCGAGGTGCCCGAGAGCCTGCGCGCCTCGGCGTTCGCCCGCTCCGAGACCGTCCTGCAGCTGGCCTGGGTGTTCGGCGGCGCGCTCGGGATCGCACTGCCGCCGATCGGCTGGCTCGGCTTCACCGTCGCCGCCGCGCTGCTCGTGCTCGCCGTCGGGCTGGTGCTGTGGACGCCGCGCCGCCGCCGGTGGGCGCCGGTCGACCCGAACGCCCCCACCGTCCCGGGCGCCGTCCCCGCCCCCGACGCCCCGACCGTGCCGGAGGCACCCCGCCCGTGAACACCCCCACCCGCGCCGCCGCAGTCCTGCTGGCCGGCGCGCTCCCCGCCGTGCTGACCGGGTGCGGCGGCTCGTCCGGCTCCTCGGGCACGCCCCCGGAGGTGACCGTGGCCGCCGGGCCGCAGGAGGTCACCGCCCCGCCCACGCAGTACTGCGGGTCCGGCCAGGGGCAGCGCTACGACGTCACGCCGCCGGTGGTCGAGGTCTCCCCCGACACCCCGATCGAGCTGACCGTGCCCGAGGACGTCGCCGCGAACGGCTGGAGCGTGCAGGTGTTCGACGAGCGCCTCGAGGAGCGGCTCGGCGAGGTCGACGTCGACGCGGGCACGACGACGTTCGACGGGATCAACAGCTCCGACGTCGTCCCGCCGGCGTACTACCTCGTCGTCGTCGAGGACGAGCACGACGACTGCCTGCTCACCGGCTCCTGGCCGGTCGGCTTCCTGCGCGCCGGCGGCGAGGTGGGCACCACACCCACCCCGACGCCGGCCGGCTGACCCTCAGGCCTCGAGGTCCCCGGCGACCGCCCGCAGCACCGCCGCGACCTTGCGCGACTCGGCGCGGTCGGGGTGCCGGCCGCGGCGCAGGGAGTTCGAGACGTCGTCGAGCAGCTTGATGAGGTCCTCGATGATCGGGACCAGCTCGTCGGGCTTCTTCCGCCGCGACTCGGCCACCTTGGCCGCCACCGAGGGCAGCGGGTCGAGGACCCGCACCTGCAGCGCCTGGTCGCCGCGGCGGCCGGCGACGATGCCGAACTCCACGCGCTGTCCCGGCTTGAGCTCGGCGGTGCCCGTCGGCAGGGCGTCCTTGTGCACGAAGACGTCGGGCCCGTCCTCGCGCGAGAGGAAGCCGAAGCCCTTCTCGGGGTTGAACCACTTGACTCTGCCGGTGGGCACGTTGATCCCTCGGGTCGCTTCTGCTCGCGGGTGTCCCGGCGCGGGGCCGGCGGACGGCGGCGCGGGCGCACCGCTCGCTGCCAGGTTAGCCGTCCCGCGCACCTAGATTGGCCGGGTGCCGCCCGCGTCCGAGTCCGCCGGGCACCCCGGCCCCCCGCACCCGGACTACCGGTTCACCCTCGCCAACGAGCGCACCCTGCTGGCCTGGCTGCGCACCGGGCTGGCGCTGGTCGCCGGCGGGGTGGCGGTGGCGGCGTACGTGCCCCGGCTGGGGGCGTCCTGGGGCGGCGGCGCGGTCGGCCTGGCGCTCGTCGCGACCGGGCTCGGCACCGCGCTAGCCGGCTACCGGCGGTGGCGACGCAACGAGCGGGCGATCGCCACCGACGGCCCCCTGCAGGTCGGCCCCGAGGTCCCGGTGCTGGTCGCGCTGGTCACGGCGGTGGTGCTGCTGGTGGCGGTGCTGCTGGTCGTCGAGGTCGCCTGATGACCGCGCCGGAGACCCAGCCGCAGCGCACCGTCCTCTCCTGGCAGCGCACCGGGCTGGGCCTGCTCGGCGTCGCCGCGGTGCTCGGCTCGCACGCCGTGCTCGACGAGCGGGTGCTGCCCCTGGCCCTCGCGGCCGCGGTGGCGCTCACCGGCCTCGGCGTCCTCGGCGTCCTCGGCGTCCTCGCGCGGCGGCGGGCCCGCGCGCTCGCCCGCACCCCCGGGCCGGCGCCGGCCGCGGTCGCGGTGGTCACCGTCGCCGTCGTCGCGACGGCGCTGGCGGCCGCCGCGACCCTGCTCAGCCGCTGACCACCTCGGGCTCGACGACGCCGAGCCGGCCGAGCAGGTCGAGGAACACGACGGCGAAGTCGTTGCCGGCGACCTCCCGCCGGACGGCGGGCCAGTCGACCTGCTCGCGCAGCGCCCGGGCCACCGGCAGCAGCCGGGAGAAGTCGCAGTAGTGCTCGTCCAGCGTCATGATCTTGGTGATCAGGATGTCGGTGGCCGCGAGGACCGGCATGTGCACCGAGAGGACCGAGACGTCCTCGGCGCGGTCGATGAGGTCGGTCTCCACCGGCTTGCCGCAGGTGCGCCACAGCACGTCGACGAACGAGTTGCCCTGCACCACCTTGGTCAGCCAGTCCTCGGCCGGGTCCTCCACCTGCAGGCCGGCGTCGGCGAGCACCTTGACCGCCCGCTCGGCCTCGGCCGCGGGCACGAGGAAGTCGGCGTCGTGGTCGGGCTCGGGGGCGCCCCGCACGAACGCGGCGTAGCCGCCGCACAGGGCGAAGGGCACGCCGCCCTCCTTGAGGGCCACGGCGGTGCGCTTGAGGAGGTCACGGATCTCGTCGCGGTCGGAGGGCAGCACGGGGTGCGTCTACCCGGCGTCCGGCCGGTCACGCACGGTTGAGCCCCGCCCGCGGGGGCACGGGAGACCCCGTGCGCATCGCGACCTTCAACATCCTGCACGGGCGCTCACCGGAGGACGACCGGGTCGACGTCGACCGGCTCGCCACGGCGGTGAAGACGCTGGACGCCGACGTCCTGGCGCTGCAGGAGGTCGACCGCGACCAGCCCCGCTCGATGAACGCCGACCTCACCGCGGTGGCCGCCGAGGCGATGGGCGCGCTCGACCACCAGTTCGTGGCCGCGCTGTCGGGGACCCCCGGCGGCACGTGGATGGCCGCCACCGGCGACGAGCAGCCCGGCGCGGCCAGCTACGGCGTCGCGCTGCTGTCGCGGTACCCGGTGGTGTCCTGGCGGGTGGTGCGGCTGCCGACGCTGCCCGGGCGGGTGCCGGTGTGGTTCCGCGGCGCGCGGGCGCCGCAGCTGGTCAGCGAGGAGCCGCGGGTCGCCGTCGCCGCCGTCGTCGACGGGCCGACCGGGCAGTTCACCGTCACCTGCACGCACCTGTCGTTCGTGCCGTACTGGAACACCGTCCAGCTGCGCCGGCTGGTGCGGTCGCTGCGGGGGACGCGCGAGCCGCTGGTGGTCCTCGGCGACCTCAACACGGAGCCGCGCAAGGCCGCCCGGGTCAGCGGGCTGCGGCCGCTGGCCGCGGGTCTGACCTTCCCCGCCGACGTCCCGGTCCGGCAGCTGGACCACGTGCTGGCCCGCGGGCCGGTGACCGCCACCGGCCCGGCCGAGGTGGTGCGGCTGCCGCTGTCGGACCACCGGGCGCTGGTGGTGCCGTGCGCGGTCGGGTGAGGCGGTTGGCGTCGTGACAGCGGCGGGTGTCACGATCAGCCCATGGCTGCGTCCGACGTCGGCACCCGCGCGTTCACCCTGGTCGCCTCGGCGGTGCGCCTGGTCGCCTCGCTGGTGGCGGTGGTGATCGTGGTCCACGCGGTGTTCACCTTCTTCGAGGCGAACCCCGCGAACACGCTGGTGTCCGCCGCCGCGGACGTCCGGGAGGACCTGGGCTGGTTCACCGTCGACCTGTTCCGCCCGTCGGACCCGCGCATCGGCGAGACGGTCAACGCCGCGATCGCCGCGCTGGTCTGGGTCGTCGTCGGCACCCTGGTGTCCAGGCTGCTGGTGAAGCTCGCCCCCTAGGCGTTCTCCACCGCGGCGGCAGCCTCCAGGCCCAGCTCCTTCACCGAGACCTCGCGCATCTCGACCTTGCGGACCTTGCCGGTCACCGTCATCGGGAAGCCCTCGACGACCTTGACGTAGCGGGGCACCTTGTAGTGCGCCAGCCTCCCGGCGCAGAACTCCCGCAGCGCCTCCGGCGTGAGCGGTTCGGCGCCCTCGCGCAGCCGGACCCAGGCCATCAGCTCCTCGCCGTACCGCTCGTCGGGGACGCCGATCACCTGCGCGTCGACGACGTCGGGGTGGGTGTAGAGGAACTCCTCGACCTCGCGCGGGTACACGTTCTCCCCGCCGCGGATGACCATGTCCTTGATCCGGCCGACGATGTTGAGGTAGCCGGCCTCGTCCATGACGGCGAGGTCGCCGGTGTGCATCCAGCGGGCGGTGTCGATCACCTCGGCGGTCTTCTCCGGCTCGTCCCAGTAGCCGAGCATCACCGAGTAGCCGCGGGTGCAGAACTCCCCCGGCGTCCCGCGCGGCACGGTGATGCCGGTCTCGGGGTCGACGACCTTGACCTCCAGGTGCGGGTGCACCCGGCCGACGGTGGAGGTGCGGCGGTCGAGGTCGTCGTCGGCGCCGGTCTGGGTGGAGACCGGGGAGGTCTCGGTCATGCCGTAGCAGATGGTCACCTCGGTCATGCCCATCTCGGCGACCACCCGCTTCATCACCTCCACCGGGCACGGCGAGCCGGCCATGATCCCGGTGCGCAGGCTGGAGAGGTCGTAGGTGCCGAAGTCCGGCAGCGCCAGCTCGGCGATGAACATCGTCGGGACGCCGTACAGCGACGTGCACCGCTCGTCCTGCACCGCCCGCAGCGTGGCCGCCGGGTCGAAGGCGGGCGCGGGGATGACCATCGTGGCGCCGTGGCTGGTGGCCCCGAGGTTGCCCATGCCCATGCCGAAGCAGTGGTAGTAGGGCACCGGGATGCAGATGCGGTCGGCCTCGGTGTAGCCGCAGCCCTCGCCCACGAAGAACCCGTTGTTGAGCAGGTTGTGGTGGGACAGCGTGGCGCCCTTGGGGAAGCCGGTGGTCCCCGACGTGTACTGGATGTTGATCGGGTCGTCGGGCGAGAGCTCGGCGGCGCGCTCGGCCAGCAGCCCGCGGTCGGCGGCCCGGCCGGTGTCCAGCAGCCGCTCCCACTCCGGGTCGCCGAGGAAGACGACCTCGCGCAGGTCGGGGCAGTCGTCGCGGACCTCGGCCACCATCGCCCGGTAGTCGCTGGTCTTGAACTCCGGCGCGGCGACCAGCACGGAGATGCCCGCCTGCTTCAGCACGTAGGCGAGCTCGTGCGTGCGGTACGCCGGGTTGATGTTGACCAGGACGGCCCCGAGCTTGGCGGTGCCGTACTGGACGAACACCCACTCGGCGCAGTTGGGCGCCCAGATGCCGACCCGGTCGCCCTTCTGCACGCCGAGGGCGTCGAGGCCGAGGGCGCAGGCGTCGACGTCGGCGACCAGCTGCGGGTACGTCCAGCGGCGGCCGGTGGCGCACTCGACGAGCGCCTCGTGGTCGCCCACCCGCGCCGCCGTCCGGTCGAGGTCCGCCCCGATCGTGTCCCCCAGCAGGGGGACGGTCGAGGTGCCGCTGGCGTAGGACGGCAGCGCGGGGGTGGTCACGGCCGCCGGTTCTCGGGCAGCTGCACCCCGGCCCGGTTGGGCTTGTCGGTGGGGTGCGCGTAGCGGATGCGGTCCGGCGGGAGCGGGAAGCTGTGGTCCTCGCCGAACGGCGACAGCGGGCCGGCCATCTCCCCGAGGAACTCGGTGACCGGCGGGCCGGCGTTCTCCGACTGGCCCCAGGTCGGCTCCACCAGGTGGGCGTGCTTCTCGTTGCGCTTGGCCATCTCGCCTCCGTGTCCGGTGCGCTCCCCCGGGGGGCGCACGTGCGGCGTCATTCTCGCGTGCCCCTGGTCCTACCCGCAGCAGCCCCGCCCACGTCACCCCCGTTCGCGGGGAGCGCGGCGAGCGGCCCGGGCCGACCGGGCGCCGTAGAGGGTGGGCAGCCCCTCGGCGGTGAGCACCCACTCCCCCGGGCCGACCGGCGCGAGCCGCACCTCGCCGCCGTCGAGCCCCTGCACCTGGCGGGTGCGCCAGACCGAGGTGCTCGCCAGCGTCAGCCGCACCGGCTCGTGGGTGGGGTCCCACTCGTCGTAGCCCTCGGGCTCGAAGGCGACGATCGCCGGCCCGGCGATGCGCAGCAGCCCGCGCTGCCACGGGACGGCGGCCAGCGCCCGCCGCCAGCGCAGGGCGCGGGCCAGCGCGCCGAGGCCCGCGCCGGCGGCGACCAGCCCGACGAAGACCAGCGCGACGACGACCGTCCCGGCCAGCGGCACCGGGCGGCCGCGGTCCTCCGCGACCGCGACGGCGACCGCGCCGAGCAGCACGCCCAGGACGACGGCGATCAGCCCGCCCGCCAGCCAGCGCAGCGCGCCGGCCCGGTAGCCCTCGAGGGCGGTCCGGGTGTGCGGGTCGTCGGCGGCCGGCTGCACGGCGTCCATGCTGGCAGGACCGGCCGTCCGGGCGGCACGGACGGGCGCGGACGTAACGTGGTCCGGATGCCTGCCGACCGCCCCGCCACGCTGGCCGCGTGGCTGCGCACCCGCAGCGACGCCCGGCTCGGGGCGCTGCTGGCCGCGCGGCCCGACGTGGCCCGGCCCGCGCCCTCCGACGTCGTCGCGCTGGCCAGCCGGCTGGCGGTGCCCGTGTCGGTGGACCGCGCCCTCGACGACCTCGACGCCGCCACCCTGCAGGTGCTCGACGTCGTGCTGCTCGCCCCCACCGACGGCGTGGACGCCGCCGACGTCGTCGCGGCGCTGCCCGGGCTGCCCGAGGACGTCGTCGACGCGGCGATCGAGCGGCTGACCACCCGGGCGCTGCTGTGGGGCGACGAGGTCCTGCACGCCCCCGACCAGGTGCGCCGCGCCGTCCGCCATCCCGCGGGCCTGGGCCGCCGCGCCGTCGAGCTGCGGGTGACCCTGCCCGCCGACCTGGCCGCCGCCGTCGGCGGGCTGGCCCCCGCCGAGCGCGAGGTGCTCGCGCGGCTGGCCGGCGACCGCCCGGTCGGGCACCTGCCCGAGACCGGCGGCGGCGCCGCCTCCCCCGCCCGGCGGCTGCTGCAGGCCGGGCTGCTGGCCCGCATCGACGCGCTCAACGTCGAGCTGCCGCGCGAGATCGGGCTGCTGCTGCGCGGGGAGCTCCCCTACGGCCCGCCGCGGCTGCGCCCGGAGCCGGCCGCCGTGGAACGGGACCCGGCCGCGGTCGACCGGCAGGCCGCCGGCGCGGCGCTGGAGGCGGTCGGGCGGGTCGGCGAGCTGCTGGCGGTGCTCGAGGAGGAGCCGGCCGGGCTGCTGCGCAGCGGCGGGGTCGCCGTCCGCGACCGCAAGCGGCTGGCCAGGGCGCTGTCGGTGTCCGAGGCCGACGCCGGGTGGCTGCTGGAGCTGGCCTTCGCCGCGGGGCTGCTCGACGTGGGCGGGCCGCACCGCGACGAGTGGCTGCCCACCCGCGGCTACGACCTGTGGCGCGAGCAGCCGCTGCCCGACCGGTGGGCGACGCTGGTCGCGGGCTGGCTGGACAGCACCCGGCTGCCCTCGCTGGTCGGGTCGCGGGACATGGCGGGCAAGGCGGTCAACGCGCTGTCCCCGGACCTGGTCCGGCACACCGCCCCGACGATCCGCCGCTCGGCGCTGGCCGCGCTGCTGGACGCCCCGCCCGGCCACGGGCTGGCGCCCGACGACCTGGTCGCGCTGCTGCGCTGGCGGACCCCGCGCCGCGCCGACCGGCTCGCGCCGGTGCCGGACATGCTCGCCGAGGCCGCGCGGCTCGGCGTCCTGGTGGGCGGGGTGCTGTCCTCCGGCGGGCGCGGCCTGCTGACCCGCGGCGAGGAGGGCGCCGCCGACGGCGTGCAGGGGCTGCTGCCCGAGCCGGTCGACCACGTCCTCGCCCAGCCCGACCTCACCCTCGTCGCGCCCGGTCCGCTGGTGTCCGACCTCGCCGACACCCTCGCCGTCGTCGCCGACGTCGAGTCCTCCGGCGGGGCGACGGTGTTCCGGGTGTCGGAGTCCTCGGTGCGGCGGGCGCTGGACGCCGGGTGGTCGGCCACCGACCTGCACGAGTTCTTCGCCGGCGCCTCGCGGACGCCGGTGCCGCAGGCGCTGCGCTACCTGGTCGACGACGTGGCGCGGCAGCACGGCCGGCTGCGGGTCGGCGCGATCGAGTGCTACGTCCGCTCCGACGACCACGGCCTGCTGTCCCAGGTGCTCGGCGACCGGCGGACGGCGGGTGCCGAGCTGCGCCGGCTGGCCCCGGGCGTGCTGGTCAGCGGGCTGGGCGCCGACGAGGTGCTCACCGTGCTGCGGGCCGCCGGGTACGCGCCGGCCGGGGAGTCGCCAGGCGGCGCGGTGCTGACCCGCCCGCCGGCCCGGCCCCGCGCCGCCGGCCGCCGTCCCGGGCCGCCGCCGTCGGCCGCCGGGCGCCCGCTGACGCCGGCCGAGGCGGAGGCGACCGTCCGCGAGATCCGGGCCGGCGACGCCGCGCTCGCCGCCCGGCCCACCGCCCCGATCCGGCAGGTCCCCGGGGTGACCACCGCGGGCACGCTGGAGCTGCTGTCCCGCGCCATCCGCGACGGCGCCCCGGTGTGGCTGGGCTACGTCGACGCCCAGGGCAGCGGCAGCCAGCGCGTGGTGCAGCCGGTGTCACTGGCCGGTGGTTTCCTCCAGGGGTGGGACGAGCGCCGGCAGGAGAACCGCACCTTCGCGGTGCACCGGATCACCTCGGTCGCGCTGGTCGACGAGGAAGCACCGGCCGCCGGCAACGGTTGACCTGACAGACGCCCACCCGCCGAGGAGAGGCCCCCATCCCCGTGAACGACGGACCCCTCATCGTCCAGTCGGACAAGACGCTGCTGCTCGAGGTCGACCACCCGGCGGCCCGCGAGTGCCGCGCGGCCATCGCCCCGTTCGCCGAGCTCGAGCGCTCGCCCGAGCACGTGCACACCTACCGGGTCACCCCGCTGGCGCTGTGGAACGCCCGCGCCGCCGGGCACGACGCCGAGCAGGTCGTCGACGCGCTGGTGCGCTACTCGCGCTACCCGGTGCCGCACGCGCTGCTGGTCGACGTCGCCGACACGATGGACCGCTTCGGCCGGCTGACGCTGGTCAACAACCCGGTGCACGGGCTGGTGCTCACCACCACCGACCGCGCGGTGCTCGAGGAGGTCATCCGCTCCAAGCGGGTGGCGCCGATGCTCGGCGCGCGGATCGACCCCGACACGGTCGTGGTGCACCCCTCCGAGCGCGGCCGGCTCAAGCAGGCGCTGCTCAAGGTGGGCTGGCCGGCCGAGGACCTCGCCGGCTACGTCGACGGGCAGGCGCACCCGATCGAGCTGGCCCAGGACGGCTGGCACCTGCGCGACTACCAGCAGGAGGCCGTCGACGGGTTCTGGGCCGGCGGCTCGGGCGTCGTCGTCCTCCCCTGCGGCGCGGGCAAGACGCTGGTCGGCGCCGCGGCGATGGCCCAGGCCGGGGCGACCACGCTGATCCTGGTGACCAACACCGTCTCCGGGCGGCAGTGGAAGCGCGAGCTGCTGGCGCGCACCACGCTGACCGAGGACGAGATCGGCGAGTACTCGGGCGAGCGCAAGGAGATCCGCCCGGTCACCATCGCCACCTACCAGGTGATGACCACCCGCCGGAAGGGCGAGTACCGGCACCTGGACCTGTTCGACGCGCAGGACTGGGGCCTCATCGTCTACGACGAGGTGCACCTGCTGCCCGCGCCGATCTTCCGGCTCACCGCCGACCTGCAGTCCCGCCGCCGGCTCGGGCTGACCGCGACGCTCGTGCGCGAGGACGGCCGGGAGGACGACGTCTTCTCGCTGATCGGGCCCAAGCGCTACGACGCGCCGTGGAAGGACATCGAGTCGCAGGGCTACATCGCCCCGGCCGAGTGCATCGAGGTGCGGGTCGGTCTCGACGACGAGGAGCGGATGACCTACGCGGTCGCCGAGCCCGAGGAGCGGTACCGGATCGCGGCGACGGCGTCGTCGAAGCTGCCGGTGATCCGGCGGGTGCTCGACCGGCACCCCGACGAGCAGAAGCTGGTCATCGGCGCCTACCTCGACCAGCTCGAGGAGCTCGGGCGGGCGCTGGACGCCCCGGTGATCCAGGGGTCGACCACCAACCGCGAGCGGGAGAAGCTCTTCGACGCGTTCCGCGCCGGGGAGGTCAAGACGCTCGTCGTCTCGAAGGTCGCCAACTTCTCCATCGACCTGCCCGAGGCCGCGGTCGCCGTCCAGGTGTCGGGGACCTTCGGGTCGCGGCAGGAGGAGGCGCAGCGGCTGGGCCGGGTGCTGCGGCCGAAGGCCGACGGCCGGCAGGCGCACTTCTACACGGTGGTCAGCCGCGACACCCTCGACGCCGAGTACGCCGCCCACCGGCAGCGCTTCCTCGCCGAGCAGGGCTACGCGTACACGATCGTCGACGCCGCCGACCTGGCCGGCCCGGGCGAGGTCAACGGCCCCGACTGGGTGGACGAGCCCGCCGACTGAAGCCCTCCTGAGCCCTCTCCGCGGCCCCCTGGTCCCCGTGACCCGGGGGCCGCGGTCGTCTCACTCCTCGGTGAGCTCGTGCAGGACGTCGGCGGCATCGGCGTTGCCCTCCCCGGCGAGCCGGCGCAGCTCGGCGAGGTCGCCGAGCTCGCTCGCCCGCGCGACGAGCTCGTCCGCGGCGTCACGCGAGCCGAGGTCGGCCAGCCGGCGCAGCTCGGCGAGGTCGCCGCGCTCCCCGGCGAGCTGGATCAGTTCGTCGACGGCGTCACGGTCGCCCTTCGCCGCGCGTTCGCGGAGTCCCGCGTACTCGGGCTCGGTCATGCCTGCAGGATGCTCGCGTGGCCGGCGAACGGGACCTGGATCGGCTCCTGACCGGCATGGCGCCACGGCGCGCGCCGGGGACGTACGTGTTCGCGACCGTCCCGGGCCCCGAGGTGCCGGCCGGGCTGACGCCCTTCGCCACCGTGCGGGAGGACGAGGGCCTGACGGTGGTCCTCCTCCGCGAGGAGGCCGACCGGGCCGGGCTGGCGTACGACTTCCCCGCCGCCCGCGTGACGCTGCACGTCCACTCGGACCTCGCCGCCGTGGGGCTGACCGCGGCGGTGAGCACCGCGCTGGCCGCCGCCGGGATCAGCTGCAACGTGGTGGCCGGGTACCACCACGACCACCTGCTGGTCCCCGTCGGCGACGCCGACCGCGCGCTCTCGGTGCTGCAGGGCCTGACCTCCTGAGGCGGTGGCCGTCCTCACCGCCCGGGACGGCCGGGGTGCGCGGCGGTGGACCGCCGGCCACGCCGTGGCGTCGGGCGAGGAGCCACCGTCGGCCCTGCGCGTGCTGCTCCTGCTCGGCATCGTCGGTTGCGTGATCGGGCTCGAGCTCACGCACTGAGCCCGGCCCTCTGACAGAGGACGCCGGGATGCCTCGTCAGGGCCGGTTGTTGCGGCGGCGGATGGTGATGATCCCTGCGACGACCAGCAGCAACGGGAGGATCACGCCCCACATGAGCCAGCCGTTCATCGGTCGCTCCCATCGGTCGTCCGTGGGCGCGATGCCGCCCCTGTCGCACCTGCTCGCGACCGTCAGCCTGCACCGGACCTCCGCGCGCGGGCGTCACCCCACGCGGACGAGGAGTGCGCTCACCGCGACCCGAGCCTGATGGGCCCCGGCTCAGCAGGGCGGCGGAGTGGTGACGGCGGGTCGAGTGCGGCCGGCGTCGACGGGCAGCCGGTGCACGGGGTCAGCGGCCGCCCCAGCAGCCCCTGCGCCGCCTCCGCGGACAGCCCCGGCGCCACCGCCGGCTCCTGCGTCGCCTGCTCGCTCACCGGCCGCAGCGCATCGGGACGCGCGGCCCAGCGCTCAGCGGACGTCGCCCCCGGCGAGCCCTGCGGACGATCGGCAGACACCGACCGGGTGGCAGCGAACGCCGCCACCGCCCGCGCCGGCAACGCCGTCTCCGGGCGAACAGCGCCTGGGATCCCCGGATCGGCCAGGCCGCCGACCACGACCTCGCCGAGTACCACGTCACGGTCGACGCCGACGCCGGCGACGTGCAGGCGCACTGGATCGACGAGCACGACCCGTACGTCAACGCGATGGGCAGCACGGGCATGGGCGAGATCGGGATCGTCGGGACGGCGGCCGCGGTGGTCGACGCCGTCCTCCACGCGACCGGCGTCCGCGTGCGGCACCTGCCGGTGACGCTGGACGAGGTGCTGCCCGGGCTGCCCTGAGCGGCGGAGACGGATGGGGCCGGCGGGACGCGCCGGACCGGTCCGTTCCCGATGTGAGGCCTGCCACGCCGGCCCAGTCCGGACGAACGAAACCGCAGGTCAGACGCGTGCCACGTGCCACGTATACGACGGCCGCGGGCGGGCGCGCGGGAGGTGGCCGGTCGGGCGTGTCCGGCGTGCGCCAGGCAGGATGGGCCGCGAGATGGCGAGTGCAGCACGGGCGGGGGCGGTCGCCCCGCAGACGACCAGCCGACCGCTCCGGGCCTGGCAGCAGGCGGCACTCGAGCGCTACGAGGAGACCTCCCCCAAGGACTTCCTGGTCACCGCGACCCCGGGCGCCGGCAAGACCACCTTCGCGCTGACCCTGGCCTCGCGGCTGCTGCAGCGGCGCGAGGTGGCCCGCGTGATCGTGGTCTGCCCGACCGACCACCTGCGGATGCAGTGGGCCGACGCCGCCGACCGGATGGGCATCGTGCTCGACCCCGGCCTGACCAACGCCGTCGGCCCGGTGCGCGCCGGGACCCAGGGCTACGTGACGACGTACGCGCAGGTCGCGGGCAAGCCGATGCTGCACGCCGCGCGCGCCACCGCCGTCAAGTCGCTGGTGATCCTCGACGAGGTGCACCACGCCGGGGACGGCCTGTCGTGGGGTGAGGCGATCGAGGAGGCCTACGGCTTCGCCGCCCGCCGGCTGTGCCTGACCGGGACGCCGTTCCGCACCAAGCCCGACGAGCGGATCCCCTTCGTGCGCTACGAGGAGGACGGCTTCGAGGGCGACGCCGGGGAGGCCGGCGCCGGGCTGGTCAGCCGCGCCGACTACACGTACGGCTACAAGGAGGCGCTGACCGACAACGTCGTCCGCCCGGTCGTCTTCGCCGCCTACACCGGCACCTCGCGCTGGCGGAACTCGGCCGGTGAGGTCGTGGCCGCGTCCCTGTCGGAGGCCGGCACCCGCTCGGTGGAGATGGCCGCCTGGCGCACCGCGCTGGACCCCAAGGGCCAGTGGGTGCCGCACGTCGTCGCCGCGATGGACGACCGGATCACCCAGCTGCGCGAGCACGGCGGCATGCCCGACGCCGCGGGGCTGATCCTCGCCAGCGACCAGGACGACGCCCGCGCCTACGCCCGCATCGTCAAGCGGATCACCGGCAAGGCGCCCGAGCTGATCCTGTCCGACGACCCCAAGGCGTCGAAGAAGATCGAGCGCTTCTCCGCCGGGTCCGCGCGGATCGCCGTCTGCGTGCGGATGATCTCCGAGGGCGTCGACGTCCCGCGGGCCGCCGTCCTCGCGTGGATGACCTCCTACCGGACGCCGCTGTTCTTCGCCCAGGCCGTCGGCCGCGTCGTCCGCTCCCGGGCGGCGCACGAGACGGCGACGGTGTTCCTCCCCGCGGTGCGGCCGCTGCTCGGCCTGGCCGCGTCCATGGAGAAGGAACGCAACCACGTCATGCCGCCGCCGAAGGCGAAGGACCCCGAGGCGCTCGACCTCGACCCGCTGCCGCCCAAGGAGCGCGAGGCGGTCGGCCTCAAGCAGTGGGAGGCGCTGGAGGCCGAGGCCCGGTTCGCGCACGTGCTCCACGGCGGGACGGCGCACACCGGCGAGGGCTCCGGCGCGGTCGCCGTCGCGCCGGAGGACGAGGAGTTCCTCGGCATCCCCGGCCTGCTCACCGCCGAGCAGACGGCGTCGCTGCTGGCCAAGCGCGACGACGAGCTGCGGCTGCGGATCGCCCAGCGGGTGCACGAGGAGGACACCGGCGAGCTGCCGATCGTCGAGGACCACCCCGACGAGGACGACGCCGGCCGCGGCTGGCGCGACGTCGCCGAGCTGCGGCGGGAGATCAACCGCCTGGTCAGCCGGGTGTCGGCGAAGACGTCCACGCCGCACGCGGTGGTGCACACGCAGCTGCGCCAGCACGTGCCCGGCCCGCCGTCGGCCTCCGCGCCGGTCGAGGTCCTGCGCGCCCGCCGCGAGCGCCTGCGCACGATGCTCTGAGGACGGTGTGCACTTCCGCGGGAGTGCACACCGCTCCGGCGCCGCGTCCCCACGACGGGCGGGCACGGCGTCAGCCTGTCGGCAGCAGGCCCTTCGCGGCGGCCAGGGCGACGGCCTCGGTGCGGCTGCCGGCGCCGAGCTTGGCCAGGATGTTGCTCACGTGCACGCTGGCGGTCTTCTCGCTGATGAACAGCTCGCCGCCGATCTGCCGGTTGGTGCGGCCGCGGGCGAGCAGGGCCAGCACCTCGGTCTCGCGCGGCGTGAACACCGCCGCCGTCTCCACCACCCGCCCGGCGCCGGGCAGCTCCAGCCGCGCCCGGCGGGCCAGCGCGGTGACCGCGGCCAGCAGCGGCGCGGCGCCCAGCTCGCGCGCGGTCCGGGCGGCGGCAGCAAGCGGCTCCAGCGCCGCCTCCCGGTCGCCGGCGGCGACCAGGGCCTCGGCCAGCCGCCACCGGCTGCGGGCCTGCTCGTACACGTGCCCGTAGCCGAACGCCTCGACGGCGGCCGCCCACAGCTCCGGCGCCGGACGCCCGGCCAGCCGCGCGGCCTCGGCCTCCACCCGGGCGGTCCACGCCGCCGCCTCGACCCCGTGCGGGCCGATCAGGCGGGCGTGCGCCTCCACCGCGGAGCGCGCGATCCCCACCAGCGACTCCCCCGCCGCCGCCCACTCCCGCTCCGCGGCGGCGTCCCCGGTCAGCCGGGCCGTGGCCGCGGCGTCGCCGACGGGCGCCAGCGCGGTCGCGGCGAGCCGGACGACGGCGAGGCGATCGTCGCCCCACAGCCCGGTCAGCGTCTCCGTGGCCGACCGGGCGGTGGCCAGGGCGGTGGCCGGGTCACCGGCCCACGCGGCCAGGTCGATCTCCGCGCCGGCGGTGGCCAGGAGCAGCAGCACGTGCGCGTCGAGCCGGCCGACCAGGCCGCGCGCCCACGCGATCCGCTCCGCGGCGGCCGGGTCGCCGCGGCCGACCTGCACGAGCAGCCCGGCCGCCCGCACGTGCGCGGCCATCTCGGGCACCCGGGCCAGCCGGTCGGCCAGCGCCAGGCTGCCGTCCCAGTCGCCGACGACGTACCGCGAGACGACGCCGAGGTGGCGCAGCTCCGCGGCGTAGAAGGACCACTCGACGCCGAGCTCCGCGGCCCGGGCCAGCGCGGTGTCGCTCCACCGCAGCGTCTCGCCCGAGCAGCCGGCCTCGTAGGCGACGATCGCCAGGTTGAACAGCACCCGCATCTCGACGTCGGGGTCCCCCGACCGGCGGGCGCGGGCCAGCGCCTCCTCCAGCCGCGCGGGCAGCTCCTCCCCGCCGCGCGAGCGGGCCAGCGACACCGCGACGTCGGCCCACGCGCCGTCGAGCCCCAACGCGTCGGCCGCGGCCAGCGCCTCCTCGGCGGCGGCGTCGCCCTCGGCGCGGCGGCCCACGTCGTAGCAGACGCGGGCGTGCGTGGCCGCGGCCCAGGTGCGCACCGGCGAGGGCGGGTCGGCCGGCACGAGCTCCATCGCCGCCGTGCTCTCCCGCAGCGCGGCGGCCTGGTCCTCGATGCGGCCCAGCGCCTGGGCCAGCGTCGAGTGCACCCGCGCGCGCAGCCCCCGGTCGCCGTCCGGGCCGAGCAGGTCCTGCGCCGAGCGCAGCAGCGCCACCGCCCGGTGCAGCTCCCCGCCGCGGCGGGCGGCGGCCGCGGTGTCCAGCAGCAGCTCCGCCTGCGACCGCCCGGCCCGCGCCGCCGCGTCGGGCACCGCCGGCCACAGCGCCAGCACCGCCTCCAGGTGCTGCAGCTGCTCGGCCGGGGCCGCCAGCCGCCGCGCCTCGTCGGCGGCGTCCAGGGAGGCCGACAGGGCGCCGGCCAGGTCGTTGCTCTCCCGCAGGTGGTGCGCCCGCTCCGCGGCGGTGCCCGCCCCCGGGACGCCGGCCAGGTGCGCGGCGACCGCGGCGTGCAGCCGGACCCGCTCGCCGGGCAGCAGGTCGGCCAGCACCGCCTCGCGCACCAGGGCGTGCCGGAACCGGTAGGCGCCGTCCGGGTCGACGACGAGCAGGTGCGAGTGCACCGCCTCGCCCAGCGCCGCCTCCAGGTCGGCCGGCGCCAGCCCGCCCACCGCGGCCACCAGCTCGTGCCGCACCCGCCGGCCGGCGACCGCGGCCACCCGCAGCACCTGCTGCCCGGCCGGGGTCAGCTGCTCCACCCGGGCCAGCAGCACGTCGGTGAGCAGGAGCGGCAGCGACTCCCCCGCGAGCCCCGCGGCCAGCAGCTCCTCGGCGTAGAACGCGTTGCCCTCCGCGCGGGCGACGACGTCGTCGACGGTGCGGTCGGGCACGCCTGCGGCCAGCCCCCGCACGAGCTGCTCGACGTCGGCGTCGGGCAGCGGGCCGAGGTCCAGCCGCTCGACGCCGGGCAGCCGGACCAGCTCGGCGAGCAGCGGCCGCAGCGGGTGGCGGCGGTGCAGGTCGTCGGAGCGGTAGGAGGCGACGACGGCGACCGGCTCGCCGGTCAGCCGGGCCAGCAGGTAGCGGACCAGGTCGCGGCTGGAGCGGTCGGCCCAGTGCAGGTCCTCGAGCACCACCAGCAGCGGGGTGTCGGCGGCGAGCCCGGACAGCGCGGCGGCGACCGCCTCGAACAGCTGCAGCCGGCCGTCGTCGACCGGCGGGCGCAGGGCGCGGACCGGGCTGCCCAGGTCGGCCGCCTCGGGCTCGCGGGCGGCGGCCGAGCGGGCGGCGAACAGCGCGGCGGCCCCGTCGCCGAGCTCGTCGGCGACGGGGCGCAGCAGGTCGACGAAGGGCAGGTAGGGCAGGCCGACCTCGCCGAGGTCGACGCAGTGGCCGGTGAGCACCCGCAGGCCGCGGGCGGCCGCCCGTCCCGTCAGCTCGTCGAGCAGGCGGGACTTGCCGACGCCGGCGTCCCCGGCCAGCAGCACGGCCGCGCCGCGGCCGGCGGCCGCCCGGTCGACGGCGGACAGGAGGGTGGCCAGCTCCGCCGTCCGCCCCACCAGGGGCCGCTCGTCCCACCGCGCCACGTCGGCGATCGTGGCACGGGCCCCCGACGGGACGGCCGCCAGCGGCCCCCTCCGGGGCACCGCCCCGAGCTCGCGAGGGGCGGGGAGGAGGGGGTCCTCCTTCAGCGGGACCGCCGGGAGCGCCACGGCCCGCGGCGGGTGCGGGTGCCGCGCCCGAGCTCCTGCAGCACCTCGCGGCGGTAGGCGAGCTCGGCCTCGAGTCCGGGGTTGGGGTAGGTGTTCACGATGGGCTCCTCGGGTCGTCGTCCGGTGGGGACGGCGACCACGGTCGTGCTGAGGCGGCGGCGCGGGCATCGGGCGACCGGGCAGTCCTCCCCCACCCCGGGCGTCTGAGGTCCCCTCAGGCGCAGCCGGCGCGCGCCTGAGGGGCCGGGCGGCGAGGCTGGGCGCATGGCCGACCTCCGCCCGACCGTCTTCGTCCTGTTCGGCGCCACCGGCGACCTGGCCGCGCGCATGGTGCTGCCGGCCTTCGACGTCCTGCAGCGCCGCGGGCTGCTCCCGCCGGACTGGCGGATCGTCGGCAGCGGCCGCGGCGAGCGCTCCGACGACGAGTTCCGCGACCTGGTCCGGGACGCCCTGGCCGAGCACGGCGACGGGGAGCCCGCCGAGGGGCTGCCCGAGCGGCTGCGCTTCGCCGGCGGCGGCTTCGCCCCGGACGACCCGGGGCAGCTGCCCGACGCCGTGGCCCGCGCCCGCGAGGAGCTCGGCGACGACGTCCAGCTCGTGCACTACCTCGCCGTCCCGCCCGAGGCGTTCGGCGGCATCACGCGGGCCCTGGACGCCCACGGCCTGGCCGACGGTGCCCGCGTCGTCTACGAGAAGCCCTACGGCACCTCCCCCGACGGGTTCCGCGAGCTCGACGAGCTGGTGCACGCGGTGCTCGACGAGGAGCAGGTCTTCCGCATCGACCACTTCCTCGGCAAGGAGGCCACCCAGGACCTGCACGTGCTGCGCTTCGCCAACGGGCTGTTCTCGTCGGTGTGGAGCCGCGAGCACGTGGCGCAGGTGCAGGTCGACGTCCCCGAGACCCTCGACGTCGCCGACCGCGCCGAGTTCTACGACGCCACCGGCGCCACCCTGGACATGCTGGTCACCCACCTGTTCCAGGTGGCCGCCGAGGTGGCGATGGAGCCGCCGGTGTCGCTGGGGCCGGGCGACCTGCAGGAGGCCCGCGAGGCGGTGCTCGCGGCGTTCCGGCCGCTGACCCGCGAGGACGTCGTCCTGGGGCAGTTCACCGGCTACCGGGACCTCGACGAGGTCGCCGACGACAGCGCCACCGACACCTTCGTCGCGGCGCGGCTGTGGATCGACACCGACCGCTGGCACGGCGTCCCGTTCCTGCTGCGCACCGGCAAGCGGCTGGCCGAGGACGAGCAGCGGGTGACGCTGGTGCTGCGCCGGCCCGACGGCCCGGTGGGCGCGGTGCCCGGCGGCGGGAACACCGTGTCGCTGTCGCTGTCGGGCCCCGGCGCGCTGGACCTCGGGCTGGTGGCCAAGCGCCCGGGGCCGGAGCTGGAGCTGGCGGTGGCGGAGTCCTCGCTGGACCTGGGCGCGGTGCCCGAGGGGGACCCGCTGCCGCCCTACGCCACGCTGCTGTACGACGTCCTGGTCGGCGACCGGTCGCTGTTCACCACGAGCGGCGGGCTGGCGCGGGCGTGGCGGGCGGTCGCGCCGGTGCTCGCGGACCGGCCGGAGGTGCACCCCTACGAGCCGGGCTCCTGGGGGCCCGCGGAGGCGGCGGCGCTGGCCGACCCGTGCGGCTGGGCGCTGGGGAGCTGAGGAGGAGGGTCCGGACCGGGCTCTGGTCGCCTCGCGGCGAGAAGCACGACGCGGCTCCAGACCCCCGGCCGAGGCCGGGGCGGTGGTCCGCGAAGGCGGTATCCAATTGGCACCCGGGGACACAGATCGCCCGGTCCGGACACCACCGACGGTACCCCGCTCCCGGCCGCGACACGCGCGGGTCAGCCGAATCCGCGGGAGTCCTGCTTGAGCGCCGTGTCGACGGTCAGCGCCGAGGCCAGAACCAGGCTCGCCAGCGGCTCGGGCAGCCGGGCGTGCACCCGCACGACGTAGCGGTCGGCGGTGGTGAACAGCGTGCGCGCCAGGCCCTCCCACGTCTTGGTGATGCGGGCGACCTCGTTCCCGAGGGAGTCGGTGATGGAGAAGTCCCAGGCCCGCCAGTTCTCCGCCTGGATCGCGCCGGCGAGCTGACCGCCGACGACGAGGTCGAAGCGGATCCGGCCGAACACGTTGGCCTGGACGATCTCCCCCACCGGCGCCCCCTCCGGCGTCTCGACGACGACCCGCGACTTGACCAGCTTCGCCGGGCGGGTGAGGACGAGGACCGGCCCGTACGCGTCGCGCACCTCGAGGCGGTGGGTGAGGTACTGGTCGAGGCTGCTCATGAAGCGGACGACCTTCCTGGCCGCCGACTGCCCGACCTCGACGACGGCGCCGATCTGCGTGCCGTTGCCGTCGAGGACGGCGTACTCGTTGGTGAGCTCGACCAGCTTGGTCTTCTGGTTGACGAGCAGCACCGGCTGGTCGTGGAGCACCGAGCGGCGCGGCTGGGCACCGTGGTGCTGCGGCTGCGCGCCGTACGGCTGCGGGACCGGCTGCGGGGCCACCGGCTGGGCCGGTGCGGGGGTGGGCTGTGCGGCGGGCTGCGGGGCCGGCTGCTGGACGTGCTCGGTCCAGGTCCGGCCGTCCCACCAGCGGGAGCCGCCGCTGCCGGCGGGGTCGGGGTACCAGCCGGGCGGCGGGAGGGGCTGTGTCACGGCGGCGACGGTAACCGTCGCGACCGTCCGTGCGTGCCAGACTGCCGGGCCGTGACCGACCTGAGCCGTGCCGAGGCCGCCGTCCTGGACGCCGTCGACGAGGCCGCCGCGGTGGCCCTGCTCTGCCGCCTGGTCGCCGTCCCCTCGGTGGGCGGCACCGCGGCCGAGAGCGAGGCGCAGGCCCTGGTCGCCGGCGAGCTCGACGCGCTGGGCTGCGACGTCGACCACTGGGCGATCGACCTCGCGGCGGCCGCCACCGCACCGGACGCGCCCGGCCAGGAGGTCGAGCGCGACGAGGCGTGGGGCGTCGTCGGCACGCTGCCCGGCGCCGAGGACGGCGCCCCGGCGCTGGTGCTGTGCGGGCACACCGACGTCGTCCCGACCGGCGACCGCGCGCTGTGGGCCGGCGACCCGTTCACCCCCCGGCTGGACGGCGGCGCGCTGCACGGCCGCGGCGCCTGCGACATGAAGGGCGGCCTCGTCTCGGCGCTCGCCGCGCTGGCCGCGATCCGCGCCGCGGGCGTGCGCCTGCGCCGGCCGGCGGCCCTGCACAGCGTCGTCGGCGAGGAGGACGGCGGCCTGGGTGCGTGGGCCACCCTGGCCCGCGGGCACCGCGGCGACGCCTGCGTCATCCCCGAGCCCACCGACGGCGCCGTGGTCACCGCCGCGGCCGGCGCGCTGACCTTCCGGCTGGAGGTGACCGGCCACGCGGCGCACGCCGCGGTGCGCGACCGCGGGGTGAGCGCGGTGGAGCTGTTCGCCGAGGTGCACGCCGACCTGCGCGCGTTCGAGGCGGAGCGGCAGCGCGACGCCGACCCCCGCTTCGCCGGCGAGCGGTACCCGTTCGGGCTGTCGATCGGCACGGTCCGCGCCGGCGACTGGGCCTCCAGCGTGCCCGACCGGCTGGTCGCCGAGGGCCGCTACGGCGTGCGGCTGGGCGAGCCGGTCGCGGCGGCCCGTGCGGCGTTCGAGCAGCGGGTGGCGGCGTTCTGCGCCGGGCACCCGTGGCTGGCCGCGCACCCGGTGCGGGTCGCCTGGACCGGCGGCGCGTTCGCCAGCGGGCAGCTGCCGCCGGGGCACGAGCTGCTCGGCCAGGTGCGGGGCGCGGTCCTCGACGCGGTCGGGGCGCCGCCGCCGGAGCGGGCGGTCGCGGCCGGCACCGACCTGCGGCTGTACGCGGCCGCGGGGGTCCCCGCGCTGCACCTGGGCCCCGGCGACCTGCACCTCGCGCACGGCCCGGCCGAGCGGGTGCCGGTGGCCGAGGTGACCGCCGTGGCCCGCGCGCTGGCGCTGCTCACCCTGCGCCGCTGCGGGGTCGCGTGATCGGCTTCGAGGAGTTCGCCGCGCTGACCGGCGACTCCCCCACCGCACGCACGGAGTGGGCCGCCGTCGTCGCCGCGTGGAGCGAGCCGCACCGCCGCTACCACGACCTGCACCACCTGGCCGCCGTCCTCGGGCTGGTCGGCGGGCTGGGCGCGGCCGCGGACGACCCGGCCGCCGTCGCGCTGGCCGCCTGGTACCACGACGTCGTCTACGACCCCCGCCGTGACGACAACGAACGGGCCAGCGCGGAGCGGGCGCGGGCGGGCCTGACCGGCCTGGTGCCGGCGGCGCGGCTGGACGAGGTGGTCCGGCTGGTGCTGCTGACCGCCGGCCACGACGCGGCCGACGGCGACGCGAACGGCGCCGTCCTCTGCGACGCCGACCTCGCCGTCCTCGCCGGGCCGCCCGAGGCGTACGCCGCCTACGCGTCGGCCGTCCGCGAGGAGTACGGGCACCTGCCCGACGAGGTGTTCACCGCCGGGCGGATCGCCGTCCTGGAGTCCCTGCTCGCGCTGCCGGCGCTCTACCGGCTGCCGGCGACCCGGGGGTGGGAGCCGCGGGCGCGGGCCAACCTGGCCGCCGAGCTCACCCTGCTGCGCGGTCGCGCTTCCTGACCCGCAGCCCCGCGGCCGTCAGCCGGGCGAGCAGCTCGCGGGCGCCGACCGGCTCGGCGCCGGCGGCCACCGCGATGTCGTAGAGGTCCTCCGGGACGTCGTAGTGGTCGCCCTGGAACGCCCGGCGCGGGATGCCGAGCTCGGCGGCGACGAAGGCGTGCAGCTCGTCGTGCGACACGTCGCTGACCAGGTGCGACCAGCGGCGGCCGCGCCACGGCCAGACGGGACTGTCGATCAGCACGGCCACGGGGTGCAGTCTGCCCGGCGACTAGCGTCGTCGCCGTGAGCGAGCAGATCCGCTGGGGCATCGTCGGGCCGGGGCGCATCGCGCAGAGCGTGATGGGCGACTTCGCGCACGTGGACGGGGCGCGGCCGGTGGCCGTGGCGTCCCGCTCGGCCGACCGGGCGCGGGCGTTCGCGCAGCAGCACGGGCTGGAGCGCGCGTACGGCTCCTACGCCGAGCTCCTCGCCGACCCCGACGTGGACGTCCTCTACGTCGCCACGCCGCACCCGCAGCACCACGCGATCGCGCTCGCCGCCGTCGAGGCCGGCAAGGCGCTGCTGGTGGAGAAGGCGTTCACCGCCACGACCGCCGGCGCGCAGGAGGTGGTGACGGCGGCCCGCGAGGCCGGCGTCTTCGTCATGGAGGCGATGTGGACGCGCTTCCAGCCGGCCGTCGTCCGCATGCGGGAGCTCATCGCCGACGGCGCCATCGGCGAGGTGCGCTCGGTGCAGGCCGACCTCGGCGTCGACCGCGCCTACGACCCCGCCGACCGGCTGTTCGCCCTCGAGCTCGGCGGCGGCGCGCTGCTCGACCTCGGCGTCTACGTCGTCTCCTTCGCCCAGATGCTGCTGGGCACCCCCGACACCGTCACCGCGGCCGGGTCCACCTACCCCACCGGCGCCGACGCCGAGGCGGCGCTGCTGCTCGGCTGGGAGGACGGCCGCTCGGCCACGCTGACCACCTCGCTGCGCTACCCGACGCCGGGGCAGGCGCGGGTGTTCGGCACCGGCGGCTGGATCGACGTCCTCCCCCGCTTCCACCACCCGGCCACGATCGTGCTGCACCGCACCGGCGCCGAGCCCGAGGAGATCACCCGCCCCGCGGAGGGGGTCGGGTACTCGCACGAGCTCGCCGAGGTCACCCGCTGCCTGCAGGAGGGGCGGACGGAGTCCGCGGTCATGCCGCTGGCCGACACCCTCGCCGTGCAGGAGATCCTGGGCCGCGCCGCCGAGCAGCTCGGCGTGCGGCACCGCGAGGACCCGCACGTCCTCGGCTGATCAGGCGGCGGCCCAGGCCGCGCCGGTCGCCTCCTCCGGCGTCGGCACCCGGGTGGGCGTGCGGCCGGCCCGGCGGACGGCGCCGGCCAGGGTGACCGCGTCGACGACGGCGGCGCCGCCCGGGTCGTTGTTCATGTAGACGAACACGTCCTCGTCGTCGGCGTACGTCTCCGCCAGGCGCTGCGCCCACTCCTCGAGCACCGCCGGCGGGTAGGCCCAGCCCTCGGCGCCGGTGTGCAGCCGCAGGTAGCCCCAGCCGGTGGTGCGCCACAGCGGCGTCACCGGCCGCTCGGCGCGGTCGGCCCAGCACAGCGCCGCGCCGTAGCGCTCGAGCAGTGCCCGGACCTCGTCGGTCCACCAGCTGTCGTGCCGGGGCTCGACGGCGACGCGGATGCCCGGCGGGAAACAGGCCAGGCAGTCGCGCAGCAGCCCGGCGTCCGCCTTCAGCGTGGGCGGCAGCTGCAGCAGGACGACGTCGAGGCGGTCGCCGAGGCCTGCGGCGTGCTCCACCAGCCGGGCCACCGGCTCCTCGGGCTCGCGCAGCCGCCGGACGTGGGTGAGGAAACGGCTGGCCTTGACCGCCCAGCGGTAGTCGGGCGGCGTGCGCTCGCGCCAGGCGGCGAAGGTGTCCCGCTCGGGCAGCCGGTAGAACGCGGCGTTGCTCTCCACGGTGGCGAAGTGCCGGGCGTGGTGCTCCAGCCACAGCCGCTGCGGCAGGCGCTGCGGGTAGAAGCGGCCGCGCCAGTCGCGGTACTGCCACCCCGAGGTCCCGATCACCACGGCCACGACGTCGGCCTACCCTGCGCGCCCACGGCCGACGCGCCCGCCCGCTTCGAGGACCTCTGCGTCGACGCCCGCGACCACCAGGCCCTGGCCGACTGGTGGTGCGCCGCGCTGGGCTGCGTCCGCCGCGACACCCTGCCCGACGGCACGCCGCGCGAGCGGGACCGGCCCGTGCCGATCGAGGACCCCACCGGCGCCGGGCCGCTGATCTGGCTCGACCCGGTGCCCGAGGAGAAGGTGGTCGAGAACCGCGTGCACCTCGACGTCGTCGGCGACTCCGCGGCGCTGCAGGCCGCCGGCGCCACGGTGGTGCGCGCCTCGGACGCCCGGCCGGGCCACGAGCCCGACGAGGACGCCGGCGAGATCGGCTGGGACGTCCTCGGCGACCCCGAGGGCAACGAGTTCTGCTGCTTCCCGCTGCCGCAGGACTGAGGGCCCGCCCCACCCGAGGTGTTCTCGGCCCCCGAACGCCGACAGGGGCGGCCCCGCGCGAAGCGGGACCGCCCCTGCCGGGCGTTGCCGGTGTTACGGGAGGGCGGGACTCAGAAGTCCATGCCGCCCATGCCGCCGTCGCCACCGGGCATGGCCGGGGCGGCCTTCTCCGGCTTGTCGGCGATGACGGCCTCGGTGGTGAGGAAGAGCGCCGCGATGGAGGCGGCGTTCTGCAGCGCCGAGCGGGTGACCTTGGCCGGGTCGATGATGCCGGCCGCGACCAGGTCCACGTACTCGCCGGTGGCGGCGTTGAGGCCGTGGCCCACCTCGGAGTTGCGCACCTTCTCCGCCACGACGCCGCCCTCGAGGCCGGCGTTGACGGCGATCTGCTTCAGCGGCGCCTCGAGCGCGACGCGCACGATGTTGGCACCGGTCGCCTCGTCACCCTCGAGGTCGAGCTTCTCGAACGCGACGGCGGTGGCCTGCGCCAGGGCGACGCCACCACCGGCGACGATGCCCTCCTCGACGGCGGCCTTGGCGTTGCGCACCGCGTCCTCGATGCGGTGCTTGCGCTCCTTGAGCTCGACCTCGGTCGCGGCGCCGGCCTTGATGACGGCGACGCCACCGGCCAGCTTGGCCAGGCGCTCCTGCAGCTTCTCGCGGTCGTAGTCGGAGTCCGACTTCTCGATCTCGGCGCGGATCTGGTTCACCCGGCCGGCGATCTGGTCGCTGTCGCCGGCGCCCTCGACGATCGTCGTCTCGTCCTTGGTGACGACGACCTTGCGGGCGCGGCCCAGCAGGGAGACGTCGGCGGTGTCGAGCTTGAGGCCGACCTCCTCGCTGATGACCTGGCCACCGGTGAGGATGGCGATGTCGGTCAGCATGGCCTTGCGGCGGTCACCGAAGCCGGGGGCCTTGACGGCCAGCGACTTGAAGGTGCCGCGGATCTTGTTCACGACCAGGGTCGCGAGGGCCTCGCCCTCGACGTCCTCGGCGATGATGGCCAGCGGCTTGCCCGACTGCATGACCTTCTCCAGCAGCGGGAGCAGGTCCTTCACCGAGCTGATCTTCGAGTTGACGACGAGCACGTACGGGTCGTCGAGGACGGCCTCCATGCGCTCGGCGTCGGTGACGAAGTAGGGCGAGATGTAGCCCTTGTCGAAGCGCATGCCCTCGGTGAGCTCGAGCTCGAGGCCGAAGGTGTTGCTCTCCTCGACGGTGATGACGCCTTCCTTGCCGACCTTGTCCATCGCCTCGGCGATGAGCTCGCCGATGGCCGGGTCGGCGGCGGAGATCGACGCGGTGGCGGCGATCTGCTCCTTGGTCTCGACGTCCTTGGCGGTCGAGAGGAGGTACTCGGTGACCGAGGCGACGGCCTTCTCGATGCCCTTCTTCAGGGCCATCGGGTTGGCGCCGGCGGCGACGTTGCGCAGACCCTCGCGGACGAGAGCCTGGGCCAGCACGGTGGCGGTGGTGGTGCCGTCACCCGCGACGTCGTCGGTCTTCTTCGCGACCTCCTTGACCAGCTCGGCGCCGATCTTCTCCCAGGGGTCCTCGAGCTCGATCTCCTTGGCGATGCTCACACCGTCGTTGGTGATGGTGGGAGCGCCCCACTTCTTCTCGAGGACGACGTTGCGGCCCTTGGGGCCGAGCGTCACCTTGACGGCGTCGGCGAGGGTGTTCATGCCCCGCTCGAGGCCGCGGCGCGCCTCTTCCTCGAAGGCGATCATCTTGGCCATGTGGTGATGTCCTCCATGCATGGATCGCTGCACGGCCGGGACCGGCGCCCGCGACGGACGACACCGGCGCGGCGGGCTCCCATGTGGCCCGCGCTCCTGTGCCTCACCGTTCCGACCTGATTGGCACTCGGCACTGTCGAGTGCCAACCGGAAGTCTGGCACTCGCCCCTGCCGAGTGCAAGAACGGGGGGTGGGCGGCGCCTGTTCCCGGGCGGGTCAGTCGGTCAGGCGCGCCAGCACGGCGGTGTACGCCGCGCCGAACAGCAGCAGGGGAACCAGCCAGACCCAGCCGTAGCCGGAGAACCCGATCACGGTCACCCACGCCCAGCCGCTCTCGGGGTGCGAGGCCGACAGCCCGGTCGCCAGCCAGGCCCACGGCAGGACCGCCCAGCACGCGGTGCCCGCCAGCCAGTACACGAGCCGGCCGGGCCGCCGCGGCCCGACGGTGCGCGCCACCACCACGACGACGAGCAGCGCGAGCACCCAGGTCGCCACGGGGACCGCGGGCGACGGGCCGGTCCAGCGGCCGGCGTCGTCCTGGCCGCCGCTGCGCACCCCGGCGACGTGGAGGACCCCGGAGACCGCCGCCAGCAGGACGAGGACCGCGGCGTGGGCGGCCAGCAGCGACGGCGCCCAGCTCACCGGCGCCGGCCCGGGAACGGCTGCGGCCCGGCTCCCGCGGAGGGAACCGGGCAGCAGCACGGGGGTACGGAGGGGGCTCAGGCGACGCGGACGCCGTCGGCCTGGGGGCCCTTCTCGCCCTGGACGACCTCGAAGGTCACCCGCTGACCCTCGTCGAGGCTCTTGTAGCCGTCCATCTGGATGGCCGAGTAGTGGACGAAGACGTCCTGGCCGCCGTCGACGGCGATGAAGCCGAAGCCCTTCTCGGCGTTGAACCACTTCACGGTGCCCTGTGCCACGTGTGCTCCCACGTTGGTGCGTGCGGACGGTCCCCGTGATCCGGGGACCGGGGTACAGCTCTTCCGCCCGTCGGACACGTGCGTGGAACTGACGACCGCGCGAGACGGTACAACAGGCACGCCGCCGTGGGGAGATCCTGGACACACGACTCGGGGACGATCGGGCGGGATGTCACCCGCCGGATCGACGTCGGCGAGCCTACGCCCCCCGCCGGGGGCTCAGCCGATGAGCCCCGCGGACCGGACCGACCGCAGCGACGGCTCCACGCGGTGGGTCGGGCCGACCACCGGCAGCAGCGGGTCGAGGGTCTTGAGGCCCTCGCCGGTGTTGAGGACGACGGTCTCCCGGCTCGGGTCCAGCCGCCCGTCCTCGACCAGCTGGCGCAGCACCGCGACGGTCACGCCGCCGGCGGTCTCGGCGAAGACGCCGGTGGTGCGGGCGAGGTCGCGGATGCCCTGGACGATCTGCTCGTCGCCGACCCGGCCGACGGCGCCGCCGGTGCGCCGGATCGCGTCGAGCGCGTACGGGCCGTCGGCGGGGTTGCCGATGTTCAGCGACTTGGCGATGCCGGTGGGCTTGACCGGCTTGACGACGTCCCAGCCGTTGTCGAAGGCGGTGGCGATCGGGTCGCAGCCGGCGGACTGGGCGCCGAAGACCCGCCACTCGGTGTCCGCGACGATCCCGGCCCTGACCAGCTCCCGCCAGGCCTTGTCCACCTTGGTGAGCAGCGAGCCCGAGGCCATGGGGATGACCACCTGGGCCGGGATCCGCCAGCCGAGCTGCTCGGCGATCTCGTAGCCCATCGTCTTGGAGCCCTCGGCGTAGTAGGGCCGCACGTTCTGGTTGACGAAGGCGGTGTCCTCGAACTCGTCGGTCTCGGCGAGCTCGCTGGTCAGCCGGTTGACGTCGTCGTAGGAGCCGTCGACGGCGACCAGCGTCTGGCCGTAGACCGCCGACTGCACGACCTTGCCCGGCTCCAGGTCGGACGGGATGAACACGAACGACGGCAGGCCGGCGCGGGCGGCGTGCGCGGCCACCGAGTTGGCCAGGTTGCCGGTCGAGGCCGCGGCGATCTTGCGGTAGCCCAGCCCCTTCGCGGCGGTGGCGGCGAGGCTGACCACGCGGTCCTTGAACGAGTGGGTGGGGTTGGCCGAGTCGTCCTTGACCCACAGCCCGCCGGTGATGCCGAGCTCGGCGGCGAGCCGGTCGGCGCGGACCAGCGGGGTCATGCCCGGGTCGAGAGAGACGCGGTCGGCCGGGTCCTGGCCCACCGGCAGCAGCGCGGCGTAGCGCCAGATGTTCTGCGGGCCGGCCTCGATCTGCTCGCGGGTGACCTGCCGCATGAGCTCGGGGTCGTAGTCGACCTCGAGCGGGCCGAAGCACTGGGCGCAGGCGTGCTCGGCGATGAGGCCGAACGTGGCGCCGCAGTTGCGACAGACGAGGCCACGGGCGGGGCTGGGCGGGACCGGGCCGCCGGCGGCGGAGTCGGCCTGGAGAGAACCGGGAGCGGTCAGGGTCATGCGACGACTACCTCCTCATCTTCCCCGCGTCGGGCCGTCGAGCCGCGCGGGACGGAATTGGCACCTCTCGCCGCTCGCGCGAGCGCGGTTGCCGGGGCTTCACCGGGCCGTGTCCCTCTGCCCCTCTGGATGAGTGGAACGGGCCCGACTCTACCCGGCTGCCGGGACCGCCCCCGGCCCCGGCCATGCTGGGCGCCGTGGCTGCGCGCATCGTCTACACCGACCTCGACGGCACGATGGTCGGACCGCGGGGGTCGTTCTGGCACGCCGCCGACGGCTCCCCCACCGCCGAGCCGGCCACCGCCCTGCTGGAGCTGCACACCGCCGGGGTCGCGCTGGTGATCGTCAGCGGGCGCACCGCCGACCAGGTCACCGAGGCGGGGCGGATCTTCGCCGCCGACGGCGCGATCGCCGAGCTGGGCTCGCTGGTGACGTGGAAGGGCGGCCGGGAGCGGCACGAGCTGACCGGCGAGCTGCCCGCCGAGTACGCCGGCCGCACGCCGATGGACGTGATGGCCGAGCTCGGCGTCGTCGAGGCGCTCTGCGCCGCCCACCCCGGCCGGCTGGAGTGGCACGCGCCCTGGCACACCACGCACGACGGCGACGCGCTGCTGCGCGGGTTCGTCGACCCGCTCGCCGTCGACGCGTGGCTGGCCGAGCGCGGCCTCGGCTGGCTGACGCTCAAGGACAACGGCGCCATCCCCGCCTCCGCGCGGCTGCGGCTGGCGCCGGAGGGCCAGCTGGCGCGGGTCTACCACCTGATGCCGCGCGGCATCTCCAAGGGCGCGGCGATCGCCTGGGACCTCGAGCGGCGCGGCGTCGACCCCGCGGACGCCGTGGCGATCGGCGACAGCGCGAGCGACCTGGAGATGGCGCCCGCAGTCGGCCGGCTGTGGATCACCGCCAACGGCGCGGAGGTCGAGGGCATGGCCGGGCTGCTGGGCGCCGTCCCCAACGTGTCGGTGACCGCCGAGCCGATGGGCGTCGGCTGGGCCGAGGCGGTCCGGGCGAGCCTGTGACACCGCGGTCCCACCGGTGGAAGGACCTCCTCCTCCCCACCCCTCGCAGGCTCGGGGCGGGACCCGGGAGGGGGCCACGTCCGGGGCCCCGCTCGGGCACGACGACGCTGCGCGTCAGGAAGTCACGTCGCGCCGGGCGAAGTGCCGGAAGCCCAGCGCCGTGAAGACCGCGGCGTAGACCAGCGACTGGACGACGCCGCGGAACAGGTCCGAGGAGTCGACCGGCGTCTGCAGCAGGTCGGTCCAGGCGAACTCCTCCGCGGTGGGGAACCAGTCGCGGATCGACCCGAGCTGCTCGACCTGGTCGAGGATGGCGAACACGACCGTCGTGAACACCGCCCCGCCGACGGCGGCCAGCGGCGCGTCGGTGATCGTGGACAGCCAGAACGCCAGCGTGCCGACGACGAGCAGGTGCACGGCGAGGTAGCCGAGCATCCCGGCCAGCCGGAGGAGCCCCTCGCCCTGCGACAGGGTCACCCCGACCGGCGTCCGGATCTCGCCGAACCCGAACGCCAGACCGCCGGCGACCACCGCGACGACGGCGAGGGTGAGCAGCGCGCCCACCGACTGGACCAGCGCCGCGAGCCACTTCTGCCGGAGCAGGCGCATCCGGGGCACCGGCGTGGCCAGCGTGTAGCGCAGCGAGCCCCACTGCGCCTCGCTGGCCACCGTGTCGCCGAAGAACAGGGCGTAGACCACGACGAGGAAGAACGACGTCGTCGCGAACAGCACGAACAGCGTGAAGTTGAGCCCGCTGGCGGTGGCGACGTCGACCAGGTTGATCCGGCTGTTGGTCTGGGCGTCCTCGCTCGCCCCCAGCTGCAGCGCGGCGATGAGGACCAGTGGCAGCGCCACCATCGCCGCGAAGACGCCGATCGTGCGGCGCCGCTTGAACTGCCGGCGCAGCTCGACCGACAGCCGCAGCGTCCGCTCGGGCCGGTAGCCGGCGACGGCGCCGGTGGGCTGGACGTGCTCGGTCGCGGTCACGACTCCCCCACGAGTGCCAGGAACGCGTCCTCCAGGCGGCGGCGCGGCGTGAACTGGTCGACGGCGACGTCCGCGGCCACGAGCGCCTGCAGCGCCGTCGCCCGCGAGGTCTCCGGGCCGAGGTCGGCGACCAGGCCCTCGTCGGTGCGCTCGACGGCGACCCCGGGCAGCCCGGACAGGACGGCGGCGGCGCGGTCGGCGTCGGCGTCGTCCGCGAGCCCGACCAGCACCGCGCCGCCGGTGCCGACGATCTCCTCGACCGTCCCCTGCGCGATCTTCTGCCCCTTCGCCATGACCACCACGTGGGTGCAGGTCTGCTCGATCTCGCTGAGCAGGTGGCTGGAGACGATGACCGTGCGGCCGGTGGCGGCGTAGTCGCGCAGCACCTCGCGCATGGCGTGGATCTGCGGCGGGTCCAGCCCGTTGGTCGGCTCGTCGAGGACCAGCAGGTCGGGCAGGCCGAGCATGGCCTGGGCGATCGCCACCCGCTGCCGCATGCCCTGGCTGTAGCGGCGCACCGGCCGGTCGATGGCGGCGCCCAGGCCCGCGACCGCGATCGCCTCCTCCATGTGCGCGTCCCCGGCCGGGCGGCCGGTGGCGGCCCAGTACAGGCGCAGGTTGTCGCGGCCGGACAGGTGCGGCTGCAGGCCGGTGCCCTCGACGAACGAGCCCAGCCGGGACAGCACCGGAGCGCCGGGGCCGACCGCGTGGCCGAAGACGGTGATCCGCCCGGAGTTCGGCCGGATCAGGCCCATGAGCATGCGCAGCGACGTCGTCTTGCCCGCGCCGTTGGGGCCGAGCAGGCCGAGCACCTGGCCGCGGCGGACCTCGAAGGACAGGTCGCGGACGGCGACGAAGCCGTCCTTGTAGGCCTTGGTGATGCCCTCGAAGCGCAGCGGGACGTCCTCGCCGTCGGGCTCCACCACCGAGGTGACCCGGCGCCGGCGGCGGCCCCACAGCACCGCGGCCAGCCAGCCGAGCAGACCGAGGGCGGCGACGGCGCCGAGCAGCCACCACCAGCGGGAGGTGCCGCCGTCGGCCTGCGGCCGCCCCTCGACGGTGGGCACGGCCAGCGCGGTGCCGCCGTTGCCGGCCCCGGCGAGGGCGACGGAGTAGACGGTGGCCTCGGCCGGCAGCGCGAAGGCCTGGTCGGTCGAGGAGACGACGACACGCATCGTGTGCCCGGCCTCAAAGCGGTGCACGATCCCCGGCAGCGTCACGGCGACCTCGGTGGGCGCGGCCGGGTCGGCGGACAGGCCGGTGAGCGCCAGCGGGGCGACCAGCCCGCCGGGCAGGGTCTGGGCGCCGTCGGGGCCGACGTCGTAGAGCTTGGCGAACAGCGTGGCGCTGCCCGTGGGCGAGGCGACGGCGAGCTCGACGGTCGGCGCGCCGACCACCTCGACCGCCTCGTCGAGCGGCTCGCTGGCGAAGGCGGCGAACTGGCCGGGGATCTCCACGGCCTGGCCGCCGAGCGCCGAGGCCACCGCACCCAGGCCCGGGACGGTGGTGATCGCGGCCGGGGTGCCGCCGGCGGGCGTGACCACCGGCTGGGTGCCGCCGTCGAGCGCGACGCTCTCCCGCTGCGCCGGTTCCCCGCCGTCGAGGCCCGGGTAGGCGCCGGCGAGCACGCTCCGGGTGCCGCCCTGCACGCTGCCCAGCCCGCTGCCGAGGCCGGTGGGCGCGGGGAACTCGAAGCCGGTGCCGGGGTCCTCGCCGCGGGCCGGATCGTCCTCGTCGCGCAGGTGCCAGTCGAACCAGCCGGCGACCTGGTCGCGCAGCTCGGCGGTCTCCCGCTCCGACGCCTGGGAGTCGTGGCCGCCGGCGTACCAGACGACCTTGACCGGGGTGCCGGTCGCGGCGATGCCGCGGGCGTTGGCGTCGGCCTGGCCCAGGCCGAACAGGGAGTCCTCGGTGCCCTGGACCAGCAGGGTCGGCGCGGTGATGCGGTCGAGCACCGCGGCCGGGCTGCTGCGGTCGAGCACCGTGGCCACCTCGGGCGTGAGCGTGCCCGAGGCCGCGGCGGACTGGTAGGCGGCGCAGATGTCGGCGCGGAACCGGCCGCAGGTCAGCGCCTGCTCCACCACCGCGGGGTCCACCGACGCCGGGTCGAACGGCAGGCGGGGCGCGGCGTCGCCGGAGACGGGGGCCGCGTCGCCGGTGTCGCCGGGCTCCTCGCCGGAGTCCTCGCCGTCCTCGGCCTCGGCCGCTCCCCCGCCGCCGAGCGCGTCCAGCAGCCCGCCGGTGGGCACAGCGCCCACGCCGAAGAACAGCCCCGACCACAGCCGCTTGTAGACGCCGGCGTCGGCGGGCTGCGGCGTGGCGGCGACCGTCGGCGCGTCGGCGGCGCCGGTCTGGGAGGGGAAGAGCGCGGCGGTCAGCGAGTTCCAGGTGATCTGCGGCGCGATGGCGTCGACCCGGTCGTCGTAGGCGGCGCCGAGCAGCGACAGCGCCCCGCCGTAGGAGGCGCCGGCCACGCCCACCCGCGGGTCGCCGTCGCCGTCGCGGAGGACGTCGTCGCGGTCGGCGAGCAGGTCGAGCAGCGTGGACAGGTCGGCGACCTCGTAGCGCGGGTCGTCCAGGCCGATCTGGCCGGTGCTCTCGCCGAACCCGCGCGCGGAGTACGCGAGGACGACGTAGCCGCGGCCGGCGAGGTCCCGGGCGTCGTCGGCGACCGACCGCTTGCTGCCGCCGAAGCCGTGCGCGAGGACCACGGCCGGTGCCGGGTCGTCGGCGGTGGCCGAGGCCGGGAGGTAGAGCGTGGTGTCCAGCTCGACGGCGTCGGCGCCCGAGCCGGAGGGGACCCGCGCGTCCTCGGTGCGGACGTCCTCGGCGGCGGCCGCCGGGGTGGGCAGCGAGCCGACGAGGGTGCCGGTGAGCAGGAGGGCGAGCAGGGCGCCGGCCACCGCGCGGGCGCCGGGGCGCGGGCGGGGTGTCACGGGCCCGCGGAACGGACGCACGCTGCGGCCAACGGACGGTGCCGCGCCGGGGTTCCGCAGGTGTCGGGACGGGCGCGACCGGAGGCGGTCAGGGCTGGAACCCGCCGGCGACGACGACGACCAGGCCCGGGTCGGCCACGCCCGGCACCTCGAAGAACCGCACCGCGGGCCCGGTGGTGATGCCCGGGAAGGCCTCCATGAGCTGCTGGGCGGACCGGCGCTGCGCCTCGTCGCCCTCCTCGAAGAAGACGGTGGTGGCGGCGACGTCCCCGCCCTCGTAGGCCCCGACGCCGGCCGTCGTCCAGCCCTGCGCGGCGAACGCGGCGGCGACGTCGGCGGCCAGCCCGCCGGTCTGCGTGGCGTTGAGGACGGTCACCGGCACCCGCACCGGGGTGCTCGGCGCCTCCTCGACCGGGGGCAGCGGCTGGGCCGACAGCGGGGGCAGCGGGCCCGACGACGGCGCCACGGACGCCGAGGCCGAGGCCGACGGCTCGCTCGTGGGCGTCGCCGCCGAGCCGGCCTCCTGCGCCGCCGGGGAGGCGAAGCTGTAGACGCCGAGCACGACCAGCGCGACGACGACGACCGCCAGCAGCGCGATGCCGGTGCGACGGCGCGGTGGCGCGTCCTCGCCGTCGGCGGCGCGCAGCGCGGCGCGGGAGACCCCGGCCCGGCGCGCGGCCTTGCGGCGCTCGGCCTCCATGGCCTGCCGCTCGGCCTCCTTCGCCTGGCGCTCGGCGCGCATCGCGGCGCGGTTGCCCACGACGCCGGTGCCGCCGGTCGACGGGCCGGTGTCCGGCTCGGCGTCGCGGTCCCGCTGCGCGCGGTCGCGGCGGCCGGCGACCTCGCGGTCGGGGATCGCCTCGGTCAGCGGCGCGGCGGGGGCGCGGTCCCGGGTCCGGTCGCGGGACACCTCCCGCTCGGGGATCGCCTCGGTCGCCGGGGCGGGCGCCCCGGACCCGGCGCGGTCGCGGGACACCTCGCGGTCGGGGATCGCCTCGGTGGGCGGGGCGGCCGGCGTGGCGGTGCCCGCACCGGAGGGGCTGGTCCAGTCGCGGTAGCCGTTCCCGGCGGGGGCCGCGTCACCCGGGGTCCGGCCCCGGTCCCGGGGCTGCGCGGGCTCCGCCGCGGGCGGGGTCTGCGTCCGGCCGCGGGCGGGCGGGCGGGCCGGCTGCTCCCAGGGGTCCAGCGGCGGCGCCGCCGGCTCGGCGGCCTCCGCGTCGGGCCGGGGGACCGCCTGGAACGGGGCGACCGTGGTCTCGGGCGGCGCGGGACGGGCCGGCGGCGTGGGCGCCGGGCGGGAGACGGCCGGCGACTGCGCGGTCGGCGGCTCGACCGCGGGGCGGGCCGGCCGCTGCGGCGCGGGCGCCTGCCGGGTGGCGGCGCCGGCGGCCACCGGCGCGGGGACCCGCGGCCGGGCCGGGGCGGCGGGCTGCGCGGGACGCGACCGGACGGCCGGCGCCTCGGGCTGCGGCGCGCGGGCCGGCGGGCGCTGCGGCTCGGCCGCGCGGGCGGACGTCGCCGGGGGCGCGGGTGCCGCCGGCGGCGCGGCGGCCGCCGGGCGGGCGGCCACGGCGGGGCGGGCGGACCGGCCGGTGAGCCGGCGGCGGTCGGTCTCGTCCCCGGCGCCGAGCAGCGCGTCGCGGCGGCGGTCGGCGCGACTGCGGCCGGTACCGGGCGTCGTCGGGTGGTCGCTCAGCTCCGCGGCGCCCGGGTTCACGCCGGGGCCGGGCGCCGTGGGCAGGTCGGGCAGGGGCGCGCTGGGGTGGTCGGTGCGGCGCCGGCCGCCTGCCACCGGGGCTGACGGCCGGTCCGGTTGGTCACCGCCTGGTGCCGCGTGCCTGCCCACGGTCACCAAATCTAGAGGGCAGACGAGTCCTTGCCCAGCAGGTGAGGCGAACGCCGCTGCCGCCGCGCGGTGCGCAGCCGGCGCAGGCGGCGGACGAGGAGGGGGTCGGCCTCGAGCGCGGCCGGGCGGTCCACCAGCGCGTTCAGCACCTGGTAGTAGCGCGTCGGGGGCAGGCCGAACCGCTCGCGGATCGCGGTCTCCTTCGCGCCGGGCTGGCGCCACCACTGCCGCTCGAAGGCCAGCATCTCGTGCTCGCGCCGGGTCAGGCCCGCGGGCTGCGCGGGGCCCTCACCGGACTCCGAGCCCCCCGGCGGGGAGACCGCGGGGTCGGGGTCGGGGGTCATGGTCGGGTCCGTTCGATCGGGGGGAAGCCGTCACCCACAACGGTAGGCCCGGGGGGTGACAGGCCACAGCCCGAGACGCGCGGTCAGGCCGCGGCGGGCACCTGCTCGGCGGCCGCCCGGCGGCCGGCGGCCCGGACCGAGCGCAGGCTGTCCACGGTGAACACCGCCAGCGCCGCCCAGACGATCGCGAAGCCGGCCAGCCGCGCCGGGGGCATCGGCTCGTGGAACACGAAGACGCCGAGCGCCAGTTGCATGAGCGGCGTGACGTACTGCAGCAGCCCGACCGTCGACAGCGGGATGCGCCGGGCGGCCGCGGCGAACAGCAGCAGCGGCACCGCCGTCGCGACGCCCGACGCCATGAGCAGCAGGAGGTGGCCGGTGCCCTCCGACCCCGCGGTCCCGCGCCCGGTGGCCTGCAGCACGCCGAGGAACACCAGCGCGGGCAGGAAGGTCACCGCCGTCTCGACGAACAGGCCCGGCGCCGCCTCCACCCGCACCAGCTTCTTGAGCAGGCCGTAGCTGCCGAACGTGGCGGCCAGCGCCAGGGCGATCCACGGCGGCCGGCCGTGGTCGACGGTCAGGACGACGACGGCCACCGCGGCCAGCCCGACCGCGGCCCACTGCAGCGGGCGCAGCCGCTCGGCGAAGACCACGACGCCGAGCAGCACGCTGACCAGGGGGTTGATGAAGTAGCCGAGCGAGGTCTCGACGACGTGCCCCGAGTTCACGCCGTAGACGAAGACCAGCCAGTTGGCCGCGATGAGCACCGAGGCCCCGGCCAGGACCAGCAGGGTGCGCCGGTCGGTGACCGCCGCGCGGACCAGCGCCCACCTCCGCAGCAGGGTCAGCAGCACGGCCACGAACAGCAGCGACCAGACGATGCGGTGGGCGACGATCTCCACCCCGCCGGCCGGCTCCAGCAGCGGGAAGTAGAGCGGGAAGACGCCCCACAGCCCGTAGGCGGCGAGTCCCGCTGCCGTGCCCGCCCGCCGCTCGTCCACGGCGGGCAACCGTACGCCGCGCGATCAGGTGGTCTGGATGTAGTCGACGAGGTGGTCGCGCTCGTCCTGCAGCTCGTCCAGGCGCGCCTTGACGACGTCGCCGATCGAGACGATCCCCAGCAACCGGCCGTCCTCCACGACGGGCACGTGCCGGATGCGGTGGTCGGTCATCGTGCGGGCGAGGTCGTGCACCGAGGCGCCGGGCACGCAGGTGCGCACCTCGGCGGTCATCAGCGCCGACACCGGCCCGTCGAGGACCTCCGGCCCGGAGGCGTGCAGGGCCCGGACGACGTCGCGCTCGGAGACGATGCCGTCGACGGTGCCTCCCTCGCGGGAGACGACGAGCGCGCCGATGCGGTGCTCGGCGAGCAGGGCGAGGGCGGCGCGGACGGGTCGGTCCGGCGCGACGGTGACGACGTCGGGGCCCTTGCGGCGGAGCAGCGAGGCGATCTGCACGGGAGCCCTCCCTCACTCGGCGGTCGCAGTGTCCACCCGCCGCCGTGGCAGGGGCAACGGCCCGGACGTGACGCTCCCGTCCCGGTTCCCGGGGTGGACAGCGGGGCCTACCGTCGAGTCGTGCGCACCCAGCACGCCGCCCCCGCGACGTCCCGCCCCACCGCCCTGCAGTGGCTCCGCTACGCCGTCGGCGGCGGGCTGCCCCGGGCGCTGTCGCCGTGGGTGCTGTCGGACACCACCCGGCCGGGATGGGTGCGCCGGCACGTCGCCCGTTCGCTGGTGCAGCTCGCCCCGCTGGTGGTGATCTGCCTGGTCGCCGTCCCGGTGGGGATGGGCTACCGGCTGACCGCGGCGGCCGGGGGGCTGATGGTCGGGCTGATGTACTCGCTGGCGTTCGTGGTGGAGACCACGGAGCACCGGGTCGCCAAGGCCGGTTACCCCGCCGGCACCGCCGCCCGGCTGCGCGAGGAGCGCGCCGAGCGGGCGCGGACGGCCCGCGCCGAGCGGCACCACCCCTACCGCGTGGGCGGGGCGGGCAGCTTCGACTGAGCCGACGGGGGGACTCGAACCCCCAACCGCCCGATTACAAGTCGGGTGCGCTACCAGTTGCGCCACGCCGGCGTACGACGACCACGATAGGGCTCGACCCGGACGGCCCTGCTGCCGATGCTGAGCGCGTGGCACCGATCGACGACCCGGCCGGGCTCCTGCCGCTGGGCCGGACCCAGTTGGACGCGCTGCGCGAGCACCTCGACGCCGTCATCGCGTCCGGCGGCTGCGACCGGACCCACCGCGCCACCGACGCCTGGGCCGCCGGGCACGGCATCGCCCTCGACCGGCTGCACGAGGGGCTCGAGGAGTACGGCGGGTTCTGCGACTGCGAGGTCGTGATGAACGTCGACCCGGCCGCCGTCTTCGACCCTCAGGCGGCCGCCGGGCCCTCCCGCAGGTAGCCGGCCGGGTCGCTGCCGGGCAGCGGGCCCTCGGCCAGCCAGCGGGCGAAGCCGGCGGGGTCGCGGCGCTCGAGCTCGTCCAGGGCCTCCTGGCGGCGGCGGACGATCGACTGCCGCGCCGCCGGGTCCAGCCGGCCGGCCAGCGCCGCCGTCGTGCTCAGCCACTCGCGGCCCAGCGCCGCGGTCGTCAGGGCCGCCACCGGCGGCAGGGAGGTGACCGTCCCGACGGCCTCCCCGGGGCGGGCGCCGGCCACCGGCCGCTGCGGCGCGGGTGCGGCGAGCCGGCCGGGCGCCGGGGCGTCGTCGGGCGCGGCCGGCCGCACCGGGCGGCCGGTGCGCAGCAGCCACAGCCCGAGCCCGCCGAGGAAGAGCACCGCACCGGTCAGGGCGGTGAGCGCCGGACCGCCCAGCACGGCGACGCCGGACAGGAACAGCAGCACGCCGATCGTGACCGCGCCGGCCCGCCAGGCCGCCTCCAGCGGCGTGTACCGCGGCGGCCGGCCGTCCTCGTGCGACTCGCGCGCCACGCCGCCGGCCAGGCAGGAGGTCACCACCGCGGCCAGCGCCACGGCGAGCAGCCCCGGGGGACGCAGGGCGAGGCCGCCGACGACGGCGACCGCGACGGCGGTGAGGGCGGCGAGGCCCACGAGCAGGCGGGCGGGCAGACCGCGGGTGGACACGAGCAGCCTCCAGGAGCGCAGGCCGGGCAGCGGGGACCGGCCCGCTCCCAGGGGAGCGACCGGGCTCCCCCTCTACCCCGCGACGCTCCCGTCGCACACGGTGGTCGGCGTGTCGCGGACGGCCGGGTCGCGGACGGCAGGATCGGCGGCCGTGGGGACCTCCGTCGTCGAGCTGGGCCCGCCGCTGGCGGTCGTCCTGGTGCTGCTCACCGTGCTGGCGGCGGCGGGCGGGCGGCTGTCCGGGCTTGGCCAGGAGCGGCCGGTCGTCGTCGCGGCGCTGCGGGCCACCGTCCAGCTGGCGGCGGTCTCGGCGGTGCTCCTGGTCGTCGTCCGCTCGCTGTGGCTGTCGGCGGCGTTCGTGCTGCTGATGGTCACCGTCGCCGCGGTCACGGCGGCGGGGCGGGTCAGCGGCCTGCCGCTGCGGACGCCCGGCGCCCCGCGCCGCGTGGGGGCCGCGGCCCTGGCGGTGGCCGGCGGGGCGGCGCCGGTGGTCGCGCTGGTGCTGGCCAGCGGCACGGTGCCGCTGCGCGGGGAGGCGCTGATCCCGGTCGCGGGCATCCTGGTCGGCGGCGCGATGACGGCGACGTCGCTGGCCGGCCGGCGGCTGCGCGAGGAGCTGACCACCCGCCGCGGGGAGGTCGAGGCGGCCCTGGCGCTGGGCCTGCTCCCCCGCGACGCCGTCCTCGAGGTCGCCCGGCCCTCCGCCGCGACCGCCCTGCTGCCGCCGCTGGACCAGACCCGCACCGTCGGGCTGGTCACGCTGCCCGGCGCCTACGTCGGCGTGCTGCTCGGCGGGGGCAGCCCGCTGGCCGCCGGCGCCGCCCAGCTGCTGGTCCTCGTGGGGCTGCTGGCCGCCGAGGTGGCGGCGGTCTGGGTGGTCACCGAGCTGGTCGCGCGGGGCCGGGTGCTGCCGGACCTCCCCCGCTGAGGACGTCCAGACACCTCACAGGCGCTCGGCAGGGCCCCGCCAGACGCCGCGCCGACAGTGGTCCCCAGAGCGGCGGACGGCCGCCCCAGAGGAGGACCACAGCAGTGAACGGACACCCGTACCCGAACCCGGCGCAGCCGACCGGTGCGACCCCGGGCTGGACCCCGCCGCCGTCCGGCGACTCCTGGTACCCGCCGGCCGCCCCCGCGACGGCGACCCTGCCGCCGCCGGCGCCCGCCCCCGCGCCGGCCCCGGAGAGGCGGCGGGCGGGCCGGCTGCGGATCGGCGTCGCCGGGCTGCTCGCCGGTGCCCTCGTCGGCGGCGGCGCCGGGGCGGGGGTCGTCGCCCTCACCTCCGGCGGCGGGAGCGGCGGCAGCGGTACGGCGGCCGCGGCGCAGTCGGTGGTCATCACCGACCCCGAGAACGCGACCGCGGTGACCGCCGCGGCCGCCAAGGCCTCGCCCAGCGTCGTCACCGTCTACGTCACCAGCGGCTCGGGCTCGGGCAGCGGCTCGGGCGTGGTGCTCTCCGACGACGGCTACGTGCTCACCAACAACCACGTCGTCACGCTGGACAGCAGCACCGGCGACGCCGCCATCCAGGTGCGCACGGCCGACGGCACGCTCTACGACGCCACCGTCGTCGGCACCGACCCGACCTCGGACCTCGCCGTCATCCGGCTGCAGGGCGCGAGCGGGCTCACCGCGGCCACGTTCGCCGACTCCGACGACGTGCAGGTCGGCGACCTCGCCGTCGCGATCGGGGCCCCGCTCGGCCTGTCCGACACGGTGACCGACGGGATCGTCAGCGCCACCGACCGCGCGGTGGCGACCGGCTCCACCCAGGACGACGCCACCGTCATCGACGCGCTGCAGACCGACGCCGCGATCAACCCCGGCAACTCCGGCGGCGCGCTGGTGGACGCCTCCGGCGAGGTCATCGGCATCAACACCGCGATCGCCTCGGTGGCCTCGGGCGCGCCCGGCTCGTCGGGCCAGAGCGGCAACATCGGCGTCGGGTTCGCCATCCCGAGCAACACCGCCCAGCGGATCGCCGAGGAGATCGTCGACACCGGCTCGGCCACCCACGCCGTCCTCGGCGTGAACGCCCAGACCGCCGGCGGCACCGGATCGTCCGAGGTGGGCACCGGCGCGCAGGTCGTGCAGGTGCAGCCCGGCGGCGCCGCCGCCGAGGCGGGCCTGCAGGCCGGCGACGTCGTCACCGCGGTCGGCGACCGGGCGGTGACCACCTCCACCGAGCTCACCGCCGCGATCCGCAGCTCCGCCCCCGGCGCGCAGGTGCAGCTGACCGTGCAGCGCGACGGCGAGACGTCGACGGTCGAGGTCACCCTCGGCAGCAGCGCGGGCTGACCCCCTCCAGCCCGGGATGGCACCCTCCCCCGCCTCTAGGCTGGGGAGGGTGTCGTCGTCTGTGAGCGCTCCGCTCGCCTCCTCGCTCGACGACCCGGAGCGCGCCGCCGGACTACGACGGATGAAACGGCTGGCCACGGGGCTGTTCCTGCTCGCCGCGGCCGTCTTCCTCGCCTGCGTGCTGCTCGGCGACACCGCCGGGCCCTGGGTCGGGTACGTGCGGGCCACCGCCGAGGCCTCGATGGTCGGCGCGCTGGCCGACTGGTTCGCCGTCACCGCGCTGTTCCGGCACCCGCTGCGGCTGCCGATCCCGCACACGGCGATCATCCCGCGCAAGAAGGACCAGATTGGCGCGAGCCTGGGCACGTTCGTGCAGGAGAACTTCCTGACCCGCTCGGTCGTCGAGGAGAAGCTCGCCACCGTCGACGTCCCCGGCCGGCTGGGGAACTTCCTCGCCGCGCCCGGCCGCGCCGAGCGGCTGGCCGGCGACGCCGCCGCCGGGCTCTCCGGCCTCACCGACCTGCTGCGCGACGACGACCTGCAGCAGGCCGTCTCCGGCCTGGTCGACCGCAAGCTGCACGCGACGCCGGCCGCGCCGGTGCTGGCCCGGGTCCTGGAGCTGGTGGTCGACGGCGACCGGCACCAGGAGGTGCTGTCGGCGGCCCTGCGCTACCTCGCCCGGTTCCTCGAGGAGAACCGCGTCGTCTTCCGCGCCCAGCTCGGGGACGCCTCGCCGTCCTGGGTGCCCAACTGGGTCGACGACCGAGTGTTCGACCGGGTGTTCGCCGGCGTCGAGGGCTTCCTGGAGGAGGTCGGCGAGGACCGCGACCACGAGCTGCGGCGGGTCTACGACGCCCGGCTGCGCGCCTACGTGCACGCCCTGCGCACCGACCCCGACACCGCCGCCCGCGTCGAGGGGTTCAAGAAGGAGCTGCTGGACCACCCGGCGGTGCGCACCTGGTCCTCGTCGCTGTGGACCAACGCGAAGACGTCGTTCCTCGCCGCCGCCGCCGACCCGGACTCGGAGCTGCGGTCCCGGGTGACCGGCATGATTCGCGACGCCGCCCGGCTGCTGCAGACCGACCCGCTCGCGCGCGAGCGGGTGCAGCGGCAGTCGGTGCGGGTGGCCGGCTACCTGGTGGAGCGATTCGCCGGCGACCTGGCCGACGTGGTCGGCAGCACCGTCGCCCGCTGGGACACCGAGGAGACCAGCCGGCGCATCGAGCTGCAGGTGGGCCGCGACCTGCAGTTCATCCGCATCAACGGCACCGTCGTCGGCGGCCTGGCCGGGCTGGTCATCTACACCTTCGCGCAGCTGCTGGGCTGAGCTCAGACCAGCCGGAAGCCGCTCCACGCGAAGCCGGGCGAGACGACGCAGGTGACCAGCACCTCGTCCTCCGCCGGGTCGGTCGCCTGCCGGGCGCCGGCGGGCACGAGCACCTGCGGGTGCGCCGCGTCCAGCACCGTGCGCTCGTCACCCACGTGCAGCACGAGCGCGCCCGGGCCGTGCCAGAGCCACAGCTCGTCGGCGTCGACGGTGTGCGGCGCCGAGCGCTCCCCCGGCGCGAGCAGGAACAGGATGGCCGTCGCGGCCGGACGGTCACCGACCGCCGCCGGCGAGGTCCAGGTGCGCCGGTACCAGCCGCCCTCGGGGTGCGGCTCCAGCCCCAGCCGGGTCGCGGTGGTCGGGGTCAGCGACGGGCCTGGGCGGCGGCGTAGAGGGCGATGGAGGCGGCGACGCTCACGTTGAGCGACTCGGTGTCGCGGGCGATCGGGATGCGGACGACGACGTCGCAGCGCTCGCGCACCAGCCGCGACAGCCCCGCGCCCTCCGCGCCGACGACCAGCGCCACCGGGTCGGCGAGGCCGTCGTAGTCGGCGATGTCCACGTCGCCGTCGCCGGCCAGGCCGACCGTCTGCAGCCCGGCGTCCTGGTAGGAGGCGAGCGCGCGGGCCAGGTTGACCGCGCGGGCCACCGGCAGCCGGGCGGCGGCGCCGGCGCTGGTGCGCCACGCCGAGGCGGTCATCCCGACCGCGCGCCGCTGCGGCACGACGACGCCGTGGGCGTCGAAGGCGGCCGCCGAGCGGACCACCGCGCCGAGGTTGCGCGGGTCGGTGACGCCGTCCATGGCCACGACCAGCGGCGGGCGGCCGGAGTCGCGGGCGACGTCGAGCAGGTCGTCGGGGTGCGCGTACTCGTAGGGCGGGACCTGCAGCCCGATGCCCTGGTGCAGCGCGTTGTTCGACATCCGGTCGAACTCGGCCCTGCCCACCTCGAGCAGCGGCAGGCCGCGGTCGGCGGCCAGCTGCACCGCCTCGGTCACCCGCTCGTCGGAGCGGGCGGTGTCCCCGGTGACGACGTACAGCGCCGTCGCCGGGATCTGCGCCCGCAGCGCCTCGACGACGGGGTTGCGGCCGAGCAGCAGCTCCGGCGCCTCCTCGGCGCGCTGGCGGCTGCGGTCGCGCTCGGCGCGGCGGCGGGCGTCGGCCTGCGCCCGGCGCTGCGCCGGGTGGCCCGTGCGCTTCTCGGCCGGCGGGGTCGCGCCGCGGCCGGCCAGCGCCCGGCGGTTCTTGCCGCCCGTGCCGGCGGTGGCGCCCTTCTTGCCCGCGCCGCTCGTGCGGCCGCGGCGCTGGCTGTTTCCGGCCATCAGCGGGTCAGCTCCCATCGGGGTCCCTGCGGGGTGTCCTCGACCTGCACGCCGAGGGCGGTGAGCTGGTCGCGCAGCGCGTCGGCCGCCGCGTAGTCCTTGCGCGCGCGGGCGGCCTGCCGCTGCTCCAGCGCCAGCCGGACCAGGCCGTCGGTGACCTCGGCCAGCCGGTCGCCGGTGCCCCCGCCGGCCGCCCACCGGGGGTCGAGCGGGTCCAGCCCCAGCACCCCCAGCATGCCCCGGACGGCGCCGAGCGCGTCGGCCAGCGCGGCGTCGTCGCCCTCGGCCAGGGCGGTGTTGCCGGTGCGGACGACCTCGTGGACGACGGCGACGGCGGCCGGGGTGCCGAGGTCGTCGTCCATGGCCTCGCGGAACGCCGGCGGCAGGCTCGCCGGGGTGTCCCGGCCGACCCGCTCGGCGGCGCGGTGCACGAACGACTCGACCCGCCGGTAGGCGGCGCCCGCCTCGGCCAGCGCGGGGTCGGTGAACTCGACGGTGGACCGGTAGTGCGGCGCGACCAGGTAGTAGCGCAGCTCGACCGGCCGCACCCGGCGGACCACCTCGTCGACCAGCGCGGTGTTGCCCAGCGACTTGCTCATCTTCTCGCCGCCGAGGGTGACCCAGCCGTTGTGCATCCAGTACCGGGTGAACGGCAGGCCGGCGGCCATCGACTGGGCGCGCTCGTTCTCGTGGTGGGGGAAGCGCAGGTCCAGCCCGCCGCCGTGGATGTCGAACTCCGCGCCGAGGTAGCGCCCCGCCATCGCCGAGCACTCCAGGTGCCAGCCGGGCCGGCCGGCGCCCCAGGGGGTCGGCCAGCTCGCGGTCTCCGGCTCGCCGGGCTTGTGCGCCTTCCACAGCGCGAAGTCGCGGGGGTCGCGCTTGCGCTCGTCGGTGTCGGTGTCGGCCGCGGGCTGCAGGTCGCCCAGCGCCTGCCGGGTCAGCTCGCCGTAGCGGGGGAAGCTGCGGACGTCGAAGTAGGCGTCGCCGTCGACGGTGTAGGCGTGCCCGCGCTCCACCAGCCGCTCGACCAGCGCCACCATGTCGGGAACGTGCCCGGTCGCGCGCGGCTCGTAGGTGGGCGGCAGGACGCCGAGGGCGTCGTAGGCGCGGGTGCAGGCCAGCTCGTTGGTGTACGCCCAGGCCCACCACGGGACGCCGTGCTCGGCGGCCTTCGCGAGGATCTTGTCGTCGATGTCGGTGACGTTGCGGACGTAGGTGACCTCGAGCCCGCTCGCGGTCAGCCAGCGGCGCAGGACGTCGAAGGCGACGGCGGCGCGCACGTGCCCGACGTGCGGCGGCCCCTGGACGGTGAGCCCGCAGACGTACACCGAGGCCTCGCCGGGACGCAGGGGCGTGAAGTCCCGGACCGCGCGCGCGGCCGTGTCGTACAGGCGGAGGCTCACTGCGCGGAGTCTACGGAGCGCGGCGTCAGCCCAGCGCGGAGTCCGCGGACCCCGTCCGGACGACCAGCGCCGTCGCGAGGGCGGCCCGGCCCTCGCCGCGGCCCACCAGCCCCAGCCCGTCGGTGGTGGTGGCGGTGACGCTCACCGGGGCGCCGAGCGCCGCGGACAGCGCCGCCTCGGCCTCGGCCCGGCGCGGGCCGAGCTTCGGTGTGGGTGCCACGAGCTGCACGGCGGCGTTGCCGACCCGCCAGCCGGCGGCGGCCAGGGTCTCCCGCACGTGCTCGAGGACGGCGACGCCGCGGGCGCCGGCCCAGCGCGGGTCGTCGGTGCCGAGCAGGCCGCCGATGTCGCCGAGGCCGGCCGCGGACAGCACCGCGTCGGTCAGGGCGTGCGCGACGACGTCGCCGTCGGAGTGCCCGGCGCAGCCGTCGGCGCCGGGCCACGGCAGGCCGGCCAGCCAGCACTCGCGGCCGGCCTCCACGGGGTGCACGTCGATGCCGAGGCCGACGCGGGGCAGGTCGTCGCTCACCGGGTGGCCTGCAGCGCGGCCAGGTGCAGGTCGTGCGGCACGGTCACCTTCGCGGCGCGCTCGTCGCCGGCCACGGTGCTGACGGGGACCCCGACCGCGCGGACGACGGCCGCGTCGTCGGTCAGCTCCTCGCCGGCCGGCAGGGCGTCGTAGGCCTCGACGAGCACGCGGTGGGAGAAGCCCTGCGGCGTCTGCACGCGGCGGAGAGCGGCGCGGTCGGGGGTCGCGGTCACGGTGCCGGCGGCGTCGACCACCACGGTCGTGTCCACGACCGGCAGCACCGGGACGACGGCGGGCGCACCGGCGGCCAGCGCGGCGAGCACGCGGGCCACCACGTCCGGCGGGGTCAGCGGTCGGGCGGCGTCGTGCACGAGGACGGCGGACGCCTCATCGGGGACCCTGTCCAGGGCGGCGCGGACCGAGGCGGTGCGGGTGGCGCCGCCGTCGACCAGCGCGACGCCGCCCGGCAGGACGGCGGTGAAGGCGTCGCGCTCGGCCGCGGGCACGGCGACCACGACCTCGTCGACGCCGCCGACCAGCAGCGTGTCCACCGCCCAGCAGACCAGTGGGCGGCCGGCCAGCTCGACGAGCGCCTTGGGTTTGTCGGCCCCCAGACGCGAACCACTCCCGGCCGCTGCGACGATGCCGACAGCGGACACGGGAGTGGTCCGGGAGAGCGAGGGTGCGGGGGTCAGCTGGCGAGGACCTCGTCGAGCAGCACCTCGGCCTTGTCCTCGTTGGTCCCCTCGGCGAGCGCGAGCTCGCTGACCAGGATCTGGCGGGCCTTGGACAGCATCCGCTTCTCGCCGGCGGAGAGGCCACGGTCCTTGTCGCGGCGCCACAGGTCGCGGACGACCTCGGCCACCTTGTTGACGTCGCCGGAGGCCAGCTTCTCGAGGTTGGCCTTGTAGCGGCGCGACCAGTTGGTCGGCTCCTCGGTGTGCGGGGCCCGCAGGACCTCGAACACGCGGTTGAGCCCGTCCTGACCGACGACGTCACGGACGCCGACGATCTCTGCGTTGTCGGCCGGCACGCGCACGGTCAGGTCGCCCTGGGCGACCTTCAGCACGAGGTAGGCCTTCTCTTCACCCTTGATGACCCGCGTCTCGATCGCCTCGATCAGAGCGGCACCGTGGTGCGGGTAGACGACGGTCTCGCCGACAGTGAAGCCCATGTGTGTGTGACCCCTTTCGCTGTACCCAGGTTAGCACGGCACACTGACGGCCGGAACGGTCCGCCGATGGATATCCGCAGGTCAGAGGCCTGATGAAGTACCCGGGAGGGGTTGACAGCGCGTGGTCGGTGTGCCTGCACGGGTCTCGCGGGGCGCCTCCGTCCGCGCGCTCGTCCTGGCCACGCACGCGCCGCCGGCGGTCGCGGTCACCGTCGTGGCGACCCTCCTCGCGGTCACCGCGCAGGTGTCCCCGGGGCGCGTGGTGCTCGTGGGACTGGCCGTCCTCGCAGGTCAGGCGTCCATCGGGTGGAGCAACGACTGGCTCGACGCCGACCGCGACCGCGCCGTCGCGCGGGCCGACAAGCCGGTCGTGCAGGGCGCCGTGGCCCCCGCCACGCTGCGCGCGGCGGCCCTCGGCGCGGCCGCCGCGGCCGTCGTCCTGTCCCTGGCGCTGGGCTGGGTGCCCGGACTGCTGCTGCTGGTGCTGGTGGCCAGCGGTTGGGCCTACAACGCGGGTCTGAAGCGCACGGTGGCCTCCGGGCTCCCCTACGTCACCGGTTTCGGCGCCCTGCCCGCCGGGGTGGTGGCCGCGGCGCCGGGCGTCCCGGTCGCGCCGTGGTGGCTGCCGGCCGCCGGCGCGGCGCTGGGCGCGGCGGCCCACCTGGCCAACGTGGCCCCCGACATCGCCGACGACCTGGCGACCGGGGTGCGCGGCCTGCCGCACCGGCTGGGTCCCCGCGTGTCGGCGGTCCTGGGAGCGCTGCTGCTCGGGACGGCATCGCTGGTGCTCGTGCTCGGCCCGGCCGGCCCGCCCGCGTGGTGGGGCTGGGCGGGGCTGGTGCTGGCGGTGCCCGCGGTCGCCGTCGCCGCCCTGGCCGGGACGGCGCCCTTCCGCCGGCTGGCCTTCCCGGCGGTCCTGCTGCTGACCGTGCTCGACGTGGTGCTGCTGCTGGCGGGCGGGGCCGCGCTCACCTGAGCGCGGCCCCGCCGTCGGTCACTTCCGGCCGTTGCCGTTGCCGTTGCCGTTGCCGCCACCGTTGCCGTTGCCGTGGCCGTTGCCGTTGCCGCCGGTCGAGGTGGTGGCGACGGGCTCCGCGGGCGCGGGCGCCGGGGCCACGGCCTCCTGCTCCTCGGTCGCCTGCTCCTCGGCCTCCTGCTCCTCGGTGACGGGCTCGGTGACCGGCTCGGTCACGGTGCCCTGACGGGCGGCCTCGCGGGCGGCCTGACGGAGGTCGTTGCGCTCGTGCGCCCACTGGCTGACCTGCGACCCGACCTGGGCGCCGGACGTCCGGCTGGCCGCCACGATCCCGTGCACGAGGTTCCCGAAGGGCGCCCCGTCGAGGACGGCCAGCAGGTCGTCCTCGGGGGTGGTGAGCTCGGTGGCGGACCCCTCCTCCGCGACCTCCTCGTCGGTGGTTCCGTCGGTGGTCTCGTCGGTGGCGCCGCCCTCGGTGGACCCGTCGGGCGTGTCCTGGGTCGTGTCCGTGTCGTCGGTCGTGTCGTCGGCGGTCCCGTCTCCCTCGGTCGGCGCGTCGCCGTCGGTGAGGGTGTCGTCGGTGACCGTGCCGTCGCCGGCCTCGACGAGGGCGGGGGTGGTGTCCTCGGGCAGGGCGACGGCGGCGGTGGTGCCGGCGGTCAGGGCGACCGCGACCGCGCCACCGGCGACGGCGGCCTTGGCGACCGCGGAGAGGGCGGCGAACTTCGCGGCGAGGGAGGTGATGAACATGCGGGTTCTCTTCCGTGAGGTCCGGGCGGGGTGCCCGGTCGTCCGCGTGGACGGGTCCGACTGGTCGGTGAGCAGACCGGTCGCCAGCAGCTCGGCCAGGGCCGCGTTCGGGCGCCCCGGCGCGGTGGCGGAGGACCGCACCGCGTCGGTGAACGCGGTCAGGTACTGCGCGCCCTCGGGCACGGGACGGCCGGCGAGGCAGGCCTCGAGGGCCTGTTCGGCGGTCCGGGGATCGGCTGGCGTGGTCATCTCGCCCCTGTCATCGCCGGACGGGCCCGCAGGGGTGCGCGCGCCGTCGTCGTGTCCCTCGTCGGGGTGGTCCCGGCGGGCTCCAGCTCCTCGCGCAGCCGGCGCAGCCCGCGCCGCTGCAGCGCCTTGACCGAGGCCACGGAGCGGTCCATCACCCCGGCGACCTGCTCGACGGTCAGGTCGGCCAGGACCCGCAGCAGCAGGACCGAGCGCTGGTCCTCCGGCAGGCCGGCGCACAGCCGGTGCACCGCCTCGGCGCCCAGCCGGGTCAGGACGTCGTCCTCCACGTCCCCGCCGGCGACCTCGGGCAGCACGTCCCCGCCCCGGTCGGCCAGCAGCGGGCGGCGGCTGCGCCGGCGCAGGTCGTCGACCAGCCGCCGGTGGGCGATGGTGAACACCCAGGACCGCAGCCCCGCCTCGTCGCCGGTGAAGCCGGACAGCCCGCGGAAGACCGCGAGGAACGTCTCGCTGGCCACGTCGTCGGGGTCCGGGGCGCCGTGCAGCCGCAGGTAGCCGGTGACCGCCGGGGACAGGTCCCGGTAGAGCACCTCGAAGGCCCACGCGGCGCCCGTCCTGGCCGCCGCGAGGACGTCGTCGAACGCGGCTCCGACCGCCATCAGCACCTCCCGTGCCGTCCCCCGTGCAGGGGGAGGCATCGGCAGGCCGGACGCGGAACTGGACCGCCCGTCCCCCGATCAGGGGGCGGAGGTGCCCCGGGCGGCCTCCTGCTCGACGACGGCCGGCAGGTCCCGCAGCCGGTCCAGGCCCTGCAGCGGACGGCGCATCCGCCGGTTGCCGGCCGGCCGCTCGCGGTTGCGCTCGAGGAAGGCCCAGGAGCCGGCGGTGTACGGGCAGGCGTCGCCGCCGAGGCGCCGCCGCGGGTCGTACGGGCAGCCGCCGCAGGAGTCGCTCATCCGGTCGGTGTGGCGCCGTCGGCCGCGTAGGGCCTGGTGGCCAGCGCCCCGCCGTCGGCGTGCTGGCTCATCCCGACGACGTTGGCGACCATCACCCGGTCGTAGCCGTCGACGAACGCGGCGGTGGAACCAGTCGGTCATCGCCGGCGGGTCGATGCCGCGCTGCAGCGCGTGGTTGCCGAGCACCACCAGCCGCGGGACGTGGTGCACCCCGGCCGTCGCGGCGCAGGTCGGTGAGGACGCCGGACGGGCACGGGGCGTCGACGGCGTCCCGGTCCAGCTCGGCCATCCACCTCGGCACCGGCTCGGTGGCGCGCAGGTGGTTGCCGTGCCGGTGGTCGCGGCCGGAGTGCCGGTACGTGTGCCAGGCGCAGTCGCGCCGGCCCATCACCTGGCGGACGAAGCCCTCCACGCTGTCGAGCGGCAGGGGCGCGCCGTCGGCGGCGGCCGCGCGGGCGGTGTCCTCGGCGGCGTGCACCACCTCCAGCGGGTCGAGCAGGCCGAGGTCGATCGCCGGCGACAGCAGCAGTGGGCCGGCCGGCGCTCGCCGGCCGGCCGGGCGCGTCGAGGACGTGCGGGCCGAGCTGGTCGGCGGAGGTCCACCGACGCGTACCGGGTGCCCGTCCGGGGAAGTCAGCGAGGGCAGGGTCGCTCGGCTCGCCGCCGGCGCCGGGTCCTGGGCGCCGCATCGGCCTCACCTCCCGGCGGACACGGTGGGCGGACCGTTAGGCTCGGCGCGACTCGGGCCATCGAGACGCACGGTGGCCGGCTGCTGTTTCCCGTGGAGGTCGACCGCTGTGAACCGCGCGCTGCGCGCCGCCGTGATGGGTGCCCTCGTCCTCAGCCCGGTCGCGCTCGGCGCCTGCAGCGCCGGCCAGGTGTCCCAGACCGGCACCCAGGACCGCGACAAGGTCGGCCCCCAGGCGCAGGTGGAGGACATCCTGCTGCGCCAGGTCCTGCTCGCCCCGCCGGAGAACGGCCGGTACGAGGAGGGCGACGACGCGGAGCTGATCCTCACGATCGTCAACGCCTCCGACGCCGACGACACCCTCACCGGCATCGAGGGCGAGGGCTTCGACGGTGTGCTGGTCTCGGCGACCGGGCCCACCCCCTCGCCGTCGTCGCCCGCCGGCAGCTCCCCCACGGCCACCCCGACGCCGGGCAGCACCGGCGCCACCCCGGGCACGTCGGCCGGCGGCACGGCGAGCACCCGGGTGTCGCTGGACGTCCCGGCGGACACCGCGCTCTACATCGGGCGCGAGGACGGCGCGACGGTCACGCTGCAGGACCTCGGCGAGGAGCTGACGGCCGGGCAGACCGTGACGCTCACCCTGACCTTCGAGCAGGCCGGCGAGATCACCACGCAGGCGCTGGTGGCCGGTCCGGACGAGGAGATCGAGCGGGGCGAGAGCTTCGACTTCGAGGAGGGCCTCGAGGAGGAGAACCCGGAGAACGAGGAGGACACCCAGGCCGAGTGACCGGCCCGGGGTGACCTGCCTCCGGTGACCCGCCCGGCCTCCCCGGGAGTGTCGGTACCCCCACCTACCGTGGCGGCGTGCCCTCCGGAGTGAAGTCCGCCCGTCCCGCCCACCGCTGCACCGAGTGCGGCTTCTCGTCGGCGAAGTGGATGGGCAAGTGCCCGGAGTGCCAGGCCTGGGGCACGCTGCAGGAGGTCGGGCCCGCCGCGCCGGCGCTCCGCTCGGTCGCCGCCGGCCCGGTCACCGCGCCCGCGCGGCCGATCGCCCAGGTCCAGCTCGACGGCGCCCGGGCGGTGCCCACCGGCATCCCCGAGTTCGACCGCGTCCTCGGCGGCGGCCTGGTGCCCGGCGCGGTGGTCCTCGTCGCCGGCGAGCCGGGCGTCGGCAAGTCCACGCTGCTGCTCGAGGTCGCCCACCGGGTCGCGGAGTCCAACGGGCCCACGCTGGTGGTCTCGGGCGAGGAGTCCGCCGCGCAGGTGCGGCTGCGCGCCGAGCGGATCGGCGCCCTGCACGACCGGCTCTACCTCGCCGCCGAGACCGAGCTGTCGGCCGTGCTCGCCCACGTCGAGCAGGTGGCGCCCTCGCTGCTGGTGCTCGACAGCGTGCAGACCGTCCGCTCCTCCGCGGTCGAGGGGACCGACGGCGGCGCCACCCAGGTCCGCTCGGTGGCCACCGCGCTCACCGCCGTCGCCAAGTCCCGCGGGATGACGACGATCCTCGTCGGGCACGTCACCAAGGACGGCGCGATCGCCGGGCCGCGGGCGCTGGAGCACCTGGTCGACGTCGTCGTGTCCTTCGACGGCGAGCGGCACTCCACCCTGCGCCTGGTGCGCGCCACCAAGAACCGGTTCGGGCCGGCCGACGAGATCGGCTGCTTCGAGATCGGCGACGGCGGGGTGGTCGGCGTCCCCGACCCCTCCCACCTGTTCGTCTCGCGCCGCACCGCCTCGGTGCCCGGCAGTTGCGTCACGGTGACCATGGAGGGCAGCCGGCCGCTGCTGGCCGAGGTGCAGGCCCTCGTCGCCACCAACACCGGCGGCGGCTCGCCGCGGCGGGCGGTCAGCGGGCTGGACTCGCAGCGGGTCGCGATGGTCAACGCCGTCGTCGAGCGGCGCGGCGGCGTCCGGCTGGCCGACGCCGACGTGTTCGCCGCCTCCGTCGGCGGCGTGAAGATCGCCGAGCCCGCGGCCGACCTCGCGCTCGCGCTGGCGATCGCCTCGGCGTCGCGGGACACCCCGCTGCCCGAGGGGATGATCGCGCTGGGTGAGGTGGGCCTGTCCGGGGAGATCCGGCGGGTCGGCGGCACCAGCCGGCGGCTGGCCGAGGCCGCCCGCCAGGGCTACCGGCTCGCGCTGGTCCCGCCGGACGCCGGCCAGGCCCCCAGGGGCATCCGGCTCATGGAGGTGCCCGACCTGGGAGCGGCGCTCGCCGGGCTCTTCCCGGGGTGAGCCTGCTCACCACACCCCGGTCCCGACCGGCAGGTCGGCGTGCCACGTAGACTCGGTCGCCGTACCACGACGACGTCAGGAGCACCCGTGCCCCCCGCTGTGGACTCCGAGGTCGCCCTGCGCGAACTGCTCGGCCGCATCGCCCCGGGGACCGCGTTGCGCGACGGCCTGGAGCGCATCCTGGCCGGCCGCACCGGCGCCCTGATCGTGCTCGGCTACGACCGGGTCGTGGAGTCGATCTGCACCGGCGGGTTCGCCCTCGACGTCGCGCTGTCGGCCACCCGGCTGCGCGAGCTGGCCAAGATGGACGGCGCGGTGATCCTGTCCTCCGACGGGCTGCGCATCGTCCGGGCCGGCGTGCACCTGATGCCCGACCCGACCGTGCCCACCGAGGAGTCGGGCACCCGGCACCGGACCGCCGAGCGGGTGGCCGTGCAGACCGGGTTCCCGGTGATCTCGGTCAGCCAGTCGATGCACATCATCAGCGTCTACGTGGCCGGCCGGCGCTACACCCTCGAGCACCCGACGACGATCCTCGCCCGCGCCAACCAGGCCCTCGCGGCGCTGGAGCGGTACAAGCTGCGCCTCGACGAGGTCGCCAGCACCCTCTCCGCGCTGGAGATCGAGGACCTGGTGACGGTCCGCGACGCGATGAGCGTCAGCCAGCGGCTGGAGATGGTCCGGCGGATCGCCGACGAGATCGAGGGCTTCGTCGTCGAGCTGGGCACCGACGGGCGGCTGCTCGCCCTGCAGCTCGACGAGATGCTCGCCGGCGTCGAGGAGGACCGCGCGCTGCTGGTGCGCGACTACCTCCCCGCCGCCGGCACCCGCCGGCCGCGGACCATCGAGGACGTGCTCGCCGAGCTGCGGGCGCTGTCGGCCACCGAGCTGCTGGACCTCTCCGCCGTCTCGCGCTGCTACGGGCTGCCCACCTCGGCCGACGCGCTGGACTCCCCCGTCAGCCCGCGCGGCTACCGGCTGCTGGCCCGGGTGCCGCGGCTGCCCGCGGCGATCATCGACCGGCTGGTCGACCACTTCGGCGGCCTGCAGAAGCTGCTGGCGGCCACCATCGAGGACCTGCTCGCCGTCGAGGGCGTCGGCGAGGCCCGCGCCCGCGGCATCCGCGAGGGCCTGTCCCGGCTGGCCGAGACCTCGATCCTCGACCGCTACAGCTAGCCGGCGGCCCAGCACCCCCGGAGCTGCAACGGCCTCCCTGCAGGGGCCGCCGCGAGCCTGCGAGCGGTGGGGGCAGGGAGGTCCTTCGTCAGGTCACCTGCAGGACGGCGTCCGGGCTGGTCTTGGTGTCCAGCCGGGCGCGCACCACGTACTGACCCGGGGCCACCGGCACGCGCTCGGCGGTGCAGGTCGGCTCGCTGGTCAGGCCGCTCCACACCAGCGGGAACACCACCTGCTCGCCGGGCTGCAGCGTGTGGGTGTCGCTGCTGGCCTCGGGCTGGCAGTCGTTGCTGCCCCACAGCCGGGCGCCGGCCGCGTCGAGCAGCACCATCTCCTGCACCTGCGCGTCCAGCACGCGGGTGCACGGCACCGCGGCGGTGTTGGTGACGACGAGCTCGAGCGTCGGCGAGGACCCGGAGGCGACCGTGCCGGGCGTGCGCACCTCCAGCGCGACGACGTCGTCGCCGCACGGGGCGCCGGCCTCCTGCACCGGGGCGGCCGGCGCCCCGGGCGGAGCGGGCGTCGGGGTGGGCGGCGGGGTGGGGGTCTGCACGCTGGCCAGCGACGGGAGGACCCGGTCGAGGGCGGGCGGCTCCTCAGCGGCCGCCGCCGCCGTCGACGCCGCCTCCGAGGTGCCGGCGGCCGTGGCCGAGCCGTCCGGGCCGCCGCCCAGCAGGGCCACCCCCAGCCAGCTCCCGCCGCCGAGGACGGCGACGAGCAGGAGGAGCACGAGCAGCCGCCGTCGCCAGTAGACGGCGGCCGGCAGGGGCCCGACCGGGTGCAGCACGAGCCGACCGTAGTCGGCGGCTCCCGGCCGTCCCGGCAGGGCACGCCGCCGGTCCGGGCCGGGCACACTGGACCCCCGTGAGCAGCACCGCCGGACTCGGGGACGCCCTCGTCGACTGGTACGACACGGCGGCCCGCGACCTGCCGTGGCGCCGGCCCGGGGTGGACCCGTGGGCGGTGCTGGTCAGCGAGGTGATGCTGCAGCAGACGCCGGTGGCGCGGGTCGAGCCGGTGTGGCAGGCCTGGATGGAGCGCTGGCCCACGCCGGCCGCGCTGGCCGCCGCGTCGCCGGCCGAGGTGATCCGCGCCTGGGGCAAGCTCGGCTACCCGCGGCGGGCGCTGCGGCTGCGGGAGACCGCCGTCGCCCTCACCGAGCGGCACGGGGGCGCCGTCCCGGCCGACGTGGCGGCCCTGGAGGCGCTGCCGGGCATCGGAACGTACACGGCCCGGGCGGTGGCCTGCTTCGGCCACGGGACGCCGCAGCCGGTCGTGGACACCAACGTGCGGCGGGTGGTGGCCCGGCTGGTGCACGGCCGCGCCCAGGCCGGGACCGCGCGCGCCTCCGACCTGACCGACGTCGCGGCGCTGGCACCGGCGGACCGCGAGCGGGCGTGCCGGTTCTCGGTGGCGGCCATGGAGCTCGGCGCGCTCGTCTGCGTGGCCCGCGCCCCGCGGTGCGGCGCGTGCCCGGTGCGCGACCGGTGCGCCTGGCGGCTGGCCGGCTGCCCGGCCGCCGAGGGCCCACCGCGGCGGGTGCAGCGGTTCGCGGGGACCGACCGGCAGGTCCGCGGCCGGCTGCTCGACGTCCTGCGCGCCGCCGACGGCCCGGTGTCCGCCCCGGCCCTCGACGCCGCCTGGGACGACGCGGCGCAGCGGTCCCGCTGCCTGGACTCCCTGCTGGCCGACGGCCTCGTCGAGCAGACCGACGACGGCCGGTTCGCCCTCCCCGCCTGAGCCCCGCTCAGCGGCGCCGCGGCGGCGTGAGGTCGCGGAAGGTCAGCAGCCACCCCGCCAGCGCCGTTAGCGCGGCCAGGACGAGCAGGAGGCCGCGGACGGCGCCCGGCAGGCCGGCGCCGGCCACCACGACCAGCGTGGCGCCGACCATGGCGAGCGCGATCAGCAGCCCGCCGTAAACCGGCGTCCGCCTCGGGTGGTCCCCGCGGGCCATCGCCCCGCCCCCCTCCCCGGGAACGCGACAGGGGCCGCCTCCCTCGCGGGAGACGGCCCCTGTCGGTGGAGCTACCTGCTCACTCCTTGCGGAGCGACGGGCCCTGGGTGCCGTCCTCGTCGTCGCCGACGGTCAGCGCCACCGGGGGCGTGTCGGGCAGGTCGATCGGCTTGGTCTCGCCGCGGAAGGTGAACTTCGCGTCGGTGCCCTCGCCCTCGACGTCCACCACGACGATCTGACCGGCGGTCAGCTCCCCGTAGAGGATCTTCTCCGACAGCGCGTCCTCGATCTCGCGCTGGATGGTCCGGCGCAGCGGCCGGGCGCCCAGCACCGGGTCGAACCCGCGGGCCGCCAGGAGCTTCTTGGCCTCCTGGGTGACCTCGAGCGACATGTCCTTGTTGCTCAGCTGGCTCTCCACGCGGGCGAGCATCAGGTCGACGATCTGGATGATCTCGGCCTCGGTCAGCTGGTGGAACACGACGATGTCGTCGATGCGGTTGAGGAACTCAGGCCGGAAGTGCTGCTTGAGCTCGTCGTGGACCTTCGTCTTCATGCGCTCGTAGTTCGACTGGTCGTCGTTCCCGGCCTGGAAGCCGAGGCCGACCGCCTTGGAGATGTCCCGCGTCCCGAGGTTGGTCGTGAGGATCAGGATCGTGTTCTTGAAGTCCACGATCCGGCCCTGACCGTCGGTGAGGCGGCCGTCCTCCAGCACCTGCAGCAGCGTGTTGAAGACGTCGGCGTGGGCCTTCTCGATCTCGTCGAAGAGGACCACCGAGAACGGCTTGCGCCGCACCTTCTCGGTCAGCTGGCCGCCCTCGTCGTAACCGACGTAGCCGGGAGGGGCACCGACGAGCCGCGACACGGTGAACCGGTCGTGGAACTCGCCCATGTCGATCTGGATGAGCGCGTCGTCCTCGCCGAACAGGAAGTTCGCGAGCGCCTTGGCGAGCTCGGTCTTACCGACACCCGAGGGGCCGGCGAAGATGAACGAGCCACCGGGGCGACGCGGGTCCTTGAGGCCCGCGCGGGTGCGACGGATCGCCTGGCTGACGCTCTTGATGGCCTCTTCCTGGCCGATGATCCGCTTGTGGAGCTCGTCCTCCATGCGGAGCAGACGGGTCGTCTCCTCCTCGGTGAGCTTGAAGACGGGGATGCCGGTCCAGTTGGCCAGCACCTCGGCGATCTGCTCGTCGTCGACCTCGGCGACGACGTCCATGTCGCCGGCCTTCCACGCCTTCTCCCGCTCGGCCTTCTCGGCCAGGAGGGTCTTCTCCTTGTCGCGCAGCGACGCGGCCTTCTCGAAGTCCTGCGCGTCGATCGCGGACTCCTTCTCGCGGCGGATGCCGGCGATCCGGTCGTCGAACTCGCGCAGGTCCGGCGGGGCGGTCATCCGCTTGATCCGCATCCGGGCGCCGGCCTCGTCGATCAGGTCGATCGCCTTGTCCGGCAGGAAGCGGTCGGAGATGTACCGGTCGGCCAGCGTGGCGGCGGCGACGAGGGCGCCGTCGGTGATGCTGATCCGGTGGTGCGCCTCGTAGCGGTCGCGCAGGCCCTTGAGGATCTCGATCGTGTGGGTGAGCGTCGGCTCGCCCACCTGGATCGGCTGGAAGCGGCGCTCGAGCGCGGCGTCCTTCTCCAGGTGCTTGCGGTACTCGTCGAGCGTGGTGGCGCCGATGGTCTGCAGCTCACCGCGGGCCAGCATCGGCTTGAGGATGCTGGCGGCGTCGATCGCGCCCTCGGCGGCACCGGCACCGACGAGGGTGTGGATCTCGTCGATGAACAGGATGATGTCGCCGCGGGTGCGGATCTCCTTGAGCACCTTCTTGAGGCGCTCCTCGAAGTCACCGCGGTAGCGCGACCCGGCGACCAGGGCGCCGAGGTCGAGCGTGTAGAGCTGCTTGTCCTTCAGCGTCTCGGGGACCTCGCCCTTGACGATCGCCTGGGCCAGGCCCTCGACGACGGCGGTCTTGCCGACGCCGGGCTCACCGATGAGGACGGGGTTGTTCTTGGTCCGCCGCGAGAGGACCTGCATGACCCGCTCGATCTCCTTGGCCCGCCCGATGACCGGGTCGAGCTTGGAGTCGCGCGCGGCCTGGGTCAGGTTGCGGCCGAACTGGTCGAGCACCAGCGACGTCGACGGCGTGCCCTCCGAGGGACCGCCGGCCGAGGCCGGCTCCTTGCCCTGGTAGCCGGAGAGCAGCTGGATGACCTGCTGGCGGACGCGGTTGAGGTCGGCGCCCAGCTTCACGAGGACCTGGGCGGCGACACCCTCGCCCTCGCGGATCAGGCCGAGCAGGATGTGCTCGGTGCCGATGTAGTTGTGGCCGAGCTGCAGCGCCTCGCGCAGGGACAGCTCGAGCACCTTCTTCGCCCGCGGGGTGAAGGGGATGTGCCCGGACGGGGCCTGCTGACCCTGGCCGATGATCTCCTCGACCTGCTGGCGGACACCCTCGAGCGAGATGCCGAGCGACTCGAGGGCCTTGGCAGCGACGCCCTCACCCTCGTGGATCAGGCCCAGGAGGATGTGCTCGGTGCCGATGTAGTTGTGGTTGAGCATCCTGGCCTCTTCCTGCGCCAGGACGACCACCCGTCGGGCTCGGTCGGTGAACCGTTCGAACATCTGCTGCTTCTCCTCTGACCGGCTGGTCCGGCACGTCCCTCCCCACGAGCGGGGAGGAGCACCCGACGTCCGTCGGCGCGCTGGGGCACCGGTCATTCCACTGTAGTCACGGACCACGCCGTCCCGTCGGTCGCGACCGGCGGTGCGGTGGGTGGCTTGCCCGGTCCAACCGATGGTGACGGGGCGGTGTTCCGCGAGCGTTACGCCGACAGCGGACGGCGTGTCGGTCGGGGACGCCGACGGCCCGGTCCCCGTGCGGGGACCGGGCCGTCGGTCACGTGCTGCGGGACCGCCTCAGTGGGCGGCCTCGTAGGCCTCGACGACGCTGGCCGGGATGCGGCCGCGGTCGCTGACGTTGTGGCCGTTCTTCCGGGCCCAGTCGCGGATCGCGCCGGCCTGCTCGCGGTCCATCCGGCCGCCGCCACCGGTGGCCCGGGACCGGCCGCCGCCGGAGGCCCGGCCGCCGCCGCGGCCGACCTTGCGGGCGGCCTGCACGTACCGGGAGAAGGCGTTGCGCAGTTCCTCCGCGTTCTTCTCGGACAGGTCGATCTCGTAGTTCGTGCCGTCGAGCGAGAAACTCACCGTCTCGTCGGCGGGGAGGTCCTCGTCGAGGTCGTCACTCAGGATCACCTGGACCTTGCGCGCCATTCCGCTTTCCTCGCTCCCTCTCGGCCCCCGTGGCCGGACAATTGCAGCCACCCGGAACCGGGCGACGCGCACATTGCACCACAGAACGGACCCGGCGGACCAATCCCGCGCGGCGGGTCGCCCATTTCGGGGAGGAATTGAGCGGAACGGCGCCGGGAGTTTCAGCCAATCGGCCGGACCAATGGGAACAGGATCGTCTCCCGGATACCGAGTCCCGTGAGCGTCATCATGAGCCGGTCGATGCCCATGCCGACGCCGCCGCTGGGCGGCATCCCGTACTCGAGGGCCTCGAGGAAGTCCTCGTCGAGCACCATGGCCTCGGGGTCGCCGGCCGCGGCCAGCAGCGCCTGCTGGGTGAACCGCTCGCGCTGGACCACCGGGTCGACCAGCTCGGAGTAGCCGGTGCCGCGCTCGATGCCGGCGATGTAGAGGTCCCACTTCTCCGCCAGGCCCGGCGTCGTGCGGTGCGCGCGGGTCAGCGGCGAGGTGTCGACCGGGTAGTCGACGACGAACGTGGGCGCCTGCAGCGAGTCCTGCACCAGCGCCTCGAACAGCTCCTCGACCACCTTGCCGGGCAGCCACGCCGGGTCGACGCCGACGTCGTGTCGCTCCGCCAGCTCCCGCAGCCGCTCGACCGGCGTCTCCGGGGTGACCTCCTCGCCGACGGCGTCGGAGACCAGCGTGTAGAGCGGCACCTGCGGCCACTCCCCCGACAGGTCGATCTCGGTGCCGTCGTGGTGGCGCGCGACGTGGTCGCCGAACAGCGAGGCGCAGCACTCCTGGATCAGCTCGCGCGTGGTGCGCGCCACGTCCTGGTAGTCGGCGTAGGCCTCGTAGAACTCGAGCATCGCGAACTCCGGCGAGTGCGAGCTGTCGGCGCCCTCGTTGCGGAAGTTGCGGTTGATCTCGAAGACCTTCTCCAGGCCGCCCACGATGCACCGCTTGAGGAACAGCTCGGGCGCGATGCGCAGGTACAGGTCGAGGTCGAAGGCGTTCATGTGCGTGCGGAACGGCCGGGCCGCGGCGCCGCCGTGCACGGTCTGCAGCATCGGCGTCTCGACCTCGAGGAAGCCGCGGCCGGTGAGCCCGGACCGCAGCGCGGCCATCACCTGCGCGCGCTGCCGGACGGTGCGGCGCGCCTCGTCGCGGACGATGAGGTCCACGTAGCGGCGGCGGACCCGCAGCTCCTCGCTCATCGGCTTGTGCGCCACCGGCAGCGGGCGCAGCGCCTTGGCCGCCATGCGCCAGGAGTCGGCGAACACCGACAGCTCGCCGCGCCGCGACGTCCCGACCTCGCCCTCGACGAAGACGTGGTCGCCGAGGTCGACGTCGGCCTTCCAGGCGTCGAGCGCGTCGGCGCCCACCCGGTCGCGGGAGAGCATGACCTGCAGCTCGGCGTCGCCCTCGCGCAGCGTCGCGAAGCACAGCTTGCCGGTGTTGCGGCTGAAGATGACCCGGCCGGTGACGCCGACCCGCTCGCCGGTCGTCGTGTCGGGCTCGAGGTCGGGGTGCTTGGCCCGGACGTCGGCCAGCGAGGTCGTGCGCTCCACCGTGACCGGGTACGGGTCGACGCCGGACTCGCGCAGCCGGTCGAGCTTGGCGCGGCGGACCCGGAGCTGTTCGGGGAGCTCGTCGTCCGGCACGCCCGGGGGTTCGTCGGTCACGTCGTCCGAGCCTACGGCCGTGCGCCGCGCCACCTCCGGCGACGTCCTAGCGGCGGCCGCCGGCCTGGGAGCGCTCGAAGGCCAGGCGCAGGCCGTGCACGGTGAGGTCGGGCTCGCGCTCGCCGATGGTGCGGCAGCTGTCGGCCACCAGCGGCGCCAGGCCCCCGGTGGCGACGACGACCGGCGGGTCGCCGAACTGCGCGACCAGTTCGCCGGCGATCCGGCCGACCAGCCCGTCGACCAGGCCGGCGAAGCCCAGCACCAGCCCGGACTGCAGCGCGGCGACGGTGTTCTTGCCGATCGCCTGCGCCGGCACGGTCAGCTCCACCGACCGCAGCTGCGCGGCGCGGGTGGCCAGCGCCTCCAGGCTGACCTCGACGCCCGGGGCCAGCGCGCCGCCGAGGAACTGCCCGTCGGGGCCGACGGCGTCGACGTTGGTGGAGGTGCCGAAGTCGACCACCACGACGGGGCGGCCGCCGCCGTCGGGCGCCCGGCCGAACAGCTCGTGCGCGGCCAGGGCGGTGACCACGCGGTCGGCGCCGACCTCGCGCGGGTTGTCCACGTGCAGCGGGACGCCGGTGCGCACGCCGGGGCCGATGAGCACGACCGGCACCTCGAGGGAGTCCAGCAGCTGCCGCAGCGCGGGCAGCAGCGCCGGCACGGTCGAGCACGCCGCGACGCCGGTGACCTGGGTGTCGCGCAGCAGCCCGCGCCACAGCATCCGGATCTCGTCGGAGGTGGCCCGCGCGTGCGTCGTCACGCGCCAGCACCCGACCCGCCGGGCGCCGTCGAAGGTGGCCAGCACGGTCTGGCTGTTGCCGACGTCGACGGTGAGCAGCACGCCGGTCAGCTCCGCAGGTCGAGCGCGAGGTCGAGGATCGGCGAGGAGTGCGTGAGCGCGCCGACCGAGAGGAAGTCCACCCCGGTGGCGGCGACCTCGCGGGCGACGGCGAGGGTGAGCCCGCCGGTGGCCTCGAGCTCGGCGCGGCCGCCGACCAGCGCCACGACCTCGCGCAGCTGCGCGGGCGGCATGTTGTCCAGCAGCAGGAAGTCCGCGCCGGCCTCGACCGCCTCCACCGCCTGCGCGGGGGTGTCCGCCTCCACCTGCACCGGCACCCGCGGCGCCCGCTCGCGCACCGCGGCGACGGCGGCCGCGACCGAGCCCGCGGCGGCGACGTGGTTGTCCTTCACCATCGCGACGTCGTAGAGGCCCATCCGCTTGTTCGACCCGCCGCCGCAGCGCACCGCGTACTTCTCCAGCGGGCGCAGCCCGGGCGTCGTCTTGCGGGTGTCGAGGACGACGGCGCCGGTGCCCTCGACGGCGTCCACCCAGGCGCGGGTGGCGGTGGCGATGCCGCTGGCCCGGCTGGCGATGTTCAGCGCGCTGCGCTCGGCGGCCAGCAGCGCGCGGACCGGCCCGCGGACGGTCAGCAGCACGTCGCCGCGGGTCACCCGGTCGCCGTCGGCCGCGCCGGCGGTGAGCGTGGCGCCGGGCGCGAGGCGGGCGAACACGCGGGCGGCGACGGGCAGGCCGGCGACGACGCCGTCGGCGCGGGCGACGAGGTCGGCGGTGCCGTACTGGGCCGGGGGCACGGTGGCGGCGCTGGTGACGTCGAGGGCGACGGCCAGGTCCGGCGCGCTCGGCAGGACGGCCCCACCGGCGAGGTCCTCGGCCAGGGTGCGCTCGACCAGGTCGTCGACCCAGGCCTCGGTGAGCCCGGTGTCCGCCAGCGACCGCGGGTCGGCGGTCACCACGGCTGCACCACGGGGGTCCCCACCGGCCGGCGGGTCAGGCGCAGCCGGCCGTCGTCGTCGAGGCGGACGTCGAGGTGCACCCGCCAGTCCTCCTCGGTGGCGGGGTGGTCCTCGCGCCAGTGGCAGCCGCGGGTCTCCTCGCGGGCGGCGGCGGCGGCGGTGAGGGCGCTCGCGACGGTGAGCAGGTCGGTGGCCTCCCAGCTCGCCACGCCGGGGGCGGCGCCGGGGCCGGCCGCCAGCCCGGCGGCCAGCCCGGCGAGCACGCCGGTGGCCTCGGCCAGCCCGGCGCCCGAGCGCAGCGCGGCGACCCGTCCGGACATCGTCTCGGTGACCGTGCGCCGCCCGGCGGGGTCGAGCAGGCCCGAGGTCCCGGCGACGGCCGCGCGGGCCGGCTCGGCCGGGGGCAGCGAGCGGGCCAGCTCCGCGCCGATGCGGGCGGCGAACACCAGCCCCTCCAGCAGCGAGTTCGACGCCAGCCGGTTGGCGCCGTGCACGCCGGTGCAGGCGGCCTCGCCGCAGGCGTAGAGCCCGGGGACGGTGGTCCGGCCGGCGAGGTCGGTGACCAGGCCGCCGGAGGCGTAGTGGGCGGCCGGCGTGACCGGCACCAGGTCGGTGACCGGGTCGACGCCGATCGCGCGGCAGCTGGCCACGATGGTCGGGAACCGCTCGGCGAGGCCGGGGACGTGCCGGGCGTCGAGCCACACGTGGTCGACGCCGTCGCGCAGCTGCACGCGGGTGATGGCCTTGGCGACGACGTCGCGCGGCGCGAGCTCGGCCTGCGGGTGGACGCCGAGCATGAACCGCTCCCCCGCCCCGTCGCGCAGCACCGCGCCCTCGCCGCGCAGCGCCTCGCTGACCAGCGGCTGCTGCCCGCGGGCGCCCGGGCCGCGGTACAGCGACGTCGGGTGGAACTGCACGAACTCCAGGTCGGTGGCGACCGCGCCGGCGCGCAGGCCCAGGGCCACGCCGTCCCCGGTGGACACCGGGGGGTTCGTCGTCGCGGCGTAGACCTGGCCCATCCCGCCGGTGGCGAGGACGACGGCCCGCGCGCGGACCGCGCCGACGCCGTCCTCGGTGCCCTCGCCGAGGACGTGCAGGGTGACGCCGGCGGCCCGGCCGGCGGCGTCGGTGAGCAGGTCGAGCACCATCGCGTGCTCGACGAGGGTGATGCCGGGGTCGGCGTGCACGGCCTCGCACAGGGCCCGCATGACCTCGGCGCCGGTGGCGTCGCCGCCGGCGTGCACGATCCGGTCGGCGGTGTGCCCGCCCTCGCGGGTGAGCAGCAGGCGGCCCGACCCGTCGCGGTCGAAGCCGGCGCCCCAGCCGATGAGCTGGTGCAGCCGCGCCGGGCCCTCGGTCACCAGGGTGCGGACGGCGTCGGGCTCGCACAGCCCGACGCCGGCGACCTCGGTGTCGCGGGCGTGCGCCCCGGGGCTGTCGGCCGGGTCGAGCACCGCGGCGATGCCGCCCTGCGCCCAGCGGGTCGACCCGTCGTCGACGCGGACCTTGGTGACGACGGCGACCGACAGCCCGGCGGCCCGGGCGTGCAGCGCGACGCACAGGCCCGCGACGCCGGAGCCGACGACGCAGACGTCGGCCGACAGCTCCCAGCCCGGCGCGGGCGCGGCCAGCCGGGTGGGCAGGCCGCTGACGGTCGGGGCCGCCAGGGTCACCGGACGGGGACGCCGAGGTCGCTGCGCTGCTGGTCGGGCGCGCCCGGCACCGGGGCCGAGGGGTCCCCGCCCAGCTCGACGACGCGGTTGCCGCCGTCGACGTGCACGACCTTCGGGATGTAGCTCTTGGCCTCGGTCTCGTCCATGAGGCCGTAGCTGATCAGGATCACCAGGTCGCCGGGGTGCACGAGGTGCGCGGCGGCGCCGTTGATGCCGATGACGCCGCTGCCCCGCTCGCCGGGGATGACGTAGGTCTCCAGGCGGGCGCCGTTGGTGACGTCCACGATCGCCACCTGCTCGCCGGGGATGAGGTCGGCGGCGTCGAGCAGGTCCTCGTCGATCGTCACCGAGCCGACGTAGTGCAGGTCGGCCTGCGTCACCGTCGCCCGGTGGATCTTGGACTTGAGCATCGTGCGCATCATCGGGGGGCTCCCAGGGTGACGGGGACGTTGTCGAGGAGGCGGGTGGCGCCGGCGCGGGCGGCCAGCAGGAGGCGAGCGGGGCCGGCGGCGGGGGCCGGGCCCAGGTCGGGGTCGGTGAGCGCGAGGTAGTCGGGCGCCAGCTCGGGCGCGCCGGCCAGCACCTCGCGGGCGGCGGCGAGGACGGCCGCGGCGCCGCGCGGGCCGGCGTCCGCCCCGGCACGCAGCGCCCTGTTCAACGTCGCGGCGCGGGCGCGCTCTTCCGGCGCCAGGTAGCGGTTGCGGCTGGACAGCGCCATGCCGTCGTCCTCGCGGACGGTCGGGACGCCGACCACCTCGAGCGGCAGCGCCAGCTCGCGGACCATGGCCCGGACCAGCGTCAGCTGCTGGTAGTCCTTCTCGCCGAAGAACGCGAGGTCGGGCCGGGTGAGGCCGAACAGCTTGGCGACGACGGTCAGCACGCCGGCGAAGTGGCCGGGCCGGACCGCCCCCTCGAGGACCGACCCGAGCGGGCCGGGGTCGACGGTGACGCCGAGCGAGCCGGGCGGGTAGACCTCGTCGACGGTCGGGTGGAACACGACGTCGGCGCCCTCGTCGGTGAGCGCGGCGAGGTCGGCGTCCCAGGTGCGCGGGTAGCGGTCGAGGTCCTCGCCGGGGCCGAACTGGGTCGGGTTGACGAACACCGACACGACGACGCTGCCGGCCCGCTCGCGGGCGGCGCGGACGAGCGCGCGGTGCCCCTCGTGCAGGGCGCCCATGGTCGGGACCAGCGCCACCGGGCCGGGCAGCCGGGCGATCAGCTCGCGGAGCTCGGCGACCGTCTCCGCGACGGCCGGCACGGCGGGGGCGCTCACCGGGAGCCCGCGGGGTCGGCGGCCTCGTACAGCAGGTCGAGCAGCGGCGCGCCCTCGTGCCGCTTGAGCCGGCCCGCGGACAGCGCCCGCTCGGTGGTCCGCTGCGCCATCGCGACGTAGGCGGCCACCGACTCGGGCGCCCGGTCGGTGAGCGTCGCGAGGTGGTCGGCCACCGTGCCGACGTCGCCGCGGCTGACCGGGCCGGTGAGCCCGCGGTCGCCGCGGCGCAGGCCGTTGTCCAGCGCGGCGGTGAGCAGCGGGGTGAGCACCCGGGCCGGGGCGTCGACGCCGGCCTGGCGCAACAGGTCGGCGGCCTCGGCGACGAGGGTGACCAGGTGGTTGGCGCCGGTGACCAGCGCCGCGTGGTAGAGCCGCCGGTCGTCCTCGGCGACGAAGAACGGCTCGCCGCCCATCTCCAGCACCAGGGTCTCGGCGACCGGCCGGTGCTCGGGGCGGCTGGTGACGCCGAACGGGGCGCCGGCGAGCCGGTCGGCGTCCTCGGGGGCGCCGGTGAAGGTCATGGCGGGGTGCAGGGCGAGCGGGAGGACGCCGGCCCGCTCCGCGGGGGCGAGGGCGGCCAGGCCGTGCGCGCCGGAGGTGTGGAAGGCCAGCTGGCCGGCGCGCCAGGTGCCGGTCTCGGCGAGGCCCGCGACCAGGCCGGGCAGCGTGTCGTCGGGGACGGCGAGCACCACGAGGTCGGCGGCGGCGACCACCTCGTCGGCGGGCAGCAGCGGGGTGCCGGGCAGCAGCCGGGCGGCGCGCTCGGCGGAGGCGGTGGAGACGCCGGAGGCGGCGACCACGTCGTGGCCGGCGGCGGCGAGCGCGGCCCCGAGGACGGCGCCGACGCGGCCGGCGCCGATGACGCCGACGCGGAGCCGGGCGGGGGCGCTGTCGGCGGGCTCGAGCCCGGCAGCGCGGGGGGTCCTGCGGGCAGCAGGCATCGGGTCACCTCTCGTTCCAGTCCCTGGCGGGTACCGGACTCGGTGGGCGGACCGTCGTCGTTGGCGGCCCGGGTGGTGCGGGTGCGGTGCGGGTGGTGCCGGCGGGCCGTCCGCTGCGACCGGGTGTGTCACGCGGGCGACGCGCCGAAGGCGAGTGTGAGTCGGCCCCGGGGCGCCTGCAACGGAACGGCGGTGTGGGGTGGCTCACGCTCCGCTCGCCGGGGTGGGCGGGACGCCCGTCCGGGGCGGTCCTACGGTTGCGGCGGCACCGGCGCCGACGCGGTCGCCGGCGGACACGAGGGAGTGACGTGGGCACGTTCGAGGGACGCACCGCACTGGTCACCGGCGGCAGCCGCGGCATCGGGCTGGCCATCGCCCGCAGCCTGGTCGACCGGGGGGCACGCGTGGTGCTCACCGCCCGCAAGTCCGAGGCGCTGGAGGAGGCCGTCGCGTCGCTCGGCGGTCCCGACGTCGCCGTCGGCGTGGCGGGCAACGCCGGGGACGCCGCGCACCGGGCCGAGGCGGTGCGCACCGCGGTCGAGCGGTTCGGCAGCCTCGACCACCTGGTCGGCAACGTCGGGATCAACCCGGTCTACGGCCCGATGGTCGACCTGGACCTCGACGCGTTCCGGAAGATCCTCGACACCAACGTCGTCGGCACGCTCGGCCTGGTGCAGGAGGCCTGGCGGGCGTGGATGTCCGAGCACGGCGGCTCGGTCCTCGTCGTCGCGTCGGTGGCCGGGCTCAAGGCCTCGCCGATGATCGGCGGCTACGGCGTCAGCAAGGCGGGGCTGGTCAACCTGGTCACCCAGCTGGCCGTGGAGCTCGGCCCGAAGGTGACGGTCAACGCGGTCGCCCCGGCGGTGGTGAAGACCCGGTTCGCCGGCGCGCTGTACGAGGGGCGCGAGGAGGAGGCCGCCCGCGCCTACCCGGCCGGCCGGCTCGGCGAGCCCGAGGACGTCGGCGAGGCCGCGGCCTACCTGCTCGGCGCCGGCTGGGTCACCGGTCAGACGCTCGTGCTCGACGGCGGCGCGCTCTCCCGCGGCCCGGCGTAGCCGACGGCCCATCGGCCCCCTCGCAGGCAGGAGGACCCCGTCCTCCCCACCGCTCGCAGGCTCGCGGCGAGCCTGTGGACGGGGCCTGGCGCGAGCCTGCGAGCGGTGGAAGGAGGGGTCCTCCGTCAGGCGTCGCGGTAGCGGCGGCGCCGGCCGCCGGGGGTGACCCCGCTCTCGGCGAGGATCTGCGCGAGCCGCGCCGCGCCGGCCTCGTCGTCCGGGGGCACGGGCGCCCCGTGACCGCCGTGCCGCGCGGCGGAGGAGTGCACGGAGGGGCGCTCGAGGGTCAGCTGCTCCTGCGGCGCCGGGGGCAGCAGGCCGGCGGGCAGGTCGGTGTGGCGCCGGCGCGGGACCGGCGGCGGCGTCACCACGCGCGCGACCGGCTCGGGCTCGGGCTCCGGCGCCGGGAGCGGCACGGCGGCCGTGGTCGGCACCCCGGCGCCGGGTCCGTCGGACGGCGCGGGCCAGCCGCCCAGCTCCCGCGGGACGGCGGCGTGCCAGGCGGCGGTCGCCGGCTCCAGCGGCTCGCGGCCGGTCCGCACCGACTGGGTGCGCATGACCACCCGCTCGATGTGCATCTCGCCGGAGTGGTGCAGCTCGCCCGTGTGGGGCAGCTCGCCCGCGGACCGCTCGGTCAGCTCGGCCCGCAGCCGGCCGACGTCGGCGCGCAGGCCGGCCAGCTCGGCCAGGTCGGTCCGCAGGGCGCCGATCGCGGCGACCTCGGCGTGCAGCGCGCCGAGGTCCGAGAGGTCCCCGCGCAGCCCGGCCAGCTCCGCCCGCAGCCCGTCGAGCTCGCGGCGCATCGACGCCTCGGACTCGCTGCGGACCCGCGCCTCCAGCTGCCGCTCCGACTCGCGGTGGGCGGCCGCGTCGCGGTCGCGCTCGGCCTCGTGGGCCCGGCGCAGCTGCGCCTCGAGGGCGGCGACGTCGGGACCGCCGGCGGCCGGCTCCGGCCGGCGCCCGGCCGCGAAGGCGGCGCCGAGGCCGGCCCAGGCGACGGCGACCACGGCCACCCGCAAGACCTGCGGGTCGTCGCTGAGGAAGACGACGGCGGTCGCGGCGGTGGCGAGCACGCACCCGAGCACCTGCCCGGCGACGCGCAGCCGCCCTCCCGTCCGCATGACCTCAGGGTAACGCTGAGCGAGCCCCCGACTGCGGTACGGAATCGTCCCGTGTGCCGCGGCCGGGGGCCCGCCTGGAGTCGCTAGTCCTGCGCGAGGGCGCCGTCGGAGCTGAAGACCAGGCCCATCGAGACCTCGCCCTGCTGGATGGCGGCCTTGGTCGCCGGGCCGCCGGCGTCGAACTCACGGAACTCGGCGAACTGCAGGCCGTAGGTCTCCTCGAGGCCCGGCTGGCAGAACGGCCGGGTCGGGCACTCGGCCGGCCCGCCCAGGACGAGCGACCCGTCGCCGCAGGCGTCGGCGAGCTCCGACAGCGTGGTCACGCCCAGCCCTTCTGCGAACTCCTGCGTCACGGCGAAGGCGTTCTGGTCGGCGGCCTCCGACGGCGTGCCGAAGGTCAGCCCGACCTGGTCGGCCAGCGGCTGCAGCGCGTCGCGGGTGGCCTGGGCGTCGCCGCTGGCGATCGGCGCCGGGTTGGGGCCGTTGACCTGGGCGTTGAGCGCCTCGGTGACGGTGGCCAGGTACTCGGGGAAGACCTGCAGGTCGGTGCCCGAGATTAGCGCCGGCAGGTAGAGGTCGCGGTTGCCCACCTCGCGCACGGTGGCGTCGAAGCCCGCGGCCTGCAGGACCCCGGCGTAGACGTTGGCCAGGATCGTCGACTCGGTGAAGTTGCCGGCGCCCACGATGACCGGCCCGCTGCCCTGCTCGAGGCCCTCGGTCACGCCGCTGTCCTCGACCCACTGCGCCGCGACGTCCTCGGCGCTCTGCCGCTCGAGGTCGACGGCGGCGTTCATGTCGATGAGCTGGTCGGTGGTCAGCGCCGCCGAGACCGCGTCGAGGGCCGGCACCAGCGCGGGGTTGGCCGCGGCGGTGGCCGAGGTCACCGCCGGCACGATGTTGTCGGCGTTCTGCAGCTCCTGGTCGTCCTCGAGGACGACCAGCTGGTCGCCGGCCACCGGGGCACAGGCGTCGCCACTGGCGGCCGAGCCGCTCGCGGTCGAGCCGCCGGTGCCCGAGGAGCCCGACTCGCCGCAGGCGGCGGTCAGGAGCAGACCGGTGAGCAGGAGAGGAGTCAGGGCGCGCTGCGTGCGCATGGTGTCCCGCCTTCTGTGTCCCGTGCGGCGTGCGGCCGCGACGCGTGTCTGGCGGGGGTCCCCCGCGCGGCCCATGCAACCCGCGGGTCCCGCACACCGACACCGCCCCCGCCGATGTGTTGCGCTCTCGTTACCTGCCCGCGATCAGCCGGAGACGCAGGTCACAGCGGCACCCCGCTGGCGGTGGGTTCCGGCACGGCGCCGTCCCGTGACGGGGCCGTCCGGGCGTGCAGGAACGGCAGCCGGCGCGGGCCCGGGGTGACCGCCCAGGACAGCACCGCGAGGACGAGCTCGGTGAGCAGCGCCAGGCCCGCCACGAGGATCGCCCCGGCGATCATCACGCCGTAGTCCTGCTGGCCGAACCCGAGGTTGATCAGCCGGCCCAGCCCTCCCCCGCCGACCAGCGCGGCCAGCCCCGCCGTCGCCACCACCTGGACCGCCGCGGTGCGGATGCCGGTGGTCACCAGCGGCAGGGCCAGCGGCAGCTCGACCCGGCCGAGCACCTGCGCCCGGCTCATCCCCATCCCGCGGGCCGCCTCCTTCACCTCGGCGTCGACGCCGCGGAAGCCGACGAAGGTGTTGGTGAGGATCGGCGGGACGGCGAACACCGCCAGCGCGATGGTCGTCGCGCGGTTGCCGAAGCCGATGGGGCTGACGGCGAAGAGGGTGAGCAGCGCGAGGGTCGGGACCGCCCGGCTGACGTTGGACAGGACGACGACCAGGCCCGCACCGCGGCGCGCCGTCCCCAGGGCGACGCCGACCGGCAGCGCCACGACCATCGCCGCGAGCACCGCGACGGCGGAGATGCCCAGGTGCTCGATCGTCAGGTCGGCGATGCCGTTGGGGCGGGTCCAGTTGAACGGGTCGTTGAGGTAGACGAGCGCCCTCGAGAAGTCGTTCACGCCCGCACCGCCCGCGTCCACGGGGTGAGCGCACGCTCGGCGCCGGCGAGCAGGACGTCGGCCAGCAGCGCGAGCAGCACGCACCCGACCGCGCCGGTGACGATCTCGGCGCGGTAGAAGTTCGCCGCGAACCCGCCGGTGATCAGCTGCCCGAGCCCGCCGTGGCCGACGAGGACGCCGACCGTCGTCAGCGCCACCGTGGACACCGTGGCGATCCGCAGCCCCGCCATGAACGCCGGGAGGGCCAGCGGCAGGTCCACCCGCCAGAACGTCTGCGCGGCCGACAGCCCCATCCCCCGCGCCGCCTCGCGGACGTCGGCCGGGACGCCCTGCAGGCCGGCGAGGAAGTTCCGCACCAGGATGACCAGGGAGTAGGCGACCAGGCCGATGAGCACGGTGTTCGACGACAACCCGGTGAAGGGCACCAGCAGCGCGAACATCGCCAGCGACGGGATCGTGTAGACGACCGTGGACAGGCCGAGCACCGGTGCCGACAGGAACCGGCTGCGCCGGGCGAGCACCGCCAGCGGCAGCGCGATGGCCGCGCCGATCACCACCGCCAGCACGGTCAGCCGGACGTGCTCGCCGGTGTAGGACAGGATGGAGTCCCAGTTCTCCGTCACGTAGGACGGGTCGAACCACGGGTTCGGCGCCTCGTCCACCGCGAGCAGCCCCGCCACGGGGTCGCTCACCGCGTCCAGCAGGGGGCGCGCACCCAGGGAGGTCACCCCGTGGACGCTACTGCCGATGCCGGCCGGGAGAGCACCGCAGAGGAGATCCGGCTCGAGGGGGTCAGCAAGACCTACCCCGACGGCACGGTCGGCGTGGAGCGGCTGGACCTCACCTTCGCCGCGGGCGAGCTGTCGGTCCTGGTCGGCCCGTCCGGCTGCGGCAAGACCACGACGATGAAGATGATCAACCGGGTCATCGAGCCGACGACGGGGCGGATCCTGCTCGGCGGCGAGGACGTCACCCGCGTCGACGCCGACCGGCTGCGCCGCCGCATCGGCTACGTCATCCAGAACGTCGGGCTCTTCCCGCACCAGACCGTGCGGGACAACGTCGCCACCGTGCCGCGGCTGCTGGGCTGGGACAAGCGGCGCACCCGGGCCCGCGTCGACGAGCTGCTGGCCACCGTGGGCCTCGAGCCCGCCGTCCACGGCGGGCGGTACCCGGCCCAGCTCTCCGGCGGCCAGCGGCAGCGGGCCGGCGTGGCCCGGGCGCTGGCGGCGGACCCCGCCGTCCTGCTGATGGACGAGCCGTTCTCCGCGGTGGACCCGGTGGTCCGCGAGCGGTTGCAGGCGGAGTTCCTCCGGCTGCAGGAGACGGTGCGCAAGACGATCGTGTTCGTCACCCACGACATCGAGGAGGCCGTCCGCCTCGGCGACCGGATCGCGGTGATGAGCACCCGCGGCCACGTCGAGCAGTTCGCGCCGCCCGCGGAGCTGCTCGGCCGGCCGGCCAGCGCCTTCGTCGCCGACTTCGTGGGCGCCGACCGCGGCCTCAAGCGGCTGGCGGTCACCGGCATCGGCCCCGACGACCTGGAGCGGCCGCCGGTCGTGCACGTGGCCGACGGGCTGGCCGACGCCCGCGCGTCGCTGGAGGCCGGGGGCGCCCGCTGGGCGGTCGTCCTCGACGACGACGGCCGGCTGCACGGCTGGCTGTCGGCCGAGCGGGCCTCGGGCGCCGGCACGGTCGGGTCGGCGGCGCACCGGATGGAGGCCTGGGTGCCCGCCGACGCGTCGCTCAAGACCGCCTTCGCGACGATGCTCCAGCACGAGGCCGGCTGGGTCGCGGTGCTCGACGGCGACGTCTTCCTCGGGGTGCTCACCCCCGAGTCGCTGCACGCGGCGCTGCGCCGCTCGGTGGAGGGGACGGCTCCGGAGACCGCCGGCCCGGTGCCCGCGCGGGGGTGAGCGGCTAGGCCCGGACGCCGTCCCCCGGCCGCGGGTCGTCGCGCTCCTCCGGCGGGATGCGGCAGACCGACTCCAGCCACAGCGCGGCGACGGTCAGCGCCACGGCGCACAGGACTCCGACGAGCGCGGTGACGGTGTCGTTGCCGGCCGCCTGCAGCCGGGACACCGCGGGGGCCACGTGCAGCAGCACCCCGGCCCAGATGCCGACGAACGCCGCGCCGACGAAGGCGCTGGCCTGCGCGAGCACCGCCAGCCGCGCCACCAGCAGCGGCTCGACGCGGCGCACCAGCGGCGCGCCGCGGTCGGCGGGCGGCGCCTCTCCCCCGCGGGCGCTGCGCCGGGCGGCGCGCTCGGCCTCCAGCCGGGCGCGCAGCGTGCGGGCGCCCAGCGCCTCGACGACGGCGAGCAGAGCCAGCGGCACCGGCAGCCACCAGCGCAGTGGCGGCAGGCTGCCGTAGGTCACGCGGACCAGCAGCCAGGCGGCCAGCGCCAGCCCCACGGCGACGACGACCAGGTCGCGGCGGTTCACCGGCCTCAATGCAGGTGCTCCCAGCGCACGACCGCGGCCACGTCCTCCGGCGGCAGGGCGGCGACCAGGTCGGCCACCTTCCCGTACCCCGGCAGCACCGCGGTCGGGTCCAGCGACAGCCACGGGACCAGCACGAACGCCCGCTCGTGCGCCCGCGGGTGCGGCAGCGTGAGCGCCGGGTCGTCGGAGAGGACCGGGGTGCCGTCGTCGGCGGTCACCGTGACGACGTCGACGTCGAGGGTCCGCGCGCCCCACCGCACCTCGCGGGTGCGCCCGGCGGCCTGCTCCAGCTCGTGCGCGCGGGCCAGCCAGCCGGCGGCGTCGCGGTCGCCGCGGACGAACACCACCGCGTTGAGGTAGGACGGCTGCTCGACCGGCCCCCACGGCGGCGTCTCGTACAGCGTCGAGCGGGCGACCAGGCCGTCGGCCCGGAGCGCCTCGACGGCGGTGCGCAGCGCCTTCGCCCGGTCGCCGAGGTTGGCGCCGAGCGACAGCACCGCGCGGCTCATGTCGCACGCTCGCGGCGGATGGTGACGGTGACGTCGTCGAAGGGGACGCCGAGGTCGGCCTGCGGCTTGTGCACGGTGATCTCGGCGGCCTCGACCAGCGGGTCGGCGAGGCAGACGTCGGCCAGCCGCTGGCAGAGGGTCTCGAGCAGGTCCACCGGCTCCCCGGTGAGGACGGCGTGCAGCCGCTGGGCGAGTTCGGCGTAGTTGACCGTCTTCGTCAGGTCGTCGCCGGCGGCGGCGGGCGCGGTGTCGAGCTCCAGGACGGCGTCGACGGAGAAGGTCTGCCCGTTCTCGCGCTCGAAGCCGTAGACGCCGTGGTGGGCGTGCGCGGTCAGACCGCGGACGGCGATCCGGTCGGGGACGCGGCGGTCAGTCACGACGGGCCTCCTCCCGGGCGCGCTGGACGGCGGCCACGGTGCGCACGGCGTCGGCCGAGCCCGCGGCGTCGTGCACCCGCACGCCCCAGGCGCCGGCCTCCGCGGCCAGGACGGTGGTGGCCAGGGTGGCGGCGTCCCGGCCCGGCGCCGGGCGCAGCGCGCCGTCGGGGCCGGCGAGCAGGCGGCCGAGGAAGGACTTGCGGGAGGTGCCGACCAGCACCGGCAGGCCGAGGGACACCACCCGGGGCAGCGCGGCCAGCAGCGCCCAGTTGTGCGCCGCCTGCTTGGCGAAGCCCAGGCCGGGGTCGAGCACGAGCTGGGCGGCGTCCACGCCCGCCGCCAGGGCGGCGTCGACCCGGCCGGACAGCTCCGCGCAGACCTCGGCGACGACGTCGCCGTAGGTGGCCTGCGCGTACATCTCGCGGCTGTGGCCGCGCCAGTGCATGAGCACCCACGGGACGCCGGCGTCGGCGACGAGCGCGGCCATGCCGTCGTCGGCCAGCCCGCCGCTGATGTCGTTGACCAGCACCGCCCCGGCCTCCAGCGCCGCCTCGGCCACCTCGGTGCGGGTGGTGTCGACGCTGACCCGCACGCCGGCGCCGGTGAGCTCGCGGACCACCGGGACGACGCGGCGGCGCTCCTCGGCGGCGTCCACGCGGTCGGCGCCCGGGCGGGTGGACTCACCGCCGATGTCGACGTAGTCGGCTCCCGCCGCGGCCATCGCCAGCCCGTGCGCGACCGCGGACGCCGTGTCGGCGAAGCAGCCGCCGTCGGAGAAGGAGTCGGGCGTGACGTTGAGGACGCCCATCACCACGCACCGCCCCGGGTGCAGGAGCTCGGCGCGGCGGCCGGTCACCGGCCCAGGACGAGGCTCATCGCCTCGGCACGGGTGGCCGCGTTCTCCCGGAACATGCCGCGGACGGCCGAGGTGACCGTCGTCGACCCGGGCTTGCGGATGCCGCGCATCCCCATGCACAGGTGCTCGGCCTCGACGACGACGATCACGCCGCGCGGCTTGAGGTGCTCGGCCAGCGCGTCGGCGATCTGCCGGGTCATCCGCTCCTGCACCTGCGGGCGGCGGGCGTAGACGTCGACCAGGCGGGCCAGCTTGGACAGCCCGGTCACCCGGCCGTCGTCGCCGGGGATGTAGCCGACGTGCGCGGCGCCGTGGAAGGGCACCAGGTGGTGCTCGCAGGTCGAGTACATCGGGATGTCCCGGACCAGGACCATCTCGTCGTGGTCCTCGTCGAAGACGGTGGCGAGGACCTCGCCGGGGTCCTGCCAGAGGCCGGCGAAGGTCTCGGCGTAGGCCCGGGCGACCCGGGCGGGGGTGTCCCGCAGCCCGGGCCGGTCCGGGTCCTCGCCCACCGCGAGGAGCAGCTCGCGGACGGCGGCCTCCGCCCGCGCCGAGTCGACCCGCGAGAAGTCCGGACGGACCTCGTCCTCGGCCTCTTCCGGGATCTCGCTCATCTCTGGACGGGGGCGCCGACGTCACCGACCGGGCTGTTGCCGCCCTTGACCAGCCCGTTGCCGGACGCGGTGGCCCCGTGGCCGTTGGCCCCGTTGGCCTGGGCCGCCCGCTCGGCGGGGGTCAGCACCGGCGGCTGGTCCGACGGCGTGCGCTTGCCGAAGCCGTTGTAGGGAGCCAGCGACGGGCGCTTGGTGACCGGCGCGCAGATGCGGGCCATGTCGTCCTTGGAGAGGGTCTCCTTCTCCATCAGCTCGAGGACGAGCTGGTCGAGCACCGCCCGGTACTCCACGAGGATCTCCCACGCCTCGTCGTGGGCGGCCTCGATGAGGGCGCGGACCTCGGCGTCGATGTCGGCGGCGACGGCCTCGGAGTAGTCCGGCCGCGAGCCCATGTCCCGGCCGAGGAACGGCTCGGAGTCGGTGCTGCCGTACTTCACCGCGCCGAGCTTGGCGCTCATGCCGTACTGGGTGACCATCGCGCGGGCCATCGAGGTGGCCTTCTCGATGTCGTTGCCGGCACCGGTGGTCGGCTCGTGGAAGACCAGCTCCTCGGCCGCGCGCCCGCCGAGGGCGTAGGCCAGGGTGTCGATCATCTCCGAGCGGGTCTGGGTGTACTTGTCCTCGGTCGGCAGGACGAGCGTGTGCCCGAGCGAGCGGCCGCGCGGCAGGATCGTCACCTTGTGCACGGGGTCCAGGTTGGGCAGCGCGTGCGCCACCAGGGCGTGCCCGCCCTCGTGGTAGGCGGTGACCTTCTTCTCCTTCTCGCTCATCGCCCGCGTCTTGCGCTCGGGGCCGGCGATGACGCGGTCGATCGCCTCCTCGACGGTGGCGTCGGTGACGACCGAGTTGCCCTGACGGGCGGTGAGCAGCGCGGCCTCGTTGAGCACGTTGGCCAGGTCCGCGCCGGTGAAGCCGGGGGTGCGACGGGCGACGGTCTCGAGGTCGACGTCGGGGGCGAGCGGCTTGCCCTTGGCGTGCACCTCGAGGATCCGCTTGCGGCCCTCGAGGTCGGGCCGGTCGACGGCGATCTGGCGGTCGAAGCGGCCCGGGCGCAGCAGCGCGGGGTCGAGGATGTCCGGCCGGTTGGTGGCGGCGATCATGATGACGCCGCCCTTGACGTCGAAGCCGTCCATCTCGACGAGCATCTGGTTGAGCGTCTGCTCGCGCTCGTCGTGGCCGCCGCCCATGCCGGCGCCGCGGTGCCGGCCGACGGCGTCGATCTCGTCGACGAAGATGATCGCCGGTGCGTTCTGCTTGGCCTGCTCGAACAGGTCGCGGACCCGGCTGGCGCCGACGCCGACGAACATCTCGACGAAGTCCGACCCGGAGATCGAGAAGAACGGCACGCCGGCCTCGCCGGCCACCGCGCGGGCGAGCAGCGTCTTGCCGGTGCCGGGCGGGCCGAACAGCAGCACGCCCTTGGGGATCTTGGCGCCGACGGCCTGGAACTTGACCGGGTTGGCGAGGAAGTCCTTGATCTCCTGCAGTTCCTCGATGGCCTCGTCGGCGCCGGCGACGTCGGCGAACGTCGTCTTCGGCATGTCCTTGCTGACGGTCTTGGCCTTGGACTTGCCGAAGGCCATGACGCCGCGGCCGCCGCCCTGCATGGAGTTGAACAGCCAGAACAGCAGCAGCAGGAGGATGAGGAAGGGCAGGAAGCTGATCAGGACGCTGACGAAGACGTTGTCCTGCGTGACGTTCGTGGTGAAGTCGACGCCGTCACCGGTGCTCTGGCCGTTCGCGTCGATCCCCGAGACCAGGGCGAAGACGTCGTCGGAGGCCCCGATCGGGTAGGACGCGCTGATCTGGTCGTTGCCCTCGTAGGGGTCGCGCAGGTCGAGGTCGAGGGTCTGTTCCTTGTCGTTGATCGTGACCGACTCGACGTTGCCGTCCTCGATCTGCTGCAGCGCGACCGAGGTGTTGACCTGCTCGTAGCTGGAGCCGCCGCCGAGGAAGGTGGACAGCCCGAGGGCCACCAGGACGACGAGGACGACCCAGAACCACACCGAGCGGAAGATCTTCTTGCGTTCCATACACCGATGCCGGGCGGCCGGGGGGCTCCGGCCTGGCCCGTCGACCCTCCTGATCGCGTCCGGTGACGCTCCGCGCGACCCGGGCGGGCACCTGGGCGCTCGGGGCAGCGTCGTTGCGGTCGACGGTACACCGGGGAGGCTGTCCGTCCCCTGTGAGCGAGCTGCGCAGGCGCTGTGCCCTCCCCCGTCCTGGGGACCCCGCTAGCTCGTGTAGACCTCGGGCTTGAGCGTCCCGATGTAGGGCAGGTCGCGGTAGCGCTCGGCGTAGTCGAGGCCGTAGCCGACGACGAACTCGTTGGGGATGTCGAACCCGACGTAGCGCACCGGCACCTCGACCTTGATCGCGTCGGGCTTGCGCAGCAGCGCGCACACCTCCAGCGAGGCGGGCCGGCGGCTGCCGAGGTTCTTGAGCAGCCAGGACAGGGTCAGCCCGGAGTCGATGATGTCCTCGAGGACGAGCACGTCCATGCCGGAGATGTCCCGGTCGAGGTCCTTGAGGATGCGCACGACCCCCGAGGAGCTGGTGGAGCTGCCGTAGGAGGAGACGGCCATGAACTCCATCTGGGTGGGCAGCCGCAGCGCCCGGGCGAAGTCGCTCATGAACAGCACCGCGCCCTTGAGGACGCCGACGAGCAGGACCTCCCGGCCCTCGTAGTCCCGCGCGATCTGGTCGGCCAGCTCGGTGATCTTGTCCTGGATCTGCTGCTCGGACAGCAGCACGTGGTCGATGTCGGGGCCGTAGCCGTGGTCGGGCCCCAGCACGACAGGGGTCGACGCGGTCTCGCTCACGGACGCTGCTCCTCGGGGTCGGGGGCGGTTCCGGCCCTCCCGCCCCGGGAGCCGGCGGGCCGCAGCACCAGCCTGCCAGACGCCCGGAGCGCCTCCGCACCGCCCGGGAGGGCCACCGGCCCCTGCCCGCGCCACCCGGTCAGCAGCGCGTCGACGGCGGCCAGGTGCACCGCCTGCAGGTCGCCGACCCCCGCCCCGCGCAGCCAGCCGCGCAGCACCCGGCGGCGCAGCGCGGCCGGCAGCGGCGCCAGGTCCGCGACCGGCAGGCCGTCCGGGCCGGCGATCCGGGCGAGGTGGTCGTCGGCCAGCGCGTCGAGCGCGTCGAGGTCCTCGCGCAGCTGCTCCGCGGTCCGGGCGAGGGCCGGGGCGACGCCGCCGCCGAGCACGTCCTCCAGCAGCGGCAGCACCTCGGCGCGCAGCCGCGCACGGCGGTAGGCCGGGTCGGTGTTCCACGGGTCGTCCCACACCGGCAGGGCCAGGGCCGCGCAGGCGGCCCGGGTGGTGGCCCGGCGGACGCCGAGCAGGGGCCGCCAGAACGGCGGGCGCTCGGCCACCATCCCGGCCACCGAGCGCGGCCCCGAGCCGCGGCCCAGCCCGAGCAGCACGGTCTCGGCCTGGTCGTCGAGGGTGTGGCCGAGAGCGATCCGCGCGCCGTGCTCCCGCGCGCACCCGGTCAGGGCCGCGTACCGGGCGGCGCGGGCCGCGCCCTCGGGGCCGCCCCCGGTGCCCACCGCGACCGGGACGACCAGCACCGGGTCCAGTCCCGCCCCGCGCAGCAGGTCGGCGGTGTCCCGCGCGCGCTGCGCCGAGCCCGGCTGCAGGCCGTGGTCGACGGTCACCGCGCCCGCGGGCACCCCGGCGCGCGGGGCCTCGAACGCGACCGCGGCGGCCAGCGCGAGGGAGTCCGCCCCCCCGCTGACCGCGACCAGCACCGGCCGCCCGGACGCCCGCAGGCCCGGCCGGACGGCGCTGCGGACCTCCGCGACCGGGACCGGCGGGCCGCTCACCGCGCCCCGGGTGTCAGGCGGTCACGGCCGGGCGGCCGTGCACCCGCTCGACCCACCGGGCGGGGTCGGTGAGCTCCTCGACCAGCGGCAGGGTCTCCGGGCCGGTCCACACCCGGTTGAAGCCCTCCATGCCGACGAGGTCCACGACGCCGCCGACGAAGGTCCGCCCGTCGGCGTACTGCTTCATCTTCTGCTCCAGGCCCAGCAGCCGGCGCAGCACGCGGTCGAGCGGCCCGCGGCCCTTGCGGCGCTGGGCGAAGCGCTTGCGCAGCGTGCGGACCGAGGGCACGACGTCGGGGCCGACACCGTCCATGACGAACTCGGCGTGCCCCTCGACCAGGCTCATCACCGCGGTGACCCGGTCCAGGACGGCGCGCTGCTCGGGGTCGCGCACCAGCGCCATCAGCCCCTGGGAGCCCTCGTCGCCGTCCCCGCCGCGGACGGCGTCGGCGATCCCGCGGACCAGGTCGGACATCCGGTCGCGCAGCGCGTCGGGGCTGAGGTCGGTGGCCTCGACGAACTCGGCGATCTGCGCCTCGAGGTGGTCGCGCAGCCACGGGAAGGCGGTGAACTGCAGCTGGTGGGTGACCTCGTGCAGGCACACCCACATGCGGAAGTCGGACGGGTCCACGCCCAGCTTGCGCTCGGCGTCCACGACGTTGGGCGCCACCAGCAGCAGCCGCCCGCCGGTGCCGAACACCTCGTACTGGCCGAGGACGCGGGAGGACAGGAAGGCCAGCAGCCCGCCGGCCTGGACGCCGGTGGCGCGCGAGCCGATCGCGGTGGCCAGGGGCCCGGGCCGGCTCTCCGAGCGCTCGGTGAGCGCGGTGACCAGCGGGTCCAGCAGGGCGGCCATGCCGGTGGTGTTGGCGTCGATCCAGCCGGGCCGGTCGACGACGGCGACCTCCGGCACGGGGCCGCCCGCGACCGGGTGCAGCCCGGTCAGGCCCTCGACGTGGGCGACGGCGGCCGCGGCGGCCTCGTGCAGCTCGCGGACGACGGCGGCGGCCTCCTCCCGCGTGGTGGCGGGCCCGGGCCCGGCCAGGCGGCGGGCGGTGCGCCCGGCGAGCTCCCAGTCGACCAGTGCGCTGCTCGTCATCGCCTCACCGTACGCGCGCAGGCCGGGCGTCGGCCCCGTTCAGCGGCACCCGCAGGCGGCCAGGGCCGCGGCCACGGCGTCCAGCGCCGCCTCCTCGGGACCGCCGCCGCCGGTGGTGCCGTTGGCCACGAGCGCGTAGGCCAGCAGCCGGCCGTCGGCGGTGACCACCGTGCCGGCGAGGGCGTGCACGCCGAGCAGCGTGCCGGTCTTGCCGCGCACCGCGCCGGGGGCGGTGGCCGGGTCGGTGTCGCCGCGGTCGGCGAGCGTGCCGTCGTAGCCGGCGACGGCCAGCCCGGAGACGACCGCCGAGGCGCCGGGCAGGGACCCGTCGGCGGCGCCGGTGACCACGTCGGCGAGCAGGTCGGGGGTGACCAGGTCCAGCCGGGACAGGCCGCTGCCGTCGTACAGCTCGACGTCTGCGGTGTCGAGGCCGGCGTCGGCCAGCGCCCCGGTGACCGCCTCCGCCGAACCCTCGAACGTGGGCGGCAGGCCGCGGGCCAGGGCGACGTGGCGGGCCAGCGAGTCGGCCAGCAGGTTGTCCGACTGCGACAGCGCCTGCTCGACCAGCCGCGCGACCGGCGCCGAGCGGACGGTGCCCAGCGTCGTCGCGCCGTCGGGGGCCGCGCCGAGCTCGACGGCCGCGTCCGGGACGCCGAGCGCCTCGGCCAGCGCCCGCCCGGCGTCGGTGCCAGGCTGACCGCTGCGGGCGTTCTCCCCCGGGACCACCCGCGCGCCGTCCACCGCGGCCGCGGTCACCGGGGCGGCGTAGCTCGAGGGCGCGTCCTCCGGCCCCCAGCCCTCCGCGGTCAGCGGCCCCTCGAACAGCGAGGTGTCGACGACGACCCGGCCCACCGTCGTCCCCGGCGGCAGTGCGGCCCGCACCTGTGCCGCGAGGTCGGCGACGGTGGCCGCGCCCGGGTAGGTGAGCGAGGGGCTGGTCGTGGACAGGGTCGGGTCGCCGCCGCCGACGAGGACGACCTCGTCCGGGGCCGCCCCGGCGACGACCGTCGTCTCGAGCGTGTCGTCGGGGTCCAGGGCGGTCAGCGCCGCGACGGCGGTGAGCAGCTTGGCCGTCGAGGCCGGGGTCACCTGGTCACCGGCGCCCTGGTCGACCAGCGTCTCCCCCGTGGCGACGTCGACCACCTCGGCGTCCACCCCACCGGCCAGCGCCGGGACCGCCAGCAGCGGGCCCAGCTCGGCGGCGAGGACGTCGGGGTCGGGGGCGGGCGCGTCGGAGGCGAGCGCGGCGAGCACGGGGGCGGGGTCGCCGACGTCGGGCAGCACCGCGGCGGGCCCGGCAGCGGTGCCCGGGGCGTCGTCGTCCCGGGTCAGGAACAGGACCCCGCCGACGACCAGCGCGGCCACCAGCAGCACCGCCAGGGCGCTGATCAGCAGGCGCCGGCGCAGCCGCCGGTAGTTCGGCGTGACCGTCGTCGGACCGTTCGGCGCGATGCTGCCCACCCCCCGTACGAGACCCCGGGGCGGACCTGCGCCGGTGGGCCTGATACCGGTGGGCCACACTACGTGCCGTGCAGTTCGACGTGACGATCGAGATCCCCAAGGGCCAGCGCAACAAGTACGAGCTGGACCACGCCACCGGACGCATCCGGCTCGACCGGATGCTGTTCACCTCCACGCGCTACCCGGCCGACTACGGGTACATCGAGAACACCCTGGGTCAGGACGGCGACCCGCTCGACGCCCTCGTGCTGCTCGAGGAGCCGACCTTCCCCGGGTGCCTCATCACCTGCCGGGCCATCGGCATGTTCCGGATGACCGACGAGAAGGGCGGGGACGACAAGGTCCTCACCGTCCCGGCCACGGACCCGCGCATGGCCCACCTGCAGGACATCACCGACGTCTCGGAGTTCGACCGGCTGGAGATCCAGCACTTCTTCGAGACCTACAAGGACCTCGAGCCGGGCAAGTCGGTCGAGGGCGCCGAGTGGGTCGGCCGGGCCGAGGCCCAGGCCGAGATCGACGCCTCCATCAAGCGGGCCCAGGAGGCCGGCGGCCACTGACCGCCGCCCCCGGGCGATCCACCGGCCCTCCGAGCGCACGACGGACGACGCACGGCGGTGCACCCCTCCGCGGGGTGCACCGCCGTCGTCGTGTCAGCGCCTGGCGTCGTGCAGGACGAGGGTCAGGAACCCCAGCTCGCCGCGGTAGCCCTCCAGCCACTGCCGCCGGTGCGTGCGGGCGGCCTCCAGGGCGGCGGCGCGGTCCTCCCCCGCCGCCTCGGTCAGCGCCCACTCGGTGACCGCGCCGGTCCAGCACCACTCGTACTCGTCCCACTCGGCGAGCGTGGACAGGTGGCCGTAGCCGGGCTCGAAGCCGGCCCGGGTCACCTCGGCCAGCAGCCCGGGCAGGTCCGGCAGCTCGCCGGGCTCGGCGCCGAGGCCGGCCAGCGCCGCCTCGCCGGGCCCGGCCTCCCAGAAGCCGTCGCCGAACAGCACCCGGCCGCCGGGGCGCAGGTGGCCGCGCACCGCGTCGAGGGTCCCGGCCGGTCCGCCGAAGGCGTGCGTGGCGCCGATGCAGACGACGACGTCGAACCGCCCGCCGCGCCAGGCCGCCGCGTCGGCCTGCACGAACTCGACCCGGCCGACCAGGCCGCCGAGCGCGGCGCGGTCCCGGGCGGCGTCGAGGGCCGGCGCGGAGGTGTCTACCCCGACGCCGACGACGCCGGGGTGGGCGGCCACCAGCGGAAGCAGCCACGCGCCGGAGCCGCAGCCGAGGTCGAGCACCCGGCCGTCCTCCGGCGGGGCCAGTCGCGCGACCAGCCGGGCGAGGGCGTCGTCGGAGACGGGGGCCGCGACCGGGTGCCAGCGGTGGGCGACGGCGCTGAGGAGGGCTCTGTCCACGCCGGGAGTCTGGCGCAGCCCGCCGGGTCAGATGAGGCCGCGGGAGCGCAGCTCGCGCAGCTCGGCGAACACCCGCCGGCGGATGAGGTCCTCGTCGCGCTCGGCGAGGCCGATGAACCGCAGGGACAGCTCGGGGCGCTTGTCCTCGCGGGGGTGGCGCCGGACGACCTCCGCCTTCACGGCGACGGCCCGGCCGTCGACGTCGAGGCGCACGTGCACCACGCCGCCGGGCTCCAGGGCCCCGGTGCGGTCGGGCTCGCCGTCGAGCAGGCAGTGCGTGCCGCCCTCGCTCAGGTCCCGCGTGGTCCCCGAGCGCCTCTGGCCGCCGGCGGTGACCTCGACGGGCAGGGAGAGCGGTGCGCGCACGGCGGCCCGGCGCTGCCCGCGCGAGGCCGGCCCGGTGAGCCGGAGCCGCCACGTCGGCGCGTCGCCGCCGTGCACCTCCAGCAGCTCGGCGGGCACCGACCGCAGCTCCTCCGGGCCGCGCCAGACCAGCTCCAGGGTCTCCCCCGGCTCCAGCCGGACCCGGCGCTGCGAGGCGTCCTGGGCCACGCTGACGACCAGCTCGCCGCCCGTCGCCTCCTCGACGAAGCTGGTCAGCACGTCGTCGCGGCTGACCGCCTTCACGTCGAGCACGGTCCTGTCCTCGGGGTAGTCCACTCCCGGGGTGGCCATGGCCGATCTCCCTCTCTGCGTACCGTCACCAGTTGCGGACGGCATCGTTCCGCGCGATGCGCCGGCGAGGACCTGCCCCGCCCGGCCGTGTCGCCCGGAGAGGTGGGTCCTGCCGGAGTCCTCGTCCCCCCATCGGCAGGGATGACGGGGATCTCCAGTCGGGCGGGGAACGGAGCGCCGGCCCTCAGCCGCCGACGTAGGCCGCGAGGTGCTCGCCGGTGAGGGTGGAGCGGGCGGCGACCAGGTCGGCGGGCGTGCCCTCGAAGACGACCCGGCCGCCGTCGTGACCGGCCCCGGGACCGAGGTCGACGATCCAGTCGGCGTGCGCCATGACCGCCTGGTGGTGCTCGATGACGACCACCGACCGGCCGGAGTCGACGAGCCGGTCGAGCAGGGCGAGCAGGTTCTCGACGTCGGCGAGGTGCAGGCCGGTGGTCGGCTCGTCGAGCACGTAGACGGCGCCCTCGTCGGCCATCTGGGCGGCCAGCTTCAGCCGCTGCCGCTCGCCGCCGGACAGCGTGGTGAGCGGCTGGCCGAGGGTGAGGTAGCCGAGCCCGACGTCGGCGAGCCGGTCGAGCACCTTCGCCGCGGCGGGCGTGCGGGCCTCGCCGGAGCCGAAGAACTCCCGGGCCTCGGCGACCGGCATCGCGAGCACCTCGCTGATGTCCCTGCCGCCGAGGTGGTACTCGAGCACCGAGGCGTCGAACCGCCGGCCCTCGCACTGCTCGCAGGGGGTGGCGACGCCGGCCATCATCCCGAGGTCGGTGTAGACGACCCCGGCGCCGTTGCAGGTGGGGCAGGCGCCCTCGGAGTTGGCGCTGAACAGCGCGGGCTTGACCCCGTTGGCCTTGGCGAACGCCTTGCGGATCGGGTCCAGCAGGCCGGTGTAGGTGGCCGGGTTGCTCCGCCGCGAGCCGCGGATCGCGGTCTGGTCGACGGTCACCACGCCCTCCCGGCCCGCCACCGACCCGTGGACCAGCGAGCTCTTCCCCGACCCGGCCACCCCGGTGACGACGACGAGCACGCCGAGCGGGATGTCGACGTCGACGCCCTGCAGGTTGTGCGTGCGGGCGCCGCGGACCTCCAGCGCGCCGGTCGGCGTGCGCACCGAGGTCTTGAGCGCGGCCCGGTCGTCCAGGTGCCGCCCGGTCAGCGTGCCGCTGGCCCGCAGCCCCTCGACGGTCCCCTCGAACACCACCTCGCCGCCGGCGGTGCCCGCCCCCGGGCCGAGGTCGACGACGTGGTCGGCGATCGCGATCGCCTCCGGCTTGTGCTCGACGACGAGCACGGTGTTGCCCTTGTCCCGCAGCTGCAGCAGGAGGTCGTTCATCCGCTGGATGTCGTGCGGGTGCAAGCCGACGGTGGGCTCGTCGAAGACGTAGGTGACGTCGGTGAGGGCGGAGCCGAGGTGGCGGATCATCTTGGTGCGCTGGGCCTCGCCGCCGGACAGCGTGCCCGAGGGGCGGTCGAGGGACAGGTAGCCCAGCCCGATCCCGACGAAGGAGTCCAGCGTCTCGCGCAGCGCCGTGAGCAGCGGGGCCACGGAGGGCTCGTCGAGGTCGCGGACCCACTCGGCGAGGTCGCTGATCTGCATCGCGCACAGGTCGGCGATGCTGGCGCCGCGGATCCTCGAGGACCGGGCGGCCTCGCTGAGCCGGGAGCCGCCGCACTCGGGGCAGGTGGTGAAGGTGATCGCCCGCTCGACGAAGGCGCGGACGTGCGGCTGCATCGCGTCGACGTCCTTGGACAGCATCGACTTCTGGATCTTGGGGATGACGCCCTCGTAGGTGAGGTTGATCCCCTCGACCTTGATCTTCGTCGGCTCGCTGTGGAGGAGCGTGTCCAGCTCTCGCTTCGTGAACTGTGCGATCGGCTTGTCCATGGGCAGCCCGGCGCCGGTGAAGATGCGGCCGTACCAGCCGTCCATGCTGTAGCCGGGGACGGTCAGCGCGCCCTCGTTGAGCGACTTGCGCTCGTCGTAGAGGGCGGACAGGTCGATGTCGTTGACCCGGCCCATCCCCTCGCAGCGCGGGCACATGCCGCCGGTGATGCTGAACTCCCGGCGCTCCTTGACCTCGCGCCCGCCCCGCTCGAGCCTGACCGCGCCGGCGCCGCTGATCGAGGCGACGTTGAAGGAGAACGCCTGGGGCCCGCCGACGTGCGGCTGCCCGAGCCGGCTGAACAGGATGCGCAGCATCGCGTTGGCGTCGGTCGCGGTGCCGACCGTGGAGCGCGGGTTGGCGCCCATCCGCTCCTGGTCGACGATGATCGCCGTCGTCAGGCCGTCGAGGACGTCGACGTCGGGCCGGGCCAGCGTGGGCATGAAGCCCTGCACGAAGGCGCTGTAGGTCTCGTTGATCAGCCGCTGGGACTCCGCGGCGATCGTGCCGAACACCAGGGAGCTCTTGCCCGAGCCGGAGACGCCGGTGAAGACCGTCAGGCGGCGCTTGGGCAGCTCGACGCTGACGTCCTTGAGGTTGTTCTCGCGCGCGCCGTGCACGCGGATGAGGTCGTGGGAGTCGGCCGCGTGCGACCCGGACGCCTGCCGGTCGGTGCTGGTGGCGGTGCTCATCGTCTCTCCATCCGGTGGGCGCCTGCGTCGGGGGCGCTGTCGCTGTCTACCTGGTGGGGGTGACGGCCGGCACGGGGCGACGCCCGTCCGGCTGACACCGGGCGGGCGTCGTGCTGGCGGGACGGTGGGCGGCTCAGCCGGCCTCCTGGACGCGGACGAGGTTGCCCGCGGGGTCCCGGACGGCGAAGTCGCGGACGCCGTAGGGCTGCTCGGCCGGCTCCTGGACGACCTCGGCGTCGCCGGCCTGCAGCCGCTCGAAGGCGCCGTCGAGGTCCTTGGTGGCCAGGACGATGGAGGCGTAGGTGCCCTTGGCCATCATCTCGGTGATCGTGCGGCGCTCGTCGTCGGTGACGCCGGGGTCGACGGCCGGCGGGTGCAGGACGATCGAGGTGGGCTGGCCGGGCGGGCCCACGGTGAGCCAGCGCATGCCGCCGTACCCGACGTCGTTGCGGAGCTCGAAGCCGAGGGTGTCGCGGTAGAAGGCCAGCGAGGCCTCCGGGTCGTCGTGCGGGAGGAAGGTGTAGTGGATGGTGAGGTCCATGGCGGTCACGCTAGGGACGGCGTCCCCACCGGGGCTTCTCGATTCCTGACCGGTCGGGTGACCTGCTTGGCGACGCACGCCGGGATGCCGGCGGTGGACTCGGCCGCGAGGCGCCGGTAGGTGCTCGGCGGCATGCCGACCAGCTCGGCGAAGCGGGTGCTGAAGGTGCCCAGCGACGAACAGCCGACGGCGAAGCAGACCTCGGTGACGCTCATGCCCCCACGGCGCAGCAGCGCCATGGCCCGCTCGATGCGCCGGGTCATCAGGTACGAGTAGGGCGACTCCCCGTAGGCGCGGCGGAACTCGCGGCTGAGGTGCCCGGCCGACACGTGCACGCCCCGGGCGAGCGCCTCGACGTCGAGCGGCTGGGCGTACTCCCGGTCGATCCGGTCGCGGACGCGACGCAGCCACGCGAGGTCGCGCAGGCGCTGCTCGTCGGGTCCGCCGGCCACGGGCGGATCGTGCCAGAGCGGACCCACGATCCCCAGGGACGACGCAGCGGCCCTCCCCGGAGGGGGAGGGCCGCTGCAGGGGAGCCGCCTGTCGGAATCGAACCGACGACCTTCTCATTACGAGTGAGATGCTCTACCGACTGAGCTAAGGCGGCGGGCGTGCGGCGTCCAGAGTACGACACCGGTCGGCCGCGCCCCCGCAGGCCCGGCGGTCAGGTGGCGGGCAGGCGCAGCGCCACGGTGAGCGCCTCGACGGCGACCTGCGGCTTCACGTTCTGCTCCAGCGCGGTGCGGCAGGCCAGGACGGCGTCGATCCGGCGCAGCGCACCCTCGGCGCCGATCCGCCGGGCGAGCTCCTCGGCGTCGGCCCGCCGGTCGGGGTGCGACAGCACCGGCGAGTGCTCGCCCGCGGCGGCGAGGACCAGCGCGTCGCGGTAGAGCGCGGCGAGGTCGACCAGCGCGCGGTCCAGCGAGTCGCGACCGAGCCGGGTGGCGCGGCTCTTCTGCCGCTTCTCGAGGTCCTTGAGCACCCCGGCACCGCCCCGGGCGGCGGCCACCCCCGGCCCCCGGGCGCCGACGCCGAGGCTGGCCTTGACCGCCTCGGTCTCCGCGTCGTCGAGGGCGGCGGTGGTCCGGTCGGACTCCTCCTTGGCGGCGCTGACCAGGTCGTCGGCGGCGGTGAGGCAGGCGGCCAGGGAGACCAGCGACAGCGGGATGTCGAGCACGGCCTTGCGGGCCAGCCGCGCGTCCTCGTCGCGGGCCAGGTGCCGGGCGCGCCCGACGTGCCCGCCGGCCGCGGCCGCCGCCCAGGCCGCCAGCGCCGGGTCGATCCCGTCGCGGCGCACCAGCACGTCGGCGACGGCGTCGACCGGCGGCGTCCGCAGGCTCACGACGCGGCAGCGCGAGCGGATCGTGACCGGCACGTCCTCGGGGTGCAGGCTCGGCGCGCAGAGCAGGAAGACCGTCCGCGGGGGCGGCTCCTCGATCATCTTGAGCACGGCGTTGGAGGCCTGCTCGGTCATGCGGTCGGCGTCCTCGACGACGACGACCTGCCAGCGGCCCTGCGACGGCGCCCGCCCGGCCAGCCGGACCAGCTCGCGGGCCTCGACGACGCCGATCGACAGGCCCTCGGGGGCGACGGTCTGCACGTCGGCGTGGGTGCCGGCGAGCACCGTCCGGCAGGCGTGGCAGGTGCCGTCGCCGCCGTCGGGGCACTGCAGCGCGGCGGCGAAGGCGCGCGCGGCCACCGAGCGGCCCGAGCCGGGCGGCCCGGTGAACAGCCAGGCGTGGGTCATCGCCGCGGGCTGGGCGACGGCCGCCTTGAGCTCGGCGACCACCGCCGGCTGGCCGATGACCTCCGCCCAGACGCCGTCGGCCGTGCTCACGCCACCCTCCCCGGCATGAGCGCGGCGACCCGGTCGCGGACGGCCGTGGCGAGCTCGTCGGCGGGGCGCTGCGCGTCGAGCACCAGGTAGCGCCCGGGCTCGGCGGCGGCGAGGGCGAGGAAGGTGGCGCGGACCCGCTCGTGGAACTCCACCGACTCCGACTCCAGCCGGTCGGCGGCGGCGCGGCCGCGGGCGCGGGCCAGGCCCGCCTCGGGCGGCAGGTCCAGCAGCACGGTGAGGTCGGGCACCAGGCCGCCGGTGGCCCAGGCCGACAGCCGCCGGACCTCCTCGAGGGCGAGCGCCCGGCCGGCGCCCTGGTAGGCCAGCGAGCTGTCCACGTAGCGGTCGGTGACCACCACCTCGCCGGCGTCGAGCGCCGGGCGGACCACCGTGTCGACGTGGTGCGCGCGGTCGGCGGCGTACAGCAGCGCCTCGGCCCGTGGGGACAGCCCGGCGCTGGCCGGGTCGAGCAGCAGCGCGCGGATCCGGGCGCCGGGCGGCGTGCCGCCGGGCTCGTGGGTCACCCGGGCCGGCACCTCGACCAGGCCCAGCCAGTCGAACAGCCGCCGGACCTGGGTGGACTTCCCGGCGCCCTCCCCACCCTCGAAGGCGACGAACAGGCCGCGGCCGGGCAGGCGACCAGAGGCGTCGATCGGGGGCTCCCGGGAGTCGTGGCGGGCGGGCGTCGGCCGGTCCACGGTACCGGCCGGGGGCGACGCTCCCGGGGTCCTACGGTCGGCGCGTGACCGCCGCCTGGGACCCCGCCGTCTACCTCCGCCACGCCGGCGAGCGGGCGCGGCCGTTCGCCGACCTGGTGGCCCGGGTGGACGCCCGCGAGCCGCGCGAGGTGGTCGACCTGGGCTGCGGCACGGGGGAGCTGACCGCCTCGCTCGCGCGGCGCTGGCCCGGCGCGCGGGTGACCGGCGTCGACTCCTCCCCCGAGATGCTCGCCGCCGCGGCCGCGCACGCCGTCGCCGGCCGGGTGCGCTTCGTGCCGGGCGACGTCCGCGGCTGGCGGCCGGAGGGCCCGGTCGACGTCGTGGTCACCAACGCCGTCCTCCACTGGGTGCCCGGGCACGCGGACCTGCTCGCGCGGTGGGCCGGGGCGCTGGCCCCGGGCGGGTGGCTGGCGCTGCAGGTGCCCGGCAACCACCGCGCGCCGACCCACCGGCTGCTCGCCGACCTGTGCACCGCGCCGCGGTGGGCGCCCCGCCTGGCCGCGGTCGCTCCCCCGCCCGACCCGGTGCTGGACCCGGCGGGCTACCTCGACGTCCTCACGGCGGCGGGCCTGTCCGCCGACGTCTGGGAGACCACCTACCTGCACGTGCTGCGCGGCGCCGACCCGGTGCTCAGCTGGGTGCGTGGCACGGTGCTGCGGCCGGTGCTGGCCCAGCTCGACGACGCCGACGCCGCCGCGTTCACCGCCGAGTACGCCGCGGCGCTGCGGGCGGCCCACCCGGCGCGGCCGGACGGGACGACGGTGCTGCCCTTCCGCCGGGTGTTCGCGGTCGGATCCCGGTCGGCAACTACTTGACCGGGTGGAAAGTAGTTGCCACTCTGTCGCGCACCCCGACCGAGGAGGCCGCCGTGCCCGCTCCCACGCCCGAGTCCGCCACCGCCCTGCTGGCCGAGGCCGACGCGGCCGCCGCCCGGGTGCGGCGGGAGGCCAGCCCCGCGGCGGCGGCGTTCCTGCTCACCCTCGGCTGCGCGAGCGCCGGGTTCTTCCTCGCCCCGCCGGTGGCCGGCTCCGAGCGCGGGGTCGCCGCGGCGGCGGTGGTCTACGCGCTGGCCGTGCTGGGCGCGGCGGCGGCGCTGCTGGCCGGCCGGGGCTCCGTGCGCGCCGGCTTCTCCACCCGGTTCGGCCTGGCGATGGGCGTTTGGGGTGCGGTGCTCGGCCTCGGGCTCGCGGTGGGCCTCACCGTGCCGGGACTGGCCGCCGACTGGGCCTGGTGGGCGCCGCTGGCGGTCGCCGTCGCGGCGCCGTGCCTGGTCGGCGCCTGGCGGGAGCGGCCGCGGTGACCGGGCACCCGCGGCACGCCCTCGACGAGGTGATCCACGCGCCGGTGCGGTTCTCGGTGGTGGCCACGCTGGCCGCCGCGGAGGAGGCGGAGTTCGGCTTCGTCCGCGACGGCGTGCAGGTCAGCGACTCGGTGCTGTCGAAGACGGTGGCCGTGCTGGAGCGGGCGGGCTACGTGGAGGTGCGCAAGGGCTACGTCGGCAAGCGGCCGCGGACCTGGCTGCGGCTGTCCGCGCGCGGCCGCGCGGCCTTCGACGCGCACGTGGCGGCGCTGCGGGCGATCGCGGAGGGCCGGGCGCTCAGCGCGGGGTGAGCCGGTGGGCGTCGGTGCGGTAGGGCAGCTCGAGGAGGTCGCGCCCGGCCGTGTCCGGGTGGGTGGCCAGCAGGTCGCGGATGCCGGCGAGGAAGGCGGCGCGGGCGCCGGGGGTCATCATCGCCACGTAGCTGCGGGTGCCGATGCCGCCGACGACCTGCTCGGGCGGGACCTGCTGGACGACCCGCGACCGCGCGGTGGCGACGTCGGCGGGCAGCGCCGCGGCGAAGGCGGCCACGACGCCCTGGTCGGCCTCGTGGCCGCGGGCCTCGCCGGCCAGCGCGGCGCCGAGCGCGGCGACCCAGGGAACGGTCTCGTCGCGGGTGTTCCACACGAACCCGACGACGCCGCCGGGCCGCAGCACCCGGCGCAGCTCACGCGCGGCGGGCGCCGGGTCGAACCAGTGCGCGGCCTGGCCCGCGACGACGGCGTCGACGGAGGCGTCGGGCAGCGGGATCGCCTCCGCGCCGCCGACCTCCGCCGGGACGCCGGGGTGCCGGACCCGCAGCTGGGCGAGCATCTCCGCCGACGGGTCCACGGCGAGCACCTCGTGCCCGGCGGCGACGAGGACGTCGGTGAGCAGGCCGGTGCCCGCGCCCAGGTCGAGCACCCGCCGCGGCCGGTCGCCGAGCAGGAACGCCACCGCGTCGGCCGGGTAGCCCGGGCGCAGCGCGGCGTAGTCGGCGGCGACCGACCCGAACGACGTCCGCCGCTGCTGCCAGTCGGCGGGGTCGAGCGAGCCGGTCGCCGTCACGCTCAGCTCGCGGGGACGGCGTCGGACGCGGCCGCCTTCTTCGCGGTCGTCTTCTTGGCCGCCGTCGTCTTGGCGGCCTTCTTCGCCGTGGCCTTGGTGGCCGTGGCCTTGGTGGCCGTCGTCTTCTTGGCCGCCGTCGTCTTGGTCGCCTTCTTGGCGGCCTTCTTCTTGGTGGCGGCGGGCCGGCTGCGGCGGTCGGCGAGCAGCTCGGCGGCGCGGTCGAGGGAGATGGTCTCGACGTCGTCGCCCTTGCGCAGGCTGGCGTTGGTCTCGCCGTCGGTCACGTAGGGACCGAACCGGCCCTCGCGGACGGTGATCTGGCCCTGGGTGACCGGGTCGGGACCCAGCTCCTTGAGCGGCGCGGCCGCGGCCCGCCGCCCCCGCTGCTTGGGCTGGGCGAACACGGCCAGCGCCTCGTCGAGGGTGACGGTGAACAGCCGCTGCTCGTCCTCGAGCGACCGCGAGTCGCTGCCCTTCTTGAGGTAGGGCCCGTACCGGCCGTTGAGCGCCTGGATCTCCTCGCCGTCGGGGGCGGTCCCCACGGTGCGCGGCAGGGTGAGCAGCTGCAGCGCCTGCTCGAGGGTCACCGTCTCCGGGGACATGGACGCGAACAGGCTCGCCGTCCGCGGGCTGTCCTTGCTGCCCTCGGGGACCACGGTGGTGACGTAGGGGCCGTAGCGGCCGGCCTTGACGACCACCGGGTGACCGGACCCGGGGTCGGCGCCCAGCTGCCGGTCGCCGGAGGGCGCGGCGAGCAGCTCGGCGACCTTCTCGCTGGTCAGCTCGTCGGGCGGCAGGTCCTCGGGGAGGCTGACCCGCGGGCCCTCCTCGCCGCCGGCCTGCAGGTAGGGGCCGTAGCGGCCGACGCGGACCACGACCGGCTCGCCGGCCGGCCCGGTCGCGCGCAGCGGGATCGAGTTGACGCCGCGGGCGTCGATCTCCTCCAGCTGCTGGCCGATGACCTGCTTGAGCCCGCCGGAGGCCGCGATGCCGCCGGCGTGCCGGCCCTCGCCGCCGAAGTAGAACTCGGTGAGCCAGTCGACCCGGCCGAGCTCGCCGGAGGCGATCTCGTCGAGCTCGTTCTCCAGCGACGCGGTGAAGTCGTAGTCGACCAGCGCGGCGAAGTGCTGCTCGAGCAGGTTCACCACCGCGAAGGCGGTGAAGGAGGGCACCAGCGCGGCGCCCTTCTTCCACACGTACCCGCGGTCCTGGATGGTCTGCATGATCGACGCGTAGGTCGAGGGGCGGCCGATGCCCAGCTCCTCGAGCCGGGCGACCAGGCTGGGCTCGGTGTAGCGCGACGGCGGGGTCGTCGTGTGGCCCTTGGGCTCCAGCGACCGCGTGTCGAGCTGCTGGCCGCGCTCGACCCGGGGCAGCCGCCGCTCGGCGTCGTCGCTGCCGTGCTCGTCGTCGCCGTTGCCGGCGCCCTCGTCGCGGGACTCGACGTAGGCGCGCAGGAAGCCGGGGAAGGTGATGGTGCGGCCGCTGGCGGTGAACTCGACCCGCTCGTCGGTGGTGCTGCGGCCGGCCAGCCGGATGCTCACCGTCTGCCCGACGGCGTCGGCCATCTGCGAGGCGACGGTGCGCTGCCAGATCAGCTCGTAGAGGCGGAACTCGTCGCGGGCGAGCTGTCCGGCGAGCTGGCCGGGGGTGCGGAAGGAGTCGCCGGCGGGGCGGATCGCCTCGTGCGCCTCCTGCGCGCCCTTGGCCTTCTTGCTGTAGCGGCGGGCCTCGGCGGGGACGTAGGCGTCGCCGTAGAGCTCGCGGGCCTGGGTGCGGGCGGCGTTGATCGCCTCGTTGGAGAGGTTGGTCGAGTCGGTCCGCATGTAGGTGATGTGGCCGTTCTCGTACAGCCGCTGGGCCACCCGCATGACCTGCGCCGAGGACCAGCCGAGCTTGCGGCCGGCCTCCATCTGCAGCGTGGAGGTGGTGAACGGCGCGTAGGGGCGGCGCCGGTAGGGCTTCTCGTCGACCCGGCTGACCGTGACCTGCCGGCCCTCGAGCCGGGCGGCCAGGCCCCGGGCGCCGGCCTCGTCGAGGTGGACGACGTCGCCGGTCACCTGCCCGGTGGCGGGGTCGAAGTCGCGGCCGGTGGCCACGCGGCTGTCGTCGACGCTGACCAGGCGGGCGCGCAGCGTCGTCGGCTCGCCCGCGTCGGCGCCGGCCCGGCCGGGGACGGCGAAGACGCCGTCGAGGGACCAGTAGTCGGCGGCGGTGAACGCCATCCGCTCGCGCTCCCGTTCGACGACGATGCGGGTGGCCACCGACTGCACGCGGCCGGCCGACAGCCGGGGCAGGACCTTCTTCCACAGGACCGGGCTGACCTCGTAGCCGTAGAGCCGGTCGAGGATGCGGCGGGTCTCCTGCGCGTCGACCAGCGCGGTGTCCAGCTCGCGGGGGTTGGCCACGGCGCGGGCGATCGCCTCGGGGGTGATCTCGTGGAAGACCATCCGGCGGACCGGGACCCGCGGCTTGAGGGTGTCGACCAGGTGCCAGGCGATGGCCTCGCCCTCGCGGTCCTCGTCCGTCGCGAGGTAGACCTCGCTGGCGTCCTTGACCAGCTGCTTGAGCCGGCTGACCTGCTGCTTGCGGTCGGGGCTGATGACGTAGAGCGGCTCGAAGGCGTTGTCGACGTCGACGCCGAGGCGGGCCCACGGGGCGCCCTTGTGCTCGGCCGGGACGTCGGCGGCGTTGCGCGGCAGGTCGCGGATGTGCCCGACGCTGGCCTCGACGACGTAGCCGTTGCCGAGGTAGCCGGCGATCTTCCCGGCCTTGGTCGGCGACTCCACGATGACCAGCGGGCGGCCACCCCCCGCAGCAGCGGCCCGGCGGCGGGCGGGCGTGCTCGTGCCGCCGGCGGTCGTGGCGGCGGTCTGGCCGTTCTTCGCGGTCTTCGTGGGCACGGTGCTCCTGTCGGGTGGTGCTGGTCGCGGCAGCGCGGTGTGCGGTCTCGTCGTCACGCGGTGCGCCCCCTCGGCGGGCCACGGTAGGCCACGACGCCGGGACGTGACCGGTCGGCGACTGCGCGCGGGCGTGCCGTCACCGCCTCCAACGGTGCAGCGGCGCCGCTGTTCCCGGCCTCCCCCGGGCGGGTCCCGGCTGCTCAGTCGCCCTCCTGGGACCCGGCGACCACCTCCCCGATCCCCGCGAGGGTCGGCCGGCGGGGGTCGAGGTACCAGGTGTGCCAGGTGTCCCAGTCGGCCGGCAGCGACGTGGCCCCGAAGTCGTCGTCGCCGGTGTTCGTGCCGTGGACGTCCAGCGGCCAGGTGACGAGGTCCATCGACGGCGAGGCCTCGTGGACCTCCGCCACCTCCAGGTCCGACGCGGGGCCGTCCATCCCGGGACTGCCGAGGAGGACCAGCGCGTCGGCCGCGAGCCGCCCGGGCTCCTCCGCGGCACGGTCGACCACGACGGTCCCGTAGCTGTGCGCGACGACGGTGACCCGGGGCGGCTCGCCGCCCCGGACGGGGTCGGCCGCCCGCGCCGCCGCCAGCCCGGCCAGGTCGCCGGCCAGGGCCGACCCGCCGGTCGCCGCCCGCCCCTCGCCCCACGCCGTCGGGAACACGACGCTGCCCGGCGGGCGGTAGCCCAGCCAGGCGACCGTCGCCACCGCGGCGGCGGGGGCGGCGGCGCGGGCCGCGTCGGCGACCGCCCGCGCGTCGGCCCCCAGGCCGCCGAGGTCGTCGACGTCGTTGCCGACGCCGGGCACGTACACCCCGACGGCGTCGGCGGTGTCGAGGTCGTCGTGGACCACGGCCACCAGGTGGTCGTCGAGGTCGAGGCTCCACAGCTGCACCGGCCGGCCGGCCGCCTCCGCGCGCGCCAGTTCGTCGGCCACCGCCCGCGCGGTCTCCCCGGTGTCCTCCGACGGGTCGGCCAAAGCCCGCTCGAGCACCAGCCGGTTCGCCCGGTCCCGCGCCCACGCCGGCAGGCCGTCCAGGTTCCCGACGAGCCGGGGGTCGACCGAGGTCACGAGCTCGCGCGCCGGGGTGGACAACCCCGCCCACCAGGCCGCCACCGACTCCGGCGGCGTCCCCCGCACCGGCAGGCAGGAGGGCACCCACACCCCGTCCGCGGCCACGGCCGCCGCGAGGCCGGCGTAGCCCGGGGGCGCGACTCCCCCGGCCGCCCCGATCCCGTCCAGCGGCGCGGCCGAGTCGGCCGCGCAGGCGGCGGCGCGGGCGGCCGCGCGGAGGGCGTCGGCCGCCCGCCCGGCGACCCGCTCGGCCGCGGCGGCCTGCTCGGCGATCGCGTCGTAGTGGCCGACCAGCGCCTCCGGCGTCGCGCCGGCCGGAAGTGCGGCCGGTGCCGGGAGGACGACCCCGCCGGCCTCGTCGAGGGTCAGGCCCCGGGCGGCGGCCTCGGCCAGCGCCTGCCCGGCCAGGTCCTGGGCGGTGCGGGCCTCCCGGGCGGTGTCCTGCAGCCGGTCCAGCGACGCGCCCAGGGCGGTGGTCACCGCCGTGACCACCGCGGACACCTGCCCCAGCGCTCCCGCCGCGGCCCGCCCCGCGTCGCCGGACCAGCACTCGGCGGCCTCCAGGGCGCGGGCGACGGCCTCCGTCCGGGCGCGCCACCGCGGCAGCCGCTCGGTCACCGCCTCGAGCGTCCAGACGGCGCCGTGGAGGAGGGCGACGTCCCACGCGGCGACGGCCGTGAGGCCCGGGGCGCTCACCGGTCGCCCACGGGCAGCGCCGCCCGCGCCGCCAGCAGCCGGTCGGAGACCGCGGCGTCGGCCAGCCGGTAGGACCGCACCGCGTCGAGCAGGGCGGTGGCCGCGGCGTCGGCCCCGGCGACGAGGTCGGCGACGAGCACCGCCCACAGCCGCCCGGTCGTCCCGGCCCGGTCCGACACCTCACCGGGCGCCGCCGTGGCCAGCGAGACCGCGGTCGAGGCGCACAGGTCGGCGTCGGAGGACAGCTCGGCGGCCAGGGCGGCGAGCTCCTCGCCGAGCGCCTGGACGGCGTCGAGCTTGATGGCGATGGGTGCGGACAACGGCCCTCCCGGCGTCGGCGCCGGACCCGGGTGGGTCCGGCGCC